>NZ_CP127162.1:2740500-3361500 GCF_030263935.1 Paenibacillus polygoni | reverse complement strand
GATCATTACATGTCACGTAGGTAACGGAGGCAGCTTAACAGCAGTGAAAAATGGGGTTTCCGTTGATACTTCCATGGGTATGACTCCTCTTGAAGGTCTGATGATGGGAACACGCAGCGGGGATCTCGATCCAGCGATTGTACCTTATGTAATGAACAAAGAAGAGCTTACGATTAACGAAGTGAATTCGATGCTTAATAAACATAGTGGACTGCTTGCCATCTCCGGTATCAGCAGTGACATGCGTGAGATTACAGAAGGAATGGAGAACGGTGAGCCAAACTCTACACTTGCTTTCAATATGTATGAGTACCGTCTTCGTAAATACATTGGTTCCTATGCTGCAGCGATGAACGGTGTGGATGTTATCGTCTTTACAGCAGGGGTTGGAGAGAATTCTGTTGTGCTTCGTCAGCGTGTTCTTGAGCAGCTTACTTATCTTGGTGTTGAAGTAGACGAAGAGCTGAATAAAATCCGTTCTGGTGAGCCGCGCCGTATCTCTTCAACAAATTCCAAAGTAGAAGTTCTCGTCATTCCAACGAATGAAGAACTTGTGATTGCACGCGATACACATCGTATTGTAGAAGCAACTCAATAATTAATAATATATAAGCAGGGAGAGATCAGAATGAGCACGAAAAGTGACATTCGCAATGTCAGCAAGCACGTTGGAGAAACAGTAACGATCGGTGCTTGGGTCAATAACAAGCGCTCCAGCGGTAAAATACAATTTTTACAGCTTCGCGACGGTACAGGCTATATCCAGGGGGTCGTGGTGAAGAGTGAAGTTTCTGAAGAAATTTGGAACAACGCGAAAAGCCTCACCCAAGAAAGTTCACTTTATGTAACAGGGGTGGTTCGTGAAGAGCCGCGCAGCCAGTCTGGATATGAACTTACAGTTACAGGAATTGAAATTATTCATTTAACTGAAAATTATCCCATTACGCCGAAAGAACACGGTGTTGATTTCTTGATGGATCATCGCCACCTGTGGCTTCGTTCGAACAAACAGCGTGCAATTATGGTGATTCGTGCGGAAATTATCCGCGCAGTTCAGGAGTATTTTGATACCAATGGATTTACGATTGTAGATCCTCCGATCCTGACACCTTCTTCTGCTGAAGGAACAACGAACCTGTTCCACATCAAATACTTTGATGAAGATGCATACCTGACACAAAGCGGTCAGCTTTATATGGAAGCAGCTGCCATGGCGCTTGGTAAAGTGTATTCCTTTGGTCCTACTTTCCGTGCAGAAAAATCCAAAACTCGCCGTCACTTGATTGAGTTCTGGATGATTGAACCGGAAATGGCATTTGTGGATCATGAAGAAAGCTTGCGTATTCAGGAAGAGTTCATTTCACACGTAGTACAGTCGGTAGTGAAAAACTGCCGTAAAGAGCTGGAAAGCATTGGCCGTGATATCTCTAAACTCGAGAATATCAAAGCTCCATTCCCGCGTATTACTTATGATGAAGCAATTACCTTCCTGCAAGGAGAAGGTTTTGATATTCCATGGGGTGAAGATTTTGGTGCTCCTCATGAAACAGCGATTGCCGAAAAATACGACAAACCTGTATTCATTACTCACTATCCAGCAGGAATTAAAGCTTTCTATATGAAACCAGATCCGAACCGTCCAGAAGTGGTATTATGTGCAGACATGATCGCACCGGAAGGATACGGCGAAATTATTGGCGGCTCCCAGCGTATTGACGATCCGAAACTGATGGAAGAGCGTTTTGAAGAACATAATCTTTCCCGGGAAGCTTATCAGTGGTACTTGGATCTTCGCACCTATGGATCTGTTCCTCACTCCGGATTTGGTCTTGGACTTGAACGTACAGTAGCTTGGATTTGCGGACTTGATCATGTACGTGAAACCATCCCATTCCCACGCACACTGTATCGTCTTTATCCGTAAGGACCCTAGGAGGTATGTAAATGAGCGAACCAGGTGAGGGTACATGGGTGAAAGGTATTGCTTACGGGATGTCTATGGGGAGCGTTCAACTTCCTTATGCACTGCTCCGTTATTACACCCGGCTTGGTTTGTCAGATGGAGAGATGCTTCTAATCCAACATCTGATATCATTTCAACAGCTGGAAGGAAATGATTTTCCGACGCTTGAGGAATTGGCAGTTCGAATGAACATACCGCCGGAACAGGTTGCTCGTGGCTTGCAGAGGCTGATGAGAGATGGTTTTGTTAGTATAGACGAAGATTTAGATAAAGCGAGCGGCATACAATATGAGCGTTATAATGTGCTTGGATTATATGTAAAACTTGCGGAATGTCTTCAAGAAGAATCATCTTCCCCAGCGGTTGCTCGAAAATCAGCAGCATACCCTTATCAGCAGAAGGCAAAACAAACGATGGAAGAAGCTGAAGAACGTAATATGTTCCGAGTTTTTGAGAATGAGTTCGGCAGACCTCTATCTCCTATGGAATATGAAACGATCTCTGGCTGGATCGATCAGGATCGATACCCTGAAGAGTTGATATTGCTTGCTCTGAAAGAAGCTGTGTTTGCTGGAAAAGTACATTTCAGATATATTGATCGTATATTACTGGAATGGAGCCGCAATAGAGTTAAAACAACCGAGGATGTAAAAGCATACGCCGCCCGCTTCCGTAGTGGTGGACGTTAATCATATAGGTTATATAAGGCACTCCTTTATAAGGGGTGCCTTTTTTTGTTCTTTTCGCGATAATAAGAAGGAAAGATGGATCGAATTCAAAAAAATAATTTATTTTATCTGAAAATTGCAGGGGTGCGCTTCGTTCATACGTCTATTTATATGGGGAAGGAGGAGAGAGACCATTGATGAAGCAAGATTGATTGAAGACATTGTGCAAGGAGATCATGCGAAATACCATGAACTTATTAATCAATACAGTAAACATATTTTTCAAGTTACGTATTCTGTTCTTCATCATGTTCAGGATGCGGAGGATGCTGCACAGGAAGCTTTCGTTCAAATCTTTAAATCTCTCCCCCAGTACCGATCGGAAGGGTTTAAGACTTGGATTACACGAATTGCACTGAATAAAGCGATTGATATGAAAAGGAAAGCCAGCCGAAGAGTCATAACCGAAGCAGGACATGAAAACGAGGTAATACATATACCTGACCGGCAGGCGGATACGGTGTATCAATTGCTTAAGAAAGAAAAAAAACAAGAATTGCTGAAAAAAATCAGAATGCTTCCTCCCAAGTATCGTGATATTATCATTCTCTATTACCTAAAGGAAAACAATTATGAGCAGATAGCCGAGGAATGCAATATTGCTGTGAAAACCGTCGAATCCAGGTTATACCGAGCGAGAATATGGATAAGGCAACATTGGAAGGAGAAAGAATGGCGTGAATAACCGAAATGAGGACCGCTTTACGGCTTATATCAAAGGGACACTAACCGAGGCGGAGAGAGAAGAGATAGATGAGCAGCTCCTTACTGATGAAGAAGCGCTTGCCTCCTATCTGATGTCTCTTCAGTTATTGAATCAGAACGAAGATTTGGCTCACCAAAACAACAACGAGACGTTTACTTTCCCTGAGATTCATAGTCAAACGGTATTTACCAAGCGGATCATGAAACAAGTTGATTCTATGGTGAGAAGAGAAGGAAGGAAGAAGAGAATAGGCAAACTTTCGTGGCAGCATCTGCTCAGTCATAAAATGATTCACTATACGGTAGCTGCTTCAATAACAGTCCTTTTTATTTCTACAGGTGTATTTGATCGGTTAGCCCCCGGCAATGTATACAAGAGCGAGACCCAGACAGCACAACCTTATAGTGAAGTTTTGGTGAAAAAGGCTACAGGCTGGTTAGATACGTTAAAGCCTAAACCATAAGAATAGATTTCCATTTGATGTAAGAAAGGAAGACAATGAGATGAATATGGAGCAGGACAGAAGTAAACTGCTTGCCTTTTTGCTTAACTTTGTGCCGGGACTCGGACATTATTATTATAAGAGCCGGGTAAAGGGTTTTATCTACGGATTCTTATTTTTTGGAGTATTAGGATTGGCTTTTTTATCTGCTCTCGGAAATGAAATGGATTTTGCTTTAGTTATGTTACTAGGGGCTGCCTTTCTATGGATGGTTAGTATGTTTAGTCTGGTTCTTAAACTGCTTCGTGCACCCGAACAATCCTCCTATCCGCCGGGATATCCTAACTATGCTCCAAATGCGGAGACGTATGGACAAATGGGACCCGCAGTAGATCCAAACGTAGACCCTAATGAGTCCTATTACGGCATGCAGCACAATCAAAAACCAGGCATGGCACCTCCTTTTGGTTTTCCGCCGCACGAAGGGTATGTGTATCCAAATCAGGGAATAGGGAAAGAAAAGGAACGATTCTTTACGATTCTCTTATCGTTCGTGCCAGGACTTGGACACTTGCACATGGGACTGTTGCAACGCGGTTTATCTTTTCTAATTGGATTCTTTGGACTCGCTATTATGCTGCTGTTCGTAGCAGTCATTTCGGGCGAAGAGGTCATACTTCTTTTCCTGCTTCTACTGCCGGTGATGTGGCTGTACTGTATGTTTGATGCGGTTCAGCATGTGCATCGCAAGCAAGCGGGGGAAATTTTAGAGGATAAAACACTGTTTGAACAGATAGAACATGGCCGCAGTCATGGAAAGCGGAGTAAAGTGATTGCTACGTTACTTGCGATGATCCCAGGGGCAGGCCAGATGTATCTGGGGCTGCAAAAAAGAGGACTTCAGCTTATGGTGCTGTTCCTAGGGAGTATTTATATTTTGGACTTGCTCAATTTGTCCCTCTTTCTTTTTTTAATCCCCGTTATCTGGTTCTATAGTTTCTTTGACGGACTTCAGCAGGCAAGCAAGTACGGCAGAGAACCCTTATATGATAAACCGGTAGTTGAAGCGTGGACGCGTTATCAGCGGTGGATCGGTGCAGCACTATTATTCCTGGGTGTTTATTATATTTTGCTGAGACTGGTAGTTCCAGAGCTTGAGAGCCGCTTTGAGTCCTTGCAATTCTTTTACAGTCTTCAGTCTTATATGAACACGATCGTCATATCATTGATCTTCATCGGGGGCGGTATCAAGCTGCTATTCTCTCCAACACGGAAAGAGGATGAAGGGGAACGTCTTCTTAGAGAGCTCGAGCGTGATATGGATCTATCTCCTTATCAAGACAGAGAGTTGTAGTTTCAATTTTCATACTGTTCTTTAGAGAGTTATGAAAGAGATATAAGAGAAATATGTAAAAAACCGTAGATTTGCCGAATCAGGCGTTTCTACGGTTTTTTCTTTGTTTTATTTTTTGAGTAAAAGTCCGCGGTACATCACTTCAAATAAAAATTCAAACGCCTCAAGATGCTTTCTTGCTTCAAACGCGTTCTTTCCCCATACATAAATGCCGTGATTGCGAAGCAGAATCCCAGGAACTTTCTCTTGAAGCATACCAGGTACCAGCTTGGCAATGGAAGGAATATGCGCGTAGTTAGGAAGAACAGGCACCTCAATTGCAGCATTCTCTTCCCAGATGTTGAAAGCTTTAATCAGTTCGATCCCTTGGATGGGTACATGACCTTGATCCCCATAATATTCACTGATCAGGTTATTGAACACGGTATGTACATGAAAGACTGCCCCGCATCCAGTTAAGCGATAAATTTCGCAGTGGATTAATGTTTCCGCACTCGGTTTTAAGCTCGTTGTTTCGCAAGCTTTTCCATCCTTATCTACAAAGAGGAAGTCTTCGGGTGTACGGGCTGCTTTATCTTTACCGCTGGCGGTAACTGCAAAATGGAATTCTTCCGCATCAAAATTTCCAACACGCATGGATAAATTACCGCTGGTGCCGGGGAACCAGCCTCTTTTTGCAAAGTCATCTTTTACATCGGCTAATTCGGAGAGAACACGGTTTTTTTCTTCTGTGGTGATATCTGAAAAAGTCATTTTACTGCCTCCTGAACGCGTTTCGATTGTAAGTTTTCTAAAATATCGAAGAAAGTAGTAAACGGTACGTGAGGAACCTGCAGTTCTTCACATTTCTTCGTTAAGATCGAACGAGAATACACGAGGTCAGCAATTTTTGCACCTTGGAAGTCGGTGAGACTGTCACCGATGAGTATACGTTCATAAGAATTAGGATCAAAATTACGCATAATAGTTGCTTTACACATTCCACAATCATTCGTACATGGGGCTTTACAAGGATGAGGCCACAGGATTTGAATATAATCTCCCGTAAAATCAGCACGGTTACAATAAACATGATCATTTGGAATCCCAAACGGAGCAAGCAGAGGATCAATAAAAAAATCCATTCCGCCGCTCGTTACATAAAACTCGATACCTTCGTTACGTACATAGCTAAGGAACTCGGCAAAGCCATCCCTAATTCCCGCTTGTCCAAGAACAAAATCGATCACTTCATTCTTTTTCTCTGAAGGAATCAGGGCGAACATTGCACTTACCCCTTGCTGTAAAGAAATTTTCTGATCAACTATATCTTTCATAATCGGCTCATAACCGGCAGGCTGAAAATGCTTCATGATCGCTACGATATTATCGGATAGCGTAATCGTTCCGTCAAAATCGCAGAATATAACTGTTTTTTTACTCACTTATTTTTCTCCTCCCCAAAGCTGCAGGGCACTTGCAAGTTCTGTATGGTTAGAAGCGTATTCTGAAAGCGAAATCCCTTGCTGTGCTGCTTCAATGGCTTGAACAAATGCACGTCCTCCGGCTTCAGTACCCATGGGATGACCGTGAATTCCACCGCCTGCATTTACAATAACATCTGTACCGAAATCTTGTAAGATCAGCGGAACAAGCCCAGGATGGATTCCCGCTGACGGTACAGGCATACTTTGTTTGATCGGCAGCGCTGAAGTTAACAGCTGTTCTTTAATTCCCATATTTTCTTCCCGCGGCATCGTTACTGAACCGTAAGGTGAAGGGAACAGGACAAGATCTGCTCCCGCAAGACGCATGAGCTGCCCCAGCAGGACAGATGCAGAGATACCATGATAAGGTGAAGGATAGTAGGCACCCGCAAGGGCTGGGTGGGCCATGATCGGTACGGTAATCTCTGGATCTTTACTGAGTTCGTGCAGGACGTCGTACCCGTAAGATAATACGTTAAAGAGAAGAGCGTTAGCGCCTGCGTCAATCGCTTTTCGAGCTTGCTCATGCAGACGGGAAGTCGGACCGGTCAGATTGGTCGCATAAAGCAACTTTTTACCGGTTTCTTTGCTTGCTTCTTCTGCGGCCCGGATACATACTTCCACTCGTTTTTCAATGGGAGTCAGCTCATTCTCAAAAAGGATTTCATCATCTTTAATTAAATCGACTCCGCCAAGTGCTTGACGTAAAAATTGTTCACGCAGTTCTGAAGCATTAAGACCGATAACAGATTTAAAAATACTCATCAAAAGCGGCCGATTCGGTACACCTAGAAGTTCACGTACGCCTTGTATACCAAACTTTGGACCAGGGAAATGAGAGGCAAAAGCATCGGAGAAACCGAGCTGCATGAGCTTAATTTTGCCGTCCATTGATATTTTTCCAAATACGGTAACGAGGAGTGCCGGAATGTCCTTGCTAAAGTTTATATCGGGATAAGCGATGGTAACCTCTCCATAGCGTTCTCCAGGCTGCGCATTTTCAGGTTCATGGACCTTAACTTCAAGCACTTGTCCTAAATGTTGCTTCATTACGTCTCTTTTTGTTTCCGGTAATTCTGTCCAGCTTCCCACTGTCATCCCAACGGCAATGGATTCTGCCTTTTTGTGAAAATTCGCTTTATCATCGTAAATCCGGTACGTTGCTGTACAATAACTCAATTGATTTCCTCCTTCAAGGCATTGCCCATTTCCCGGGAACGCTCTGCACAGCGATCCACCGCAGCATGAACAGTCTCTTTGAAATGGCCTTTAGCTAGCACACCAATAGCCGCCTCCGTTGATCCATTAGGGGAAGTTACCTTTTTGCGTAAATCTTGCGGACTTTCACCCGTTTGCTGTACCATTCGAGCTGCACCAAGTACGGTCTGAACCGTTAAATCACGAGCTTGCTCAGAAGAGAGTCCGCCCCTTACACCAGCTTCCATCATGGCTTCCATCATGTAATAGATGTAGGCAGGCCCGCTTCCCGAGATCCCGGTTAAGGTTTCAATTGTAGATTCATCGACGATCGTGACAATGCCTACCGCTTCAAATAAAGTACGGACTAAATGCTGATCTTCGTCACTCACTTCTTCTGAAAAAGCGATTCCGGTTGCACCAAGTCCAATCGTACTGGACGTATTTGGCATCGTGCGGACAACCGGATGCTTTTTGCCAAGCAGCGTCTGCATTGTTTCTATAGTCATGCCGGCTATAACCGACACTACGAGTTGCCCTGGAGATAGAAGCGGTCCTAGATAACGAAGGGCTTCTGCTGCATCTTTGGGTTTCATTGAAAGGATAATGACATCCGTCGTTTGCAGCACATCTTCTTTGGCAGCCGTTTCACGTGCCGTAATGACGCCATATTTATTTTCAAGTTCCTGAAGTCGTTCCCTATTGCTGCGGTTCATCATGGTGATGGAGGAAGGAGAGAGTACACCCCTTGATATAAGCCCTCTTGCAATGGCTTCTGCCATAGACCCAGCTCCGTAAAAAGCTACTTTTTTCTGAATGAGTGTACGAATTCCGCTCATAGATCTAATTCCTCCTGACCCTCTGTAATTTTATTGTCTGATTTGTCCAGTTCCGTAAATACGATATTTTGTTGAGGTTAGTGCAGGAAGACCCATAGGTCCGCGTGCATGCAGTTTTTGAGTGCTGATTCCGATTTCTGCACCATAACCGAATTCAAATCCATCCGTAAAACGTGTTGATGCATTGTGATAGACGGCTGCTGCGTCTACATCTTGCATGAATTTCGCCGCGGTAGCCTCATCCTCAGTAACAATACACTCGGAGTGCATCGTACTATACTGCGCGATATGATCCAGCGCTTCCCTTAGATCAGCAACAATCCGCACATTCAGGACATAATCGTTATATTCTGTACTGTAATCAGCCGAAGTAGCGGGTACTGCCCACGGAACAAGCTTAACAAAGGCAGGACAACCGCGAAGCTCAACAGAAGAATTCTGAAATGCTTCTGCCAGTTTTACAATTTTCTCATTACCATAATCCTTATGAATTAAAAGTGTCTCCATTGAGTTGCATACCGATGGACGTTGCACTTTTGCATTAAGAGCAATATCAGCAGCCATTTGCTCATCAGCGTCAGCAGCAATATAGGTGTGGCAGATTCCAGCACCCGTTTCAATAACAGGAACCGTTGCATTTTCAACCACATTTTGAATGAGAGAGGCGCCGCCTCGAGGAATAATGACATCAAGGAGACCTTTGCATTTTAACATTTCATTTACTGAAGCACGATTTGAGTCTTCGATCAACTGGATCGCTTCAGATGGAACCGGCGTAGATTTCAGCGCTTGTTTTAATACTTCTACAATCTTTTGGTTTGATGAAAGCGCAGAGGAGCCGCCCCGCAGCACCACAGCGTTTCCGGTTTTGAGGCTTAGTCCAATTGCATCCACTGTAACATTGGGTCTAGCTTCGTAGATGATGCCAATCAGTCCAAGCGGAACACGTTCTTTTTCAATGCGAAGGCCGTTAGGACGATGAATAACTTCGAGAATATCTCCGATAGGGTCATTCAGCTCAGCAATCTGCCGAAGTCCTTCTGAAATACTGTGAATCCGTTCTTCATTCAAGCTGAGGCGATCAAGCATGGCAGCAGGAGTCCCATTTTCCTCACCACGCGCAAGATCGAGCTTGTTGGCTTCCATTATAGAAGACTGCTCCTGAATCAGTGCATCTGCCATGACAAGAAGGGCTGCGTTCTTAACATCAGAGGATAGACTTGCTAGTATTGCGGTCGTTTCTTTTGCCTTTAATGCTTTCGTTTGTACTTCGCTCATTGAAAATCACTCCTTTAGTTAATTAAGTTATGGTTAGTGAATTGTAAGCCAGAAAAAGTTCTGTGGAACATTCATCTGTTATTTCAGTGTAATCCATTCATCCCGATGAACGACTTCCAAACGGCTCATGTTTCCTTCAAGTTTTTTAAGAACTTCCTGACTTGAAAGTCCTCTAATCAGACGTAGCTGCTCCTCATCGTAATTTACGATACCGCGTCCGATGATATCTCCTGTCATATTAATAACTTCAATGACATCACCGGCTTGGAAATGACCTTGAACTTCTTGTACTCCTACAGGGAGCAGGCTGTGACCGTCGTGAAGCAGTGCTTTTTCTGCTCCAAGATCGACTTGTACAGAGCCGAGGGGGGAGGACATGAATCCAAGCCACTGTTTTTTTCGAGGGAGAGAATTAAGACGGGTATCAAAGTAAGTGCCTTTTCCTCTATCATAAAAAGCTGCTTTCATGTCCCCCTGTTCCAGGACACGCCCTACAAAGACGGGGACTCCGCCTCTAGTAGCAACCTTGGCTGCATCAACTTTGGAACGCATACCGCCTGTACCGACGACCGAACCGCTTCCGCCAGCAATCGCATAGATTTCATCCGTGATTTCATCAATTCGGTCATATTTGACTGCATCCGCCTGTTTCCGGGGGTCAGCAGAATATAATCCATCGGTATCCGTTAAAATAAGGAGTTTACTTGCTTTAATAAATCCAGCGACAAGCGCTGACAGCATATCGTTATCCCCGAATTTGAGCTCATCCACAGATACGGTATCATTTTCATTAATGATGGGGATCACTCGCTGTTTTAACAGCTCATCAATCGTCATGATGGCATTTCCCATTCGTTTGCGGTTTAGGAAATCGGTTCTTGTCAGCAGGATTTGTGCTGTCTTGATTTCATGACCCGCAAATGCTTGTTGATATGCTTGCATAAGAAGAGCCTGCCCAACAGCCGCAGCCGCTTGTTTTTCATGTAGCAGCTTGGGCCGGGATGTGTAGCCAATGTGACCGAATCCGGCAGCAACGGCTCCAGAAGTGACAAGAAGCACTTCATGACCTTCGGCGTGGAGTGCAGCAATCTCTGCTGCGAAGAATGATACGGCTTCTTTATGTAATGATCCTGTATCCGTGGTTAAAGAACTGCTGCCAATTTTAATAACAATGCGAGAAGACACGCCCTTATTCACTTCCTTTTTAGCTGAATGAATTTCATGATTTATTTAATGAATTTGAAAACAAATATACTCTTCATTGATGCAACGGCAGATCGTATAAAAGTGGTTCCTAGAAAAGCAAAAAAACTTTCGTCCTTATAATGCAAAGGACGAAAGTTAAATCTTCCGCGGTACCACCTTTGTTGATGATCTAGATCATCCAACTCGTAGACCTTATAACGTTAAGGGAAACGTCCTATTTTCATAGTTAGGCCGCTCAGGGGTAGGTTTCAGAAATGTCCGTGGTAAATTCTTTCAGCCTTTGGAATTTACTCTCTAAACACGGAGGAGCTTTCTTACTGGTCCCGTCAACACGTTTACGATTTTAAATTACAGATAGGATACCACGGAAGATAGATCGTTGCAAAGAGAAATAAGCATAGATTTTGCAGTATTCCTAAAACAACCCGAGCTTTCCGATTCGTCTCGCTGCTTCCCGCAGTCTTTCTTCATCACTCAGCAGTCCTATTCGCACGTAACCTTCCCCATGTTGTCCAAAACCAATGCCCGGTGCTACCGCTACTTTTGCCTCACGAAGCAGAAGGTCAGCGAACGAAGCTGAAGTATAGCCTTTGGGCACAGGAAGCCAGCTAAAGAAGGAACCGCCTGGTTTGTTTGCGTTGTATCCTATATTTCCGAGTTCACTAAACAGCGCATCTCGCCGTGATTCATAGCGGGCCACAAGCTCAGTTACACAGTGCTGAGAAGAAGTAAGTGCCGTCTGTGCGGCTGCCTGAATGCCCCCGAATAAGCTTACATACATATGGTCTTGTAGTTGATTAATAAGTCTGATAATCTCGGCATTTCCAAGAGCAAAACCAACTCTCCATCCTGCCATATTATAGGTTTTGGATAAAGTGTAGAATTCAACGCCTACTTCTTTGGCTCCTGGTGTTTCTAAAAAACTGATAGGACGATGTCCGTCAAAACCAATAGCGCCATAGGCAAAGTCACTTGCCACCACAATTCCATTCTTAGCCGCAAATTCTACCGTATCTTCATAGAAAGAGCTTGGAGCAATAGCAGCTGTCGGGTTATTCGGATAATTGAGAAACATTAGTTTTGCTTTATTGGCATCTTGTTCTGAAATCGCACTGTAGTCAGGCAAGAAGCCATTAGACGCAAGCAGCGGCATAAATGACATTTCAGCCTTGGCAAGAGCAACTCCGGACCAGTAATCCGGATAACCTGGGTCAGGCACGAGACACACATCTCCAGGATTAAGCAGAACTTGGGGAAGTTCAACAAGCCCTGTTTTTCCTCCAAATAATATGGCTACTTCCGTTTCAGGATCGAGCTCAACACCATAGTCCTCTTTATAGCGGTGGGCAATCGCTTCCTTTAGAAAGGGAAAGCCGCTAAATGGTGAATATTTATGATAAAGCGGATTCTCCGCTGCTTCTTGCAAGGAAGATACGATATGCTTTGGAGTAGGTGTATCCGGATTTCCTTGTCCTAGATTAATGACATCATGTCCTGCCATGATCTCACGGTTTACATTCTGAACAAGCGTAGCAAAAAACTGAGTAGGCAGATGATTCATAATCTCAGCAGGTTTGATCGTAAATCTGGACTTTGCAGGCTGAGCATGAGAAGAGTTCATTTCATCACTCCGGTTTCGTAAAAAGTATTATAAATCTATCATGATTTTTCCTAGCTGTATAGATGGAATTGGTATAGATGACTTGTATGATTTGGAAGAAAACGTCTATGATAGGATGAACTTATTTTATATGAATCTCGTTAAAGTGTAAAAGGAGAATAGATGATGACAAACCTAGATCGTGAGATTAGTAACGTACCGGAAGAAGCGAAAAATTCATCCGTTCAGATGGTACTGCTTCAGAGTGATATTCAGATTGGAAAGCCAGATGTTAACCGAAAACATATGCAGGAGCTTATACAGCAGGCGATGGAGAAGAATCCGAATACCGATATCATTGTAATGCCTGAGATGTGGAATACAGGATATGCACTGACAGAGGTTCATGAACTGGCTGATCCACATGGAAAGAAAGAACGAGAGTGGCTGCAAGAATATGCTGCACGCTATAAAGTAAATATTGTGGCAGGTTCTATATCTGAAATCGTAGATGAAAAAATTTATAACAGTATGTACGTATTTAATAAAGAAGGAAAAGAAGTGGCACGTTATGCAAAAATGCATTTATTTAGGCTCATGGATGAAGAGAAGTACCTTGCATCAGGGGAAGAGCCGATTACTTTCAGTTTTGACGGTAACTGGACTGCCGGAGCTTCAATTTGTTATGACATCCGTTTTCCTGAACTTGGAAGGACGCTTGCCTTAGCTGGGGCAAAGGTATTATTTGTGCCCGCAGAATGGCCGCATCCACGGCTACATCACTGGCGTACTTTACTTATGGCTAGAGCCATTGAGAATCAGATGTATGTGGTATCATGCAACCGGGTTGGCGTTAGTAAAGATACCGCTTTTTTTGGACACTCGATGATCATTGACCCGTGGGGGGAAATTGTAATTGAAGGTGGAGATCAAGAGGAAATTCTTACAGGTTCGATTGATCCGGCGCTGGTAGATGAGGTGCGTGGAAGAATTCCGGTGTTTGAAGATCGCAGACCAAACCTTTATTTTTCATAAAAAAAAGGGAGAGAAACTGTTTCATACCCTAGGTAGAAGGTTAATAAGTAATATCCCGTCACCAAAAGGAGATGATCACCATGGATGACCGTAAGGCTAACCATTTGGAAGAGAAACTCAGGCGACAAGTTCACAAATATGTGAGGGATGACAGAGAAAGACCTTTTCTTGAAAGCAAAGACGGAGATTTATCTCCCCCCAGAGATTGACCGAGACTGGCGACAGGTGAGTCAAGCAGGCTGGATTCCAATGCATGAACCTAACAAACATGTAAAACAGTAAAAGCGTAAGCGTACAAAGTATATTTGGTCCTTTTTGTAGTGAATCATTACTGTAAAAAGACAGCGAAAGCAGCCCGGATCATCCGGGCTGTTTTTGTATTTATTTTTCCAATTCGGTAGACATTTCCTTAATCGTAGTTCGGAAGGTCTCTATAAAAGCTTCCGCAGCTCCAGATAGATAGCGGCCTTTACGGTAAGCAATTACGAGTGTACGACTTGGCGTATCTTCGATTGGCAGGTATACAGGAACAAATTCACTGCTCGGCGCCCTTGCGATAAACCGAGGAACAAGAGTGATTCCCATACCAGTAGCTACAAGGGATTGTACGGTTTCCATGTTATTGCTCTCAAAGACCACCTTAGGTTCAAACCCTGCTGCTTGGCACAAGTCAAAGGTCAATTTGCGAAAACCCTGGCCTTTTTTTAGCACCACAAACGATTCTTCAGCAAGTTCTTCTAACCTCACTTGAGACGAAGAAGCGGGATCACGGAGTGCGAGAGGATGATCTTTGGGTACGGCTAGATCAATCCTTTCTTCGCCAATCTCAATGTAAGAGAGGGAAGGCTCTTGAAGAGGAAGGGATAACAAGCTGAGGTCACTTTTGCCGCTGGCTGTTAACTTTTCAAGATTCATAGAAGAGTCCTCGAGCAAAGTGATTTCGATATCAGGGTAATTTTCGCGAAAGGTAGGAAGGACATGCGGCAACAGATGAGAGCCTGTAATCGGCATACTCCCAACAATGACTTTTCCTTTACGAAGCTGAGAGATATCCGACATCTCTTGCTTAAGAAGTTCAACAGCATCAAGGATGTCACTTGCTTTGGATACAAAAGAAGCGCCTGCATGAGTTAACTCTACCGAACTAGTGTTGCGCTGGAAAAGTAAAACCCCCAGTTCTTTCTCAAGCTTAGATAACTGTTGGCTTAGGGAGGGCTGAGCAATGTGAAGTTTTTCAGCAGCCCTTGAAAAATTTTTTTCTGCTGCGATTTGCAGTGCGTATTGTAGTTGTCTCAGTTCCATTACGGTTCACCTCATGTTTATAAGAAAATACATATTCTAGAAACGTCCTGTTTTTATTATATAGGTTTTTCCACTGATGATATAGCTAGTTTATTGAAATAAACAATAAGTGCATAGCGTGCCAGCCATTGTTGAATAATGAGAGGGATATGAAATTTCTATTGAAGAGAATAAAAAAGGAGATGCTGACCTTGAAAAGTTCAGTTACCAGTAAAATAAAACGAAAGCTTGCTGCAGGTTCATTCCTGCTCATTCTATGTTCCTCAAGCATAGGATTTCCGTATCAGATGCCTTCTGCCCATGCTGAACCTGCATATGCAAAGTGGGGCGTCATTGCAGTAAAGAAAGCTGAGACCAAGTATGGTGCTCCAGTGAAGGATTATGCTCACATTGGAAGAACCGTTATATCAGAATCGATCGCCGAGGAGAAATTTCGTCTATTAATAAAAAAAGAAAATAAGGAATTGACTGTTGAGGTTACCGTCCGATTTAATCCGAAAACCGATGAATTATCAAATGTTGATTTTGCAACTGTTCGTTAGCGGTGAAGAGCAAAATATATGAATATCAAGGTTAAGTGATGGTTCTATAAGAGGCACTTATCACTTAACCTATGGAATTTGTACATGGCATCACGAAATAGTCTATAGGGTAATCCTATCAGTTCTATAGTTTTTATATCTTGGAACAATATGTAACTCTCATGCTATATTGAGTTCATTAATAGATGCGACATGCGATGTCCTTCTAAATTGAGAACGAAAATTTAGCTGAGGTGAATATAATGAGCAAAAAGACGATGTTCGAAAAGATTTGGGATAATCATGTGATTACGCAAGAAGAAGGAAAGCCAAGCATTCTCTATATTGATTTGCACCTCGTTCATGAAGTTACCTCTCCGCAGGCATTTGAGGGTCTGCGTCTCAGCGGACGCAAGGTTCGCCGCCCCGAGCTTACTTTTGCTACGATGGACCATAACGTACCGACGAAAGATCGTTATAATATTACGGATCCGATCTCAAAACAGCAGATTGATACCCTTTCTGCAAACTGTCGGGAATTTGGGGTAAAGCTGTATGACCTAGATACCCTTGATCAAGGGGTCGTTCACGTAATGGGCCCAGAACTCGGTTTAACTCATCCTGGAAAAACAATCGTATGCGGTGACAGCCACACTTCCACACATGGTGCCTTTGGTGCACTTGCCTTTGGTATTGGAACGAGTGAAGTAGAACACGTACTCGCTACTCAATGTTTACAGCAAGCCAAAGCAAAGACCATGGAAGTTCGCTTTGTCGGCCAGCGTAAACCGGGCGTAACGGCTAAAGATATGATTCTTGGTGTTATCGCTAAGTACGGTACTGATTTTGCTACTGGGTATGTTATCGAGTATACAGGAGAAGCGATTCGCTCCCTCAGCATGGAAGAACGTATGACGGTATGTAATATGTCGATTGAAGGCGGAGCAAGAGCAGGAATGATCGCTCCAGACGAAACGACTTATCAATATCTTAAAGGTCGTCAGTATGTACCGAAAGACACTGATTTTGAAGCTGCAAAACTTAGATGGGATGAACTTACAACAGACGAAGGAGCAGAATTTGATACCGTTCTGGAGTTTGATGTAGAGTCTCTGATTCCACAAGTAACCTGGGGAACAAGTCCTGGTATGGGAACTGATATTTCTTCGTGTGTTCCGGTTCCAGCTGAACTTCCGACGGAAAACGAACGTAAAGCTGCTGAAAAAGCAATTGAATATATGGGACTTATCCCAGGAACTCCGATGGCTGATATTGAGATTGATTATGTATTTATTGGATCTTGTACAAATGGCCGTATTGAAGACCTTCGGGCAGCGGCCGAAATCGCAAAAGGATACAAAGTATCTGATCGTGTAACTGCCATTGTTGTACCAGGTTCAGGCCGAGTGAAAATCCAGGCGGAAGAAGAAGGGCTGGATAAAGTATTTATAGAGGCTGGTTTTGAATGGCGTGAAGCGGGATGCAGTATGTGTCTTGCTATGAATCCAGATGTGCTTCAACCAGGACAACGGTGTGCTTCCACATCTAACCGTAACTTTGAAGGTCGTCAAGGCCGAGGCGGACGGACTCATTTGGTATCGCCAGCAATGGCAGCAGCAGCAGCGATTAAAGGACGTTTTGTAGATGTTAGGGATTGGAAACTGAAATCAGAAGTTGCGAACTAACGCGGAGAGGAGCTATTAACATGGAGGCTTTTACTAAATTAACAGGTATTGTAGCACCCGTTGACCGGGTAAACGTGGATACAGATGCGATTATCCCAAAACAGTTTTTGAAACGAATTGAGCGTACAGGATTTGGACAATTTCTTTTTTACGAATGGAGATTTGACCAAGAAGGCAATGAGATCACTTCATTTTCATTGAATCAGCCGGAATATAAAGGAGCATCAGTACTCCTTTCCCGAGCTAACTTTGGATGTGGTTCTTCTCGTGAACATGCGCCATGGGCTATTATGGACTTTGGATTTCGCTGTGTCATTGCCCCTTCTTTTGCCGATATCTTCTATAATAACTGTTTCAAAAATGGAATTCTTCCGATCAAATTATCTGAAGAACAAGTCGAAGATCTATTTCAGCGTACAAGTCAGCATGATGGCTATCAGTTGAACATTGATCTTACGAATAAAACGATTACGGATGCTTACGGTCTAGAGATTCATTTTGACCTTGACGAGCACCGCAGACAGTTCCTTCTGCAAGGGCTTGATGATATCGGTTTGACTTTACAGCATGCAGATGCCATTTCGGAGTATGAAAACAAGCACTCTTCCATTTTGTTCGGCTAAAATTCATAACAGATAAAAGATTTGAAGGTCCTTGTGATCCTCAAATCTTTTTTTTGTGAACGGAATCAATTTCATACGGAAGTTATTATGTTTTTGATTCTATTGAATCAATTTCAATAATCTATCGGAAAATGTTAAGAAATATGCTAAAATGTTACAATAAGACCGGATGATTCCTCTAAAAATTTCAAAAAAAGAGGTAATAATCCGCAACTTTCACACTTTTCTCTCGTCTATTATTAAGTTATTAGTAAATTTAGCTAATTTATTAGCAAAAGTTTACTAGAGCGAAATAATACAGAATTGGAAGGGTGAAGGATGAAAAAGTTAAAAATTTTGGTCGCGTTGCTCTGTTTTGTATGGTTATTTCCTGGATATGGACAAGCAGCCGCCAACATCAAGATTTATCTCGATGGTAGTCAGGTAAGCTTATCTTCTGGTGCAAGTGCTGAGCTCATCAGTAACAAAGTCATGATACCTATTCGTGTCGTCTCAGAAAAACTAGGATACAGCGTCGGTTGGGAACAGAAGACGAAGACGGTTACTATAATTCAAGATAAAAAAGTAATAAAAATGGTAGTAGGGAAAAAAACTGCCACCGTTGACGGTTCCAATATTAGTCTTGATACTGCTCCGATAATTAAAAAAGGAACGACGCTTGTTCCGATTCGTTTTATTGCAGAGGCAATGGGAATGAAAGTAAGTTGGAACAACCAAACGAAGTCCGTTTATCTTGAATCTCAAAATAGCGGATCTGGCGGTGAAACCATTCAGCCGCCTGCTGCAGGCAGTGAATCCGATTTAACTCAGGTGAATGGGATCAGCTTCTCAGACAGTAAACTTATGATCGCAACCAGCGGAGGAGCTGTACCTTCTGCCTTCGCAATGACTTCACCGAACCGGGTTGTCGTTGATATTCCTCATTCGGAATTCAGCAGTCTTTTTGAAGGGACGCAGGCGCTCGATCTGACAAAAAGTACAGCAGGGCAGATCATTGTGGATGGCTATCCAGGTGTGGAAAAAGTAAGGTACGCCCTCTTTAGTGAAAGTCCATCGACCATTCGTGTCGTAGTGGATCTGAGCAAAGCCATGACGTACAAGCTTTCAACAACCTCAGCAGGTCTCATTACCGTAACGTTTAACACAAGCGGAGGAGAAACAACGCCGACTCCAACGGTGAAGAAAACGGTGGTCATTGATGCGGGTCATGGGGATCAAGATCCAGGTGCTATTGGGGTAACAGGCAAGAGAGAAAAGGATTTTAATCTATCCCTTGCACTGAAAATTCAACAACTATTGAAAAAAGAGTCGGCTATTAACGTTATTATGACGCGGGATGATGATAATTTCCTCAAACTATCTGAACGTGTAAGTCTAGCGAATAAAGCGAAAGCAGACCTTTTCTTATCTATTCATGCGAATAGCGGACCGGCTGCTGCGACGGGTTCTGAAACCTATTACAATCGTACAAACAGTAAGTCTCTTGCAAGCACTGTCCACAAATATATGGTACAGGCAGCAGGACTGAAAGACCGCGGCGTAAAAACAGGAAACTTTGCAGTTATCCGTGATACAACCATGCCTGCTATTTTGCTAGAGGTTGGATTCCTATCCAACAAGAATGACGAAGCTGCACTCTTTAATGAAACATTCCAGAACCGAGTTGCTGAAGGTGTTGTCAAAGGCATGAAGGAATACTTAAATGTGAAATAAAAGAAGTGAAGGGGGATTTGACTTATGAACAATAAAAAGTGGTGGATGATCACTCTTCTTGCAGCAATGCTCTTGGTAGTAACGGCTTGTGGAGCCGACAAACCTCCGTTAGCTCCATCCGGGCAGCAAGGCAGCGGTATAGAAGATACAGATGTCCCAGCAGATGATTTACAACCGGCAGAAGATCCCGTTGATACAGAAGAACCGAATGATGATGTGATAAACGGGGATACAGAGGGTACTCCTGTTACTGGTGGTTCAGCGGAGGGACAAGCGAACGGCGGGGCAATAGCTCCTTCGGAAGAGACCAAGCAAGAAACAATCAAACTCTTTTACACAGATCCCGAACAGTTGGAATTAGAAGAAACAAAAGGGGAAATCACCTTTAAAACAGACTGGAGTAAATATGAGTCGGCTTTCAAAGCACTACAGAAGAGTGATCGTGAGGAATTCATTCCTCTTTGGTCCGAAGAGATTACCATAAATAAACTCGAAGTAGATGGCGGAAAGATTACCCTTGACCTTAAAATACCAGCAACGGCTAATCTCGGTTCAGGCGGAGAACAATTTGCACTTGATGCACTTAAACAAACCTTCTTCCAGTTTGAAGAGGTTACCTCCCTTGAACTGCTCGTCGATGGTGAACAGAAAGAAAGTTTGATGGGACATGTTGAACTTGAACACCCCATGACAAAAGAATAGGGAGCAGGACAATCGTTTGTTCGGCTGCCGACATGGCAAAAGATTTGATGTGCACATAAGAGAGGAGAAATTACTTTGACTTTCAAAACTAGCAATATCAATTCCATTCCTTCTAAAAAAATGGTATCTGCCATGCTCGCCAGCCTGATGGCGCTTAGTGCCTACGCAGGAGTAGCGGGAGCTGAAACAGCTCCCGTTTCTGTTACGGTGAAAGCGGCAACAGGTATGTTCAGTGATGTAAAAAGCGGGTATTGGGCAGAAAAACATATTTACAAGTTAGCATCACAGAATATTCTTCTGGGTAACAACGGATTGTTTAGACCGGGTGATGCAGTAACTCAGCAAGAAGCGATTACAATGGCCATTCGATTTGTGAATAAAGAATCAGAGCTTCCTGCCGCTGATAAAGCAAAACTTCCCACAGGTATTTCTACAAGCAATTATTTTAAATCTTATGTTTCCTTAGCATTTGACCTTGGTCTAGTTAATGAGAAGGAAGAAGCTAATGCAAAGATTGAAAAAGGGACATGGGGGGAGAAAAAAGCTTCTCGTGAATGGATTACGAAGTTATTAATTAGAGCCATCGATAAAGAAGCACAAGCGAAGGCAGCAGGAAATGCGCCTACCAATTTTGCGGATAACGACAAAATATCAAATGGTTTGAAAGGCTACGTAAGTGTAGCGGTTGATTTGAATATTGCCCAGGGAATATCAGGAAATAAATTCAATCCAACGGGTAATGTAACTCGTGCTCAGTTAGCGACGTTCTTTAGTCGGGGCGGAGGCTACAAAGATTATTCTTATGCAGGACAACACAAGGGATACATAACCGAACTGACAGACAGCAAAATAACCTTGTACACCGGCAGTACATATGTAACATACACAAGAGATGCAAATACGCCTTTCTTTACGAGTACTTCTGAGCTGAGGATTAATGCGGCTGACATTGCATTATACAGCGAAGTCATGGTAGCCGGTAAAAACCAAACAGCAACTTATGTAGAGAGCTTAGATAATACACCAAAGACGGAATCCGTAGAAGGCAGCTTTGAACGTCTGTCTGGTAACAAACTATGGTTATTTGCCGGAGATACGTATCAAGAATATACTTTCACAGATAAAACGGTATTTTACGATCAAAATGAAAATGTAGTTAAAGCCGCAGACTTAACTGCGGGAAGCGTTATAGAGATTCAGAGAGAAACGTTTACTGCACAAAAAAATCCAGTTGCTGTTCGTGTGAAATCAGGTGTGGTAAATAAGACAGCTACGGGTAAAGTTCAATCAGTGGATTCCACATCAAAAACAGTTACCGTGGTGAACGACTCTGGAACAACCGATGTGCTCAAAATTCAAGATGGAATCAGTGTGATTAGGTATCAAAATGAGATCGTAGCTCTATCTGAGTTGAAGATCGGAACCGCAGTGAAATATACAATTAAAGATAGTATCGCTCAATCGATTGAAATTACAGCAGGTGTAGAACGTACGGTGCGTGGTACTCTGTATGAGCTTGGTGCGAATCATTCCACGGTTACCTATATGAGAGATGGCGGCTCACTAGAAGTGAAGATTCTAGCTTCAAATCCTCAGATTGTTATCAGTGGAATTGAGCAGCCGATTATCAGTGATCTGCTGGCAGATGGAACATCAGGTGATGTGGTAGAAATCACATTGAATAGTAATGAAGAGGTTACTAAAATTGAAGTGCTCAATCGCCAGATGGAACGAGTGAACTTGGCTACGGTTGTTTCCTACAACAATAAAACGAAACTACTTACCGTACTTGATGCGAACAAGAAACCTCAGGTGTTTACACTGGATGAAAAAACAAAACTTGAGTACAATACAACGTCTCCAACGCTTACTGGTATTGAACCTTATCTGACAGAGGGTCGTAAAGTGAACCTGAATACAATCGGGACACGCGCTTTGTCATTGTCGATCATTTACAAGTATGAAGGAACAGTTACGGAGCTGAGTACAAGCGCGAAGAACGTGAAACTGCTTCAGACGAATGGGGAAAGCATCACTTTGCCTTATCAAACAACTCCTTCTGTTGAGTTATATGGAAAGAGCAGTGCTTCCTTGTCTGATGTAAAAGCAGGCGATCAGATTACAGCGATGTTAGGCGCAAATCAGGACGTTATTAGTAAGATTTATGTGAAATCCGCTGTGCAATTTGAACTGCAATCCCTGAATTTGTCTACCTACCGTGCTGAAGTGAAAAAAGATGGAGCTACAAGCCAGATTTATGTAGACAAACTAACCATTACCGGTGATAATGGAGCAGCGTTAAAACCAGCTGATCTAAAGCTAGGTTCGCTTATCAATGTATCTTTTGATGGAAATACGCCGCAGTCTATCCAAGTTGTAAAACAAACATGGGGCGAGATTAGCAACATCAGTGGAAATACAGTAACTTATAAGACGGCTACGGGTTCTAGTGAATCTGTGAATACGAATAAAGTGAAAGTAGTTAAGAATGGCAGTACGTCTACCACGCTTAGTTCGCTTACTGCAGCCGATCACGTCATCTTGACCCAAGATGCAGATGGTACACCCGTTTTTCATGTGCTTTCACCTGTATCCAAATCATTTTGGACATATAGTGCTTCTTCCAATGAACTACAAGTGAAACGTACTTCTACGACAGACACTAATTATCGCTTTCAATTGTCACCGAATGTTTACATTCATCAAGGTGATCATACTTTGAGCGTGCAATCTCTCAAAGATAATGATAATATTGTATTGTATCTGCTCAATAACGTAGTAGTTGAGATTTCCAAACCGTAGTCATTTCTTTAAGCAGTAAGAAGAATGACCGTCTTGATACGGACTAGCCGTATCAAGACGTTTTTTTTGTAGGAGGTAAGCTCATCAATGAATGCAGCGACTGTACGTCACATTCTTGATACGATCGCAAACATGTTTCCCGATGCACATTGTGAACTAAAGCACAGCAACGCATTTGAACTTACCATTGCGGTCTTGTTGTCTGCACAGTGTACCGATGAAACGGTAAATAAAGTGACAGTGGACCTGTTCCAAAAATATAAAACTCCTGAAGATTATATTGCTGTTCCTTTAGAAGAATTGGAACAAGATATCAGAAGAATCGGTTTGTATCGCAACAAGGCGAAGCATATACAGAATATGTGCCGTATTTTGATAGAGCAGTATGAAGGAGAAGTGCCAAGTGAACATGATCGCCTGGTCCAATTACCAGGAGTGGGGCGGAAAACGGCAAATGTGGTAGTCTCCAATGCTTTTGGAGTTCCAGCAATTGCAGTGGATACCCACGTAGAGCGTGTATCAAAACGATTGGGCCTTGCAGGATGGAAAGATTCCGTTCTTGAAGTGGAGAAAAAGCTCATGAAAAGAGTACCCATGGATGAATGGACGATCACCCATCACAGACTCATCTTTTTTGGCCGATATCATTGTAAGGCACAGTCACCTAAATGTCAGGTCTGTCCGCTTCTGGACGTCTGTCGTGAAGGGAAGAAGCGTATGAAAACGTCCCAAATCAGGAAAGATAAGGAACGAGGATCATCTGCTTTAACCTAAAGAAAATAGTAAACGAATAGTAGAGGATGAGAAAAATGAAATGCATTTCCGTGTACACCGACAAATTTGACGCTTTTTCTGATATTTTTGAAGAAGTAGTGACAACTGAAATGAGTGAAAATGAGGAAAAAGAAATCGAAGGAATTACAGTAAGTCATTCCGGCGATGTTCCTGAGCATTATCTTGAGCGTATGTCTCAAAAAACTGAAGTGGTTGTAATGAAAGATAAGCTTAGAAATATCACCATTCTGCAGCATGGACAAGTATTCGAAATCTTGCTTCCTACGCTTGAGAATGCAGTTCAATAATGAATGTCTAAAACCCAATCAAATTAGCTGAGTATTCGATTAAAGCGGATGATTCAGCGAATCAACCGAGTCCCACGTCTCGATAAGAAAGTGATCTTTCTTATCGAGCGAGGGAGTCGGTTTTATTTTTATTCGGAAAGATTTTGCGAAATTAGGTTCAAATCTCCAGTTCTGAGTGATAAAATGTACATATTTGGTTGAAAAGAATAGTTGAGAAGGAGCCTGACTAGGACATGCTGACACACAGGAGCAGACAGAATGAAGAAATGCGAGAGCGTTTACAAGAACTGCAACAGTTTTTTATTCAGCACGAAGACAAGACAGCATCATCTGCCATGGAAGATTTACTTCAGAAAGCATCCGTAGATGAGGTGACGATTGCTTTTTGCGGTCATTTTTCAGCAGGTAAATCAAGCTTGATTAATAGTCTATGTGGAAAAAAAGTACTCCCAGCAAGTCCTGTACCTACGAGCGCCAATATAGTGGCTATTCGTAATGGACCAAAGTTAGCTAAAATATATCAAACGTTCCAAGAAGGGGGAGGACAAATCTCTTCCGAGGAAAGGAATCCTATCGTAGCAATGCCTGAAGAATTAGATGAGTATTGTAAGAATGGTGAACAGTACTCTTATATTGAGGTGTGGGATGAGGTCCCCCTTTTGCAAGAGCATGCTGCTTTACTGGATACACCTGGTGTAGACTCGACCGACGATGCTCACAAGAAAGCAACGGATTCAGCTTTACATCTGGCAGATGCTGTTTTCTATGTGATGGATTATAACCATGTGCAATCGGAGAATAATTTATCTTTTGCAAAAAGCTTGTCCGATTGGGGTAAGCCCCTTTATCTAGTTGTGACGCAGATTGATAAACATCGTGAACAAGAGCTTAGCTTCTCAGCGTACCGGAGTGCGGTAGAGGATGTGTTTGCTGCGTGGGAAGTCACCTATGCGGGTCTCTTATTTACGACGTTGAAACAAAAAGATCATCCATATAATCAGTGGAATGAGCTAGTTGAGCTGGTTAAAACCATTCCAGAGCTTAGGTCAGATCTTATTCAGCATAGTATTGCCTCGTCAGCACGTCATGTCGGAGAAGAATTCATCAAGAACTGGGAAGTCAAGCATGAAACTAGGAAAGAACAGATACGAAGTGAGCTTGGAGGAGAAGAAGAGGCGGCAAGACTGGCTTCAGAGACTGCACGCTTTAATCAAGAGATTGCACAGATAAGGGAAATGACAGCGGAAGAAAGAAAACAATTTCGAACGGAGACAGATCAGTTGCTGTCTTCAGCCAATATCACACCCGCAGACGTGAGGTCAGCTGCCGAGAGTTATCTAGAAAGCCGGCGCCCAGGGTTTAAAGTTGGTTTTTTATTTAGTTCAGGGAAGACGGAGCAAGAAAAAGAGGCGCGTCTGCAGCAATTTTGGAATCTATTTTCGAGACAAGCAGATGGACAAATTGCCTTCCATCTTCGGAGCCTGTTAAGAGAGCTCGGGCAGTCTCATGGACTCTGGAAAGAAGAGTGGAACGAGAAGCTAGAAGCGAATCTGTACACTCCCGAGATAGAATTGATTACGAAACGCCAAGCGCCTGATACGCAGATCACGGGGGAATATGTACTTAATTATTGTAAAGATCTGCGGGCAGACCTCATTGCATCCTACCGGAGATCCGCTCTTGCATTGGCAGATGATCTGCTTCATGAACTGGCTGAGAAAAATGTACCCCTCCTTGTGGCTTTAGAGGAACAAAGAAAACAGCTGGATGTGAAAAATAAGGCTGCTGATCAGTTATCCCAGCTGGAGCAGGATATTCTGGATACGGCTGCAGCAGTGCGTATGATGCTCCCGGAAGTGACAACATGGAGCTCGGATCAATTACCAGAGGTCACTCATAGGACTGTTCCGGTGGAACAAGCAGCAGATCTAACGGAAACTGGTGTAGATCGTAATGTTACGGCCTCCGTGCAGGCGGGTTCCCTGACTATGCGCAAAGAGCGACCGGCACTTGCTGCTCGCAGGTATGAGCGTTTATCTGCGGCTGCAGCTAGATTACGCGAGGCCGCAGCTCATCTAGCCCCTTATTCCGCTATGAACTCAGCAGTACGTGGGCTGAATACACGCGCGGCATCTTTTGATAAGGGAACATTCACTTTAGCTCTGTTTGGTGCATTTAGCGCCGGCAAATCATCATTTGCGAGTGCTTTGCTTGGCGAGGCAGTACTCCCGGTCTCACCGCATCCAACCACGGCAGCGATAAACCGGATTATGGCGCCCCCAGAGGGCATGACGCACCGGACAGCACAAGTGACGATGAAATCCCAAGCCAGCATCTGGGCAGATCTGACGTTTTCTTTTAATCTGCTGGGACTTGGTGTTCCAGAAGAGAAGACATGGAGGTCAGCCGTGAGTGCGGTAACTCCGCAGCAAGTACATCCGGCGGGCCGCCCGCATTATAGTTTTTTGAAGGCAGCTGCCAGTGGATATGATGATGCTTTGTCCAAGCTGGGACGATCTTTTATAGTGAATATGGAAGAATACCGTGCTTATGTTGCTGAAGAATCGAAATCATGTTTCGTAGAGTCCATTGATTTGTATTATAGCTGTAATCTAACCAATCAAGGAATCATTATCGTAGATACACCGGGAGCAGACTCCATTAATGCAAGGCATACCGGAGTTACATTTAACTATATGAAGAATGCAGATGCTCTCGTGTTTGTAACGTATTACAACCATGCTTTCTCTCAGGGTGACAGGCAGTTCCTGAATCAACTGGGCCGGGTTAAAGACACGAAGTCCCTTGATAATATGTTTTTTGTGATCAATGCCGCCGATCTTGCAGCTTCTTCCGAAGAATTAGAACTAGTTAAAGAGCATGTCAGTGAGAAACTGAAACAAAATGGGGTACGGTCTCCCCACCTATATGCTGTTTCTAGTCTGCAAGCTTTGGATGCTAAACAAGCGGGGAATGAAGACAAGCTCGCTGAGTCAGGTTTTACAGAATTTGAACAAGCATTCAGCACATTTGCCGGAGAAGAGTTACTAGATATTGCCTTATTTGAAGCAAATAAAGAGATACACATTGCCCGCAAAAGAGTAGAACAGTGGGTGCAAGATGCGCATCAGGGAGCAGAAGTCAGAGAGCGCCGTAAAGAAGAACTAGAAAAGGCACTTGCACAGGGGGAGCAGCTTCTTCAGCGGCTATCAAATCAGTCAAAAGACCACGAGATCGCGCAGGAAACTCAGGAATTAATTTTCCATACAGGTCAGCGTATTGGTTACCGCATTTCAGAGTTTATGTCCGAAGCCTTTCACCCCTCTGTACTTCGAGAAGACGCAGGTGACCTGAAATCCATATTTATCTCATCCGGCCGGGAACTGCTTCGAATGCTGAATCTTGAAATGCAGCAAGAGCTCCTTGCAACTTCCATAAGGTTAGAGAACAAAGGAAAACAGCTGGTGACTTTCGCTGCAGAGGAAATGGCTGAAGAGCTCAGTTCGCTTACACCAGGCATCACACTCTCGGTCCGTTTATCAAAGGAATGGGAAACGCCGTCTCTACGGCCTGGGGGAGAACAGGAGAGGATAGAATTCAAACTGTTTTGGAAATACTTCAAAAACCCAAAATCCTTTTTTGAAGGCAATGGTAGAAAAGAAATGCAGCAAGTCCTTGAGCCAGAGCTAAAACAATTCATTAGTAAACAGTTACTGGGGAATGAGTCACTGCTTAAAGACTACTATCAATCACTTATTCGGACATCGTTTCATGAGGTTTCTCTTGATCTCAGTGAGCAGTGGAAAGAGAATATTACTGGACTAGTTGCAGCGCTGGATTTAGCAGATGATTCAGAAAAGTTAGTCCTGCTTGCTCAAAAATTATCTTCACTCGAACAGGAATCACATATTTAAGAGTACAGAAAACACCCTTCCAAAGCTTTTTTCGCAGCGGGGGTGTTTTTTTGCGCCTATGACCCTGAATAGGGGAGGATTGCTGACCATTTAATTGAGAGATGGTGATTAATTCCTGTTAATGCCCAATCAAACGAAAAGAAGGCGAAATATGATTTGATTCTCGCTTTGCCGGGTTGGTAATGCGGTGATAAACTTCATTAATGTTCGTAAAAAAGTAAATATTTTGAAGGAGGAGAAACATGGATGTTCTCAGGCAGCTGCAGAGCTTCTTCTGGTCCAAACGTATTTTGTTGTTTTTATCAATACTTTGCTTGGCCTTAGCGACTGCACTCGGGCTTATATACCCGAATCTACTGAGGGTACTCATTGATGATATGATAACGCCTCGTAATTTTGAAGGCGTTCCCATGCTTGCCCTAACCGTACTCGGAGTGGTCATCTTAAAGTCATCATTGCAGTTCTTGCACGGCTTTTTTGGCGCTAGGCTTGGTAACTATCTTGCTTATCGTTTACGTAATGCATGTTACGAAAAACTACAGTTTTTGTCTTTCCGTTATTATGATACGGCTAAGACAGGGGATCTGATGTCACGGCTAACCGGTGATCTCGAAGCCATTCGTAACTTTATCGGGTTTGGTTTTGCCCAGATTTTAAATATGGTTCTCATGGTTCTGTTTGGGTCGATTATGATGTTCTCCATTAATTGGCAGCTGACCTTAATCACAATGATCTTCATGCCGATTCTTGTGATGGTTGCTCTAAAATTTGAAACACAAATACACCCTGCTTTCCAGGAGATGCGGCTCGCAATGAGTTCACTTACCACCGCGGTTCAAGAAAACGTGACAGGAGTGCGTACCGTTAAATCGTTTGCTCGTGAGCCGCATGAGGTAGATAAGTTCTCCATACGGAATGAACGCTACAAGACGAATCAGATTTTTGCTTCTTCATTATGGGCTAAGTTTTTCCCTATTATGGAACTTCTGGCTTCCATGAGTGTCATCTTACTTCTTGTTGTTGGCGGCAGATTAGTCATACAAGAAGAATTATCATTAGGCGAACTTGTTGCTTTCTTTAGTTTAATTTGGTACATAATCGGACCAATGTGGAATATTGGCTTCCATATCAATAACTATACACAGTCCAAAGCCTCCGGTGAACGTGTACTGGAGTTACTTAATCAGCCTATTGATGTTCAGGATACAGAGGATTCTATTGTTCTTGCGCCCGAGCAGGTGAAGGGGCATGTCTCTTTTGAGCATGTGACCTTTGCTTACGGAAACAAAATAGCTGCTGTTACAGATATTAATCTGGATGCACCACCGGGAACGGTTATTGGTTTTCTGGGAGGGACAGGATCGGGTAAATCCACGATTATTCAGCTGTTAATGCGCGCCTATAATATTAATTCAGGTTCCATCAAGATTGACGGCATGGAGATTAAGGATATCAACATTCGAAGTTTACGCAGCCAAATAGCGGCCGTATTCCAAGAGACGTTCCTGTTTTCATCCAGTATTCGTAATAATATTTCTTATGGTTTAAAAGACGTGTCTATGGAAGAGATCATTCGCGCTTCTAAACTTGCTAAAGCTCATGATTTCATTATGGAGATGCCACTTGGCTACGACACGATTGTTGGTGAGCGGGGAATGGGCTTATCCGGCGGTCAGAAGCAAAGAATTGCGATCGCGAGGGCACTGCTTAAGAATCCCAAAATCCTCATTCTTGATGATGCGACAAGTGCGGTTGATATGGAGACAGAACATGAAATCCAGTCAGGATTCCAGGAAGTGATGCGAGGAAGAACAACATTTATTATTGCCCATCGAATTTCTTCATTACGACATGCGGATGAAATATTGGTGCTGAATGAAGGTCACGTAGTTCAACGAGGAACGCATGACGAACTGATTAGAGTTCCTGGTCAATACCAAGATGTCTATCATATTCAGTATGCGGATCATATCGCTCGTGAGCAGCAGGCACCCGGAAAGCAGGTGAACTCATGAGTGCAGATACAGCAGCAGAAAGCAAGAAGATTCCAAGAGCAAAGGAAAATAAAAACCAAGAACGATTTGTCTATCAAGATGATGAGATAATCGAGAAGCCGTTTAACTGGGGCGAGTTCACTCGGTTGTTCTCGTATATGAAACCTTATGCAAAACAGTTACTGCCGATCGTTATAGTTATGATGATCCTTGGAACCATTACAAAATTGACCGTGCCGTACCTGACGAGTCTTGCCATCGATAAAGCGATTGCACCGGCTGAAGGGTCACCGAGTCTCAAGCTGCTATACTTTATTGCAGGGGGGATTTTGCTTCTATATATTATTCAGTGGGCAGCAGCTACTTACCGAATTAAATATACGAATATCATAGGACAACGGGTTATTTACGACCTTAGAACGGATTTATTTAAACATATACAGAAATTATCATTTTCCTTTTTTGATAAAAGACCAGCTGGTTCCGTAATGGTTCGGATCACCAACGATATCAACTCCTTGCAAGATTTGTTCACCAACGGGGTTGTTAACCTGATGATTGACTGCGTTCAGCTCGTTGGAATTATGATCATTTTACTCTTTATTAACTGGAAACTGGGGCTCGCCGTGATTCTAACCGTGCCGGTCATGTTCCTAATATCGACGAAACTGAGAGTTCGAATCCGCCGCGCATGGCAAGATGTACGTATGAAAAATTCACGAATTAATTCACATCTTAATGAATCCATTCAGGGGATTCGTGTGACTCAAGCTTATACACAAGAAGAAGAGAACATGAAGTTCTTTGACCAAATGAATGCAACGAGCCGTAAATCTTGGAATAAAGCTTCGACAATGAACCAGTCCTTTGGACCGCTGATTGAAATAACAGGCGGGGTAGGCTCCTTAATCTTATTCTGGTACGGAGCGTTTCTTATCCAATCGGGTGAACTTAGTATTGGTCTTCTGGTCGCTTTTGCTAACTATGTCGGAAACTTTTGGGATCCGATTAACCGGTTAGGCCAGATGTATAATCAGCTTCTTGTCGCGATGGCATCTTCAGAACGTATCTTTGAATTTATGGATGAAGAACCTGGTATTGCGGATAAGCCAAATGCAGTTCCAATTCCTCCAATCAAAGGCGATATTACATTCGAGCATATTGTTTTTGAATATGAAAAAGGACGTCAGGCGCTCAAAGGAATTGATCTTGACGTCAAAGCAGGGCAGTCCATTGCACTCGTTGGCCATACTGGTTCCGGTAAAAGTACGATTATTAATCTGCTTAGCAGATTTTACGATGTAACAGATGGCAAGCTGACGATTGATGGTTATGATATCAGGGATGTGACGATTCGCAGTCTGCGAAGTCAAATTGGTATTGTGCTTCAGGATACCTTTATCTTCTCCGGTACCATTCGGGATAATATTAGGTTCGGGCGCCTGGATGCGACCGATGAAGAGGTAGAGGCAGCTGCAAAAGCGGTTAATGCTCATGAATTTATTGTGAAACTTCCCGGCGGATATGATACAGAAGTGGAAGAGCGGGGAAATGTATTATCCATGGGCCAACGTCAGCTGCTGTCCTTTGCGAGAGCCTTGCTGGCAGATCCGAGGATCTTAATCCTTGATGAAGCAACCGCGAGTATTGATACAGAGACAGAACTAAAAATACAAGAAGCACTGAAAGTGCTTCTAAAAGGAAGAACTTCCTTTATGGTCGCTCACCGTCTTTCGACAATCCGGAATGCAGATAATATTATTGTGCTGGATCATGGTGAAATTAAAGAACAAGGAAATCATCAACAGCTAATCCAACAAAAAGGAATTTATAATGGATTGATTGAAGCACAATTCAGATTTTTGTAAATTTTGATCGTCAGAAAACGAAAATCCATGTAATATTCACAAGAAAAAAGTCGAGCACTCTTGCATTCTGCCGCAATAACCCTGAAAATAGAGAAATGTAATAGATTTCTCACATAGGGGGATGGGAGAGAATGTGGGGTGCTCCTTTTTCGGCTGAAGCCAAAAAGTTGCTGCTGCTTGGCAGCGGAGAGTTAGGAAAAGAAGTCATTATCGAAGCCCAAAGACTTGGTGTGGAGACCATAGCAGTTGATCGCTACGATAATGCTCCTGCGATGCAAATCGCCCATAGGTCATACTGTATTAATATGCTCGATGCAGAATTGTTACAAGAGATCGTCCGGAAAGAGCAACCCGACGTAATCGTTCCTGAGATTGAAGCAATTGCAACCGATGCACTAATTCAGCTTGAAGAAGAAGGATTTCGTGTAGTTCCAACCGCTAGAGCAACAAAACTGACGATGGACCGGGAAGGAATCCGGCGCCTGGCAGCAGAGGAACTTGGTATTACTACTGCTGCTTATCGATTTGCTGATAGTCTGGAAACACTGCAAGCCGCAGTTCGTGAACTGGGAACTCCATGTGTGGTAAAACCGCTGATGAGCTCTTCAGGTAAAGGTCAAAGTGTATGCCGTACCTATGAGGATGCTGAATCTAGTTGGAATGCTGCCTTGGAGGGTGCTAGAGCAAAATCGACTCGAGTCATTGTCGAAGCATTTGTTGAATTTGAAAGTGAAATTACCCTGCTGACTGTCCGTTCTGTATCTGGCACGGTATTTTGCCCACCTATTGGACATATCCAAAAAGATGGGGATTATATAGAATCTTGGCAACCGCATCCGATGAGCGAAGAGCAGCTGAATGAAGCAAAAGAAATCGCTAAGAGGATTACAGATAAACTTGGGGGTTACGGTTTATTTGGGGTTGAACTTTTTCTAACGAAGGATGGAGTTGTATTTAGTGAAGTTTCTCCGCGTCCTCATGATACCGGAATGGTAACCATGGTTACGCAGGACCTATCTGAATTTGCACTCCATGTAAGGGCAATACTTGGTTTTCCAGTTACCGGTGTGGAGTTGTTAACACCCGGAGCTTCTGCTACACTAAAAGCAGATTTAGAGACATCATCCTACAAAATTCTTGGCGTGTCTGAAGCACTATCTTTACCAAGAACTCAGGTCCGTTTGTTTGGAAAACCTGAGACTAAAGTAGGAAGAAGAATGGCAGTAGCATTAAGTGCATCACCCGATGTAGAGAGAGCACGAGATACGGCAAAACAAGCCGCAAATATGTTGAAAGTGGAGGTTAACCATGTTAAGTAATGTAGAGGCCCCAGTACTGACGATTCGAGCATGCGAACTGCACGATGTGGATGCGGTAACGAGTCTGATGCATGAGGTCAGATATCCAGCTACCCCTGGAGTTATGAGGGAACGCATTCAGATGAGTCAAACGAGCGAGAAAGCTTGTATGTTGGTAGCGGAAGTAGATAAGGTAGTCGTTGGTTTACTAGGATTGCAGTGTATCCAATCTCATGCAAGTCGTAATCAAGCAACACAAATTACTTCCCTTATCGTCCGTCATTCACACCGAGGTGCAGGAATTGGGCGTAGACTACTGGAGTTGGCTGAGAGTTGGGCACGTGAACATGGAAGCGAGAAACTGCTTATCATCGAAGGCAATCGGGATGAGCATAAATCCTCATATCCATTTTACGAGCATATCGGTTTTATCAAACATGGGTATCGGTTCAGCAAGTCGCTGTAATCTATATATACGAGACAGACTCCATTTTTAATGAATTCATACTTAAAAATAATGAACAACCTAATGGCTTTTTCCATTAGGTTGTTTTTTTATGTTTTTTCTATTTCGTTATATCATCGTTTAATTTGGAATATTTTTCTGTGTTTTTTATTACAAAGCGATTCTGATGCTATTCTATCAAAAAGTTACGACTTTTTAACCATTTCCATTATTTACGGGTTAACAAATTCAAAAAGTGCTGATATAATCCTAATCATTACAGTTACAAAATTGTAATAATTAAAGTAGGAGTTGAATTATTTTGAAGAAGAACGTTCTTAAAAAAACAATCATTGCAGGAAGTCTTTCCGCTGTTCTTGCAGCTGGAATGTTGATTCCCGGAGCAGGACTTGCTTCCGCTCATTCTCTATCTACGCAAAAAGGTCAAAGTTATAGCAAATATATTCAGCAGTGGCTGCAGCAGAATGGTTACATAGGAGGGACCGTACAAAAACCCCAATCAGGTTCGGGTAATAACAATTCAAGCAGTGGCACGGGCAATAACAGCACAAGTCAAGATCAAAGCAGTTCGTCTGTTGTATCTGCTTATGCAAAAGAAGTCGTGTCACTGGTAAATAAAGAACGTGAAAAGGCTGGCCTCAAGCCGCTTGTTATTCACACGAATCTTACTAAAATGGCGGTAGCCAAAGCCCAAGACATGAATGATAACAACTATTTCAGTCATACGTCTCCCACTTATGGATCTCCATTTGATATGATGAAGAAGTTTGGTATCACTTATAAATATGCGGGTGAAAACATTGCCAAAGGGCAAAAAACACCTGAAGAAGTAGTAAAAGCTTGGATGAACAGCCCAGGTCACAAAGCAAATATCATGAATAAGAATTTTACATTGATTGGTGTAGGATATGTTAACGGGTACTGGGTGCAAGCTTTTGTCGGAAAATAATACATTTCTAACCTTTGACTAATATCATAACCTTATGATTTACCTTTACATGCAAGATGCCATATTTTTTTAGGTGCTATTCTATTTTGAAGTTATTTTGAGATCTCCACGATTGTTGGAGGTCTTTTTTTTCATTTAATGGCAGATAGTAAAGAGGAGAGGGCATTGATTTGCAAATAAGGACGGGAAGTTTTATGGTTACTGTAAGTAAATACAGCGTGAAGGGAATGTTTTTGTGAAGTCATCAAATAAAATTTGGATTACTGTAAGTACGGTATCCATCATTGTGACATGCATACTTATTTATGGCTTTATTATAGCCGTTCAGGATATAGTGAACCCTTCAGGTAACACTGATTTTATATCTGAACAAAAAGAGACAACTACCACTTCCCCTATCGAACAATCTACAGAAATTAAAATTGCTGCTATTGGTGACTCGCTTGCCAAAGGGACAGGAGATGATGAGGGAAAGGGGTTTGTTCGCCGGGTTGTCAGTATGCTTAAAGAAGATGGAAAAGAAGTTAGAGTTACAGCAAATTTAGCGATCAACGGACTTACAGCGGAAAAACTTCTTCCTGAGCTAGATGAAGCAGGGGTGAAATATACGCTCGAACAATCTAACCTTATTCTGCTCTCCATCGGTGCAAATGATCTGTTTCAAGGTGCTCAGGCGGGTCAAGCGGCAGATATCAATATCCCGGACACGGCTGCACTCTTTGAGCTTTTAACCAAAGCTTCCGATTCGCTCGAAAACGTGCTGAAAAAAATAGCGGAGATTAATCCTAATGCCAAGATTGTTTATGTTGGTTTATATAATCCTTTTAATGATTTGAAAGATCTGAAACAAGTTGGGAATGCTGTAGTAACCACATGGAACAGTAAAGTGCTTGAGCTGATAAGCACCTATGATCAGATGGCGCTTGCGCCTACATTTGACCTGTTTGAGAACAATGTGCCGCAGCTGCTTGCCAGTGACCATTTTCATCCGAATGCACAGGGATATGAAGAGATGGCAGAACGAATTGTAGAGGTGCTTGGCATCACTGACAGGCATGGAAAAAAGGTGGAGATGGGCGATGAGTGAATATCTGTCAGAGGAAATCGTATTATCTGTAAAGCATCTGAAAAAAAAGATAGGGCGTAAGTGGATTATAAAAGATGTTACTTTTGAAGTGCATGCTGGCGAAATCTTCGGGTTTTTAGGTCCAAATGGAGCGGGTAAGACAACGACCATCCGAATGCTTGTTGATTTGATTAAACCGACAGAAGGGGTTGTGGAGGTATGTGGATACCCTGTCCACCAAAAACCTGAGCAAGCACTGAGGTATGTAGGATCTATAGTCGAAAACCCCGAGATGTATAATTATTTAACAGGGTTTGAGAATTTAGAACATTTTGCACGAATGCTTCCGGACGTTACGGAGGAGCGGATTTATGATGTTACGAAGACAGTGGGACTGGATCAGCGAATACATGATAAAGTGAGCACATACTCTTTGGGGATGCGCCAACGCTTAGGTATCGCTCAAGCGCTTCTAGGAAATCCAAAACTACTTATATTAGATGAACCGACGAATGGTCTTGATCCCAAAGGGATCAAGGAACTGAGGGCTTTTATTAAAAAACTGGCTGAGGAAGGTTTAGCCGTTCTTGTCAGCAGTCATTTGCTTAGTGAAATTCAGCTTCTGTGTGACCGAGTGGCTATTATTAATAACGGTGAAGTGCTCACGGTAGGTAAAGTCGATGAACTAATTGGAGAACATAGTAATATCACGGTTTGGAACTTAAATCCACTGGATGAGGGAGCTCGCTGGTTAACGAATCATCCGAAAATTAAGAGACTGCGAGATACAACCATGTTAGATGACACGTTGATCGCAAATCTCGGACCTAATGCGATCATTACTGAGATGCCGGAGGAGCTCGTATCACAAATGGTGAAAACCATGGTCATTGCGGGAGTAAAAGTGGAGGGAGTACAAAGGGTACATCCTACACTTGAACAGTTATTTTTACGAATGACAGAAGGTGAATCTATTGAATAGTCTCTTGCCCTTGGTTAAGAACGAGACCATTAAAATGATCAAGAAAAAAAGATTTTACGTGATTATACTTGTTTTGCTTGTATTAACGCCGATGTTTACCTATGCTCAGATGAAAGAGTCTGAATCAAAACGCGAAAAGTTTGGAAATGACTGGCGGCTTGAAATGCAGCAAGCAATCACGGATAATCAGAATTCACTCGGAAGTGACCGGGTACCAGAGGAATGGAAGAAATATCGCAGAATTTATATTCAGCAGCTTCAGTATTATCTTGAGCATGATCTCAATCCGAATGAGCCTAGCGGGGTTACATTTACAAGAGTATTTATGAACAATTCCATAAACTTGTTTATTCCTTTGCTTGTGGTTGCAATGGCTTCAGATCTTGTATCTGGAGAGAGAACATCGGGAACGATTAAAATGCTGCTAACGAGACCTGTTCGGAGATGGAAAATACTATTAAGTAAACTCCTCACTTTATTTTTATTCGTTTCTCTTCTTGTTCTTGCTGTATTTGTTATATGCTATCTTATAGCAGGGCTCTTTTTTGGATATAAAGGATTTACGATGCCCATCTTTACCGGTTTTCAAATCCATGGTTCGGATGTGGATATGTCAAAGGTTCATATGGTGCCCCAGTGGAAGTATTTACTAATGCAGTCTGGGCTTTTATGGTTTGTCAGCATCATCGTTGCGATTCTGTCTTTTATGGTGTCTACTCTAGTAAGAAGTACTTCTGCGAGTATTGTCATTATGATGGCTGCACTGATTGCAGGAAGTATTTTAACGAATATGGCTTCGTCTTGGAGCACGGCCAAATATTTATTCATGGTGAACCTTGGTCTCACCGGTTACTTATCGGGCACTTTGCCGCCGATTGAGGGAATGACTTTGGTATTTTCACTTGGAGTTCTTACCGTTTGGGGCCTCCTTGCACTGGTTGTTTCATTCCTTGTCTTTACGAAACGGGATATCTTGAATTAAAATGGACAAGGATAAGAAAACATCTGTTTGCATTTTTCGGAGTTTTAAGGTAAAAACAGAATAGGTTTCCATAATTTGTCTATAGATGTTTTGAAGGAATTCTATAGAGAAGATCCGCTTGTACTGTGAAATATATTAATATTCTAAAAGTGTGATCATTCATAAATGAGTGAAGGCATAAGAGGGGGAGCATTTATGGCCCAGGAAATGGATCTATCTGCTGGAGTTTCCGGCAAAGATATAGAAGCCGGTTATGGCGCTGATGATATTCAGGTGCTGGAAGGACTTGTTGCAGTACGGAAAAGACCAGGGATGTATATTGGTAGCACAAGTAATTCAGGCTTGCACCATTTAGTATGGGAGATTGTCGACAATGCTGTCGATGAACATTTAGCTAAGTATTGTAATAAAATTGAAATATCGCTACATAAGGATGGTTCAGTTACCGTTACTGATAATGGACGCGGTATTCCGACAGGGATGCACAAGACAGGAGTACCTACTCCTCAGGTCGTATACACGATTCTCCATGCAGGCGGTAAATTTGGCGGTGGCGGATATAAAAAATCGGGTGGCTTGCACGGAGTAGGCGCCTCGGTTACCAATGCTTTGTCTGAATGGCTTGAAGTTGAGATTTATCGTGAAGGTAAAATTCACCGGATGCGCTTTGAATACTGGGTAGACAAGAAAGGGAAAGAGCATGTCGGTGAACCGGTAACAGGGCTTGAGGTGCTTGGAAATACGAACCGTACCGGAACGAAAGTGACATTTAAACCGGACAGCAGGGTATTCAAAAACGGAATTGCACTTAGCTATGATACATTGTCCGAGCGTCTTCAGGAGATTGCTTTTCTGAACTCAGGTCTCAGGATCGTGCTGAAGGATGATCGTTCAGGCAAAATGGATGAGTTCTATTACGAAGGCGGAGCAAAGCAGTTTGTTGAATATTTGAATGAAGGCAAAGACGTCTTAAATGAAGTTATCCATTTCAATGCGGAAAAGGATGATATCGAAGTCGAAATTGCGATTCAATATAATGCGGGTTATACCGAAACCATAGCTTCCTTCGTAAACTCCATTCCGACCAGAGGCGGAGGTACGCACGAAACGGGATTTAAAACGGCGTACACACGGGTGATGAATGATTACGCTCGTCGAACAAGTATGATTAAAGAAAAAGATAAGAATCTAGAAGGTAATGATTTAAGAGAAGGCATGATGGCGGTAATCAGCGTCAAGATGTCTGAAGTTGAATTTGTAGGACAGACCAAAGACCAGCTCGGAAGCGCATCAGCCAGAAGTACAGTAGATCAGGTCGTGACCGAGAATTTACAGCGGTTTTTAGAAGAAAATCCACAAGTTGCACAGACACTGATTAGAAAAGCAGTGCAGGCATCAAAAGCACGCGAGGCTGCTCGTAAAGCAAGAGACGATATGCGTACCGGCAAAAAACGCAGTGAAAGTTCGAATCTAGGAGGCAAGCTGACTCCAGCTCAGTCCAAAGATTTTACAAAAAACGAACTGTTTATCGTTGAGGGAGACTCTGCCGGCGGTTCCGCGAAACAGGGAAGAGATTCGAAGATCCAGGCGATATTGCCGCTAAAAGGGAAGCCGATGAATCCCGAGAAGGCGAAACTTGCCGACATTATGAAAAATGAAGAGTATCGTGCCATTACAGCAGCAATTGGTGCAGGCATTGGAACAGAATTTGCCGTAGAAGACAGCAATTATTCCAAAATTATCATTATGACGGATGCCGATACGGATGGAGCGCATATTCAGGTCCTCTTACTTACATTTTTCTATCGTTACATGAAACCGCTCATTGATGCAGGCAGAGTCTATATTGCTCAGCCGCCGCTTTATAAAATTTCCCGTAAATCCGGTAAGCAGCAGACTTCAAGATATGCATGGACTGACGAACAACTGCAAGATTATTTAAAAGAATTTGGAAAAGGTTTCGAACTGCAAAGATACAAGGGGCTTGGTGAAATGAATCCAGATCAATTGTGGGAAACGACAATGAATCCAGAGTCCAGAACCTTATTGCAAGTGCAGATCGAGGATGCAGCAAAAGCAGAAAAAAGAGTATCCACCCTGATGGGTGACAAAGTAGATCCGCGTAAACGCTGGATTGTAGAAAATGTTGATTTTACAGAGTACGAAGAATAGAAGGTGCTTTGAATGAGTTTACCAGAACAATTTTTACCGGCATTTTTAGAAGAAGTCGTTGGTGATCGCTTTGGCCGGTATTCTAAATATATAATTCAAGATAGAGCCATTCCCGATGTACGAGATGGACTAAAACCTGTACAAAGACGAATTTTGTATGCGATGTATGATTCCCATAATACGCCTGACAAACCGTACCGGAAATCAGCCAAAACAGTAGGGGACGTAATGGGGAATTATCATCCCCACGGTGATTCCTCCATCTATGATGGGATGGTACGTATGGCACAGCCATGGAAAATGGGCCATGTACTGGTTGACGGCCACGGTAACTGGGGTTCACAAGATGATGATCCGGCTGCTGCAATGCGTTATACGGAAGCCAGATTATCACCTATTGCTATGGAGATCTTGCGTGATATTGAGAAACGCACCGTTCTTTTTAAAGACAATTTCGATAATACGGCGAAGGAACCTGTGGTGCTTCCTTCCCGCTATCCAAACTTGTTGGTTAATGGGGCGAGCGGAATTTCATCAGGTTTTGCGACTGAGATTCCTACTCACAATTTAAGAGAAGTCATTGATGCTTGTATTGCGGTGATGGAAAAACCTTCGATCGAGCTTGATGAGATCATGACTTTCATTAAAGGTCCTGATTTTCCGACAGGCGGCATTATTATGGGCGGTGAAGGAATCCTTGATGCGTACCGTACGGGAAAAGGTCGTATCTATATCCGTTCCAAGACAGATATCGAGAATCTTCGCGGCGGTAAACAGCAAATTGTGATTACGGAAATTCCGTATCAAGTCGTGAAATCACGTCTTGTTACCGCGATGGAGACCATCCGTTTAGAGAAAAAAGTCGAGGGAATTGCCGAAGTACGGGATGAGAGCGGCCGGGAAGGTTTGCGAATTGTGGTTGAGCTAAAAAAAGATGCAGATGCACAAGGTATTTTAGCTTATCTGTTCAAAAAGACAGATCTGCAGGTCACTTATAATTTCAATATGGTGGCGATTGTGAATAAAGCACCGCATCAACTTGGTTTGAAACCTATATTGGAAGCTTATATTGCACATCAACGTGAAGTGGTAACCTACCGTACCAAATATGATCTGGAAAAAGCAGAAGACAGAGCACACGTCCTTGAAGGATTGGTAAAGGCTCTGAATATCCTTGATGAAGTGATTGCCGCGATCAAAGCCTCCAAGAATCGTCAAGATGCACAAAACAATCTGGAATGGATGTTTGGATTCTCTGAAAGACAAGCAGATTCCATTCTAACCTTGCAATTATACCGATTAACGAATCTTGAAATTACAACGCTTCAAAAAGAACTGGATGAAATCCAGAAAAAAGTGAAAGAGTTACGCAGTATTTTAGAGAGCGACCGTAAACTGATTAGTATTATACGTAAGGAACTGAAAGAAATACGCGATAAATACGGAATCGATCGTCGTTCGGCAATTCAAGAACAGGTAGAAGAATTGAAAGTAAATCTTGAAGTATTGGTGAATTCAGAAGATGTACTGGTGACCTTGTCAAATGACGGATATATTAAACGGACGAGTATGCTGTCATTTACTAGATCAGGAGCAGAACGCACAAGTTCTGGTGTCAAAGAGGGGGATCTAATCACCTCAATCCTTGACGTTAATACACTTGATAACTTGCTTGTTTTCACACAGCGGGGACAATACTTCTTGCTACCCGTCCATCAGATTCCTGAATTTAAGTGGAAGGAACCTGGGACTGCCATTGTCAATGTAATTCCACTATCAAAAGAAGACAAAGTAATTAGTGTCATTCCTGTTCGTAATTTTGAACAAGAAGGAACCAGTCTTGTATTTGTTACGAAACGCGGACAAGTCAAACGTACCGAGCTTAAGGAATATGCGACAAAACGCTCTTCCGCGGTTGCAGCTTGTAAAGTAGCAGCAGGGGATGAGATCATTCAAGTACAACTAAGTACAGGAAATAGACATATTCTCCTCGTAACGAAAAATGGAATGAGCATCCGCTTCTTAGAAAGCGAAGTCAATTCTATGGGCCGTGTATCTGGCGGAGTCAAAGGCATTCAGTTAAAAGACGATGATGAAGTAATAGCAGCCCTATGGGTCGACGAAGATGAGGGTGAAATCTTCACCATTACGGAACTTGGATATGGTAAGCGTTCCTTGTTGCTTGATTATCCTCTGCAAACCCGTGGAGGTAAGGGAGTCATTACCTTTGAATTCAAAGAAGGAAAAAGAGTAAGATCCAATGGAACCAGAATTGTTGGTGCTTATCATGTGAAAGAGCCGAAATCATTACTAGCTTGGACGGAACAAGGAAAAACACTTCCGTTCTCGACAGAGTCAGCACCGATATCTGACAAGAAAAGTGTCGGTAAATCGATTGCAGGCGCGGATAAGACAGATTTGATTGTGAAAATTCTACAATTATCTGAGTAGACCTAAAATAGATGTCATAACAAGTCCTCCACATGCCAAATTACGGCATGGAGGACTTTTTTTGATGCTTTTTTGGGAAGATTAAGAACCTTCGTCGATAAGGGTCGAGTGCCAAAAATGGGGAAGGATTCTTATCTATAACAGCGAAATGTTCATCTAGCAAAGATAATTCAGCTGGTGAATAGTAGACCATGTAAATCAAAGTTCACTTATGTACATTTGACCTAATCCATGGAAAGGGGAGGAAACGAATGCATTCTTCCGAATTTGTAAAATTGTGGTCCATACTAACGAAGGATTACAAATCACATATGGAACAGGAACTGGCTCCTGTACTCACCGAAGCCCAGCTTACTGTACTGGAACTTTTGCTGGAACACCCAAGAATGAAACCTTCTGAATTTACGCCATATTTAGCTACCACACCTGCAGCGGTTACGATGCTGCTTGATCGAATGGAGAAACATGAGCTAATAGAACGAAGAAGAGATGACCGTGATCGAAGGGTCGTGTGGATTACGTTGAGTGAGAAAGGGAGGCTCGAAGCGGTACGCGGGACGACGATTAGAGAAGAATTTATTGATCAGACATTAAGTAAGATTTCATCTCATAATCAACAATTGCTGGTGTACCTTTTGTCAAAAATCACAACACAAACGGCAACAACGAAGCAATCTTCTTAAATAAATGAATGGTCTGAAGCCAGGAATATATTATATTCCTGGCTTTATTTATGTATATATTTAATTAAGAAAGTAATTACATATGAAAATAGTTGACTATTTTCATTATCGGGTTATAATATTACTTTGTAACCCTTATATTTCGTATACGAAATATTATATATAATAACTAATTAGGGTGAATATAATGATGGCTTATGATGAGATGTACCGTATTTTCAACTCTTTCCGCCAAGTATCACAGACGTTTCATCGTAACTTTTGGGTTGATGAGGGTACGGGGGAGATCGAAGTAACCAGAATCCAACTCCTCGTATTGTCCATTCTGGTTGAACATCCGAATATCGGTCTTTCGGAACTCGCTGATCTTTGTCACATGGGAAACAGCACGATGAGTGGAGTTATTGATCGTCTGGTAAAAGCAGGAATGGTTATGAGGGAAAGATGTTTACAGGATAGAAGGTCACTCGAGCTTCATGTAACAGAAAAAGGCAGGAAAACTCAAGAAAAGATGTATCAGCTATTTATGAAGCGGGTAGCTCCGATGATGGATTTACCAAAGGAAGATATTGAAAATCTTCTACGTATTCATTCACTGATGATTCAAAAGATGGAGAAAGAGAGATGATTTGTATTTATGAGTAGTATTGCTGCGAACCAGCCTTCGAGTGCTGGAGATGTAAAGAAAGGCCCTATTTTATTTGCAATGCTGCTGGGTGCATTTGTTGCGTTTTTGAACCAAACGTTGCTTAACGTTGCATTGCCTAGTATTATGGGAAGTCTGAATATTACAGAAACGACGGTACAATGGTTGGCTACCGGGTTTATGTTAGTGAATGGTGTACTTATGCCAGTCACCGCCTATCTAATGGCTAAGTTCACAACAAGACAAATTTTTATTACGGGTATGAGTTTATTTACAATCGGTACCCTGTTATGCGGCATAAGCCCGAACTTTGCGATCCTAATGACAGGACGTGTTATTCAAGCAGCAGGCGCAGGTATTATGATGCCACTGCTTAATGTTGTGGTTCTTAACATTTTCCCTATAGAACAACGGGGAAAAGCAATGGGGACGATCGGGATTGCCATGATCTTAGCTCCGGCGATTGGTCCTACACTTTCAGGTTATATTGTTGAAAATTACGACTGGAGAACTTTATTCTGGATTATTCTTCCGATTGCCATAATCTCCATTCTTATTGGTATGCGTTTCGTGAAAAATGTAACAGTAACGAGTGATCCTAAGCTTGATATGGTTTCTGTTGTTTTATCTACGCTGGGATTTGGTGGTTTACTATATGGATTCAGTGATGCTGGTTCAAAAGGATGGGGAGACCCGGTTGTCATCTCCTGTCTTGCTGTCGGTGCAATTGCATTGCTTATCTTTATCATAAGACAGTTCAAACTAGAAACCCCGCTGCTCGAGTTCCGTGTATTTAAAAACAGCATGTATTCCTTGAATACAGTAATACTTGTTGTAGTAAATATGGCAATGTTCTCAGGTATGATTTTGCTTCCTATTTATCTTCAGAATACACGCGGTATCAGTGCATTTGATTCCGGTCTTCTCATGTTACCGGGTGCAATTGTGATGGGGATTATGTCTCCGATTACGGGTGGATTATTTGATAAGTTTGGTGCCAAATGGCTGAGTATTATTGGTTTGGTAATTACCGCAGTGACAACCTATGAATTCAGTAAACTCACAATGGACACTTCTTATAATCATTTGATCTTGATGTATACATTCCGTATGTTTGGTATGTCACTGCTTATGATGCCGATTCAGACAGCAGCGCTTAATGATATTCCGCAAAGGTTAAATGCGCATGGTACGGTTATGTTAAATACAATGCGTACGGTGTTTGGTGCGATTGGTACAGCTGTTTTCGTAACCATTTATAGCAGCTCGCTCAAACAATATGTTCTTGATCAAGCTGGTGTAAATATGAATGACCCAGCAGCTGTTGGAAAATTAGCACAGCAGTCTCCGCAAGTACTGGCACAAGCAAGTATTCATGGTATCAATTTTGCCTTTATCATTGCTGCTGTTCTGACTGTAGTGGCTCTTGTATTAGCGTTCTTCATTAAAAAGTCTGTTCCTAAGGATAGTAAAGGTTTCCCTATGGGTAAGCCCGAAGTTAGCACAAGTCAATCTAATTAAAAATGATACAAAAAAACCGTTCTGCTAAAGCAGAGCGGTTTTTTGCTGATCCCTTTTAAACAAAGGGCTGACGTGCAGCACTCTGATATATACTTTCTTGCCATTCACTCCAAGGATATTCTCTTGGTGGAATCGAGATAAGCTGAATATATTCTTTCGTTACTGGATGAGGAAAACCGACAGAACAGGACCACAAGGATAGCTGCTGACCGGGCTTATTCACAGACGAACCATACTTTTGATCCCCATATAAAGGACAGCCCATTTCTTTACACTGTACTCTAATTTGATGGGATCTCCCTGTATGGAGAACGACTTGAATTAAGCTGTAATGATCATTTTGGCCTAATACATAGTAGTCAAGCACAGCATCTTTACCGCCGGGTGTACCTTTCGGAACAGCCTTAACGATATTCGTCTTCTCATCCTTAAGTAAAGTGTGTTCAAGCCTGCCCTGGCTTGCAGGGGGATGACCGTGAACAACGGCTACGTAGGTCTTATCAAATTTTCTGGTCCGAACTGCATCAGATAGTCGGGAAGCCGCTTTAGAGGTTTTGGCAAAAATCATAGCACCTCCAACAGGTCTGTCCAATCGGTGAACAAGTCCAAGGTAAACATTACCGGGTTTGTTAAACCTGATTTTTATATCTTCTTTTAGCAGATTCAGCATGTCCATATCACCCGATACATCTGCCTGTGTAGGGACATTAACGATCTTCTCAACACCTAATAGGTGATTGTCCTCGTAAAGAATGGTGATTGGAGGTAAATTACGACCATGTACCATCATTTATGATTCCCAGCGTCCCAGTATACCGCATGGCAGGGTCATACCGGATTTCGTAATCGGAAGACCGATCTCGCCTGCTGATATTTTACCGCCATACTTATCTGTCATCGTCATGTTCAGCATGTTAGACAGAACCGTAGGAGAGATTCCTGTTGTATAGGAGTTAATCAGCATAAACAAGGGGTTATCCGACAAAATTTCGGTGCAAGATTCAAGGAATGGATATAGGTTTTGTTCCAACTTCCAAGTTTCTCCGTTTGGACCGCGTCCATAGGATGGAGGATCCATAATAATCGCATCATAACGGTTTCCACGGCGCTTTTCACGTTGTACAAATTTAAATACGTCATCTGTAATGAATCGGACCGGGCGATCTGCGAGGCCGGAGAGCTGAACGTTTTCTTTAGCCCACTGCACCATACCTTTTGCAGCGTCAACGTGAACGACACTTGCACCTGCATAGGCAGAAGCAACCGTAGCCCCGCCTGTATAAGCAAACAGGTTCAGCACGGAAATAGGTCTTCCAGCATTTTGAATCTTGTCCATCATCCAGCGCCAGTTGGCTGCTTGTTCTGGAAACAAACCTGTATGTTTAAAACTCGTAGGTTTAATATAAAATTTAAGCTGATCATATGAAATCGTCCAGCGGTCCGGGATCGGCTTTTTCATATCCCAGTTTCCTCCGCCAGAAGAACTGCGATGATAGTGACCATGCACATCACGCCATGCACCGGTCTCTTTTTTTAAGGGCCAAATAATTTGCGGATCGGGTCTTCTAAGGATAATATCTCCCCAGCGTTCCAATTTCTCTCCGCCGCCAGTATCAATAACTTCGTAGTCTTTCCAATCTTGAGCTGCGTACATGTAATTAATCCATCCTTCGTTTTTAACATTTAGATACTATTGTACAACAATTCTATGTTTTCATGCCAGTATTCCCCGGAATACTGCGGAAAAAACAAAATGAATTCCCTTGAGAAATGGTCTGATTCACTTTTTTTGGGTAAACTTATGATATAGGAAGAAGGAGGAGAGCCATGGGAAACAGCAAAGCATGGATTTTATGGACGCTCATTTGTCTGGGTTTGTTTTCGACGATACTATATATCTATTCTTTTAGCGTATACCATTCAGGTCTTGATCTCGGGTTTCTCATCTTTGGCGTACTTCCCCTCAGCATGGGATTATATGAACAATCTCGTATGAAGAAAACCAAGAATAGAAGGATGGAAAAGCAACTCTTCATGTTCGCTATGGAGCAGGACCAGCTGCTTACAATCTCAGAAATTGTGTTGTATACAGAGATGGATCAGAAAATGGCAGAACAGGTTCTAGAAGAATTGCGTAAAAAAGGACTTGTAAAAATAAAAGTCGCTGATAACGGAGTATGGGTATATGAATTTGAACCGTTGTTAACGAAAGAACAAAAACTTTCCGCTGAAAGAGTATAGTGCTGGAGCAAAAGAGAGAACCTCTGTTGAATTACATAGAAAAGTAAGGGACGAGGCGTCCTGATTAGTGTGTCGTCCTTAGAGAGTAATACGGTCCCTTAGAAATAGAAAAAACGATTGCCGCGCGCTTAGAATGCGGCAATCGTTTAACTAACGAAATGTTCTCTGATATTGATTCAGCTGAACATAATTGGCATGTAAATTAGTTATAGTTCTAGCAGTACACTTATAATTATTCACTTCAAATCATTGCTCATTTTCTTTCACTTCTTCGATTTCTTCCATTTCTTCCGCTGTTTCCTTCTTTTCGATCCCTAAGAAGTCATGAATCAACTGCTGATAATCTTCATGATTATCATAACTGTTAAACATCCGGAAATTAACGGTTTGAGCATTACCGAAGAAGAAGCGCTCAAACTGACTTTGCCGTCCCCCGAATGAACCAGCTCCAAGTTCCCATGCCAGTCTGAATAGAGCGATGCGATCTTTAGATGTGGACTCCAGACCATGTAAATACTCATAGACATAGCTTCCAATCTCTGAAGAGAGATCTTCTTCGTATGGAATCATGATTATACCACTAGAGCCAAGCCGCTGAATCATATCCACCATTTCTAAATAGAAAGTGGGAAACAGAATACTGGAAGCCAGAAGAGGACTTGATGCTGGCACATAATAACCATACTGGTTTTGTTTTGCGCCTTCTTCTGCTGCAATTCTAAGCGCTTTAAACGTTTCAAGCATGGTCATAATCTTGGCTGTTTGGCCAATGATGTTAGCATCAAAGCTTACATTCTGTTCATGTGCTAGTGATTCTACAAGTCCGAGGAAAAATTCTGTCTTTGCTATATACCGAGATACAATTTGATGTCCGATATGTGTATGGAAATTTCCATCACTGAATAAACGGTAACCGATATTTTCATCGCCATAATAGAACATTCGGTCATGCGGTACGAGTACACGGTCGAAGATAACAAGCGTATCCATCTCTTCATATCTTGCACTGAGCGGGTGATTGTAGAAAGACTCGGAAGCATTGCTTTCTCGGCAAATAAAGGTTATACCTTTCAGGTCGTTTGGAATGGAAAAAGCGAAGGCATAGGGGTTTTTCTCTTCAAGAGGATACAGGGTAGGGGTAGGAAATACGAGCATCTCATCACAAGTGACTCCTTGTGTTGCCATCATGAAGGCACCGCTGATGATAAAACCTTCCTCATTAACTTCTATCACTTTAGCGGTAATCGAATCCTCTAAGGAATCCACTTGTCCTGATACTTTACTAGCGAATGGCTGAATAAAAGCGTGAGACAAAGTGATATCATTTTCTCTGCAGTAAGTATAATAATTACGAAGGTTATTCGCGTATGCCGGGTTATGCTCTTCTAAAATATCAGCTGCCGTATATAAAGACATGAGAGCTGTATTCATATAGTCTGGAGAACGGCCCAAAAAACCATGATGCTTTGCAGACCAAAGGTCCATCATGCGTTTTCTTTTTTTAATATCATCTGGATGAACAGGGGGCAGAAAAGAAAGCCCGACAGGTTCGCCCGTCAGTGGAGAGGGATAAGTCATTTCAGCTTGATACTCAGGATCACACTGTAAGTCGTATAATGCAGCCTGCGTTTTCATGAGTCCGCTGAACAAAGGATGCTTTGAGTAAGGTCCCGTGATTCTTTTTCCTTGATACCATAGGTTTAAATTTTGTTGATCTATGCGTTCGATATACTGTGTGCCATTTTTTATTGGCATATTTTTCACCTCTTGCGGCTCGACTAGGAAGATAGACGGACATCTATCTGCTGTTAAGATACTGTACGAAAAAGAGGATTTGAAAGTACCTTGTCCATGGCGCAATGGATAAGATTGGGCGATATACTGATACTGTGATATAGGTAAGATAGATGGCACTCTCAAAGAAAGAGAGGAGTAAAGAAAAGAAAAAACCGTCTCGTCCGCATCCAAAACGTGGACAACATGAGACAGTTCTCTATGTAAGCAGTTGTAGATTGAGTGTTCCTTACTGTATAGATTAAAAATTCTCTTTATCTGCAATCATGATCATAGGTAGGGATACGGTAAAAGTGGTACCCTGCTCAAGAATACTGTCTACTGTAATAGCTCCGCCATGATTATGGATAATATTTTGTGTGATCATAAATCCAAGGCCTGTTCCTGTATCTTTCGTTGTATAAAAGGGCTTTCCTAGGGCATCCATTTGATCTTTGGTCATGCCGTATCCTTGATCTTGAACACGAATTTGGACTTCTTTATCGATGACCTGTAGATAAACCTGGATCATTCCTCCATGATTCATCGCTTCCAGTGCATTTTTAAGTAAATTAATGAATACTTGCTTCAGTTGATTCTCCACACCCATAATTAAAATGAAGGGTTTATCAGGGTATTGTGTAACAATCTCGATGTTCTTAAGAGAAGCTTGTCCATACATTAATGTAATTACTTGATCTATTAAAGACATTAAATTTAGTGGTGTGCTGGTATGGTTCTTTTGAGGCTTGGATAAGACGAGCAGTTCATTTACAATGAATTCGATACGTTTCAGCTCGGATTCAATGATCGAAATGTATTGATCCGACTTATCCTTAGAGGAGCGGAGCAGTTTCATAAATCCATTGATCGCCGTGAGTGGATTGCGGATTTCATGGGCAATTCCCGCAGCTAATTGGCCGGCAGTAGATAGCTTTTCGGATTGCATCGTGCGTTCTTTCTCTGCTTCTTGTTTTGTGATATCTTTGAAAATTCCAATGACAGCATCCTGACCTTTAAAGGTAATTTGTAATGAAAATCCTTCCACATATTTCTTATGTCCATTTAGGCATCGGATTAGATAGCGAACAGATCCTAATTCCTTGTTCTTATCATACTGTTCCCTGCGTTCCAACAGAATACGGTGACTTGAGGGATCTACAAACTGATCTGTACTTTTCCCTAGAACTTCATCCATACTTTCAGCATAGACCAATTGCAGCCCAGCGGGATTCACATAATTAATAATTCCGTCTACAGTAATCAGCACAGTGAGAGAAAGCCCTTCTAACATCTGTTGAAGAAAGTGTTCATTATCATGTAAAGCGTTCTTCGCTACCTGCAGCTGCTCCTCTGCATGTTTAATCTTCGTGATATTATCAAATTGAGCCAAATAATATATAGGAACTTGATTGTTATCCAAAACCATGGAAACATGGATGTGAAGAGAAACTTTATTGCCTGAAGGATGAACGTATTCTTGTTCGATCCGTGTATAACTGGGACTACTAAGACCCAGCGGAAGGGATTGTCCTGCTTGAATGATATGAATTATCATGTCGTCTTCCATGAAAGGAAGAGGGGGAGATGAAATGATATCTGGCTTTTTATATCCCAAGAGATCATAAAGTGCCTGATTTGCATTGAGAATGGTTCCATCTAACGAAATGAGAGCCATACCGATCGCTGCTTGTGTAAAAGCAAAGTCATAACTTTGTGATCGCACTGAATGTCTCCTCTCTTGTGACAGGATGTATATGATTTTAATTATAGTCTTTGAAATGAAAACGGCAACATTTATCTTAGTAAATAGTGAAATAAGCCAAAAGCCTCTATTAAAATAAGTAAGATTACATATAATTGACCTGATGTTATAGGTAATGTAAAATATAGTAAAAATATGATATTAAATAGTGAGGAGGGAAATAATGCACGAACCTTATCCTTATAGTGAATCTCTCGACTTAGACACAATCGTGAAGTTGATTCAGATCAACTATACCTTAGAGAATTGGGAGGAAGTGCTTTCGTTCTCAGACGAATTGATGACTTTAGCCAAAGAAATTCACAAGGAACTCGTTGAAACGGAATCCACTTCTCATGAATTTAAACAACATATTATTTATTATTTTGGTTATAGTTCTTTGATGAAGAGTTTATCCTATCAGAAATTAGGTGAACTGGGCAAATCGAGAGAGTACATATCACTGTATGCGAATCTGGATTGGCTTAATGATTCTACGGAAACAGGAAAGTTTATTATAGAAGATTTCAAATTTTTCGCTTCAGCGAATACACTGCAAATTGATGTACTAGATGGTAAACAAGAAAGAATACCTGAGTATGTTGAATTTCTAGTTAAAACGCCCGATCAAGCACTTCAAGGATTAATAAATATCCTTCGTTCTGCGAATCAATACAATTACGATGTGGAAACAGAAATTAATCAGTTAAGTCCACACATAAAAGACTATACTCACTATAAAGAGAAGGTTAAGGCAGCGCATTATTTGGCTTATCAGTATCAGTTAGCTTTATATAGACACAAAAGACAAGAACACTCTGCTGCGATTGATCTGACTTTGCACATTCTTTTTGCAGCGGATCAGTTAGGCAATGATAAATATTTTAAAAAAGCAATATCATTATTTGAAGTAATTAGAAAATTTGGCAGTGTTTCACAGTTAAAGCTGTGTTATGATATACTAAACGATATCATTATGAGAGGAGACTTATCCGATGAAAAAAGCCCTTCTTTCCGTAGCACTCCTGCTGGGTCTAGCAGTAGTAACTTTTAGTTACACTCCAGTCCAATTGGATCTAGCTGATCATGGATCTGAGTACACTGGCAGATAATAACTGATACTATCTAACATATATAACTAACATACATAAATACATGTACTTGAATCCTTTTATAACTCTCTAAGTGAGTTTTGAAATGGATTTCTAGACAAGAACTTTAACGATTCTTACTAGCTTTTTCTAGCTGGTGGGAATCGTTTTTTTTGTTCGTGGTCCATAAGAATGTTCGCCCCGTTAAGAATTCAGTGATGAAAAATAAAAAAGCGGTCTTCGTGTCATATCAATGACGCAAAGACCGCTTATTCTACTGTATATGATACTGCCTTGTCCTGACTAAGTACGAATTGTAGCCGTAATTTCTTCATCAAGTTCAAGGGTGACATCTTCACGATAAGCACGAATGTTATATTCTTGGTGAACATATCGCAAGATCGCTTCAATCATATTCGCTTCAACGATGAACTGGCTGCGACCTTGAGCCCATACCTCGGCACTGTAACCAGTATCTTCATCCCAACTAAGTTCGACTTGAACATCTGTTGGCTTAATTTGTTTACGTTCTGCGGTGTGGATGCATATTGCATTCACGATCTCATCCATTGTAATAACCATATTTCTTAGTACCGTCCGTTTCCGCCGTTGTTATTACCTGATCTTTCATTCTCCAAGCGGCGTTTCTTAATAGATCTATAGATACCTACTCCAAGCATAACAATGACATAGATTGCTAAGAGGTTAATTGCAAGTCCTAGAATGTCGCCAAGGAATCCCATGTTACCGAAAAGACCTCCGAACAACATTCCTGCAAGACCACCAATCATCAGACCTTTCATTAAAGATCCACCGCCGAAAAATCCAGGCTTCTTGGCTGCTGTGTTTGCAGAGTTATTTGCAGTAGTGCTTTTTGTATTCGAGTTCGTACTGTTATTAGAACGGCTTGGATTACTTTGATAAGACTTGGTACCTGACTTAAATCCACCACCGCGGCGTGCATCAGCATGATCCGGAATTGCAAGAGTAGAGAAAACCAGTGTGAAAGCCATCATTACCATTAATAGACGTTTCGTGCTGAACCATTTTTTCATATGAGTGAAAAACCCTCCTGGAATGTGATTTTTGTGACATAAGTTATTTACGTTTGAGAAAAAAATTGGTTTCATTTTTTTCGATCATTAATGTGTACGGGTTGCTTCGCGTTCTTGATAATGAGCATTCATGAGGCCGTTAACCCAATGGCACCATTCAATACCGGTTTTTGCAGTCATGGTTCCTTTCGTATTTACAATGTATTCCCCAAAGTAGGGGCTGCCTGGCTGTACTGCTTCTTCTGGTAAATTGGCAAGCAATGCTTCATAGTATGCAAGCCGAGATTCAAACCAATCTCTGCGTTCATCTACCCATCGCTTCATCACAATAGGGTTCGTGACTTGAAAGCAGATCATACGAAGATTGAGTTCATCCCTTAAAGCAGGGGTGGACACGGGAGTGTACATCCAGTCTAATAATTTCTGAATACCTTTGTCTGTGACACGGTACATTTTTTTATCCGGTTTGTCTGTTTGTTCAACCCAGCGAGCCGATAACAGCCCATCATCTTCCATTCGAGAGAGAATGGGATAAATTTGGCTATGCTTTGCTTGCCAGTGGGGCTGAATTCTTAGCATAAGATCATAACCGGAAGATTCGTCACGTGTGAGTAACCCGAGCAAACCATAGGACAGTATGTTCAAGTGGACATGTCTCCTTTACTTAGTTATAGCTACATCAAACATGGAATTAAGCGTTTTCTATAACTATAATATGAATAAAAGTGTACACTAATACTGTATGGTTTGACAACCGTTCTTCGGTTTCTACGGGAAGATTGTATAAGGTGTGTCACGAAAATGTAATAAAAAAACAAGACCGTACATTACGAAATGCAATGCACAGGGTCTTGTTTTTTTATAAATTAAGATTTCTCTATAGATTTAAGAATTTAAGATTTCACTGCAAGATTTTTATTTCCGTCGACTAAGAGATCCAGCGCACCTGTTTTAGGATCAATAATCATACCGTGAACCGGTACATCGGAAGGAAGGAGAGGGTGGTTGCGAATCAGTTCTACCGTTTCCATTAATCCTTCTTGTACGTTATTAAATCCGCGGAGCCAGTTTTTCAGATTGATTCCAGAATGTTCAATCGTATCTAGAACCTCACCCGAGATTCCTCTTTCCGTCATGTGATGGAGCATATCATCACTATTAAGTGCTGCCATACCACATTCATGATGCCCAACAACAATGACTTCTTTTGCGCCAAGCTCGTACAGGCCAACAAGAATACTGCGCATTGCACTGCCGAATGGATGAGAAATAATAGCACCAGCTGTTTTAATGATTTTTACATCTCCATTACGGAAATTCATAGCTTTAGGAAGAAGCTCGACTAACCGTGTATCCATACAAGTAACGATCATCATTTTCTTTTGAGGAAACTTATCTGATATGTAAGCCTCATAGTCCCGGTTTTCTACAAATTGCTTGTTGTGTTCCAGAATATCCTTGATGTTGTCCATGTTACTTCCTCCTTAGTAATTACGAGCTTAAAATAGGGTTTAACTGCTTAGTCCTGGTTTTGTAAACGAGTATCCTTCGGAAACAAATACATTCCATAATGTTGTCCGTTACTGGATAGTCTCAAAGAACGATCCCCAGGATCTGTTGATAAAATAAGTTCCTCTTCAAAAAAAACAGCCCTATGGCCGTCGATAATAAAGTTGAGCTCCGGAACATTGCTCTCAATTGTAATATCCAAATCTTCAGGGTTTGAAACAATATGAAATGCAGGAACGCCGTTAACCGCACAACCACAGCCTTCCGTATCGTAAATCAATCGAAATACACCAGGCGTATCCCCAAGCTTTTTCTTAAGCAGATCTTCTGCAGCCTTGCTTACTTTGATTCTCATAGTCACTCGTCCCTCCTTTATAGCTAGATAAGTAAACTACCCTGTAAAGTTGATTATACGACTTACAAAAAGTATGATCAATAGGGAGTAATTATATTGTAAGCGAGGTGCATTGACATGGATCACGATATTCAAGCGAAATTAGATGTTTTTTTGAATATGAATCGAAAAATAAAAAGTTATTATGAGGCAATCGGTCTACTGGATTGGGATTTAGCTACAGGGGCACCGCGTAAGGGCGTAGATACGCGTTCTGAAACCATTGGTATGCTGGCAACGGAAGCGTTTAAGATTTCAATCTCGGATGAAATGAAAGAACTCATCACTTATTTAACGAGCGAAGATGTATGTAAGCAGCTTCAAGAGCAAGATCAGCGTCTGATTGAGGATGTTAAGCTGGAATTGAATCGTATGCAGTCCGTACCGCCGGATAAATTCCAGGCATTCAGCGTGCTTGCGCCTAAATCACAAGTGCAGTGGGAGAGTGCAAAAGAAAACGGAGATTTCGCTGCATTTGAACCTTTCTTATCCCAAATCGTAGAGATGAAGAGAGAATTCATAGATTATTTCGGTGTGAAAGATACGCGCTACGATACGCTGCTTGATATGTTCGAACCGGATCTCACGGTAGCAAAACTGGATGAAGTATTCAGTAGATTAAAAGCGCGTCTTGTTCCCCTGCAAGATAAAATCAAAAATTCGGTACATAAACCGGATACTTCCTTCCTAGAACAATCTTTTGATATCAAGAAACAAGAAGAATTCAGCCGCTATATTCTAGGGGAAATGGGCTACGATTTTGAAGCGGGAAGACTCGACGAAAGCGTACATCCATTTGCTACAGGGCTTAATCCAGGAGATGTGCGTATTACCACGCATTATTATGAAAAAGATGTGGCAAGCGCCGTATTCAGCTCACTTCATGAAGGCGGTCATGCGCTGTATGAACAAAATATCGATCCAAAACTGGCAGGGACCCTTCTTGCAGAAGGAACTTCCATGGGAATTCATGAATCTCAGTCCAGACTCTGGGAAAATATGATCGGCCGTAGTCTTCCTTTTTGGGAGCGCTACTATCCGGTATTACAGTCTTATTTCCCAGAGCAGCTGAAAGATGTGTCTGTCGAATCTTTTTACCGTGCCATTAATAAAGTAGAGAGTTCATTAATCCGTATTGAAGCAGACGAACTAACGTACAACCTGCATATCATCATCCGTTATGAAATAGAGAAGATGTTATTTAACGAGAATTTATCTGTCTCAGACCTTCCTGCGGTGTGGAATGATAAATATAAACAATACCTTGGTGTGACACCTCCTCACGATGGATTGGGTGTTTTACAGGATGTACACTGGTCGAGCGGAGATTTTGGTTATTTTGCGTCGTATTCACTGGGAAATATGTATGCTGCGCAGATCGTTAACACGATGCGAAAAGAAATGCCGGAATTTGATCGACTTCTTCGAGAAGGAAATCTTTCACCAATTAAAGAATGGCTTACGGATAAAGTTTACAAGTACGGTAAATCACGAAAACCATCTGAACTTATTCTCGCAATTACGGGAGAGGAACTAAATCCAGATTATCTTGCCGATTATTTAGAGGAAAAATATAAAGAGATTTATTCTTTATAAGCTTAGATAGAGAGAAATATACTCGAAATGTGGTTCTGATGAAAATAAAGCAACGAAATGTGCTATATAAATCAATTCATTTCGTTTTCAAAAAAGAGAAGATAAAGCTGACGGTCATTATGACCTGTCAGCTTTTTTTACATCAACATGTAAAATATATGGAAACGGGCGCGATGATCCCCCGAATTCATTAACCATTTGTAGGTTCATTGCATACGTATACTCATAAATTGCATTGCTTACTTAGGGGAGGGTTCTAAGATGAAAGGTAAAGGATGGTGGAAGCTGCTTGTGCTGCCGGTTCTCCTGTTGAGTGTCGTTATGAGCGGGTGTACGGGCGGGAAAAGCAGCGGGGATGTCAAGGTACGGGTAGGAGAGGTTACTCGTTCCGTATTTTACGCACCGGAATATGTAGCTGTCGCTAAAGGTTTTTTTAAGGAAGAAGGTCTTGATGTAGAGATTCAAACGACCGCTGGTGGAGACAAAACCATGGCCGCTCTACTAGCAGGGTCCATTGATATCGCCTTGGTGGGAGCGGAAACGTCAATCTATGTGTATCAACAGGGAGCAGAAGACCCTGTCATCAATTTTGCTCAAGTAACGCAAACCGATGGAACCTTTTTATTCGCAAGAGATCAGCAAGGTGACTTTGACTGGTCGCAGCTTAAAGGAAGCGAGTTCCTCGGTCAAAGAAAAGGCGGGATGCCGCAGATGGCGGGAGAGTTTGCACTAGGTAAAAAAGGGATCAATCCGCACCAGGATTTGACGCTCATCCAAAATATCGATTTTGCAAACATTGCAGCTGCTTTTGCTTCAGGAACCGGAGATTATGTGCAGCTATTTGAACCGCAGGCATCCATCTTTGAAAAGGAAGGTAGAGGGAAAGTAGTGGCTTCCTTCGGGGTGGAGAGCGGACATTTGCCTTATACGGTATTTATGACAAAGCAAAGCTATATCAAGGCGAACCAAGAGACGGTAACCAAATTCACTAGAGGTCTCCATAAAGCACAGACCTGGGTGAACGAGCACTCATCCGAAGAAATCGCGGAAGTGATCATGCCTTATTTTAAAGATGCGGATCCATCGATCGTTACGAGCAGCATAGAGCGATATAAAGCTCAAGAAACTTATGCCACTGACCCAATCATTGATGAGGAAGAATGGAATAACTTGCTTGCCGTTATGAAAAATGCAGGAGAGCTGAAAGAGGAAGTTCCCGCTTCTGCCATTGTGAATAACGATTTTGCAAATGACGTTATCTCTTCCAAGTGAAGCCTTTTTATCAAAGGAAGTGAGTAAATGAATTTAATAGAGATGAAAGATATTACCCATGTATATGTGACCGAGAGAGGAGCAAAGCTCGCAATTGAATCCCTTCATTTAGAGATCAATGAGGGCGAGTTCATTAGTCTTGTCGGTCCGAGCGGCTGCGGCAAAACAACGTTACTCTCGATGATCGCAGGCCTTCTTTTTCCTACAAAAGGAGAAGTCAGGTTATCTGGAGATCTAATCAAGTCCCCCTCCCCCAAGGTTGGATATATGCTGCAGCAGGATTACTTGTATCCCTGGCGGACCATTCAGGAGAATATACTCATTGGTCTTGAAATTACAGGACAGCTTACGAAGGATTCCGCACAAAAAACAAGCGAGATGCTCGCAAATATGGGCCTCGCAGGGACAGAAAACCTCTACCCTTCCTCCTTATCAGGGGGGATGCGCCAGCGGGTAGCCCTTGTCAGGACGTTGGCAACAAGCCCTGACCTGCTCCTGCTGGATGAACCCTTCTCAGCACTAGACTATCAAACGAAGCTCCAGCTAGAAGATTTGATCTCTGACACACTTCGAGCGCAGGGAAAGACGGCTATTCTGGTGACACATGATTTATCTGAGGCGATTGCTGTAAGTGATAAAGTGATTGTACTTGATAAAAATCCGGGAAGAATTCGCAAAATATTTATAATTCCGGACGGAATCAGGAAGGCGCAGCCTTTTTATGCACGAGAACAGACTGGGTTCAATGAACTATTTAATGAGATATGGAGAGAACTTGAAGACACAGATGGAAAGGAGGATAACAGATGAAGGAGCAAGAAGGTTTGAATCCATCTCAAGGGCAGGACTGGCTTACGCAAATTCACAGTCAGTATAGTCGTAAACGAAAATCCTTGCGCCGTAAAGTTAGTCTTACCCAGATTGGTATTCTCATTATGATGTTTCTATTATGGGAAGTCGCTGGAAGAATGAAATGGATTGATGTACTGCTCTTCAGTTATCCTTCGAAAATCTTTGGACAGCTTGGTAAGGATATAGCCAGCGGTGAAATTTGGAGTCACTTATCCGTTACTGTCTTTGAGACGGTGGTTGGGTTTCTGCTTGGTACCATCCTAGGAACGCTCATTGCCATCTTGATCTGGTGGTCGCCTTTCTTGTCCAAGGTTCTTGATCCATACCTCGTCGTATTTAATAGTATGCCGAAAGTAGCCCTCGGGCCCATCTTTATCGTCATGTTTGGTGCGGGTTTTACCGCTATCATCATGACCACCATCTCCATTACCGTTATTATTACAACGCTCGTTGTGTATAACAGCTTTAATGAAGTAGATCCAAACTATGTGAAGGTTGTTCGTACATTTGGAGCGAACCGTAAGCAGATTTTTCGAAAAGTTATTTTTCCTGCTTCGTTTCCGGCGATTGTCTCTACTTTAAAAGTGAATGTGGGGCTTGCGTGGATCGGGGTGATTGTCGGAGAATTTCTTGTTGCCAAGGAAGGACTTGGATATCTCATTATTTACGGTTTTCAGGTGTTTAACTTTACGCTCGTCATGTCAAGTCTTATCGTTATCGCTGTGGTTGCTACGGTGATGTACCAACTTGTAGCCTGGATTGAACGTAAACTGATGGGAGGGCGTGAATTATAGCACGAGTGGAACAAATTATGTAAAAAAGACACGAAAATGTGTAGATTTAGCGTCACCCGAATAAGTTACATTGTTAGGCTAACAAAAATCATGTACGATAAATACCTACGATCCGTTTGGGTAATAACAAGGTTGTCTGCATTCATGTAGAACCTTGATTGCCGAGAGAGATAGAGGAGAGATATCATACATGGGGTTTCGCGTTATTAAAACAGCTATTGCAGCTCTTATGGCTGTGCTGATTGCTGATGCAGCGGGCTTGCATAGTCCGACCTCGGCAGGTCTACTCGCTATACTTGGAGTGGACGTAACTCGCAAAAGAAGCCTGAAAACCATTTCGGCACGTTTTTTCGCGTCGGTAGTCGGGCTTCTTTTTGCATCTGTTCTGTTTGCGGTACTAGGTTTTCATTACTGGGTGCTGGCAGCATATATACTAACCGCTTTTCCAGCGATTGTACGAGCAGGGTTTAAAGAAGGAATCGTTACCGGATCTGTTGTTGTATTTCGGGTATTTAATGGAGGAGAGATCACCCTTGAAGTCATCGGCGTTCAGATTCTGATGCTTATCATTGGTCTCGGTTCGGCTATGGTTGTGAATATGGCTTACATGCCTAAACCAGATAATAAACTTATAAACATTAGACACGATATTGACGCATTATTTTCTGTAATTTTCAAGGAATTCGCTAACACCCTGAAAGATCCTTCTTATGTTTGGGATGGAAAAGAGATTATTGAAGCAGAAAAAGTGATCTCAAGCGGAATTGCAGCTTCTAAAATGTATCTTGAAAATCAGGTTATTCATCCAAACGAAGAATGGACAGTTTATTTTTACATGCGAAAAGCGCAGCTGGATTCCATTCAGCATATGATGCATCTGATCTCACAAGTATATACAACGATGACGCATGCTGAGATGGTAGCCGAATTATTTGATCAGCTAAGCGCCGATGTTCATACCGAGTTCTATACGGGACGTACCGAAAAATTGCTGCAAGAGATGGAAGAGCAGTTTCGCGTAATGGACCTTCCAACCACAAGGGAGGAATTTGAACTTCGTTCAGCGATTAGACAACTGTGCAGAGAACTTGGATTATATTTAAAAATTGCGAAAAAAGATAAAGCTCCTTTTCCGTGTCAGCAAAAGGAGAATAGCTTTTAATAAATAAATCTTTTATTAATAGAAAAAATAAGTGACTTAATCAATCAACAAATGCCCATGTCCTGCATACATATAAATGGAATGATTGTATGGAGGAGGTTCAAAGATGTCATTAGGTCATAAACAACAATGTAGAGAGATTATAACGAAAGCGATCTGCGGCAAAGGTCGTAAGTTCTCTACCGTAACACATACTGTGACTCCGCCACATAATCCTACCAGTATTTTAGGTGCATGGATTATAAATCACGAGTACGAGGCGGTTGCGGCTGGTGACGGAATTGAAGTGATTGGTACTTACGATATCAATATTTGGTATTCTTATGACCAAAACTCTCAAACCGATGTTGCTAAGGAAACAGTGTCTTATGTAGAGAATGTTCCACTTTCGTACCTTGATCCGAAACACCGTGCTTCTACAGTAGAGGTTTCTGCGGAGTCAACACAGGAGCCGAGCTGCGTAGAGGCAAGTGTATCTTCAAATGGAGAAAGTGTACTTATTCGGGTGGAACGCGAATTCGCTGTCGAACTGATTGCCGAAACCAAAGTCAATGTGATTGTTAGTCCTCATGGCTGTGGGGACGATGACAAAGATTATGATTTTGGTACAGTCGAAGCCGATTTTGATGAACTAGATCCAGACTCACTGGATGATGAACTGTAATTGCTTTTTCGATCTGTATAGTGCATCATATGCGCCGAACTCTTCGGCGTAGAGGGCGGCAGCCCTCCTTTTTTTTATTTTTTTAGCCTGAAGGAGAAGGGTGGAAGCGGGATGGCAGTAATCTGGAATTTGCCTTTATATGAGCAGATGTCTATCACAGAACGAACTGCAAGACTGAGACGTTCGGGTCTCGGTTCCACCCTCTCTCTACATAGAGAGCAAGAAAATCATTTTAAAGTATATTATGAAGTGCTAGTTAGTCAGCTGAGGGCATTGCGAGTTCGGAAGATCGTATACACAGGAATAAAACAAGTGAAAGAAACGTCTGTACTAAGAATAGAAGAAACGTCCCGCTATAGAAGGATTGAACGTGCCGCCGTAAAGGCAGCTTATGCGCTGAATTTAGCACACGCCGAGATTGTACTGGAAGCATCGGAGAAAGGAGCTGTCATCACGAGTGTCAACGATTATCCTTGGCTCATAAGTGATGACATTCGTCTGATGTACGAACAGGCTGTAAAGGAAACAGAACTCGCTTTGGAAGCAGAAGCAGAAGCGGGTACTGTACCGGTACTTGGTATGGACCCTGAGTTTCTACTATTACGTGAAGACAGGTCTATGGTACCTGCTTCTCAGTTTTTGGATCGTCAGGGAGAAGCGGGATGCGACTCTATTTCTCGGGATGGAAGAAGGATCTATCCTGTAGCCGAACTCCGCCCAAATCCGAGTGCAGAACCGAGAGAACTCATAACACACCTGATGCATGCGTTTCGTACGGCGTCTTCTCTGATTACCGATCGTTCTTTAATCTGGTGTGCAGGAGGAATGCCTGTAAAAGGGATCCCTCTAGGGGGACACGTACATTTTAGCCGGGTGGTGCTTAGTTTTGAGCTTCTAAGAGCACTCGACAATTATTTAGCACTGCCTGTTGCTATACTAGAAGATCCGAGAAGTGCCGGAAGAAGGCCGCGTTATGGATACCTGGGAGATTTTCGAGTTCAGCCCTACGGAGGATTTGAATATCGTACGCTGCCAAGCTTTCTAATCTCCCCCATGATCGCAAAAGGGGTCGTGGCTATGGCAGGCCTTATTGCCTCTCAGTACCGCAGACTAAACCTGCGTCCGCTCGATCAGCCAGAGATCCATGCCGCCTTTTATGAAGGGGATCGGGTTATGCTCCGCTCTGTTATGGAGCCGCTTTTGCAAGAAATGATTCTCCTTCCTGAGTACCGAGGGTTTCATAAATATATTAATCCGCTAGTGTCTGCCTTATACGAAGGAAAGACGTGGGATGAAACGAGAGATATCCGGCCCTTGTGGAATATTCCGCTAGAGCCATGACATGCTTAGTCTTTTTGTTATAATAGAGATCTGAACGATAGAAAGCCGTATCTTAGATCAAAGATATGTAAGCTTTACAACGTGTAGCAGGAGTGGATAAATATCATGGCACAATATACGCCGATGATTCAGCAATATTTGAAAGTAAAAGAACAAGCGCAGGATGCGTTTCTTTTTTTTCGTTTAGGTGATTTTTATGAAATGTTTTTTGATGATGCAACACTTGCGGCTAAGGAACTAGAAATCACTCTTACCGGCCGGGAAGGCGGAGTTGGCGAAAAAATACCGATGTGCGGAGTGCCTTATCACTCTGCTGATAACTATATACATCGTCTGATTGAAAAAGGGTATAAAGTAGCCATCTGTGAACAGATGGAAGATGCAGCAACAACAAAAGGAATGGTACGCAGAGAAATTGTGCGTGTCATTACGCCGGGAACGGTAATGGAAGGCAAGACGCTTGGTGATAAAAGCAATAACTATATGGTCTGCCTCACACAGAAAAACGGAATGATCGCCATTTCTGCATGTGATCTATCTACGGGCGAACTTTATTTAACATCCGCTCTTTATTCTGAGAAGTGGTTAAAAGATGAGATTGGGATTTATGAACCGTCAGAGATTCTTGGTGATGCGGCCCTTCTTCATACGGTAAAGAGTGAACTGATGACGGGAAATCGTCCAGTTACCTATACAGAATATGAGAAGAATAAAGCTGACTATGTTATTGAACAGTTTGGAGAAACGGTATGGGCTAGACTCGGTGAAGAACGTCAGCACTGTCTCGCGACTTTATTCTCGTATCTTCATGAGACACAAAGACGCTCTCTTGGTCAGCTTACAGAGGTATCGACGTATGAACCTGATAACTATATGATCCTTGATCCTTTTACTAGAAGGAATCTAGAACTTGTAGAAACGGTGCGCGATCGGTCGAAGAAAGGCTCCCTGCTGTCTCTCATTGATAAGACGGAGACCTCCATGGGCGCAAGAATGCTCCGCCGCTGGATCGATAAACCTCTTTTGCAAAAAAGTAAAATTGAAGAGCGTCTAGAAGCGGTAGACAAGCTGTATCATCAGTTTATCTTACGTCAGGATATTCGGGAGCAGCTGCAAGAAATCTATGATCTCGAACGCCTTGTCGGACGGATTGCATTCGGGAATGCGAATGGCCGGGATATGAATGCACTAAAAGTATCACTCGCCAGGGTTCCTGCTTTGATTGATTTATGTCTGAACTCCCCATCTGAAACATTGCAGAAGATTGCGGGTTCCTTAGATCACTGTTCTGACCTAAAGGAACTCATCGAGGAAGCTATTGTGGATGAGCCGCCTGTTTCCGTACGGGACGGGGGAATGATTCGTGAAGGGTACCATGAGCATCTTGACGAGCTGCGTTATGCGAGTGTGAACGGGAAACGCTGGATCGCTGAGCTTGAGGCAAGAGAACGTGAAGCAACAGGGATTCGCTCTCTTAAGATTGGATACAACAAAGTATTCGGTTATTACATTGAAGTGACCAAATCGAATGTTGCTTCCTTGCCAGAAGGAAGATATGAGCGGAAGCAGACGCTTGCGAATGCGGAACGTTACATCACTCCGGAGCTGAAAGAGAAGGAGTCACTGATTCTGGAAGCCGAAGAAAAAATGGTAGGACTCGAATATTCTCTTTTCATTGAACTTCGGGATAAGCTGGCAGGTGAAATTAAAAGACTTCAGCGTCTTGCCGAGCAAGTCGCAGAGATTGATGTCTATCAATCCCTTGCTACGGTGAGTGCAGAGCGAGGTTTTGTAAAACCTGTTATTACAGATGCATTTGATATGAAGATTAAGCAAGGCCGACATCCGGTCGTAGAATCCGTCATGAGAGATGGATCGTTTATGGCTAATGATACGGTGATGGAACAAGAAGATCCGCGTATTTTGCTAATCACTGGACCTAATATGGCAGGAAAAAGTACCTACATGCGGCAGGTTGCCTTGATTTCCATTTTAGCGCAAATGGGTTCGTTTGTACCTGCTGCATCGGCAGAAGTTCCAATTATGGACCGGATTTTTACAAGAATTGGCGCAGGTGATGATCTCATTGGAGGTCAAAGTACATTCATGGTGGAAATGGCTGATATTCAGATCATGACTGAAAAAGCAACACCACGGAGTTTGATTATTATTGATGAGCTTGGCCGAGGTACCTCTACAAGTGAAGGAATGGCCATCGCTCAGTCTGTGATTGAATATGTGCATGATCATATTGGCTGTAAGGCGCTTGTATCGACTCATTTTCATGAGCTGTCTCATCTCGAGGATAGTTTATCTTCTCTTCGCAACTACTCGATGGCAGTTCAGGAAAAAGAAGATGAAGTGCAGTTCCTGCGCAAATTAATTCCAGGAGCTGCGAGCAGCAGTTACGGTATTTACGTTGCTAGACTTGCAGGTCTGCCTGACTCGATTATCGAGCGGGCAAAAGGTCTCATTCATGAGACTGTTGGTACGATGGACAAGCATGACCAAGAGAAGAATGCACGGACAGAGGCTGCTACTGGCAGAGAACAAAGCGCGGCAACAACTGAGGCGGCAACTACTGATGACAATACGCATTCTAGTCTATCCTCCAAGTCGGATGGACGTAAGACAGATGAATATGTCATGGAATCGCCGCTCTTCGAGACAGCTGAAGAGAGTACGCAAGATACGGAAGTCGTTCAGCTCTCGATTTTTGATGAAGAAGACATTGTGCCGAAGAAAAAAGCATCCCACGCAGAGGTAGACCCAGCGGTGAAGCAAATCATCAAGAAACTCAAAACAGCGGATTTAATGAATATGACCCCGCTGGAAACGATGCAGTTTGTGAATGACCTGAAAAAGAAAGTAAATGATTTATAATTAAAAATATAGTTTGAAGTAAAGGGAGGGTTAAAAGGTGGCTAAAATTCATGTCCTGGATGAACATATTGCAAACCAGATTGCTGCAGGTGAGGTAGTAGAAAGACCCGCTTCTGTAGTAAAGGAGCTTGTAGAAAATTCGATCGATGCAGGCAGTACTCGAATTGACGTCTCCGTCTATGAAGGGGGACTTCAAACGATTCGTGTCACGGATAACGGCGGCGGCATAGATCCCGATGATATGGAGACCGCCTTTTACCGTCACGCTACAAGTAAAATCGAGAATGGCAGAGATCTCTTTGAAATTACGAGTTTAGGATTTCGAGGAGAAGCACTTCCGAGTATCGCTGCCGTGTCTAAAGTTCGTCTTGTCAGCTCAAATAAGGATGACGGGCGGGGAAGAGAGATTGTAATTGAAGGCGGTAAATTAATCCGGCATGAGGATATTACCGCTTCTCAAGGTACGGATTTTACAGTAGAAGAACTGTTCTATAATACACCCGCAAGACTGAAATATATGAAGACTATCCAGACAGAGCTTGGTCATATTTCGGATGCGATCTACCGAATGGCACTATCGCATCCTGATATCGCATTTACCCTGAGACATAATGGGAATATGCTGCTACAGACGATTGGGAACGGAGATTTAGTTCAGGTGATTGCTGCAATATATGGAACATCTGCGGCCAAAACGATGCTTCCGGTAAACGGAGAAAACCTGGATTATAAGATTAGCGGATTTGTGAGCCGGCCTGATTTTACTAGAGCTAACCGTAACGGTATATCAACGATTATAAACGGAAGATATATTCGAAACTATGGACTGAATCAAGCGCTGCTTAAAGCGTACCATACCTTGCTGCCTATTAATCGGTTCCCGCTGGCCGTGTTGCAGCTTGAGATGCACCCTTCGCTCGTAGATGTGAACGTGCATCCGGCTAAGCTCGAAGTAAGGTTTAGTAAAGAAGCTGAACTTTACGCTTTTGTAGAGGAAATTGTACATGCTGCTCTGCGGCAGGAAGTGTTAATACCGCAGGTAGTTAAGCAAACGATTGGAAAGCCGGGCAGCACTTCTACGGTGCAGGAACAATTCCATTTTCCAAGAGGTAGGATTGAAGATCGTGCAGAAACCAAGCAGTTCTCGGGTTCGTTTGCGAAGCAATTGCCTATAACTGAAGAAAAAGAGTTACCTGCTACTGAGATGAGAGAGCGCGTGATTCCCTACGATGGGCAGGATCGGGTTAAGGATCAGGTACTTCCTTCTAAGAGTTTGAAAGATGATCTGGATGAAGACTACATTCAGCCGGATGGGCAGCAGGAGACTCCTTCACCCTTTCATTATTCAGCGACTTCTTCAGAAGTGAGAAACGAGCCTCAACAACGGAGACAATCTCAGCTCAATAAGTCCTTTAAAGACTATTATCGCGATATCGCTGCACCCAAAAGTAACAAACCGAATGATGCTCATCATCAGTCTTCGGAGAGTCCAGAGCTTCCTGAGTTTCCTGAACTTTCTCTGATTGGTCAGCATCACGGAACGTATCTGATTGCGCAAAATGACAGCGGGCTTTATTTGATCGATCAGCATGCTGCTCACGAGCGAATAAATTATGAGTTTTATTACAAGCAGTTTGGTAATCCAGTAGAGGCATCTCAGGAGCTGCTGCTTCCGATCACACTTGAGTTTACCCCTTCAGAAACAGAACAGCTGAAAACGAAGCTGACGTGGTTTGAGAAAGCAGGTGTCTATCTCGAGCATTTTGGAGGGCAGACTTTTCGTGTTACTTCCTACCCTTATTGGTTCCCAAAAGGAAGTGAAGAATCAATCATACTAGAAATGGCAGAATGGGTGTTATCGGAAAGGTCCATTGACTTATCGAAACTGCGGGAAGCATCTTCTATTATGTGTTCGTGTAAGGCATCAATTAAGGCAAATCAGAAATTGACTGAAAAAGAGGCCGAGGTCTTGCTTGAAAGACTCGCAGCGTGTAAGCAGCCGTACACATGTCCACATGGAAGACCTATTGTCGTTTCCTTTTCAACGTATGATTTAGAAAAAATGTTTAAAAGAGTTATGTAAATTGGTATAAGGAACGGAGAAATTATGTTAATTACAACGGGGGAAACAGTGAATGGGGATCTAGTGAAAAGAGCAATGCAGCTGGCAGAAGCTACTGGATCCTTATATGTCCCAAGAAATAAAACGTCTATAGCCCTCATTGCAAAAGAGTATAAGGATGATGAGGTTGTTGTCGTCGTAAAAGATGGAGCACGTCTCAGTCGTCAAAACGAGCCAGAGCTTTCTTTTCACCCGAGTATGGGTTATGTCAGGGCAAGGCGTATTTTACGGGGGGAAAGTGATCCAATGCTCACGGCATGTGACATCAAGGAAGGGGATACCGTACTTGATTGTACAGCCGGGTTAGGTTCGGATGCCCTGGTTTTTGCTGTAGCTGTTGGGAAAAGCGGTCACGTTATTGCTTGTGAAAGCTCACATTCCTTATATACCTTATTACTTGAAGGAATGAAGTACTACCGTACAGGCAAGCCTGAGGTAAATGAGGCATTAAGATCGATTGAACTAAAACATGGTGATCACCTGAGTTTGCTTAAGCAGATGGAAGATAAGAGTGTTGATGTTATTTATTTCGATCCTATGTTTCGTCAGCCGATGCTGGATTCGAGCGGTATAAACCCGCTTCGCCCCTTCGCAAATCGTGCTGCACTGCAGTTAGAGAGTATAATAGAGGCGCGCAGGGTCGCAAGAAAGCGAATCGTATTGAAAGAAAAAGCCGGAAGCGGCGAATTTACAAGACTGGGGTTTCAAAAACCCGATCGTTCGAGGTCGAAAATAGTGTACGGAGTGATTGAACTTGACAATGAGCAATAAGCCCAAGCTGCTTGTCCTTGTAGGCCCTACAGCGGTGGGAAAGACAAAAATGAGTATAGAATTGGCCAAAACATTTAATGCTGAGATCATTTCAGGTGATTCTATGCAGGTATATCGGCAGATGGACATTGGGACAGCGAAGATTAAACCAGAAGAAATGGATGGAATTCCTCATCATCTCATTGATATTCATGAGCCGGACTATCCTTATTCAGTGGCAGAATTTCAGGCGAACTGCCGTCATTTGATCGAAGATATTCATGCGAGAGGGAAGCTACCTTTTATCGTAGGAGGCACAGGCCTTTATGTGGAATCCGTGTGTTATAATTTTCAGTTCTCGGAAGTGGGCTCTGATGAAGAGTTCCGTAAGGAACAATTTGATTATGCGGATGTACACGGACCGGAGAAACTTCATGAGAAATTAAGAGAAATTGATCCGCCGAGTGCCGAAAGATTACATCCTAATGATGTAAGACGTGTGATCAGAGCACTTGAAATTTATCATATGACAGGCATGAGACAATCCGACCAGCTTGCAGCACAAAAAAAGGAATCTCCGTATGATCTGTGTATCGTCGGTTTGACAATGGATAGACAAATGCTATATAAACGTATTGAAGACCGTATTGATGAAATGATGGAAGAAGGTTTAGTACAGGAAGTAGCTGCGCTGCTAGACCATGGTGTGGGACCAGGCTGCATTTCTATGCAAGGTCTCGGTTATAAAGAGATTGCTTCCTATCTTCGAGGAGAAGTTCCGCTAGAAACCGCAGTAAGTGAACTGAAGAGAGATACGCGTCGCTTCGCCAAACGACAGCTATCCTGGTTCAGACATATGAAAGATATTCACTGGGTAGATATGACGGATACAGCAAATTTTTCTACGAGTTTCGCTATGATACGTGATATAATAGCTGAAAAGCTGAATTTGAAGTAACATCATCTTCAAAACAATCTAATAGAATTATTGGGGGTACGGCTAAATGACCAAGTCCATCAACATCCAGGATACGTTCTTGAATCAAATGCGGAAAGAAAATATTCCAGCAACCATATTTCTAGTCAACGGTTTTCAAATTCGAGGTACGGTAAAGGCATTTGATAATTATACGATAGTTGTCGATAGTGACGGACGCCAGCAAATGATCTATAAACATGCCATATCCACATTTACACCTCAGCGCAACATTTCACTGATGCAAAATGGAAACAACGAAGAATAAAGCATGAAACTTTCTTAAAATGAAATTGTTAATAGTGATAAGGAATTGGCGGAGCAACCTGTAAAGGTTGTTCTTTTACTTCCTGCGGTATTTTTCCATGTTTCTACAAAAGGTAAAGAAAAAGACAGAAGGTAGCATGCACCATGCGTACCGAAAAAGGAGTCAGGGAGGTATCATGTCAAACGATACACTGTCCAGATCCGGCAATCGCAACAATAAGAATAATAAAAAGAAACCAAGCGATAAGAAAGCCGGATCTAAGAAGAAGAAATTCACACGTAAACGCGTAGGTTGGACTTTGTTTTTCACAGCAGCTTTTGCCATATTCATCGCACTGGCTGGGTACTTGTTCATTATGGTTAGCGGAGAACGCATTCTAACTGCGAATCTGGATAAAATGACCGTGAACGAAACATCGAAGGTTTATGACTCACAAGGTAATGAAATTAGTGAGCTATCGATAGAAAACTGGGAACCGGCTACAGAAGAAGAAATTCCCCAGATTGTAAAAGATGCATTTGTTGCTACAGAGGACCGCAGATTTTATGAACATAAAGGGGTTGACCTTTGGTCCATTGCCCGTGCTGCGGTAAAAGACGTTATGGCCCGTTCATTAGTAGAAGGGGGCAGTACCATTTCCCAGCAGTTAGCTAAGAACGTATTCTTAACTCGGGATAAAACGTTCTTCCGTAAAGCTACGGAAGTGTCTATTGCTCTCGCGATTGAACGGAAGTATACCAAAGACGAGATTCTAACCATGTATTTGAACCGGGTATGGTTTGGATATCAGGAGTATGGAATTAAAGCTGCTTCACAGTTTTATTTTGGTAAAGAGGATTTGAATGATCTTGAACTATGGGAAATTGCGACATTGGCTGCGATTCCAAAAGGACCGTCTGCTTATAATCCTTCAGGGAACCCCATTGATTCCAAAGCTCGCCGGGGTGTAGTTCTTGATCTGATGTATGAACAAGGATATATCTCGAAGGAAGAGATGGAAGAAGCGAAGGAAGCTGAGTACACATACGAAAGACCAAAAGAAGAACGTAAATATGATTCGTATGTCGACTATGTGCTGAAAGAAGCCGAAGAGGTAACAGGCAAAACTACCGATGATTTGAATATTGGCGGATATCAGATTTATACAGCGATGAGTACACAGGCTCAGGAAGCGGTCGAAGAAGCTTTCAAAAATGATAACTTGTTTGAAGAGAGTCCTGATGATCAGAAAGTTCAAGGATCCATGGTGATTATGGATCATGAGACAGGAAGTATCGTTGCTCTTCAAGGAGGACGCGATTATCAGCGTCAAGGCTTCAACCGAGCAACAAGCAGTTATCGTCAGCCAGGATCGGCATTTAAACCGATTGCATCCTATGCACCAGCTCTTGAGACAGGGAAATTTACGAAAAACTCTAGTTTGAGTAATGAACAGCAATGTTTTGGTAATTACTGTCCGAAGAACTTACATGGATACTCCAGCACGATTGGAATGGCAGATGCGATTACAAAATCGGAGAATATCCCAGCAGTTTGGTTGCTTAACCAAATTGGTGTAGGTACAGGTTACGACTTTGCTAAAAAGCTTGGTATTACGATGACCGAAGATGATCGTAACCTTTCGATGGCGCTCGGCGGTCTGAACAAAGGGACGAATACACTTGAAATGGCGGCAGCCTACAGTGCATTTGCTAATCGCGGTCAATACCAGGAAGGTTATGCAATTACGAAGATTGTAAATAGTGATGGCAAAACAATCTATGAGCATAAAGATGATAAAGAACAAGTGATGAGTGAAGAAACAGCTTATCAAATGACCCAGATGTTGCAAGAAGTTGTGAACAGCGGTACGGGTACAAGTGCTAGACTGAGCCGTCCCGTTGCTGGTAAGACAGGTACGACTCAAAGCGGTATTTCTGGAAACAGTGCAAACCGTGATGTATGGTTTGTTGGTTATACACCGGAATATACGGCAGCCGTATGGATGGGATATGATAATCCAGATGCAAAACACATGCTGAAAAACAGCAGTAAACTTGCTGCAACTTTCTTTAGTACCGTTATGGAAAAGGCACTGGAAGGAGTAGAACGGAAAGAATTCTTTACACCAAAGAATGAAATTCCTGACACGCCAGTGGCTCCTCCGGTAGAAGAACCGAAAGTAGATGTATCTGTCAGCGGTCTGAGTGCTTCGTATGATGTTAACCAAAAAGCGGTATCTCTTAGCTGGAAAGGTTCATCGGCGGAGGGTGAGAAGTACCGCGTGTATCGTAAAGAATCTTCAGAAGGTTCATTTACCCGAATCCTGGATGGAATCTCAGATACAAGTGCGACCGATACGGGAGCATTACCAGGGCTCACTTATGAGTACTATGTAACAGCCATTAACCCAGAGAACGGAGAAGACTCTGCTCCATCAAATACGGTTACTCTCTTCATTGAAGCAGAAGAGGTCATACCAGAAGAGCCAGAGCAGCCAGAAGTTACTCCTGATGAGGGAAATGAAAACTCTGGCGAAAACCAGAATGGTAATGATAATGGCGAAAATAACGAAAATGGTAATGGAAATGGCCCGGGTAATGGATCTAATGAAGGAAATGGTAATGGCAGCGGGAATGGCAACACCGGCAACGGTAACGGTAACGGTAACGGTAATGGAAACGCCAATGGCAATAGTGATGGAAATAATGCAGGAAATGAAAGTGGCGGTGGTCAAGTAGAAACCCCTGATCGTGGTGAAAACAGCGATTCCGGTGGGGGAAATGAAACTACCGCTCCAGAGGAAACGACTCCTCCTGCTAGTGAAACCCCTCCTACTACGAATGGAGCCACTACACCTCAAGCCGATACCAATAAACAAGATGGAGCTACACCCTAAATAAATGATTTGAATTTAGAAAGAAGCCAGCAGGTAAAGCCGCCTGCTGGCTTCTTTCTGTTCTATGGGAAGCGGCTTTGAGTGTATATCTTAAATATGGTAAGCTGTAAATACCTTGTAGATCGTTCTTGATTGAATACGAAATTATATAAATTAAGAACTTGGATGCAGTGAAGGGATCACTTTATCCACAATGAAAGGCATCCGCTAGGATGTGAGTAATGAATGAAGAGGGATGAGGATGAAAAGAAAATTCGGAGATCGGGCCAATTGGCGAAGAATTACCAATCGGCAGTTTGCTTGCCGCTATGTGGAGAGCGAAGAATTCACAGGATATTTATCCCTTTATACGATTCATGATTTGAAGGAACCGCTGTGGAAGACTTACGGCGGATATACGTTTTGTACGGCAGATAAAGGTTACTCTTGGCTTCAGTATTTTCCAAAAGATGAACACTACGTTGTGACAGCAATGTTTGATGATCAGGACCAAATTGTTGAATGGTACATTGATACGTGTCGTAATCAGGGGATTACGGATCAAGGAGTACCTTGGTTTGATGATTTATATCTTGATGTGATTGTCCTCAAAGATGGAGAGATATTTTTACTGGATGAAGATGAACTGGATGATGCGCTGGAGAAAGGCCACATCACAACAGCAGATTATGAATTATCAACGAGAACGGCTCAGTATCTTCTTCAGACGATCGATGCTCATTCCTTTCCTTATTTCAAAATGTCCTTGGAAGATCGGGCAAATTTATTTGAAAATGGTGACTTTAAGGAGTAAACATGAAGATAGAGAAGATAAGTAAGAGACAAAGATTAAAAGAGGTTATCTATGCCACGAAGGCTAGAAAGCGATTTTTTAAGACAATCCTTCTGCTTGCTGTTCTCTTTGTAATTTGGATCGGGTATACCCAGTGGAGAATCCTTACACCAAGCGAAACCCATATAAGCGGACAAAAGGTAGATGTCGGAATTGTACTTGGAGCCTCGCTTTGGGGAGATGTACCGAGTCCTGGTTTGCAGGAACGATTGGACCATGCGCTGATGTTATATGAAAAAGGGACTTTTACTTATTTCATCGTGAGCGGAGGGCTTGATAGTTCTGAGCATAGATACACGGAAGCTGAAGGGATGCAGCAGTATCTTGTTCGGCAGGGAGTAGATCCAAAGTACATTCTTTTAGAGAATGAAGCTACAAGTACGTACGAGAATTTACTATACAGTAGACGTATCATGAATGAACATGGCCTTCGTTCTTCGGTCATCATTACTCATGATTTTCATGGTATGAGATCGCTTGAAATTGCTGCATTCCTTGATTATGATCAACCCATGATTTCATTAGCTGAATCTGTTGCCATGCCATTTTGGCCTAGCCAAATAAGAGAAAGTCTTGCTTACTCGAAGTGGAAGATGGACCAGATTATGCTCTCTTTCTAACAACCTACTTTCGCAAAACTTCTAATAACATCCGCTTCGCTAGAATACCTTAAGTAGAGGAAGTTAAGCCCCTGAAGAGTAGAGGTGAGCGTATGATGAATGGAAGAGCGATGGCAGCTGGAGGGGGTCAGGAAGGCAGACCTTCCCGGCAGATTAATGTGGTACTTCGTAATCAGACCGATTTGTATAGTGTACAGGGCGGCTCAGCAGCAGAGGTGGATACAACGCAGGCTCAGATCAAAGATAATCCTCAATTTGCCATGTACCAAGATATTCAAAAAGAGTTAGACGAACTTGTGGGACTTGATAGCATAAAAGATTTTGTGTTCGAAATCTATGCGTTTTTGCAAATTGCACAAATGAGGACTGAGGCGGGCCTTATTAGCGGCTCTCATGTTTACCACATGGTCTTTAAAGGAAATCCGGGTACAGGTAAAACAACGGTTGCGCGAATTGTTGCGAAACTATTTCAGAAGATGGGGGTTCTCACCAAAGGACATTTAGTAGAGGTAGAACGGGCCGATCTTGTGGGTGAATATATTGGACATACCGCTCAAAAAACGCGGGATCTTGTAAAAAAATCGCTCGGTGGTATTTTATTTATTGATGAAGCCTATAGTCTCGCTCGCGGTGGAGAGAAAGATTTTGGTAAAGAAGCGATTGATACATTAGTAAAGGCAATGGAAGACCACAAGAATCAATTTATCCTCATCCTGGCCGGATACTCAGAGGAAATCGACTTTTTTATGCAAACCAATCCTGGTTTGCCTTCTCGTTTTCCCATTCAGATCGAGTTTCCTGACTACTCCCTTGATCAATTGATCCAAATATCTGAACTTATGGCGAAAGAACGGGATTATATTTTAATGCCGCAGACCATACTCAAGTTAAAACAACATTTACTAGAAGAAAAGAATGATACCTCTCAAGCATTCAGCAACGCAAGATATGTTCGAAATATTATTGAAAAGTCGATTCGTCATCAGGCGGTCCGGCTGCTAAATCAATATTCATCAGGAAATCCAGGAAAGCTTGAGCTGATGACCATACGAACAGAGGATTTAAAACTGGAGACAAAATAAACACAAAGGCAATATATAATACAAGCAAACGATATGAACAATAAGGAGCAAACATGATGGCAAACTCCACGCACGAAACAAATATGGATATGAAAGATAAAGCAATTTTGGTTAGTCTGGTGACAGATCAAGTGAAAAAAAGCGGAATTAACCCAGAGTATTCACTGGAGGAACTTGTGAAACTGGCTGAGACAGCAGGAGTTGAAGTACTTAGCGTAATTTCGCAGAATAAGGAAAAAGCAGATACCAAATGGTTTATCGGAAAAGGAAAAGTGGAAGAACTTAGACTCGTCGCGGATGAGCTTGGGGCAACTACGGCTATTTTTGATCAAGATCTCTCGGGTGCTCAAGTAAGGAACCTGGAAGCAAGCCTTGATCTCAAAATCATTGACCGTACTCAGCTCATCCTTGATATTTTTGCCCAAAGAGCAAATACAAGAGAAGGTATTATCCAAGTCGAACTCGCACAGCACTCTTATTTACTTCCGCGTTTGTCCGGTCATGGCAAGAATTTATCACGTCTAGGCGGCGGAATTGGTACCCGTGGACCGGGGGAAAGCAAGCTTGAAACAGATCGTAGACATATTCGTAATCGAATCAGCGATTTGAAACGTCAATTGGAAGAAGTGACGCGCCATCGTAAACTATACAGAGAGCGCCGTAAAAAGAGCGGAGTTATTCAGGTTGCTCTTGTTGGTTATACGAACGCGGGGAAATCCACCCTGCTCAAACAACTGACAGCAGCAGATGTCTATATTGAGAATCAATTATTTGCCACCCTAGATCCTACTTCTCGTACGATGGAACTTCCAAACGGCAAGGAAATTGTTCTAACCGATACGGTTGGATTTATTCAAAATTTACCGCATGATTTAGTCGCGGCATTCCGCGCTACTCTTGAAGAAGTGAATGAGGCTGATCTCATCCTTCATGTAGTGGATGCATCGTCCGAGATGAGAGAAGACCAGATGAAAGTGGTTCATAAGATCCTGGAAGAGCTTGGAGCGGCGGATAAACCGCAGATTGTTCTATTTAATAAAAAAGACGCGTGTACACCAGAACAGCTTCAAATGCTGCCATCAGGTAAAGGGTACAAGAAGATTAGTGCCTTTGATGAAGCGGATTTACTCAGTATTCGTGAGATGATCCAAGAGGAACTGGCAGGAGAAACGGTAAAGTTCCGTATACCTGCAGAAAGAGGAGACATTACTTCCGTTATATATCGTGTGGGTGATGTAATTAACACAGAATATGATGAAAGTGATGTTATATATGAAGTACAAGTTCAGCAAGGGGAATATGAGAAGCACGGATACTTGCTGAAAGATTTTATTGAAGTTTAAAATTTCATTTATTAATAATTTGACGTGATCTAACTGGAATATCATCAACATACTAAAGTGCATATCATGTCAGATTTGTACGCATGAGGAGAGAAGAAGAACATGAAGGCCGTTTTTTCAGAAGAAATTGTACGTTTAGGGCAAGAGATTGAAGAAAAGATTGAAGGTAGACTTAGAGAAGTCGACCGAATCATCGACAAGAATCAGTGGAAAGTCATTGAAGCTTTTCAGAAGAAGCAAGTAAGTGATTACCATTTTGCAGGATCGACTGGATATGCATACAATGATCGCGGACGTGAAGTGCTGGATGAAGTGTATGCTGAAGTCTTCGGGGCAGAAGCAGCATTAGTGCGCCCGCATTTTGCCTCAGGAACACATACCATTGCTACAGCGCTATATGGAGTGCTTCGTCCAGGAGATGAACTGCTGTATATTACAGGCACACCGTATGATACGTTACATAAAGTCATAGGAAAAGCTGGAGATGGCACAGGTTCATTACATGATTTTGGAATTACGTATCAGGAGACTGCGCTTACTGCTGAGGGTAACATTGATTGGAGTGCGGTGGAAGCAGCAATCAATGAACGTACAAAAGTGATCGGTATTCAGCGTTCCAGAGGTTATGACTGGAGATCCTCGTTTACGGTGGCACAAATTGAAGAGATGGTTCAAAAAGTGAAGGCGTTAAAAGAAGACGTCATTGTTTTTGTGGACAATTGTTATGGAGAATTTACGGAAGAGAAGGAACCTACAGAAGTAGGCGCTGATCTAATTGCAGGTTCTCTGATTAAAAATCCGGGCGGCGGTATTGCCGAAACCGGTGGCTATATTTGCGGAAAAGAAAAGTATGTTCAGCTTGCTGCTTACCGGCTTACAGCACCAGGAATCGGCGGCGAAGTGGGAGCGATGCTGGGGACGACAAGAGGGATTTACCAAGGTTTATATCTAGCTCCTTCCACTGTTGGACAAGCAATCAAAGGAAGTGTATTTGCTGCGGCTATGTTTGAAGCGGTTGGCTTTACCACAAAACCGGCATGGCATGAGATGAGGACCGATCTCATTCAGGCTGTCTCTTTTGATGGTCCAGACCATCTCATTGCTTTTGTACAAGGAATTCAGAAAGCTTCAGCCATCGATAGTCATGTGGTACCAGAACCTTGGGACATGCCGGGGTATGAGCATCCCGTGATCATGGCAGCAGGAACTTTTATTCAAGGTGGAAGCCTTGAACTATCCGCAGACGCACCGATTAGAGAACCTTACATAGGATATATGCAAGGTGGTCTTACTTACTCTCATGTAAAATACGGCGTTCTTATGGCACTGCAAACAATGAAAGATCGTAATTTACTGTGAGTTTTCCTTACATATCATTGACACTTCATATCATATAAATGTACAATGATGGTATATAGAATACTTGGAAGGTAGATGAACGACATGGGTGATGAAATCCGCAGAAATATGGCCTTATTTCCTATTGGAATCGTTATGAAACTTACGGATCTTTCTGCAAGACAAATTCGCTACTATGAGCAGCATAATTTAATCGTCCCAGCGCGTACATCAGGAAATCAACGTCTTTTCTCTTTTAACGATGTAGAACGATTGCTTGAAATTAAAGCTTTAATTGAAAAAGGGGTCAATATTGCGGGGATTAAGCAAGTAATGAACCCAGTTACAAAAGAATCAGAGGAAGCAACGGTTATTACTCCAGACACTGAAGTGAAACGAAGAGAACTGTCGGATTCTCAGCTGCACCGGATGCTCAAGCAACAGTTGGTTGCTGGTAAACGTCCAGGTCAGGTTTCTTTGATTCAAGGTGAGTTGTCACGCTTCTTTAACAAAAAGTAAGTTTCGTAAGCCGAAACTTAGGTGATAAGTTGAAATAGGACTCCAGGTTCACTTTCTTGACATGAGGAAGTGCGCCTGTGACAATGAATGGGGAACCAACATTTTCTAAAGCATAAGAGCTGTGATATTACTTTAGAAAACGGATCGGCTGTCCTGCATGCACTCATTGAAGCTGATACTTATATGAAGAAAAGGGAGAGGATTTTGTGAGTTATACTAAAGAGGACATTATTCGTATTGCAAAAGAAGAAAATGTACGCTTTATCCGTTTGCAATTTACTGATCTGCTCGGTACGATCAAGAACGTTGAAATTCCAGTAAGCCAGTTACAAAAAGCATTGGATAATAAAATGATGTTTGATGGATCTTCCATTGAAGGTTATGTTCGTATTGAAGAATCGGATATGTACTTGTACCCGGATCTAGACACTTGGGTTGTATTCCCTTGGGTTGCTGAGAACCGTGTTGCACGTCTTATCTGTGATGTATATATGCCAGATGGTACTCCATTTGCAGGAGACCCGCGCGGTATTTTAAAACGTGTACTTAAAGAAGCGGAAGAAATGGGCTACACTTCCATGAACGTGGGACCTGAACCTGAATTCTTCTTATTCCGTACGGATGCGAACGGTAATCCGACAACAGAACTCAATGACCAAGGTGGTTATTTTGACCTTGCTCCAATGGATCTTGGTGAAAACTGCCGTCGTGAGATCGTACTTACTTTGGAAGAGATGGGCTTTGAAGTGGAAGCTTCTCACCATGAAGTGGCTCCAGGACAACATGAGATCGACTTCAAATATGAAGAAGCTGTCAAAGCTGCGGATGAGATTCAAACTTTTAAACTCGTAGTAAAAACGATTGCTCGTCAGCATGGTCTGCATGCAACCTTTATGCCAAAACCTCTATTTGGTATGAACGGATCAGGGATGCACTGCCACCAGTCCTTATTTAAAGGTAATGTAAATACATTCTATGATGAGTCTGATGAACTTGGTCTGAGTAAAGAAGCTCGCCATTATATGGCAGGTATTCTGAAACATGCTCGCGCAATGGCAGCGATCACGAATCCAACGGTGAACTCTTACAAACGTTTGGTTCCGGGATATGAAGCACCTTGTTACGTAGCATGGTCAGCAAGTAACCGCAGCCCGATGATCCGTATTCCAGCATCACGCGGTCTAAGTACTCGTGTTGAGGTTCGTAACCCGGATCCAGCAGCAAACCCTTACCTTGCACTTGCTGTAATGCTGAAAGCTGGTCTTGACGGTATCAAACGTGAACTAGCATTACCAGCTCCGATTGACCGTAATATCTACATCATGTCAGAAGAAGAGCGTATTGAAGAAGGCATTCCTTCCTTGCCAGCTGACCTGAAAGAAGCACTGCATGAATTGATCCGCAGTGAAGTAGTTACGGACGCACTAGGCGAGCACGCACTTGCTCATTTCTATGAATTGAAAGAAATCGAGTGGGATATGTATAGAACACAAGTACATCAATGGGAACGCGATCAATATTTGACGCTGTACTAGAACTTGTAACCCTTGGCGCTCTTAGCGTTGAGGGTTTTTCTTTTTCTGAGAGAATACAACGGGGAAGTTGATTGTGGATAGTTACCCTAGAAATACCCACAAAGTATATGTTTCTTTCCAAAAGTGAAGAAATAAGGAACTTCATCATAAAATCCATAGCCAAATAACCAACGATACGTCATTTAGGTCTGTATTTCTTCAATAGTTTTTCGCATAGAAGAATACCAAAGGTGTATTGAACAGGGGGAGTTAATTAAGATGATCGGATCGATGCTAGGCCGTCCAATTTTCGAATAATGATCCTGAACCAAATTATTTTCTGACACAAGTTGATCAAGAGAAACCATTTCGAGTTGGTCATGCTGAGTGGATGATTGTTTCTGTAGAATGATTATCACCTCATATGAAAAGTTAATTCTATCGTAAAATAAATCAGACTGTAGACAAACTAGTTTAAGTTTGTTTGTCTACAGTCTGAAAGCCCTGTCTAATGGAAGTGGCTTTATTTCTCTTTCTAATTATCTTGAATATATCAATGTTGTCTTACTGTAAATCTGGTTATAGGCTGCTTTCTTGGAATTAGTAATTCATCCCGTCCCTTTTGGCATTTTCAGCCCTAAGCTATGTATAAGTTGTCTTTTAATGCTTGTTTTTGCACTTATATGTTTCCTGTAACTTGGTTTCCTCAATCCAAACTTCACTCCACACCTCTAATTTACAAATATTGTGAATCAAGATATATATATTTTCCAAGGTCATATCTATACTAAATTACTAGCTCAATTCCCTTGAAATTATAAACAAAATATACTATCGAAGGGTGAAACAATGGAACTTGCTTCTTTTTTAAAAAGTGTAGGTAATAGTTTTTTTGCTTTTATGTGGCCTAGAATAAAAAATTCAAAGTCGATTCGTGATATTAAAGCGAAATGGCAGGCAGATAACTACGCGTCTAAAACTACATTGTTATTTGAAGCTGCAGTATTAGATGCAAAAGAGATTTTTGACTTGCCTGATATATTGGTTCGTGAGTTATTGGAAGATAAGACAAATAGAGACGAAGTCTTTCGCTGGATACTAGAAGGAGTGTCACTTAAAGATTTTGATAAACATAGATTAAATCTCGAGCCTTATTGGGAATCGTATCCAAGGTATCAAGATAGATTAGTTCCTTTTTTCGAATCTATCTTAGCTGAGACTGCAGAATACAAGAAAATACATTGGGACCCAGAATTTTTGGAGATATTGTATGGTATTGAACGTTTGGAACAAAAAGTTGAAAACGGCTTAGAAAGAATAGAAGAAAAACAAAATCAGACAATTCAGCTAACAGAAAGTATATTTAAGGAATTTACTACCCCAACTAATGTTGATGATTTAAACGAACTTATTAATCAAGGGAAAACAAGTACTGCTCGTGAATTAGCCAAAGAGAGACTTAGCCGACAAAGACTAAATCGTCAAGATATCTTAGGGTTGCATTCCCTGATAGCTAACTCATATATAATTAGTGGCAATGAAAAGGAAGCAATCCCACATTTATATACAGCTGTTGGTAATTGTGATGATAATGCATTAAAAAATAGATTAACAGCGTTAATTGAGCTTTTTGAGGAGCGTTTTGATGATGCACTAAAGAAAATCAATGAAGCGATAGAGGTAGAGGGTAATACTAAAAAAAACTTAGAACTCCTAATCAATATACACCTTATGCAAAAGGAATATGATGAAGCTTTGCGCATAATAGATGAACATCAAGAAGTTAGTTTAGTAAAGCTTAAAGCGAATGTATTACAAAGAACTCAAAATTACGATGAAGCAATCAGACTTGCTGAGAAACATTTAGTAGAAGAACCCAGTAGTATTGATTGGTCAATAATTAAAGCGGAATCCATGATATTAAAAATGGAAGAAAGCAATTTAGAGCATGAAAAACTTGACCCTAAATTTGTACTAGATAATGTAATGTCATTACTAAATGAAATTTTAAAGAGAGATATAGAGAATATACTAATCACAAATAGAGTAAAAGAATTGCAAGCTGCATTATTATTCAGGAATAAACGTTTCTCAGAAGCAAGAGTATTGTATGAGGATATTTACCGCGTCTCAATGAATGAACTGCACTTAAAAAATTTAATTGCGGTCTGTATGTGTAATGCAGATTGGATTAGAGTCATAGAACTTCTTACTGAAGTATTAGATAGTGGAAGCACTAATAAGGCTTATATTATTGATTTAGCAAGATCTTATATTGAGATTGGTGAAACCGAAAAAGCTACAGATTTAGTCCAGGATAAAAGAAACTTATTTCTAACTGAAGAAAAATTAGATTATGAGTATTTTATTACGTATATTGATGCCTTATTGCTTGATTTGAAACACAATGACGTTAGAACTTTGATTATTACCCTCGAAAATACGACATCTGATACCTCACATTTAAACATGGTAAAAGGGTATTATGAGGGGAAACTACACAATTGGTCCAAAGCAATTGATCATTTTGAATCTTGTGTTGAAGTTTTAGAAGGTAATGAATTAATTGATGCAAAAGTTCAATTGACCCTAGCTTACTTAAATAGATGTGAGAGAGAAGATTATGTGAAATTAATTAATCTCATAGAGTCTATACCAAATTGGATGGAATTTGAGTTTTTAATTAATCGATATGTGAAAGCATTATACGAGATAGAATCCTATGAAAAAATCATCACATTAAGTACTCGGCTATCCCACATAAACTCTTACTTCCTTGAGATAATTACAAATATATACTTTAATTTAGGATGGTATGATACTGCCAAAAAAAATTATCTATCACTTTACAGACAGACAGATGCTTTAGGCTATCATCTAGGATATGCAAATTGCTTATTACGCTTAGGTGAAACTGAAGAAGCGTTAGAGGTTCTAGGTACTGTTGAAACTAGGGTAATGAGGAGTGGTAAGAAAGAGGATTTTTATTTACTGAGTATCGCATACATGAATGCACTAGAGCACCGAAAATCTATGGAACATGCATATCATGCATTTATAGCGGGAAAAGAAGAACCGGAGACGTGGCATTTCTATTTTGGTCAAATGTCTCAACTACTGCAATTTGTAAAAGATCCAGATAATAAATGGCTGAGCGAGTACCAAATGATGTTTGAACAATTCGAAATACAATTTCCCGATGCAGCTCCGTTATTCAAAAAGTTTGATATAATAGAGGACGATAATATTTCAGAGAGTTTTATTGAAGAACTGAAACTTTTATCGCAGTCTCATTTACAAACCATGAACATGTATGAGAATAATAGACTGCCTATAAGTGTTCTCGTAAATCAATTACAGAGAGGACCGTTTAGGACGTGGTCTAATGTTATAAATGAGAGAGGTCTACACATCTGGGCTTCATCTGGCATGTTTATTGATTTAGATCTGGGTAGAAATCTGGCTACAGAATCTAAGGATGTTTTGTGTGATATAACAGTTCTATTCGCACTAAATAATCTAAATCTACTGGAGATAATAAAAGAAAACTTTAATTTGTTTGTTCATTATGATCAATTTATGTTAGCCCTCCAGGAATATAACGACATTAAATTAGTTAGTGATGAAGGCCTTAAAACGATGGGATTTAAAGACGGGAAAATTTTAGTCGAAGAGTTTTCTTCATTAGAAGTAGAATATGTAGTAAAACGCCATGAGGATATGATCAAGTGGATTAAAGAAAATTGCAACTTAGTCGGGGATGCTATAACCAACGACCCAGAAGTTAGAAAGGATGAAATCGGATTTATAAATAATCCAATTAAAATCAGTAAACAAAATAATTTACGTATGCTGACCGATAGCTTCCTTGTCGTCAAGCACGCTAGAGATAATTATAAAGTTGATTGTTTTACAATCATCGATTTTATATTTGCTCTACTCGATAAAGGGAAAATTGATAAAGCAAGACAGTGCGAGCTATTAGGTGATTTAATGATAATGGGTTATACATTGATCCCAGTCAAAAGTGATGTATTTATTCATTATCTATCGAAGAATAATTATAATATAGATAATGAAACTGCTTTGGTTTTCGATTATCTGGAAATTAAAGAATTTAACACAGAGTTCGTAATCGATGTGTTATCGGATATTCTCTTTTGGATATGGACAGAAGAAAGTTGTAAGCACAAAAGAGAACCAATTACCGATTATCTATGCTCTATTCTAACGACTAACAAAACTAAATACGATTCAATACAAAAATTGATACAGCATAGCAAATCAAAGTTTTCTATATTAGTACTTCATCAATGGGAAAGAATGAGACATAATATTGAACAGTGGCTTCAGTCTCAGTCAATCATATGATTTAGAAAAAGCGTAAAATGGAAATCGCCTTTACGCTTTTTTTTATTTATCCTAAACAAACTGTTGCCTTTATTTGTTATTGATATAAGAACGTATGTTTGGGAATAATACACAAACATATGTTCTTGTGGGAGTGATGACAATGTTACCTGACTACGAAAGAAAAGTCCTTGGAATTTTGCACAACTATACTAGCCAGCGCAGTCGGATGCCGAATATTCATGAACTGGAGATCAAGACAGGACTGAGTAAGCAACGTATAAAAGAGGCTCTGCTGCTTCTGGAGAAAGAGAGTTACATAGTTTGGGAAGATAAGTCGAGTCTGGAACGGATCTTGATTACCGAAGGATGGGAAAGAGAAACAGACACGCCAAAGCAGTCGACAGTGAAGCCGAATTCTAAGTATTGGACTGAGTATTGAATATGGCTAAGAAACTACAGGTTACGGAATATTCGAAGGTTCTCGAATTGTACTCCCGGAGCATAAAGAGGCTTGGATTCAAAGACAAGATCAGTTAAAGTACTGCGAACGCCGTAAACCTGTTCTTGATGATCAAGAAATGCAATTAATTGAAGGTGCTCTGCTTGAATCATTTAATCAGCATTGTAAAGTGGATCTAGCTCTGTTTGATACCAATGAAGACAGGCACATAACAGGAATTGTAACTACTATTAATAGGTATACCCGAGATATCAAATTATCTATTGCAGCGGATGAATGGGAATGGATAAAGATTACTGATATTATCGCTGCACGTCTGTAAGATAATTAGTTGAGGGAGGCGCCCCCAAAACGCCCCCCATTTGCCCCCGATACAGAACAAAGTGTGATCTTTAAGAAAAATCTCTTCCTATAATATACGTTAAAACGACTTGAATCGTTATGATGTAGAGGGTTATAAATAGAACACAAGTTCAAAGAACTTTATAATAAGAATTTAGCGTGAAAGCTTTAAGTGGGTTTACAAACTATGAAGTAGCTAATCATTTTAGAGAAGTTGACTTGATTTAGAGTTAATATGACTGATATGATTTTTATAATTATGTTAAAATGAACTTATTGATAATTTGAATACTGGGTTTTAAACTTTTTATCTACACTAAACTAAAAATATAACATACACAATATTTTATATGAGGATACTTATGTCTGAGCACAAAGTTTTCATTGGAATAACAAAAGAAGGAAAAAAGTTATACAGAGTAAGAGTAAGGCGAGTGGTAACTTTTTCATTTTATCAGATATTTAAAGATAAACTTTCTAAAATAATTGATATTATAACGAATGGTTTCTATTTTTCGTTGATTTTATCACTGCTTTTATTTTTCTTTGAGGAATCTTCGATAGGAAAACTAGTTATTATTTATGCTTTTCTTGTTAACTATGCAGTATACATTCATACTTTAAAAAATAGAACTTTAAGACAAAAGTGGATTAAACTGTACCCTTTGTAAAGGACACTTTAAAAAAAGCTAAGCCACTTGAAGGAGATGCTGTCTGTATTTTGCAGGCGGCATCTTCTTTAGGTTCCACTGTCCACGATAATGATTGTAATAGAGCATATAACTTCTCACTTCACGTTTCACATCGTGTAAGGTCTCACAGGTCTTTAAATCGATCTCATCTTTTAAATGTCCAAAGAAAGATTCTTGTGGTGCATTATCCCAACAGTTTCCCCGGCGTGACATAGATTGTCCTAATTTCATTTTCTTTACCAACTTTTGAAACTGGGGATTTGTGTAGTGGAATCCTTGATCTGAATGAATAAATGCATCTTTCGCAAAGTGCGAATGATTGCGTTTTAATTGGCGTAGCGTATTTAAAGCAATATCTAGAGTGATCTTATCAGATATTTCATAGGCTAAAATCTCATTCGTTTCGGCATCTTTTATCGTCGACAAATACGCACGTTTACCGTGAGCGTAGGATAAGTAAGTGATGTCCGTTAATAATACCTTGCCTGCTACACCTTGTTTAAACTGGCGCTGCAAGAGGTTTGGACATGTACGGTGTTCGTGCGTCGCTTTCGCCATCCGACGATAAGGATTCGCTTTTCGGATCGGACAAAATATATTGAACTTCTTCATGATGCGACGAATTCGTTTTAAGTTGTAAATGATATGATATTGATTTTTTAATGTCATTTTAATTTGACGAGCACCTTTCTTTCTTCGACGGAAATGATAGGCTTTTAAAATGATATCTCTTACTTTTTCATCTGCTATATTGCGTACTGTACGCTTTCGTACTGATTTTTCGTGGAAATAATTATAGTAGCCAGAACGAGACACACCGATCGTTTCACACAAATAGTGTACCAAGCGATTTAGCTGATATTTTTCAATGGTCTGACGAATTAATTCAAACTTCTGTTTTGTTACGAGTTTAATTTCTTCTTCAACATCTGCCTTTCGAGTAGATCGAGCTTTTTTAAAAGTTCATTCTCAGCCTGTAATAATCGATTTTTTGCTTCTAGTCGTAAAACCTTTTCTTCTAAACTTAATTCTCGCTCTAAGGGGCGACCAGAGTTTGTTTTTCTTGTATCCTGTAGACCTTCATCTCCATGTTCACGATAAGCTCCACGCCAACGCTTTCCAGCAGAATGGATGCGTTTTATGCCGATTAGCTCAGCGTCTAAGCCAGCTTCTTCAAAAATAGTTCTGGGTAACTTTCCTTTCTTATTTTCATTAATAAATAGTCGTTTAAACTCATCTGTATATGTAATCGCTTTGTTGCTAACAGATCGGACATGAGGATTACGCTTTAGTTGGGCTTGTTCTTTTTCCGTAAATAATCGTTTGGTCATCTTTATTCGCTCCGATGTTTTTTTCTTATTATAAACAAAAGTACCCCACAGGATAGACTTTTTTCAAAGTGTCTACTCTGTAGGGTACAGTTTAGATTCATATAGTCTTTTTTTTAATTCTTATTACCGCACCCTTATATATAGATATTTGGTGGTTTGTTTTTGCAATTGTTTTGCTTATAAATTGCTTACTTATTATTTTTAAATATGGTTGGCCTGAATTAGAGTCAGTTGAAGAATTTGAACAAATAGCAGATTTGAACTTTTTTTTCAGAATGCTTTCTCTTTCTATAAAATATGTAGGATGGATATTTACAGTCTTTTTAGCGTGGTTTGTAACTGCTAATTTAGTATCTCGACTCACTACAAAACAAGATTCTGTAATTGTTGATTTGATAAATGACTCTGATATACGGTTGGTAAGTATATTTACATTTTTTATTTGCGCAATAATATCTCAAATATAAAAAATCGCAACCAAATTTTTATTTTGTTGTAATATTACTTGCATTTCTTATTGCTGATGTTACTTTTTCTATTGCGTATCTTTTCTTTTCCACAAGCGATCAAGCTGTACAGTTTAGATTAGAGTTTATTGAAGAAAATTTTGTTAGTACCATAAACATTTTTACGCAGTCCTTTTTTTATTCGTTTTGCTTGCATGTTTCTCTCCCTGCTCCAAGCATTGGATTTTACAGTGATATGGCTTCGGCTGTTATGCAAGAGAGTCATTTAAAAATTGTACAATTCTTTCATATGACTACTGCTAAAATTATTGATCTGATTATTTTAGGTTATGCGGCAAACATAGTAATAAATAGGTTTTTTATAAATGGAGAATGGAAGAAAGAAAAGAAATGACTTGACCGTTTATATTTTTGGAACTGTGGAAATTGATATTATACTTCTATGAATAGTCTGATAAGAGGAGAGATTTACCCGTATATCGTGGTGCTTTTTACAACAAATAAGGTTCTTGTATAAATAATTTATTCAGTAGGATGTGAAAAGAATGAAAGTATCAAAGAAAGTAATAAGCGATGCAGCAATAAAAAAGAGTGAAACTGCAATTCGCAAAGCATTTAATGCCGTAGATACTGCTGAGTTCACCGCACATATAGTTATAAATGATGAGACGCAAAACATACCAATTAAGAATGTTTCTATTGAATTCTTAATTGGCAAACCATCTATTATAAGAATTAACTGCAAAAATGATAAAGACGCAGATACTTATAAAAATACTGGTTTAACTGAGGGATACACTGTGGAGGAAGCCAAATTTGAGTACATAGAAATAAGAGACTTTCAAAGTACATATCGAGCATTAGTGATAAAACCAATTATTACTACGAGATATATTACGATCCGTTTGAGGAACCAAAATTAGGAATTGCCTAATCAGCTGAAAAACAAATAGTTATTATGATTACACATTAGGAATTATTCCGGTTCGAAAGAACAATTAAGTGTATAGTGTGCATTTATCTCACTTAAAGGTGGATTTTATGGGAACTAATCAGGCGAAATTCATAAATTTGTTTCTTTGGTTATTATTTATTTTTGCGATAATTGTAGTTTGGTATGGGATAGAATTAACATTGACCGGAGGAAATTCTGGCTTAATGCAGTGGGAATCTTTTATTAATAGATTTGGTGGAATAGCGACTATTATTGCTACTGTATACACTGGATTCACTATTCAGGGAAAAAACCGAATTCTACTATATTTGGTTAAAGGAATTTTGTATTTAACGGCAATTTTTGCCTTTGTTTTAGCATTTTTTGTTAAAATATTTCCATTTCAATTGCAAGAATTTATTGAAGCACTTCACGGAAAAACAGATATATTTTTATCTGCACATATATTAAGCGGACTTTCTCTTCTTAGCTTATGCGCTTCACTATTACACTATGGTAAGATTAAAAAGAAAGTAGATCAAACAAATTTAGAATCACCCACAAATTCACCCCAAAATCACCCACAAAAAACTGAAATACTATAAAAAGATTTGAGAGGTAAAATGTTACTGTGCAAATAAATACAGATATAATGACAGAGAAAAAATTCCATTGATGTCTTGGGTTATACATAGAACTCAAGTACATCAATGGGAACTCGATCAATATTTGACGCTGTACTAGAATATGTAACCCTTGGCGCTCTTAGTGAAGTGCACCCCTTAGAATAGACATTGGAAAAACCCCTGGGTTAACCGATGAAATTCTAGGGGGTGTATTTTTTATGGCAATGAAAGGTCAAAAGTTTAAGACATATTCTGAGGAACTCAAGATGGAGGCAATCCGTTTGCACGTAGAGGAAAAATGGACGTATCGGCAAATCAACGATCATTTAGGAATTCAAGATCAGGGCCGAATGAAACGTTGGATGCGTAAATACCGTGAACAAGGTGAGTTTGGTTTGTTGGATCAACGAGGAAGACGAAAAGAGTATTTAGATCAGGAGCGATATGTCCAGCAGCTGAAACGGGAGAATGCCACACTAAAAAAGTATTTGAAAATCTGGATGCAGGAGGGAAAGAGCAAAGCTTCAGGCTCATCGAACAAACGGCGACCACCGGCCAAATAGCAGAACATTGCCAACTTCTTGGTGTCTCTAGAAGCGGCTACTATGCATATGTAAAGCGGAAGAAGAACGACCGAGATGCCGAGGCTAAACAACTCATCCGTACGGTGTACAAACGCTATGAAGGGAAATATGGCTACCGACAGATCCAGCTATTCTTGTGGCAGGATGAAGGTGTATGGATGAACCACAAGAAGGTACTACGCCTGATGCAAAACATGGGTCTTCAAGCCAGTATTCGCCGGAAACGTCGATTTAACGCGACATACCAGGCAGCCGAGCGTGTTGCTGATAATCTGCTTAAGCGTAATTTCACGGCTGAAAAACCAAACCAGAAATGGGTGACGGATGTGACCCAATACCGAGTAGGCGAGCGCTGGTTGTATCTCTCGGCAGTGAAAGATCTATTTAATAACGAGATTGTAGCCTACCAACTTAGTGAGCGTAATGATAATGAGCTGGTACTTCAAACGTTCGCAAAAGCCTTTTCCAAGCAAAAAGACGTGACCGGACTAGTCGTTCACAGCGACCAAGGGTTCCAGTACACGTCCCATGCTTACCACGACATGCTGCCAAAGGTTGGCGCCCAAATCAGCATGTCTCGCCGAGGCAATTGCCTAGACAACGCCTCTATGGAGAGTTTCTTCTCGCATCTCAAAACGGAAGGACTCTACCCTTATGATATACGAAATCTTGCAGAGGCACAAAGGCGAATGGAGAAATACATCCGTTTTTATAACCGAAGGCGGCCACAACGGAAACTAAAAAAACTGACGCCGGTAGAGTACCGACGCCAGTTTACCGCCTAGGGTCTTTTTTCAATGTCTACAAAATGGGGTCTTGACCACTTAGCGCCAAGGGTTTTTCTTTTTCGGGGAGAGGACAATGGGGAAGTTAATTGTGGGGGTCACCCCAGAAACACCCACAAAGTTTGTGTATTTCTCATACTTTTCAGTTGGGTCTTTTTCTATTTTTTTCTTTGATACGTAAGCATAGATATCTGAAGTGATACTGATACTTCCATGGCCAAGTCGTTCTTCTCAACACCTGTTTGTAAAAGTAATAAAGCGTGAGTATGCCTTAATCAATGGGTAGGTATACTTGGTAATTCAGCTTTATTAAATATTCTCGAAAATGCATGAGGCAAGGTTGATTTCGGCAAAAAACTGCCACCATCTCTACATAAAAATAAATTCAATTCATTAGCTTTAACGGAATACCTTTTTATCAGCTTAAATATATCCAATGTAGTCTTGTTATAAATCTTGTTATGGAGTTAGTGATTGATCCCATCTCCTTTGGCATTTACAGCTGTAGGCTATGTATTAGCTGACTTTTATGCTTATTCTTGCGCTGATATGCTTCCTATAACATGGTTTTCTCAATCCAAACTTCGCTTTTCACCCTCGAATTTACAATATAATCTAATACTGTTATATTGATTTTATCAAAGCAGAATATATTACATATCATTTCAGACTCTCTCATCCTTAATGAGATCATAAAAAAGCGAGGTTAATTATTTGAATACACTTACAACAAATGCAGTGCCCACTACTATTCAGTATATGACTGTGGTCGTTCCACTTATCACGGCAGTGCTTACATTTATTCTTACTTCATTGTTTACATCATTCAAAGAACGGAAAGCAATGAATATACCCAAAAGAGTGATACTTGATTACGCAGAATACACATTTGATTACCCTTTTGAGAATAAAGTTAGTGAGAATCATGGTAATGGAAGAATACTTCTAGGTTCTAACGGAAAAAACATAACGAACGAAGCTTTAGATTTTTATAAAGGAGCAAGAACTAGATCACCTCTTCAATTTTTAGTTTTGAAGAATGTAACTGAAAATAATGTAATTAATGTAAAAATCAGAACTGTCTATGGTAGTAAGGAGGGTGAAAAAGTTGATGAGATGTTTATTATGCCGGTGTGGGAGCACAAAACCACATTATATCTGCCACAAACAGTTTATTGTAGCAAGTCCACCTTCTCGACGAATCTTGAATTGGTTATTACCTATACAACAGCTAATTTTGAAACATTTAAATATAGCTATAAAAGAACAAAGAAGAACTTGTACAAAGAGCGCCTCAAAAAGAGATATTTGGGTTTTATATGGTTAACGAAAATTCGGTATTTTAAACAATCATTTAACAGTTTTCTAGTTGTTCGTAGTAAGTTCGGATCAAGTGATAATAACCAGTAGTAACTAGTATATTTTAATTTGCACTAGGTCACTGCTGTTTTTTTATTAGTGAGCTTATTGAGTTTTACACTTTTTTTGTCATTGATATAAGAACAAATACAAATGGAAAATGATAATTACATAGCATGGGAAGAGAAGTAGAGTCATGAAAGAATTTTAATTATGAGGGATGGGAAAGAGAAACATACATACCAAAATAGCCAATAGATAAGCCGAATTCTAAGTACGGGATGGAGTTGGAGTGTTGATATGGCTTAAAGATTTAAAAGACAATGATATTTTGAAAGTCCCCGAGTGGTGCTCCCGCAGCGTAATGAAGTTCAAAGGTATTGACACTGCTATCTCCGTAAAATTAGTAATTGAAGCAGTGAAATGAGAAATATTAAATATAAAAATTTGTTACTAGAAAGTCACCACATAAGTGAAATGTTTAGTTGCTTGTTGGGTTATTTAATATCTGGTTATAAAATATGAATGAGTGGTATAATTTCATAAAAAAAGGTGATGAGACTAATAAACTGTACCCTTTGTAAAGGACACTTTAAAAAAAGCTAAGCCACTTGAAGGAGATGCTGTCTGTATTTTGCAGGCGGCATCTTCTTTAGGTTCCACTGTCCACGATAATGATTGTAATAGAGCATATAACTTCTCACTTCACGTTTCACATCGTGTAAGGTCTCACAGGTCTTTAAATCGATCTCATCTTTTAAATGTCCAAAGAAAGATTCTTGTGGTGCATTATCCCAACAGTTTCCCCGGCGTGACATAGATTGTCCTAATTTCATTTTCTTTACCAACTTTTGAAACTGGGGATTTGTGTAGTGGAATCCTTGATCTGAATGAATAAATGCATCTTTCGCAAAGTGCGAATGATTGCGTTTTAATTGGCGTAGCGTATTTAAAGCAATATCTAGAGTGATCTTATCAGATATTTCATAGGCTAAAATCTCATTCGTTTCGGCATCTTTTATCGTCGACAAATACGCACGTTTACCGTGAGCGTAGGATAAGTAAGTGATGTCCGTTAATAATACCTTGCCTGCTACACCTTGTTTAAACTGGCGCTGCAAGAGGTTTGGACATGTACGGTGTTCGTGCGTCGCTTTCGCCATCCGACGATAAGGATTCGCTTTTCGGATCGGACAAAATATATTGAACTTCTTCATGATGCGACGAATTCGTTTTAAGTTGTAAATGATATGATATTGATTTTTTAATGTCATTTTAATTTGACGAGCACCTTTCTTTCTTCGACGGAAATGATAGGCTTTTAAAATGATATCTCTTACTTTTTCATCTGCTATATTGCGTACTGTACGCTTTCGTACTGATTTTTCGTGGAAATAATTATAGTAGCCAGAACGAGACACACCGATCGTTTCACACAAATAGTGTACCAAGCGATTTAGCTGATATTTTTCAATGGTCTGACGAATTAATTCAAACTTCTGTTTTGTTACGAGTTTAATTTCTTCTTCAACATCTGCCTTTCGAGTAGATCGAGCTTTTTTAAAAGTTCATTCTCAGCCTGTAATAATCGATTTTTTGCTTCTAGTCGTAAAACCTTTTCTTCTAAACTTAATTCTCGCTCTAAGGGGCGACCAGAGTTTGTTTTTCTTGTATCCTGTAGACCTTCATCTCCATGTTCACGATAAGCTCCACGCCAACGCTTTCCAGCAGAATGGATGCGTTTTATGCCGATTAGCTCAGCGTCTAAGCCAGCTTCTTCAAAAATAGTTCTGGGTAACTTTCCTTTCTTATTTTCATTAATAAATAGTCGTTTAAACTCATCTGTATATGTAATCGCTTTGTTGCTAACAGATCGGACATGAGGATTACGCTTTAGTTGGGCTTGTTCTTTTTCCGTAAATAATCGTTTGGTCATCTTTATTCGCTCCGATGTTTTTTTCTTATTATAAACAAAAGTACCCCACAGGATAGACTTTTTTCAAAGTGTCTACTCTGTAGGGTACAGTTTATAACATTGGGGATTTTTAATATCTTCTCTAAAAGAAATAAAGAAAATCAACAGGCTATATTTAAGCATGACGAACTACCTCACACGTTGAGGGTACAAATAATTCATATTTTACGAGACGCGATTGGTAAATATGCAAAAGGTGCTTATTACCAAAATGAAGCTTCAAATGAAACTTGGGATTTTATTCACAAAGTATTATGTAAGGAGTACGGGGTTTTTTCTTTAAGTACAAAAGGACATAATTCACGCGATTATTGTTTTAATTTTCTACTAGACGAAGACTCAGTTGAAAGAGTTCTTGATATCATTGAAATATCTTTCAGAGTGATAGACATAGTTGTAAGGGATGACCACAGAAATTGGGTAAATAAAGAAATAATTCAAAGTCCAGAGGACGCAATTGAGGAACTCAATAAAAGGTTCCAGGAACATGGCCTTGGTTATCAGTATATTAATCAGAATATAGTTCGTGTAGATTCTGAATATATTTATCATGAGGCTGTTGAACCTGCTGTCAACCTACTTTTTGGAGAAGGATTTGAAGGAGCTTCAGAGGAGTTTATGAAGGCTCACCAACATTTCAAAAAGGGTAATGATAAAGAATCTGTGACTGAAGCATTGAAGGCATTTGAAAGCACCATGAAAACTATTTTTATAAAAAAAGGATGGAACTTGCCATCAAAACAAACAGCAAGTCCTTTAATTTCTGGGTTGTTTGAAAAGGAACTTATCCCTTCTAATCTTCAAACTCAGCTCAATTCGTTAAAGACGACGTTAGAAGGACTTGCAACAATTAGGAACCAGAATACCGGACACGGTCAAGGTGAAAAAAGCGTCAAAATTCCAAGATACCTAGTCGCTTATGCCTTACATTTATGTGCAACGAATATCGTGTTCCTTATTGAGGCATACAAAGAAAAAATGAAATGATAAAATGACTTAATGGTATTATCCCCTCATGGTAGACAGTGGAAAATGAGAACATGTTACAATGAACTCAAACACTGGAGAACCGAAGGGGATTTTTGTTATGCCAGCAAAGAAAGGTTGAAATTTTATTCGATATAGTGAAGAAAAGAAGATAGAGGCTGTCTGTTTGCGAGTAGAAGAAGGTTGGATGTACAGTCGAATCATGGAAAAGTTTAGAATTAGAAGTGAGAGCCAGATTACCACAGGGTTCGTTAAAGCCAAAACGAAGAATTTTATTTTAGTAGTGCTTATTTCCAATACGATGTTTTATTATAAAAGAGAATGTTAGTGTACATAGAATGGAGATTGTTGAAGATAGACTCGATATCTCGAATAAAAGGGAGCACTATAAAATACTTTTTATTCAAAAGTAAATTTATTGAATTATAATCACCTACAATATACTAAAAAAATCACCTGCAAAAATCTGAGAACTATAAAAGATTATGAAGGGTGAAGTAACACAATATCGAATAAACGTATATAGAATAACATTTAAAAAGCCCTTTGATGTTTTGGGTTATACACAGAACGCAAGTACATCAATGTGAACGCGATCAATGTTTGACACTGTACTAAAACTTGAAACCCTTGGTGCCTCTAAGCGTCAAGGGATTTTTTTGGAGAAATGTCTATTGCCATTAGTGCCCACAGAATGACCCCAAAGTTCTGTAGTCTTTATATTTTTTCTGTCATTTCTGTTCCTTCTCTTTTTCTAGAGCACAAGCAATGCAGTTCTCTACAAAGTTCAATACTTCTTCAGATACGGGATATAAACCTGACTCTAATGCAGGCAGCTTCCTGACTTCCCAAAACTTCTCCATCAATTTTTCGTCTCCATTAAAGGTTTCGTGTGACAAATTTATTAACTCGCAGGCAATATCATAACCTTCATCAGATTCAGGTGGGATAGATTGCTGTATACACCGCTCAATTCGGCGTAGTAAAGAAATATACTGCTGAGTAGTTTCGTTGTTACTACTTAGATTGGGGAGAGCACTTTGTAGAAATTCACTTTCGTCATCGTTAAAGTAATTGACCCATTGTTTAGATATAGGCTGTACGTTATGGGCTAGATGAGAAACCTGGTCCCAGGAAAGTGTTCCTTCTAGATCGATCATGTTGATTATGGAAGCGGTGTTAGAAATGCTGCTTTGAAGAGAAGTGAGCTGCTCTTGTAGATAATTATGATGTGCGACTAGAATATGGCGAAAAGAGAGTTTGTTTATTACATTTTGAATGTCTGCTAGTGGTAGTGACAACGATTTAAGAAGAGTTATTTTTTCGAGAGTGAATAGATCTCCTTCTGAATAATGACGACGCCCATTATCTTCCCTATAACTTGGTGTCAAGAGACCGATTTGATCGTAATAACGCAGTGTCCTTACGGAGATGTTCCGCAGTTTGGATACTTGTCCTGTAGTCCATCTATGCATGTTTCTATTTCCTCCTCAAAAAAGCTTGCAGGTAACGTAACGTCACCTAATATCATTGAATTATATCATAGAGGATTGAGGGGTTAAGAATGATTAGAACAGAAATATGGAAGAATACGGAACTGTGGACATGGCGTGAGCTAGCTGCTTTACTTGCTCTTGAATTTGTATTCGTAATGATTGTTATTAAATACGCATTACAGGCATTGTATGAGAAATGGTTAGAGAACACACTTTATTCAGGAACACTTACAGGGCTTACTATTGCGATTACGCTTTTGCTAGGATTGTATTTAATTTCTTTACGACCGAAAAAGTTGACGTGGGCGGATGTAGGAGTGAAAGGATTTCCTGCTAAAGATTGTTGGAGAATCGTGCTCTGGTTATTAGTCCTCATTGTATCCAGTGTAACGGCAGTTTATCTCACGAGCTTTTTTGGAAATACGGTGGACAACAGCAAAACAGAGAGTCTGCAGCAAAATGTCACTATATTTACTTTGATCATAGGTATTGCTTCAGCTGGGATCGTGTCACCAATCTATGAAGAGATATTTTACCGTGGTTTTATATATCAGTGGCTGCGGACTCGTATAAGTATGAGATGGGCGATTGTGATTAGTTCGCTAATCTTTACACTTGCACATTTTCCCACGTTGAATGCCATGCCGGTGAATTTTATTAGTGGAATTGTGTTCGCATGGGCCTACGAACGCACGGGATCGGTCGTGCCTGGTATGATTGTTCATGGAATGTTTAATACAATAGCGGTATTGTTAACAGCAATGGGTTAGAAACATAATTATTTTACGTTGAATACTGATGAATTTATGTATTACGGAATTTATTGGACGAATTAGAATGTTTTTAATAATTGGATACAAGCCAAAATTCCTTGTTATTATTTGAGTACATTTCCTACACATATAAAGGACCGGATGAATTTTAATGTAAAGGGGAATAAAATGGCAATTTTACGAGATATATTTAGCAATGGTACCTATGTTGAATTTAATTTTGTTAAGTGTATTCCAGGTAAATTTGAAGGTTGTCAGCTGAATTTTAAGTATTATCTAAATCATGAAAAAGTACATGACTTCATTTTTGGTTGGACAAATCTCACTATTGAAAATTACATTGAAGTAACAGCGGCTTTTCCGCTGGATATGTTAAATGACTTTATACTAAATAATTTATACATGTCTTTTGAGAATCACCTTTATGGATTGGAGTGGGAAAAGCGGAAAGAGAAAGATACATATCGATTACGATTATATGATTCCAGGATAGCCTGCCAACTGAATGTAACAGATACTGAAGTAAGGAAGTTTGGAAATGAATTAAGAATGGAATGGGAAAAAGGACTTATCAATGATGAGGTAAGTTGATCCTAATGATTAGTAGTGGAGTAAAACGAGAAAAGCAGAGATCTGCGTTATAAGATCTCTGCTTAAGAATATAAGTGCAGTAATTCATTTATATTTAACTATAAAAAACCAAAAAATAAAAAATCAATTAATGAAAATCACGGAAGAGACCAATAACTTTACCTAGTATCGTTACTTTTGTAAGCCGGAGAGGTTCATATGTAGGATTCTCAGGCTGAAGACGAACATGATCTTTTTCTTTGTAGAAAGTCTTCACTGTAGCTTCATCATCTTCCGTCATTGCTACGACAATCTCACCATTGTTAGCCGTTTGCTGCTGACGAACAATGACATAATCCCCATTGACAATACCCGCTTCGATCATACTATCGCCTACTACATTCAACATAAATACTTTCTCTTCTCCAACATATTGCATAGGGAGAGGGAAATAGTCTTCGATATTCTCTGTTGCAGTAATAGGAATACCTGCAGTTACCTTACCAACGACAGGAACTCTGACAACCGTCTGAGCAAACTGGCTTGTCTCATCTAACTCATCATGACTTAACAGCTCGATTGCACGAGGTTTCGTAGGGTCTCTGCGAATTAAACCTTTCTTCTCCAAACGATCCAAGTGTCCGTGAACAGTGGAGCTGGACGCGAGTCCGACAGCTTCACCAATCTCTCTTACGGACGGTGGATATCCTTTTAATCGAACTTCATTTCGTATAAACTCCAAGATTGCTAATTGCCTGCTGGACACCTTCGACATACCGTATCAACTCCACTTTATAACGTTTGGGAAAATTATAGCATAGAACCTCCGTTCGTACAAACGTTAGTTCTAAAATAGAACGAACAATTGTTCTAAAAAGTTATTGTCCAAAACACATGTTCGTGTTATAGTGATCAATATAGAAATGAGAACAAACGTTTGGAGGACGGTTTATATGCTTAAATACAGTACATACAATAGTATCTATAGCAATACTGAAGGAGCTCAGGATCATACTTTGTTTGGTAAGTTATTTCATCAAATGATGGATAATAATAGACGTTTTTTGGTTCGCCTTGTTATTATTCTTAGTGTTTCTTTTTTGTGTCTAACTGGGTTTATGACGGTGCTTACGAGCGCAAGTGAAATTGTTTCCTATCAAGAGTTTGTTGTATCTACAGGGGATTCCTTATGGTCGATTGCTTTAGATCATAAACCGTATCACATGGATACGAGAGAATATATAGATCGAATCAAACAGCTGAATGTGATGGAAACAAGTGATATTCAAACAGGGCAAGTATTAAGTTTACCTCATGTAGAGTAGGGGAAATGCTTTATATACTTTGAGCGTTTCTGAATGTTATCAGTTAAGTTATCTGAATGTTATCTGCTAATTAATGCAGTTCACTTTCATATACAGTTCATTTTATGCTATTTATATCATTTTTTTATGGACGACCGGCAAGGGCGCAATTCACAATTGTGTCCTTTTTTTGTTGTTTACATAACGAGGTTCAGCCATACAGGTATATACCTTGACAACCCTTTATTTACATGGCAAAGTTAAGTAGATTGTGCTTTTTTAAGGGGAGCAATTTAGAGGAAGGATGATAGTTTCCTTTATACTAAACTCATATTATTCCCGTGATAAAAGTATAGGTTTAATCATAGTTATGAGTGGAAAGTTAGTATATAACTACCATGATAGAATAACTGCAATGTACAGATTTTAAAGGGGGATTTTCATGGCAAGTTCATTTGAAAGAGCAGTCAAAAGGAATCAACAGAAAGTAAATAAGAACCGCAAAAAAAAGGGACAACCCGTCCTTGGTTCCGGAGTAGAAAATGAAGATATTTTCAAAGGAAGAGCCTTTATCTTTCCTTTCGTACTCGTCGTACTTGCTTTTATGTTCCTAACACTCAGCGGTGTTACAAAAGACGGTGTGTCTGGTTTTGATTGGTTTGTATTTGTCCTTTATATTGGACTTGCACTAATGTACTTCTTACGCCGTCCTTATCTTAAAGTAGGGAAAAAACGGATTAAGACCATTAAGCTGAGCAGAGAACGTTCACTTGGTGTAGAAGACATTAAGCGCATTGTGGTAGATAAAGGTTCGATCATTATTGAACACAACGCTAAAGGCAGTAACTGGGCTTTCAGCCGTTTGCTTAATTTGTATGATACTGACGCAATGGGCGAAAGACTCATTACCTTTGCACAGACACATCAGATTCCGGTAGAGGATAAGAAAGCTCTTAAAGAAGCTAAATAAATCGATCAACTCTAGGGGGAGAGAGCAAGATGTCAATTAAAGCAGTAATGTTCGACTTGGATGATACCCTGCTGTGGGATGAAAAAAGTGTAGAAGAAGCTTTCTACGAAACATGTCTCTATGCCTCAAAAAAATGCGGTGTAGATCCTCATGAACTTGAAGTATCGGTAAGAGATGAAGCTAGAAAGCTGTATGAATCTTATGAAACATATCCATTTACGAAACTGATTGGCATCAATCCCTTTGAGGGACTATGGGCGAAATTTAATGCCGGGGAACAGCCAGAATTTAGAAAGCTCGAACAATTAGTACCCGGATATCGTAAAGACGCTTGGACAAACGGTCTTGCGGCACTTGGTGTGAATGATAGTGAACTAGGTGCAGAGTTAGCTGACAAATTTGGTGAAGAGAGAAGATCTCGTCCTTATATGTATGATGAAACTCTCGAAGTTCTAACCGAGCTGAAAGGTAAAGTGAAGCTGCTGCTGCTCACCAATGGATGTCCTTCTTTACAGCAAGAGAAGCTCGATGGTGTTCCTGATTTGGTCCCTTATTTTGATCACATTATTATTTCTGGGCAGTTTGGTAAAGGAAAGCCGGATGCTTCGATATTCCATCATGCTTTATCCCAGCTTGATGTGTCTGCTGAGGAGGCGTTAATGGTCGGGGACAAGCTGACTACTGATATTAAGGGTGCGCTCTCCGCAGGAATTAAAGCTGTTTGGATTAACCGTAATGGAAAAACAAACGACCAATCTTTTAACCCTGATGTTGAAATTAAACATCTTACCGAAATTTACGAACTATTATCATAAAAGAACAACTTCAGATTCTACTTCCATGAACCGCTTGGCTGTTTGATTAAAACAGAAGCGGTTTTCTTTTATCTACATACCATAAAAATCGAAGAGAGGATTTATAAAGATGAGACGATTCATTGTACTACTATGTTCTACGATGATCTTTCTTATGTTATTAAGCGGATGCCAAAAGGATAAAAACGAATTTACGCAAATGGAATTGTCCCATCCCATAAACGTAGAACTCGTTGTTCCTGAAGAGGAAGCAGTAACGGTCGCTGACCTTGTACAATTGGAAGCCATCGTTACTCAGCAAGATGAATACATAGATGATGCAGATGATGTAACATTTGAAATTTCGTTAGAAGGCAGCATGGGACTAGAAGTGGCGGCGACATACGAAGGGGAAGGGAAATATACCGCAGTTTATCAGTTCCCGGTTGAAGGAGTATATAAAGTTATTTCTCATGTAACAGCGAGAGGGATGCACTCCATGCCATCGAAACAAGTAGAAGTTACTGAAGAATAGTCATAAAAAACCACCCTTGGAGTGATTTCTCAGGGTGGTATATTTGCTTATCATATGAGTTAGGCCTTGATAAAGCTAGGATCTGGGTACGGATCTGCAACCCAGCCATTCTGTTCAATAAACAATCGAACAGCGATGATTTGTTTGTTATCCATAAGTGTAAAGAAGTGAGGGGTATTTTCAGGAACAGAAATGACATCACCTGGCTCAAGCTCTACGTTGAAGTAGCCTGTTTGTTCGTCACCTTTAATGATAAAGATCCCTTTACCAGAAATGATGGCACGAATCTCGTCTTCTGCATGTGTATGAATTTCTTCAAACTTGGCAAGCTTTTCTTCCAGATCAGGAGTGGCTTCTGACAGCGTGATGATATCCCAAATCTGATAACCTCGGCGGGCAGCCAAATCTTTAATTTCGGTATCGTAAACATCTAGGATCTGTTGTTTTTCTTCTTCATTTAATACAAATTTATGATGAAGTTCAGCTGGAAGTTTGGAAGTATCCCATTTTTCAAAAAGTACTTCATATTGTTTGAGGAAGGAACGAACATTATCTTCGCCTGTGATTCTTTCGTTCGTGTTTCGTATTAAGATTTCTGCCATGTATTTTCCCTCTTTTCCACTTGGTTTAATTGCTATTATAGCGAATCCTCACCTTTTTGTCGATTGACTTTTTGTCAATTATCCTAATTATTATCCTAAATACATTGTTGTGACGCATTTCTTCGCCTCCCAAATCTCCTTTCATAAAAATACCTTTTCTGCTAAAATTAGACGTAACGTTTGGCGGGAGGTATAGGAGTGGATAAAATCAGTTTGCAAGAGTTATTACAGAAGCGAATATTGATCTTAGATGGTGCTATGGGCACTATGATTCAACAGGAAGAATTGACTTCGGAAGACTTTGGCGGGGAAGAACTGGATGGATGCAATGAAATGTTAGTGCTCACAAGGCCTGACATCATCCAGACGATACACGAACGTTACCTTGAAGCGGGTGCGGACCTTATTGAAACAAACACCTTTGGTGCAACTTCTGTGGTTTTGGCAGAATATGATATACAAGATCGGGCGAGAGAAATCAATCTGATTGCTGCAAAGCTGGCAAGAGCGGCTGTAGATAAATACAGTACTCCCGAGTCTCCGCGTTATGTGGTCGGTGCCATGGGTCCAACCACTAAGACTTTATCTGTAACAGGCGGAGTAACATTTAATGAACTTATTGCAACTTATGAAGAACAGGCTCTAGCGCTGATTGATGGAGGCGTGGATGCTCTTCTCCTTGAAACATGCCAAGATACACTGAACGTAAAAGCAGCGAGTATTGGAATTCGTAATGCTTTTGAAGCTCGTAAAATAACACTGCCAATTATGATATCCGGTACCATTGAACCTATGGGTACGACGCTGGCAGGTCAAAATATAGAATCTTTTTATGTCTCTTTAGAACATTTGAGTCCCATATCGATTGGTCTCAACTGTGCGACAGGTCCAGAATTCATGAGGGATCATATCCGTACTCTTTCTGCTATGTCAAGCGCTGCAGTGAGTTGTTATCCAAATGCAGGTCTGCCAGATGAGAATGGTCACTACCATGAATCCCCTGAGTCTTTAGCTGTGAAAATTGCTGCCTTTGCGGAGCAAGGATGGCTTAACATTGCCGGAGGATGCTGCGGAACCACTCCGGAACATATCCGTGCATTAAAGACCAAGCTGGATTTGATTGAACCTCGTCCGCTAACGGGTACACACCCTCCGGCAATCTCGGGGATTGATCCTGTTTATATCGAACAAGATAATCGCCCTTATATGGTAGGGGAACGTACAAATGTACTGGGATCACGAAAATTTAAGCGACTCATTTTCGAAGGGAAGTATGAAGAAGCTTCTGAAGTTGCTCGCGCCCAGGTTAAGAATGGAGCCCAAGTTGTTGATATCTGTGTACAAGACCCTGACCGTGATGAGGCAGAGGATATGCGCAAGTTTTTAGAGCTGGTTGTGAAAAAAGTGAAAGTTCCGTTAATGATTGATACAACCGATGCGGATGTCATTGATCTATCTTTACAGTACTCTCAGGGTAAAGCTATTATCAACTCTATAAATTTAGAAGATGGTGAAGAAAAGTTTGAAAAAGTAACACCTATTCTACGAAAATATGGCGGAGCGGTCGTGGTAGGTACAATAGACGAGCGAGGACAGGCGATTACCCGTGAAGATAAGCTTGAAGTAGCGAAGCGTTCGTATGATCTGCTAGTCAATAAATATCATCTGCGTCCTGAAGATATTATTTTTGATACCCTTGTTTTCCCTGTTGGTACAGGAGATGAACAGTATATTGGTTCTGCTGGAGAGACGATTGAAGGAATCCGTCTGATCAAAGAAGCACTGCCTGAAGCGCATACGATTTTGGGTGTTAGTAACGTTTCATTTGGTCTGCCGGAAGCGGGTAGAGAAGTCCTGAACTCTGTATTTTTGTACGAATGTACAAAGGCGGGTCTTGATTATGCGATTGTAAACACAGAGAAGGTAGAACGTTATGCTTCAATTACGCCAGAGGATAGAAAATTGGCAGAAGATCTGATCTACCGGACCAGTGATGAGACGTTAGCTGCTTTTGTAGCGGCTTTTCGTAATAAAAAAGTAGAGAAAAAAGAAAAAATCTCGAATCTTTCCCTAGAAGAGCGTCTTGCAACTTATGTTGTTGAAGGCAGCAAAGAAGGTCTTATTCCGGATTTAGAACTCGCGAGAGCGAAATACAGCCCCCTTCAGATCATCAATGGCCCTTTAATGAAGGGGATGGAAGAAGTCGGGAGACTGTTTAACAACAATGAGCTGATTGTTGCTGAAGTGCTCCAAAGCGCAGAAGTGATGAAAGCTTCGGTATCCTACCTCGAACAATTTATGCAGAAGAACGAAACTTCTGTAAAAGGAAAAATCATGCTCGCCACTGTAAAAGGTGATGTACATGACATTGGAAAAAATCTAGTGGAGATCATTCTAGCTAATAACGGTTACCAGATTGTGAATTTGGGTATAAAAGTACCACCGGAACGTATTATCGAGTCTTTCCGTGAAGAGAAAGTGGATGCAATTGGTCTATCGGGATTACTTGTGAAATCTGCACAACAAATGGTGATGACTGCACAGGATTTACGAAATGCGGGTATTGACGTACCTATTATGGTTGGAGGCGCAGCGCTTACTCGCAAATTTACTAGAACCCGGATCAGACCTGAATATAATGGGATGGTTCTCTATGCTAAAGATGCGATGGATGGTCTTGATATTGCAAATAAACTGATGGATCCTGCGAGCAGAGAAGTGATGGTTATGGAGATGAAGCAAGAACAAGAAGCGGAAGCAAGTGCAGCAGATAAAGTGGTCTCTCTTCCTAAACTTACTCGGGTGGAACGTTCCAAGATATCAGCAGATGCTCCTGTATATCAGCCGCCTGATCTTATTAGACACACGCTTCGTAATTATCCAATTGGACATATTCTTCCTTATGTGAACATGCAGATGCTGCTGGGTCATCATTTGGGGCTTAAAGGCAATGTAGAACAATTGCTTGCAGCAGGTGACCCCAAGGCGGTTCAGCTGAAGCAAACGGTTGATGAAATTATGGACCTTGCTGTACGAGATGGGATTATTAAAGCGAATGCCATATATCGATTTTTCCCAGCTCAGTCTAAAGGAAACGAAATTTTTATCTATAACCCAGAAGATCATACCCAAGTATTACACACGTTTGAGTTCCCTCGTCAAAAGGTCGAACCACATTTGTGTCTCGCGGACTTTCTGAAACCCGTAGAATCCGGTACAATGGATTATGTCGGTTTTCTCGTGGTAACTGCAGGACATGGAATTTCGGAGCTCGCACAGGCTTGGAAAGAAAAAGGCGATTACTTGAGATTTCATGCTTTGCAGTCGATTGCATTAGAAGTGGCAGAAGGACTTGCAGAACGTATTCATCATATAATGCGTGATACTTGGGGATTTTCAGATCCTCCTGAAATGACGATGAAACAGCGTCTAGGAGCCAGGTATCAAGGAATCAGGGTATCGTTCGGTTACCCGGCTTGTCCTGATCTTGAAGATCAAGGTCCTCTGTTTGAACTAATGCATCCGGAAGATATCGGGGTAGAACTAACCGAAGGATTTATGATGGAACCGGAAGCTTCGGTTTCAGCGATGGTGTTCAGCCATCCGGAGGCACAATATTTTAACGTGGAAAAAGCGTGAAAATGTAGAACAAAGTAAGGAATCCTCCGATCCTAAATCGGGGGATTTTTATCATTCATAGAGTCAGATGAGGTGTAACATTATGGAATTATATTTTTTAGGAACAAATGCTGGCGTACCGTCGCTGCAGCGCAACGTAACTTCGATTGCACTGCGTCTGATGGAGGAACGCCGGTCGATGTGGCTGTTTGACTGCGGGGAAGGCACACAGCATCAATTTTTGAAATCACCCCTTAAACTGAGTAAGCTTGAAAAGATCTTTATTACTCATCTACACGGTGATCATATCTTTGGTTTACCTGGTTTATTGTCAAGCAGAGCCTACCAAGGCGGTGTAACACCGCTTACGATCTATGGCCCGCCGGGGATTCGTAAATACGTGGAGACTTCACTGGAGCTTAGTCAGTCCCGTGTGAATTATGAACTGAACATCGTGGAACATGAGGGCGGCATTATTTTTGAAGATGATATGTTTGTAGTGGAGTCGGCGTTCCTTGAACATCGGATTGATAGTTACGGCTACCGAATTATGGAAAAGGATCGCCCTGGCAGCATTGATCCTTCGAAACTTGCCGTGCACGGGCTTAAACCAGGTCCACTTTTTGGAAGACTCAAACGAGGCGAAAGCATCGAACTTGAAGATGGGGTTATCGTTCATCCGGAAGATGTACTTGGCTCACCGAAACCGGGAAAAGTCATTACTATTCTAGGCGATACAAGACCTACTCCAAATGTGGTACCTTTATCGGCAGGTGCTGATGTCGTTGTCCATGAAGCTACTTTTTTGCATGAACTTGCGTCTACAGCCCACGAATATTATCATAGTACAGCCCTTCAAGCTGCTGAGGCGGCAAAAGAAGCGGGTGCAGGCAGACTGATTTTGACTCATTTCAGCTCAAGATACAAAGATGCAGAACATCTGGAGCCACTGCTCTTGGAGGCACAGTCTGTATTTCCAAACACAAGACTTGCTATGGAGCATGAGTTAATCCAAATCTGATTTATAAGGCTTTATAAACTAGTTACACTGGCAAAATAAGACATGCAAATTGTCTGTTATTTCTGCTTTGCAATCCTCTTAAAAAGATTGTACGATGGGCATAATGCTTATTTATATAAGAATATGAACTTGTCTTTTGAAAGGAGTACGACAGCTATGAATTCACCTAAAGCTTATTTGTTAGACTTAGACGGAACAATCTATCACGGAAAACATCGTATTGATGGAGCAGATTTGCTGATACAGCATTTAAAAAACTCCAACATACCTTACCTATACGTAACGAATAATTCATCAAGAACACCAGAAGGAGTAGCAGAACATCTGCGATCTCTTGGAATAGAAGCGAGTGGAGAAGAAGTGTGTACATCTGCGGTGGCAGCGGCTGAATATGTAGCTTCTGAATCACCTGGTGCCAAGGTCGCATTTATTGGTGAAGATGGACTGGAGCAAGCACTCATCTCTGCAGGACTTCATATTACCGAAGAATCACCAGAGTACGTAATTCAGGGTATTGACCGTGAATTTACATATGAAAAGCTGACAAAAGCGCTTCGCTGGATTATGGGAGGGGCCAAATTCATTTTAACTAACCCCGATCTACAGCTGCCAGCAGACGATGGTCTGACACCGGGCGCAGGAACTTTGGGAGCAGCTATTGAAGCCGCATCGGGTGTGAAACCTGTCGTGATCGGAAAACCTTCCAGCATTCTTATGAAGCATGCGATTGATCGTCTGGGTCTTCCTGCTAGCGAGGTTGCAGTGATTGGAGACAATATGCGAACGGATATCGCTGCTGGAGAAGCGGCTGGATGCCGTTCCATTCTCGTACTAACCGGAGTGACGACGGAAGCTAACCTAGAGACTCACATGCGCGCTACAGGCATTAAACCAAATGAGATTCATAAAAATCTTCATGATTTGATAACCACCATCTAACTAGAACATAGAATAAACTATTTATATAGCATCAAGGGAAGGAAGAGGTTCATATGCCGGAATTACCGGAGATGGAGAACTACCGAAAGTTATTATCGGAACGAATACTGGATCAATCCATTACAAACGTTACCGTTAGCCGAGAAAAATCAATTAATGTAACTCCAGAAGTTTTTGAAAAAGAACTTGTAAATGAGCGGATTGTTTATATCGAGCGCAGGGGTAAACATTTGATTTTTCATATGAGCACGGGTAAAAGACTTGTACTGCATCTCATGCTTGGAGGCATACTTTATATCGGAACAGAACAAGAGCGTCCAAAACGGTCAACTCAAGTGGAAATTGAATTTGGTGAAGTCGTTCTTTATTTTATCGGCCTGAGACTCGGTTATCTTCACTTATTGAGTGCTAAAGAGACGGATGAGCTCATGTCTGATCTTGGACCCGAACCTCTTGACTATCGTTTTACGTTAGAAAAGTTCAAAGAACGATTAAAAGGTAGAAGAGGTACGATAAAAACAACACTTGTGAATCAGCGTGTTATTGCGGGAATTGGGAACTGTTATTCCGATGAAATCGCTTTTGCTGCCAGTCTAAGACCTGATACGAAAATACAAGATGTTCTTCTTAACGAGGATGCTTTATCAAGACTCTATCATGCGATCCAATCTGTTCTGCGCGAAGCGACTGCAGGCGGGGGTTACATGGAAATGCCGCTGTATGCAGGTGACGAATTGACAGGAAAGTATGATGAACAGTGCCGTGTCTACGACCGAGAGGGTGAGACCTGCACGAGATGTAACGAGGGGATCATTAATAAAGTGGAGATTACCGGGAAGAAAGCTTTTTTCTGCCCCGTATGTCAGCATTGACCCTTAACTTATATATAGGTAGTCACGTAAGTACTCGCGGGGGTTATTCGAAAGCAGCTCAAAGAGCATTTGATATGGGAGCGAGTGCGTTTCAGTACTTTCCGAAAAATCCTCGAGGACTTCGTGTGAAAAATTTTGATATGACAGAAGCAATGCGTTGCAAAGCTTTCTGTATAAAATATGGGCTTCGATCTATCGCACACTCTCCCTATCCTACGAATCCCGCTCTAGGTCGTAGCAAAGGGGATAGTCATTACCAAGGAATGATAGCTTCTTTACAAAATGATCTACACATTGCGGAAGCTTGTGGTTCAGCGGGTGTTGTCGTTCATTTTGGTCATGTGAAGATGAGTGATCCGCTTGTGGGGTATCGTCACGTTATTCAGTTTTTAGACGATGTTCTAACGGGCTGGGAAGGCAAATCTAAGATTTTAATCGAAAATCAAGCAGGGGATCATGGTCCTATGGGTACAACGATCGAAGAAATGGTGCAAATACGTAACTTGTCCCGATACGCTGACTCGATTGGTTTTTGTTTAGATACTTGTCATGCCTATGCGAGCGGTCTTTGGAACGGATCAGAAGATCCAGAACTGTTTGAAAAAGGACAAAGTCTAGGTTATTTTGATGCGCTTGTTGCCATTCATGTGAATGATTCAAAGTATGGATATCGTTCTAATAAAGACCGCCATGAACGAGTGGGTAAAGGATATATAGGGGAGAAAGGACTTGCCTGGCTGTTACAGCAAAAAGACGTGAAGGGCTCGATATGGGTACTGGAAACGGAAACAGGTGAAGATGGAACTCATCAGGAAGACATAGAGTTAATCCGAACTTGGTTAACTTGAAAGCTGTTTTAGGAAGGTGAGGGGAGAATGAACTTATTTCTGGATGATTATCGAACATGTCCGCCTGGATTTACCCTTGCAAGGGATGTAGAAGAGTGTAAGCTGCTTCTTATTGAATATGATGTAAATATTTTATCCTTGGATTATGATCTAGGTTATGGAAATCCAACGGGTCTTGACATTGCTTCATTTATCGTGAATAAGCAGATGTATCCGAATGTAATTTATTTGCATACTTCAAGCGATGCTGGACGAAGAGCAATGTATGAATTACTATACATGAATAAGCCGGATCGTACAGAAGTTCATAATGGCCCTATGCCGCAGGAGCTGCTTGAACAAATTGCGCAAACATCGAGAATCAAACAATGATACCTATTGAACAGAATGAAATACTGCGAATGGCATGGGAAGGGAAAGCCTTTGCTCTGTATGTGTATACTCCTTTATGCGGCACTTGTCAGGCGGGTTTGCGGATGCTTGAAGTGGCAGAGTATCTCTTGCCAGAAGGAATCCTCTATGAAGCAAATATAACAGATATACAGAACGTGGTTCAGCAATATCAGATTACGAGTGTACCTGCTTTACTATTGTTTAGCGGAGAGAAGCAACTTCCGACTCACATTTATAAAATGGAATCGGCTCAGCATTTGTTGAATCAAATCAGGAGGGTGGTATCTTCATGATTGGGATGCAAAATGTATCACTTCAGCGCGGTGACAAGCTTATACTAGATGATGTAAACATTCAAATGGGTAAAGATGAAAACTGGGTCATTTTAGGAAGAAACGGAAGCGGAAAAACGACGATTCTTGAAATGATGATGGGTTATTTGTTCCCAACGAAAGGGAAAGTGAATGTACTTGATTATACCTATGGAGAATGTGACGTCCGTGAAGTCCGTAAAGAAATCGGCTACATTAGTCAAACATTAATAGAAAAGCTGGCGTTAAAAGATCCAGTATGGGAAGTAGTCGCTACCGGAGCTTACGCTTTTTTGCGTTTCTATCAGCACATCCCGGATGAAGTAAAAGAAGAAGCACATGCCAAACTTGCGGATATCGGATTTGCCCATCTGGCACAGCAGCCTTTTGGAACGTTATCACAAGGGGAACGTAAAAAAGTACTCCTGGCCAGGTCGCTTATGGCCCATCCCAAACTATTAATTATGGACGAGCCCTGTGCTGGACTAGATCTGTACGAGCGGGAGAATATGTTACAGGCCGTAGATAATCTAAGAAAGCAAGATATTGCGATTGTGTATGTAACACATCATATTGAAGAGATTATGCCCTTATTTACTCATATTGTGCTTATCAAAGATGGGAAGGTCGCTGCGGCGGGTCCTAAAAAAGAAGTATTAACAAAAGAAACAATAATGGAAACGTACGGAATTTCTGTGGAGCTGGATTGGTTTCATGAACGCCCTTGGATACGAGTATGCAGTGGAGGTTAATAAGAATTGAGTAATCAAGAACAGACGGCAGAAGGAATCACAACCCGTTTTATATGTACAGCAAACCATGGATTTGCTCCTTATGCACAAGAAGAACTTCGGAGAATGTTTGGTACCGTAAAAAGTACAATGCTTGTCTCTGGTGAAGTGTTTTTAGCTACTTTGTCAGCACCTCAGGGAGAAGTTACAGAGCTTCTGTATCAAACGCCTCCCATTTTTCTAAGGCATTTATTCCCTATCCACTTTGAAGTGGGGATGGACGATCAAGACCATGCTTATGATCAGTTATTTCGGTTTTTACTGAATCATAGTGCACTGCAAGAAGGCACATTCAGTCTGCAGGTAAGAAAGACAGAACGAAGCCATTACGAAGGAACTTCCGGTGCATTTAAACAGCATATCTTACAAGGCATTGAACTTCTCCCTGCGCAGCACGTGGTGCAGGATGCGGATCTTATTGTATCTGTATATCTTACAGAGGAACGTTTGTATGCAGGTGTATCCTGTGCGGCAGATAATCTGTCGGACTGGAATGGAGGAGCTGTTCGCTTTCAAAAGGAAGAGGGACAGATCTCAAGAGCTAAATTCAAACTGCTTGAGGCTGAGAAGACATTAGGAATTCCTTTTTCATCATTTCATCATGCAGTGGATATCGGTGCAGCACCAGGAGGATGGACTTCCTTCTTGCTGGAAAGAGGGCTTAAGGTTACCGCAGTTGATCCTGCCAAAATGAATCCAGTTCTTCTTAAGAACCCTAATCTTAAATATGTATCTAAAAATGCGGGAGATGTAAAATTTAAGGAAAATGAATTTGATCTTCTTGTATGTGATATGAGCTGGAGTCCAAAACTGATGGCGAGATTAGTTACCGATTTACTTTACAGCTTACGACCTGGCGGTACTGCTGTCGTCACTGTAAAGCTAATGCATAAAAAACCAATGGCGCTGATTAAGGAAGTAACCCAAATGTTTGAAGATTCTCGAATGCAGATTCAGCGTGCTAAGCAGCTATTTCACAATCGGGACGAGATTACGTTATATATGATTAAGTATTAAACGGTGGTAAAGGGACATGTCTAGATAAACATATGCCTTTTACCCTATAAAATAACATTTAAAAAAGAATTGAAAAAGTGCTTTACATTTGGTTCATTTCTGTCATATAATGAATCCAAAATTAACCAGTACGATAAATGAGGGAAAGCATCCCTGTTGTATGGATTTGCAAGTATTGATTGCAGATTCAGCAATAGGGGGCTTTCTCTTTTTTTATGTACATAAGGAGGTCATCATGCGATTTCCTTCGCGTTTAGAAAGAGGTTCTATCCTCGGAGGGAGATACCAGATTGTCAGGAGTATCGGTTCTGGTGGAATGAGTCATGTATATATGGCAGAAGATTTAAGGCTACCCGGTAAGAAATGGGCAATCAAAGAAAGCTTGGCGCATCCAGGATATCAAGGGAATGTAGTTACAGAAGCCGAGATGCTGATTGAACTACAGCACCCTCGTTTGCCGCAGATTGTAGATTTTTTTGAACCTGATGCAAACGGATATACCTATCTAGTAATGGATTATATCCAGGGAATAACACTCACTGAATATCTTAACAAACATGATTTTATACTTCCCTTTGACAAGATCATTCGGATGATCCAAGAGGTAATGGAGGTTCTTGATTATTTACATCACCGTTCACCGGCCATTATATATCGGGATCTGAAGCCGGGAAACATCATGATCACGGGGGCTGAAGAACTTCGACTTATCGATTTTGGGATTGCTCGTAATTATAAGGAGACTCATCAGCAGGATACAGTGAAACTCGGAACCATTGGATTTGCCTCACCTGAACAGTATGGCAGCGGTCAGACGGATGTAAGGTCCGATTTGTATAGTCTTGGAGCATTATTCTTATTTTTGATAACAAGGGGAGCACACAGCGAATGGATACCGGGCGTAGAGCAACTGCTTCGACATGAGGCATTTCGTCCTTATATTCCGATCATCCGGAAACTGCTTCGCTCTGATCCAGGAAGCAGATATCAGTCAGTAGAAGAGCTTAGAGAAGAGATGTTCAAATTATCCCATCGCTCGTTACCTGATATACAAGAGCAAGGAGCGGTGTTTCCACACGGAACTTGTGTTGTCTCGGTTATAGGCACAGGCCCTGGCGTCGGTGTTACTCATACGTCCATAGCCATTGCTCATTATCTGGCTAGATTGAAATGCAAGGTAGCCATTATCGAATTTTCTCAGCGAGCGACTGCTTTTTCGAGAATAGATGCGATAGCTCATGGAGAGGATGGCGTAACAGAAGAAAGGCGGATGTTTGAAATATCAGGGGTTCACTATTTTCGCCGAACAAGCAAGAAAGAGATTCTTCAGCTTTTAAATAGCAATTATCAATATATTGTTCTAGATCTAGGATGTGAACGTCATCCCTATTCCATGGAAGAACTGCAGCGAAGTGATGTACCGATTGTGGTTGGAGGAGCAGCAGAGTGGAAGCAGTCAGATCTCTATTTATTTTCACGAAGTTATGAATCAGCTGTAAAAGCAAAATGGAATTACGTTGTACCTCTCGCCGGAAAAAACACGGTAGTAAGATTACGAAAAAACTTGAATTCAAAATATGTATACAGTTTACCACTACAAATAGACCCATTTGATCAAGAAGATGATGTCGATGAAGCTATATCAGACATACTTAAGGACATCGTTCCCGCGATGAAGAAGAAAAGCTTCTTTTTCAAAAAAAGAAATTAGGAAACAGCACTCAATGTAAGGGTGTAGATAGGAGTTCACTTGTGTCAAAACTTAGACGACAGAGCAAAAAAATGATCTATGCCGGCCTTGCAGGTGCAGGAGCTGCTAGTCTTTTTCTCGGAAGTTTCATGTTCTACGATTTTTATGCTGACAATGTGAAGAAAAATAAGCAAGAAGCACAATACGAATTAAAGCTAGGTGAGCTTACACAGCAGTTAAAGAGTGAACAGAAAAATAGCAAGAAAGGTTATGTTGCTGCTCGGGATGTGGGGCCGGGTACATTAATTCAGAATTCGGATGTAAAAGCGATTCAGATTCCTGCTGACCAGTCACCAGCGAATCTAATGGATAATCTAGAAGATATAAGAGGCACAGTTGCAAAAATAGAACTAAAAACAGGAACAGTCATTACCGAAGCCATGGTGTACCAAGATGAACCCACACCAGCTGACCTAAGAAACCGTGAGATTTCAGTCATTAAACTTCCATCTGTATTGTCAGCAGGAGAAATGGTCGATGTTCGTATCCAGTTCCCTACAGGTCAAGATTATATTGTTTTATCAAAGAAAAAAGTAGATAAACTAAACGGTTCTACCATGTGGTTCACATTAACGGAGGAAGAAATACTGACCTTATCGAGTGCAATGGTTGATGCCTACTTACATAAAGCATCGCTTTATTCACTAAGTTATGTAGAACCAGAGTTTCAAGAAAGAGCGATTCCTACATATCCAGCGAACGAAAAAGTACTCCAGCTTATCGAGGTAAATCCCAATATAGTAAAACATGCGGAACAGGCTCTAGCAAAACACTTGAGAGGGACACTAGAAAGTGCGCTCGCTTCCTCTCAGACAAACGTAGTTTCAGAATCAATTGAACAGGATCTTTTGACTTCACGAGGTGGGGGTATAAGCTCTTCGGGTGAATCATGGCACACAGATCAAGATATGAACCAGACAAGCTCTGAAAGTTCGAACGAAGCAGAAGTATGGAAAGAATCTGCGTCTGAAGATCCCGGAAATTCCAAAGAAGTTTATGGACCGTTAGCGGAGCAGAATCAAATTTTATCACAGCCAGGGACGACAACTCCTTAAGTGAAGGGTGAAGGGCTAACCAATGAAAATATGGATATTTGCAGGTTTGGCAAGCAAAACAGACGTAACTTTATACCTTAGTAAGATCCTTGCGAACATGGGTTTTAAAGTACTGCTTGTGGATGGAACTGAATATGAACACTATAGGTATAGCATTGATCCTATCTTTTTACCAGAGTGGATTACTGAGTTTGAAGGATTTGATGTAGCTTGCGGGTTCACAAATTATAAGCGAATGGTGGATTACTTATCTAGTGTGGATGAGGATATAACCCGCTATGATTTTATTCTGGTTGATATTGAAAAGATCGATTTTTTAACAAAAGAAGAGTGGATATCAGCGGATGCAAGACTGTGGGTCAGTACGTATCGTCGGCAGGATCTTGAGAGAGGCAAGGAATGGATTTATAAACTTCAAGAGAGACTACAAGTCGAGGAATTACCGAACTTTTATAAACTTTGGACGCAAATCATGGATACGACAATAGATCAGTATGCCTGGGAATTTTTTAATGACATTCCTATACATTTTCACGGAACACCTGTATCAATCTATTGGAATGAGCTGGATATGGCGCTGCAAATTGAAAATGAACATATCAAAAAAATTCGTGTAAAGCCTTTATCTAGACAATATAAGAAATCACTTGCGTTATTACTTGAACTGCTTACCGGATGGACATTTGCGGAATCGAAAAAAGCCTTATCCCTGATAGAAAGGAAGAGAGCATGAGTATTGTTACTTTTTGGAGTCCATATAAGCGCAGCGGTACCACATCAAACCTGATGTCAGTCGCTTATATGATTGGACTATCTGAGCGTGTACGTTCCCTCGTCATGCATATGGATTATGCAGGAGAAAGCGGTGAGTTAGGGATGCCGGTGCGGGAGACGAATACCGACTTTGTAATGGATCAGTTATCCACAACCGGCTGGGATGCCATGTTTCGTTTGTATTCCAGTGGAAGTTTAACAAAAGAAAAGTTTAGAGATTGTACGATACCTCTTCTCAGGAACCAGCTCGATTTACTTCCAGGGAAATATAGACTTCCTGTTTCGGGAGACTTGGATCTAAGCCCGAAGCAGATATCACCTATTTTTAAAATTGCGAATGCGGCGTATGACCTGATATTACTAGATGCAGGAAACGGAGAAAGTAAGGAGTGGGAGATCATGAAAGATAGTGATGTTGTGGTTGTTAATTTGAATCAGAATATGCGAGAAGTAGAAAGATTCTTCACAAACACGAAGTGGAAGCAGGAATGGGAACAGAAGAAGATCATTATTTCGCTAGGTTTATACGACCGTGATTCTAACTGTACTCCAGCCAACATTAAACGCCGTTTTGGTTATAAAGATCCAATCTTACCGATTCCTTATTGCTCACCGTATAGAGATGCATGGAATCGAAGAGATATCGGTACTTACATTCATCAGACAATAAATATGGATAAGAAGAATGGAGAAATGGGAGAACTTGCTGCAAGTATTCGTGAGTTATCCAAATTCATTATGGAGAGTGCTGGTTTGCGCAGTATTTTAAAACAGCTCGAAAGAGGAGCATAACAGAGGGGAGGGAGGACGTAATGAATATTTTCCTTCTGCTCATATTGTCTGCCAGTTGTATTCTGCTCTTAATCATGAAGTTAAGGAATAACCGAAAAATAACAGAGTCCATCCCTAAGAAAGGGAAGGAAGAAGATGCAACACTAGAGCATGTGACAGAGTATGTGAAACAGGCGTTACATGAGTTAAGTCATAGTCAATTGGCAGATGCAGGACTGCACGAAGAAGAATATAAGCGGAAAATAAATCAAAGAGCTGAGATGAGAAGAGCACTGAAAGACTGTATATCGGGTAGCCTCAGTGATAAACATTATGTGAAGAAATTAATTACCGACGTACTAATTCATAGTTATGGACTGACAGAACGTAATATTAATGAAGCCATCCCATTTGACCGTCAGGGCGAGTTAAGTATTCAGGATCAATTCGAGATTATATTTTATATTTACCAGCAGCAATTTGGAGTAGAAGCATTATCAAAGCTCATTGATACATATGATTTGGCAGAACTAAGAAGACAGTCTGAATCAGACTCAGGCGGATATTACGAAATAACTTCAAAAGACATTATGTATATTTTTGAGTGTGAGTATCGTGAACTGCATTTTCTAGACAAAGTGAATATTCTTGTACAACGGGTTTATCAGCATTATAAAGGATTTTCGGTTGTAGATGATATTCGGGATCAGCAGATTGACGGGGTGAGTGCTGGGGTGAGCGGAGTATTAGGGTATGAGATAAATCCAATTCCGGATATGCCGCATCCTATTCTTAAGGAAGATCATGATTACGAAATTGAATCTGAAGTCAGCCGCAGTACAGAAAGTGTTTGGATTTTCTATAAGGGTAAAACGATTCATTTATCATTTTTATCGTTTGGTTCAGAACGTGAGCTGAAAAGAGTATGTCAGAATATATACAAGTACAATCATCCGGGTCAGTTATCAGAATCCAAAGGATATAAGGTGAATGAAATGAAGGACGGATCAAGGGTGGTAGTTGTTAGACCTCCTTTTTCGGAATCGTGGGCATTTTTTGTTCGTAAATTCGATTTACCAAGTGCGACATTGCCAAAATTAATTACGGGCGCTAATTCAGGTATGGTTATCGAACTCATTCGTTACCTTATGAAAGGCTGCAGGATTACATCGGTCACTGGTGCGCAAGGCTCCGGGAAAACAACCTTATTAATGGCAATGATCGAGCATATTTATCCCTATCATACCCTTCGTGTACAGGAAATGGCTTTTGAACTTCATTTACGAAAGCTGTATAGCAAACGTAATATTTTGAGCTTCCGGGAGACAGATCATATTTCAGGTCAACAAGGGCTGGACCTGCAAAAAAAGACCGATGGGACGGTTAATATCCTCGGCGAAGTTGCAAGTGACGAAGTGGCAGCCTGGATGATTCAAATGTCACAGGTAGCCAGTCTATTTACCGTGTTTACACATCATGCCAAGACCTTTCCTGATTTGATTTTTTCGCTGAGAAATTCACTTCTTAAAGTAGGAATGTTTAGACATGAGCATATTGCGGAGGAACAGGTAGCGAGTGTGCTTAATTTTGATATTCATCTGAAAAAAGATGCGGATGGAGAAAGATATATCGAGCGGATTACCGAATGTGTCCCAGATCTAGCTTCATCTCGCTCAGGTGGGGAAGCTTTTACTTACCGGAATATCGTGGAGTATCGTGCTGGCATGTATCATATGGTTTCTCCGATTTCGTCCCGTAATCATACGGAAATGATCTCGCAGATGAGCAGGGAAGATGCCTCACGGTTCGAACAATTTGCAGCATCCTATTGGGGGAGCAGCCATGTCTCTTAAACAAGTACTATTCTTGATCCTGACGATATCTATCTTAGGTCTGGTTACCATTTACGTTTTCTTACAGCTCACGAATCGCAAACATCATTTTTCGCCTTATAGAATGGATAATCAGAAAATTAGGAGTCCCAAAAGTCTCAGGTCTGTAATGAAAGCCTTTCTAGTTCAGTCTTATTCTTATGCCGCTAAAATTCCTGGTGTCGCAGGATATATTCAACTTGTCCGTAAGAAACTGAGTTATCAATACGGAATGAGTGAATACCTGCTGCGGATAGAGACGATGAAACTGACTTTTCTGATATGGTCTACCTTCCTTGTTTCAGGTATCGTTCTCATGGCAATTCAGCCTGGCTTGCATTTCTTCCTGTTGGTGTTGCTGGTAGGTATTGTCGTTAACAGTCTATTTCTAGATATGGCAGTTGCTAGACAAGAACGTAAACTTTTATCTGAGATGGTAGAGTTATTTGCAGAAGTCAGGCATAGATACCATCAACATGGCATGGTGGAAGAAGCATTATACGAAGCAGCAGAGGTGTCTAAGGGAGAGGCTGCGAGACATGCGCTGCACATTTACGCTGCACTGACATCTGTTCATCCAGATGAAGCTTTGGAACGTTATTATGAGACAGCGCCTAATCGATTCTTAAAAGCATTTGCAGGAATTTCTTATATGGTAATGGAGTTTGGAGATCAGGAGGCAAGACAAGATTCCATCTATCTTAAGGGAATTGGAAGTCTAACACAGGAGATTCATCTGGAGATATTACGACTTGCTAAGCTGGATTATTTATTAAAAGGTCTTAACGTGATTAGTCTCGCTCCTGTCTTTTTCACAAAACCGATCGAAGAGTGGGCAAGAAACAGTTTTCCTACGATGAATGAATTTTATGAAAGCAAACATGGATTTATTATTCTGTTGTCTATTTATATCATTATCATCGGTTCTTACGCTTTATTGCAGCAGATTCAGCGTACACAAGAGACGGGTTACCGGGCAGGGGACCGGAAGCGGATATGGGAAAAGAGGTTGTATGAGTGGAAATGGATGCGGCACTTAGCATCTGCTTTTGGCTCGAAAATGGGCACCCGGTCCTATGCATCTCTTGTGAAACTTCTTCGTGATACGAATACCCATCTCAAAATGGAATGGTTTGAAGTTAGAAGAATTATCTGTTTTATCGGATGTTTTATTTTTGCCATAAGCAGTGTCGGAATCTTGCATCATATTGAAAGAGAACATATCTTAAATCAGCCTGTTGTGAACTCTACTGTATTTGGAGAATTACCGCAAGCCGAGAAGGAAGTTTCGCTTTGGTGGACAACTCTCGACCAGAGAGTAATGAAAGACTTGAACATGAGTGCGAGCAGTACCTACGAACAGATTGAGAGTTCCTTGCGTCGTCACTCGGATAAAAAGTTGCTCCAAGAAGATATAAATTTGTCAGCACACCGGATTGCAGAGAAGCTTGATGCGTGGAGTCATGAAGTCCTCCATTGGTGGGAACTGTTGTCTTGTCTGTTCGCAGCTTACATAGGTTACCATCTTCCTTTGTTGCTGCTATACACCGAAAGACGCTTCCGCAGGATGGATATGAGGCATGAAGTATATCAGTATCAGACTGTAATTTCAATTCTTCGAGATATGGACCGAATGTCGGTGGAAGAGATACTCGAATGGTTGAATCGTTTCGCCGTAATTTTCAAAACTCCGTTGCAAAAATGTCTTCTTCACTATGAACATGGCCCAGAAGAAGCTTTGGAACAATTAAAGGAAGAAATAACTTTGCCTGAGTTTCAAAGAGTTGTAGACAAGCTGATCCTAGCGCTCGGTACGATCACAATAAAGGAAGCATTCGATGATTTGGATCATCAGATGTCCTTTTATTTTGAACAGAGAAGACAAGAATACGCGAAGACGATCGAGACGAAAGCAGAATGGGGCCGTATCATTGGCTTCACACCGATGTATGCTCTGATTTTTCTTTATCTGGTGCTCCCGCTCATCGTGGTCAGTTTTACACAAATGAATGTGTATTACGAACAAATCCAAAAAATATAAATGAAATTTCAAATTAGAACTTGGAGGCACTAAAAATGAATAACGCATCTTCCGCATTAAAAGTAGCAGCAGGAATTTTTCTTACCATTGCTTTAATAACCATTGTCGTCATTCTCTTTATTTCTGCTCAGGAGGCAACCAAGACGGCTCAAAATAACTTTGCTGATATTCAGACTGAATTATCACAAACATCGTTTACCGTTTATGACGGAACAACCATCAGCGGATCTCAAGTAACAAATGCACTGCGTAAATTCAAAGGAAAAGACCAGTTTGGCATTTACATTAAAACAGGTAAAAATGCAGCAGGGCAGTGGTACGGATATCCTCTTAATGTAACAACCGAGTCTTCCGCATATGGCGAAGTAGTAGCGCCTGAGGGGGCAACATTAGGTACCGTTGAAAATACATTAAATGAACGTAAAAGTGAGTACGTCAATCCAAGCGGAAGATTTAAAGCTACCGTAGTAAAGGATAGTTCCAACGTAGTACGTGGACTCTTATTTACACAATCATAATTAGATGAAAAGGGTGAGCAAGCTGGGAGAACATACAAGAGACATCCTGTTTTTAAGCGCAGTCATTAGCCTTTGTCTTGCCGCCTGCATTTTCACACTTTCTTTACTATCCAGTATGGAGGAAGCAGCAGAAGGAAGACGTAATCACCATGCGATCGAAGATGGAAGAATTCAGGGTGTGAGTGCAAGTGAATCATCCATGACGGAATTCGTTGCAGGAGGATATATACATGCACTTATCAATGAAGCGAGGAGTACGGAGAGTAGAGAATCCTATGAATCCTACAAAATAAAAGTGGATGGTCTAGATCTAGAACAAGCGATAATCGAAATGAATTCAAGGTACCTTATAGAGTACGAAAGAGATTCAGCAGGGGTTCTTAAACAGATCTCTTTTTGGAAGGAGGGAAGGGCTCCTTGGTAGACAGTCTTTCAAAAATGCTTGCCGCACTGCTTGCAGTACTTTTGCTATATATATATCCTGCGGCAGAAGCTGCCAATCGACAGGACGAGCTCTCTCAGCTGACCGTATATAATGCGGTCACGAGCTTTGTTGATGCAGTGAGAACAAAAGGATATATCACTCCCACGATGTATAATCAGTTTCAAAATGAACTATCTCTAACTGGAAATACATATAACACCGAAATCGAACATCTTCATAAAAAGTATGTCCCGGCGTATGATGATCCCGCCAACCAGCAGGGTTTTACAGGTGAATTCGATGCGGTTATGGATGGCTATTATAATGAGCAAATTATGCCTGTTTTATATCCAGACAATCTAGTTCCAATGGATGATCCTAGCCGGAAGTATTTTTTGACAAGCGGTGATTCTTTTCGGGTTGAAGTACGGAATACAAACCGCACACCAGGCGCTATTTTTCAGGAGTGGCTTCACTTTGGAGCTGAATCTGTGAATAGGGTAACCGCCAATTATGGGGGTATGGTGCTAAATGAGGATTACTGATTATTCCATTCTTTTTGTAATTATCATGTTTCCTTTCTTTTGGGTCTATTCCCTGCATGGGACGGATGATCTTATGGTAATGAGGCTTGAGCAGAAGTATAACCAGTCCATTCAGACTGCAGTACAAGATGCAAGTCAGACGATGCATCAAAACGAGGACCCGTCACTTGAAGCAAGTTATGATTCAGTCAAGCTGCTCAAAGTGGATAAGGATCTTCTCCTCAATCGATTCATTGAGACGATTTCAATCAATTTCGGACTTGAGAATGACCTTCCTGCACAGCAGGCTTTTCTTACCTATCTGCCCGCTCTGCTCGTTATCGATTATGACGGGTTCTATCTTTATCGCTCAACTGCTTACAAGGATCCTTCCGGAAATGAAGCAGAAAAGCATCTATGGACGGAGAAGAAATTGTATGTATATGAGGATGATGATGGGAACCTATTTCGATTGACGCTGGATGATTATGTACACGTATATGATCAAGGTACGGACCAATGGATAGAGGGTTACCGGGATGAGCTGCAATTTCTAACTTCTATACCTTTACTGCAAGATGCAGAAGGTTTTGAAAATGTAAGAAGAGAAGTCATCGTCAGCACCATTCAAGAGCATCTTGCGAGCGCCATAACCTATCATAATAATCATGTATTCCGTAATGGGAATGCATATCAGTTCATTTTTCCTGCCATTTCACAAGAAGAGTGGTACAACACGATTGATGATGTGGGGGTCATGGCTTTTATCCAGGGAATCCCTGTGGGTGATCAGTATTACAATAATTATGCTTTTGGAAGTGGAAGGCTAGTAAAAAAAGATGTGATCATCGGTGCGATCGATGAATTGACAGGTTCTAAATATTACTATAAAAGTGGTTGTGAGTTTCCCTATCGACCGGTAGAAAGGTTCAACAATGCGAAAGAAGCGGCTGCATCTGGTTACTATGAGCGAACTTGTTATGAAGGACAAGGCAGTTTCTAGTTTTATTCTCATATATAATCGTAAGAAATTTATGGCGCTTATTCAAACTCCTTGTTTCGGTGGAGCTCTGTCTTGTGCTAAGATACCATATTAGAGTGAAATAGGAACAAGATCATATAGGCATACTGCCTCACAGATAGGAGCCAATCGCACGATATGAGTTTATTGACTGTTGAAAATGTAAGTCACAATTTTGGAGATCGCACATTATTTAAGAATGTTTCCTTCCGCCTGCTTGCAGGAGAGCGTGTTGGGATTGTAGGAGCGAATGGGGTCGGCAAATCGACACTCATGAATATTTTAACGGGCAAACTGCTGAAAGACAGCGGAAAAGTAGAGTGGACACCAAAAGTTCGTTACGGTTACCTCGACCAACATACGAAACTTACGCCAGGAAAAACAATTCGGGATGTCTTAAAGGATGCCTTTTTACCTTTGCTTGAACTTGAAAAAGAAATGATGGAAATCACGGAACGAATGAGTGATGCCTCGCCAGAGGAACTTGAGCAATTGCTTGAGGAAATGGGCGAAATCCAGGAGCAGCTGGAAATCGGAGACTTCTACCTCATTGATGTAAAAGTGGAAGAAATGGCGAACGGACTTGGTTTATCTGCTATTGGACTTGATCGGGATGTAGCCGCACTAAGCGGGGGACAACGTACGAAGGTACTGCTGGCGAAATTGCTTCTTGAGAAACCGAATGTTCTCCTCTTAGATGAGCCTACTAACTACTTGGATGTCGAGCATATTGAATGGCTTACTCGTTATTTGAACGATTACCCATATGCATTCATGCTTATTTCTCATGATACAGAATTTATGAACAAGGTTGTTAATGTAATCTACCATTTAGAATTTGCGAAGCTTACACGGTATACAGCGAATTACGAAAAATTCCTTGATATGGCGGATATGAACAAAAACCAGCATATTGAAGCTTATGAGAAGCAGCAAGAGTTTATTAAGAAACAGGAAGACTTTATTCAGCGTAATAAAGCAAGATATTCTACATCTAGCCGTGCAAAAAGCCGCGAGAAACAGCTCGATCGTCTTGAACGCATTGACCGTCCTGAAGAAGCAGCGAAGCCTATTTTTGGATTTAAAGAAGCAAGAGCCAGCGGGAAAACGGTATTTGAAGGGATCGATTTTGAAATCGGATATGACCGTCCGCTTCTTCCTAAGATGACGATGACAATTGAGCGTGGAGATAAAATCGCAATCGTCGGCTGTAACGGTGTAGGTAAATCAACACTGCTAAAAACGATACTAGGTAAGATTCCGGCATACAGCGGGAAAACCTACCTTGGAGACTTTTTGTTCCCTTCTTATTTTGAACAGGAAGTTCGCCCTGAGAAAATCACACCAATCGATGATGTGTGGAATGAATTCTCTCATCTGAACCAGCATGAAGTGCGTGCTCATCTTGCTCGCTGCGGTCTTAAAAATGAACACATCACAAGACCTCTACATATGCTTAGCGGTGGAGAGCAGGCTAAAGTTCGGCTGTGTAAATTAATGATGCGTGAAACGAACTGGATTCTATTCGATGAGCCTACAAATCACTTAGACGTTGTGGCAAAAGAGGAGCTAAAACGTGCACTCAAAGAATTCAAAGGGACTGTAATTCTAGTATCCCACGAACCAGATTTCTATGAAGATTGGGTAACGAAGACTTGGAATGTGGAGGAATGGTCTCAAAAAGCTTAAGTGTAAGCTAAGGAGTCTTTCTTTTACAAATTTTCTCATCTGTGTTAAAATGAGCACCTGAATATAACTTTATATCGACGAATCACTAGGGGGGCCGCTTGCCGGCTGAGATGGATGTACTTCCGGACCCTTTGAACCTGATCTGGTTAGAACCAGCGTAGGGAAGTGGGCTAGCAGACTTGTGCTAGTATGAGTTATGATGTATTGAATAAAGTATATGGCTAAGTAGATGTTAAAGGCGAAGGGACTTTCCTTCCTTCTGGCTTTATATATCACTTTAGTAAATGCTCATTTTCAATTCTGCCTAACCAAACCACTCCTTACGAGGAGTGGTTTTTTTGCGTTCACTGCAAATGTTATCAGTAATGACAGTTTCATAACAATGCCTAGTAAATTACTAGAAGAATAAGCACTGGAATAGGGGCTCATGCTCATAGTGAAACTGTAAGGAGGATCAGCTTGTCTAAAAAAATGATAGAGTTCCATGTGATTTCCTCGCCGCTGAAGAATCATGACTTAGAACGAAGCTATTTCCCTGAGATTTGGCCGTATGTAACTTCATTACATCTACGGAAGAAGGAAAATACTTACGAAGAAATGGAGAAGCTCGTACTTCAGTTGCAAGAGCTAAAGATCCCTGCGAATAAGTTAACCCTTAACCGTCAAACCCAACTTGCACTTACCTACCAAACAGGAGCTCTTCATATGGGAATACAAGAAGCAGGTCTTTCTTTGAAAACATCATTTTACAGAGAAGAAAATGGGGCTGCAGTTACAGCAAAACGAGCTTTAAGATGCGGCATTTCTGTCCATTCTTTACAAGAAGCGAAGATCGCGGAAGAACAGGGAGCCGATTATATTTTTTACGGGCATATGTACCCTTCTCATAGTAAACCTGGTATGCCCCCAAAAACACTTTCCTCTCTTCAAGAAATTTGTGATGTGGTTAAACTTCCTGTTATTGCTATTGGTGGAATTACACCCTCGCGAGTCGAAGAACTGATGCTCTCAGGTGCAAGTGGGATCGCCGCAATCTCAGGAGTACTGCATTCAAAAGATCCGCTGGATGCTGTCTATATGTATAGAAATGAATTAGCGAAGTATGGAGATATCAAGGAGTAAGGATTGGAAGGTGAATAGATGACTATGAAAAGAGTAGATAGAGAAAGTAAACGACGGAATTCGGAAGTGCTTGTTATCGGAGGCGGTGTCATTGGATCTGCTATCGCCTACTATTTGTCATGTGATGGACTGGAGGTAACCCAGCTCGAAGCTGCTCATCAGGCAAATGGCGCTTCTGGTCATGCGGCGGGTATGCTTGCAGCCGGGCTAGAACATTTTTCATCAGAGGAGCTTAGGAGATGGGCTCAGCGCAGCCAGCAGCTCATGGGACCATTGATTAAAGAATTGAAGCTGCACAGTGAAATCAATGTAGGTATGAATGACTCAGGCTTTGTTGTTCCCTTTATAAAGGATAGGAAACGTGAAGAAGAATTCTCAGAAACTATAGAGCGGGCAAAGCAGAAACACTGGTGGAACAAGAGTAAACTTCAAGATGAAATCCCCTGGATCACTAAGAAAGCCGAAGGAGCATTATTTTATCCCCAAGAACATCAACTGTTACCAGCCGAGTTAACCAAAGCTTATATCAAAGGTGCACAGAAAAATGGAGCTGCTTTTATCGATCATTGCACCGTTTCAAGGCTGTTACTCGACAATGGCCGTGTTACCGGAGTAGAGACAAATCAAGGCACGTACACAGCAGATAAAGTAGTGATTGCAGCAGGACTTGGCAGTGATGCAATCTTAAGGTCCATCGGTACTCAGCTGAATACCTATCCTGTTAAAGGCGAAATGGTAGCTCTATCAATGCAAACAACGCAAACAATGAATGGCGAAACCTTGCGTTACACGATCTATACGCCTGATGTTTACATTGTTCCAAAACCAAATCAGGAAATTTGGATCGGTGCGACGAGTATTCCCTACGGGAATGATTATAAGGTAAGTGCCTCTGGACTGAATACCCTTTTACATAGAGCAACAGGCTGGGTTCCTGGCATAGGTGAAGCCTCTTTTATTCGTACATGGGCAGGTCTTAGACCACAAACCGTAGATGGATTACCTTACATTGGTGCTTATTCTGAAGTTCAAGGCTTGTATCTTGCTGTAGGTCATTATCGCAATGGGGTTTTACTCAGTGCAGTCACAGGAGAGACGATGAGCCGCTTGTTATCTGGAGAAACGGAAGATGAGATCGGTATTAGGTCCTTTTCCGCAAGCCGGATTATAAAGGAGAGGAGGGGAATATATTGCTGCTGAGAGTAAATGGACAACACATGCAAATAGAAGAGGATCAATTAAGTGTCAAAGATTTACTGGAGTCACTAGACCTTGGGGTAAAGACCGTTGTCATTGAATGTAATGAACAAATCTTGACGAAAGATATGCATACTAACACTTTGTTAAAGGATGGAGATCATATCGAAATTGTACATTTTGTAGGAGGGGGATAATGATGTTAACGATAGGTAAATATAATTTTCAATCTCGGCTATTGCTCGGAACAGGTAAATTTGAAAGTCTGGATGTACAAAGGAAGGCAGTAGAAGTTTCAGAAACCGAGATTCTTACGTTTGCAGTGCGCAGGCTTAATTTGGATAGGAAAAATGAAGCTTATTTTCTAGATCAGCTTGATCTTACGAAATATACCTTATTGCCTAATACAGCAGGTGCAAAAACCGCTGAGGAAGCTGTACGAATTGCAAGGCTCGCGAAAGCTTCAGGTCTATGTGATATGATAAAGGTGGAAGTCACTCCGGATGAACGAACACTGCTTCCAGACCCATTAGAAACACTAAAAGCATGTGAACTCTTGCTTGAGGAAGGATTTATCGTCCTTCCCTATATATCGGATGATGTCATTCTTGCCAAAAGACTTGGTATGATGGGTGTCCATGCAATTATGCCGGGAGCGTCACCAATAGGTTCTGGACAAGGTATTAATAACCCAAGAGCACTTGAATTCATTATAGAACAAGCGGCTGTCCCTGTTATCATTGACGCAGGAATACGTTCACCTCGCGATGCGGCGTATGCCATGGAACTAGGTGCGGATGCAGTGCTTCTAAATTCAGCTGTATCTGGCGCAGGCAATCCGGTCCTGATGGCAGAAGCGATGAAATATGCAGTCTTTGCGGGAAGGAAAGCTTACGAGTCCGGGATGATTCCCGTAAAACGGTATGCTGCAGCAAGCAGTCCGCTGGAAGGGATGTTTGAGAATTGAACAAAGAAGTTTCTTCTATTTATAATAACGAAGAAAATATAGAAGGTTTGAATCAGGAAAGATACTCAAGGCAGGAACTTTTTGCTCCATTTGGAGCCGCAGGTCAAAAAAAATTAATGGACAGCCATGTGCTTATTATCGGTGCGGGTGCACTAGGCACAGGGATCGCTGAAACGCTGGCAAGAGGCGGTGTAGGTCACCTTACGATCGTGGACCGCGATTATGTAGAGTGGTCTAATCTGCAAAGACAGCAGCTGTATAATGAAGATGATGTGAAGCAGCGACTTCCAAAAGCGGTGGCCGCGAAGAAACGGCTGCAGGCTATTAACTCTGACATTACCATTGATATTCATGTTATGGATGCAGGGATTGATGAACTAGATGAATTGATCGAGGCTGCCGACTTAGTTATGGATGCGACGGATAATTTTGATACAAGACTCATTATTAACGACCTGGCTGTAAAATACGATACTCCATGGATTTATGGAGGCTGTGTTGGCAGTTATGGAATTACCTATACTTTTATTCCCGGCAAGACTCCGTGTCTGAACTGTTTACTGGGAGAAGTTCCGCTTGGCGGGGATACATGTGATACTGCTGGGATCTTACCGCAGACGGTGCAGATGGTAACGGCGAATCAGACGATGGAAGCCTTTAAGTGGCTGAGTGGAAATGATGATGCAATGCGTAAAAAGTTGTTATCTTTTGATATGTGGCGCAATGAATATACAGCGATTGGTGTAGATCGAGCTAAAAATCCTGGGTGTCTTTCTTGCGGAACGGATCGCACGTATCCTTATTTAAATGCTGTTAATCACGACAGGTCTGAGGTGTTGTGCGGACGGGATACGGTACAAATACGGCCTGCTCGTAAATTAGAGTGGGATTTGGAGCAGGTTGCAACGCGCCTTCAAAGACTGAACCATGGTAAGGTAGAGAGGAATCCTTTCCTGATTTCTTTTCAGCTGGATGGGCAGCGGATGGTTATTTTTAAAGACGGGCGGGTTCTCGTACACGGTACAAAAGATAAAGCGGCAGCAAAAACGTTGTATCATCGTTATTTCGGCTAATTCTTATTAAATAGCATTCATTAAAAAAACCATTCACAGTCCAGTGAATGGTTTCATTTTTTTTGCAGGTGAAGAGTGAATTATCTGTATTACTCATCTTTACTTTGAATAACTAAGAGTAATCCTTTTTTCAGGGTGATTGTCCCTGTTTCTTGCAGCAATCGATTACTGATTCCTAGAGATTCACCAATAGAGAGTACGGCATCATGAAGCGGGTACATAAATCCTTCGAGTGTTATTCCGGTAACCTCATTTGACAGAGGGATGAGCGATACATAAGGAAAATCATTTCGCGAAACGACATGTACCGAATCTGTTATGGTTATACGATTATGTCGATTCCAGATAGAGCACGGAATACCGCGCTTCAACACCTTAGACAAAATCTGAATATTAGCAAGTGTATGGTCCAGTCTTGTCCCGATTGCGCCAAAAATAATAATTTCCGCAGGCTCCATTTGTATTGCGTATTCCAAAGCCAATTCAGTATCCGATAAATTTTTGTTAATCGGGTCACAACTAACAAATTGTTTGCTGCTCTGCTGTATTTTACGAAGCTGCTCCTCTGTTACCGAATCAAAGTCTCCTGCGGAGAAATCGGGGGAAATGCCATGCTGAACAAGGAACCATGCCCCATAATCAGCACCAATGACGGTATCTCCCGGTTGTATTTCTTTGATATCACTTTCTTCGAGCGAGCCTCCTGTAAAAATAATTATTCTTCCTGTAGTCATTCTGACACCTTCTTGAATGTGAGTTCATTACTATTCTTGAGTATAAAGGACATTTTCTTGTTGCACAATCTGGCAAAAGTCTTCTACAATGTAAAAAGTGTGTTAATAAAATGACGATAAGGTGAGGTTAGAAGCCGCAGTGGATATGAGTGTTTTTGAAGTGTTCAGTATTATAGGAACGATTGCATTTGCAATGTCGGGAGCTTTTGTTGCTATGGAAGAAGATTACGATATCTTAGGCATTATGGTACTCGGATTGGTCACGGCTTTTGGCGGGGGCGTAATCCGGAACGTTCTTATCGGAGTTCCTGTTACAACGCTCTGGAGTCAGGGCACCTTAATTATGCTTGCACTTATTTCTATTGCGATTGCCTTTATACTGCCTATGCCATGGATTGGACATTGGAAAAAAACAGAGATGTTTTTTGATGCCATTGGGTTATCCGCGTTTGCTATTCAGGGTGCGCTTTATGCTACAAATATGAATCACCCGATCAGCGCGGTTATCGTAGCAGGGGTTCTCACTGGTATTGGCGGTGGTATTATTAGAGATTTGCTCGCAGGACGGAAACCGATGGTCTTAAGGGATGAGATTTATGCGGTGTGGGCAATCATGGCAGGACTTCTTATTGGACTCGGTATGACGAACAGTACAACAAGTCAGCTGATTCTTTTTACAGTGGTGGTTATGCTGAGAATGCTATCTGTGCATTATAAATGGAAGTTGCCTAGAAGATCTCTAAGACCAAGTGAAGAAGTGATATTAGAGGCTGGTGCTAACAACCATCAAACGAAAAGTTTGTAAGGATAGGAGAGAGATATGATACACGTATTGTTTGTCTGTTTAGGTAACATATGCAGGTCGCCAATGGCGGAGGCAGTATTGCGGCATAAAATCGCGGCTCGTCAGCTGGACGGTGAAATAGCAGTAGATTCCGCAGGTACAGAGGATTGGCATATCGGCAAACCTCCTCACGAAGGAACAAGTACCATACTCACTTCCAAAGGAATTAAGTATGAAGGGATAACCGCAAGACAAGTAGGAGAAAAAGACTTTACTGCATTTGATTATATTATTTGCATGGATGATTCAAATGAACTCAATCTTCGCAAACTAAGGGGCGCGGAACACGCCAAGATTATTAAGTTTATGGATCTGCTTCCTGATGAGCAGGTTAGAGAAGTACCGGACCCTTATTACACGGGCAATTTTGATGAAGTGTACCGGCTTATTGATCTTGGGACAGAAGTATTGTTGAAACAAATAATAGAAGAAAAGTAGCAAAAAAAGCCGGCTCTGTGAGCCGGCTAATATCACAAGCCTATTGAAAGCGATATCATTAGATTTGTATGGGTTGTTATACCTGTAATCAACCTTTATTTAGGAAGTGGGTCAATGCATCCGGCAATTCATTTTGCCAAAATCCCCATTGGTGCTTGCCGTCTTTTTCAGCGTAGGTTACCGCAGCACCTCGATCTTCTAAGAGTTTACGAGTTTTACGGTTTAGATCTACAAAATCATAAACGCCTGTATCGGCTTCGAAATCTCTTTCTTGCAGTCCGACAATCATCCAAATTTCAAGCCAGGTTAAATCGTTTGCCTGTGCATAGATTTCCTGTGACTCTTCATAAAAAGCACCCGACATACTGATGACTTTGCTAAACAGGTCTGGATACATTAAGGCCAAGTGCAGTGATACACTTCCTCCAAGAGAATCGCCAGCCAGAATACGTTCGTCTTTAGAGCGGCGAACCGGGTATTTTGCTTCGATGAACGGAATAACCTCTTCTGCAAAAGCAGAAGTATACTTATCAAACAGGCTGCCAAAAGGAGCATATTCCTGCGTTCGAACTTTCACGTTAACTTCCACGCCGACAATAATAAAAGGTTCAATGCCTTCATCGAGAATAAGGCGGTTTGCCGTTGTCGCGATCCGGCCAAAGTTGAAAAATTCTTCGCCATCCTGACAGTAAACAACCGGATAACTTAATAATTCATTGTAACCAGGCGGGAGATAAATACGAAGATAACGTGTTTCATTCAAAAATGAACTGAACATTTCTTCTTTTAAAATGGTTCTTTTTAAATAGCGAGAATCCGTCATGATTTGTCACCTTTTTCATCTGTTTTTGCATTCATCTAAACAATAAGCTAAGATTAAAGTATGTGCGTACGTTGTACAAGCAATGGTTTTAGCATGAAGCTGTTATACCATTTTATAATACCTGTTATACAAACAAAAAAAGACGAAAGTTAAAAAAACCAACGTTTGTCTTTGACGTATGTACCAAAACAGGTGTATAATAATTCTATAACAGCGGAACTTGATATTCAAATTTTTTGTTGAGGTGAAGAAAAAAATGAGCAAGGTTCCTTACGAAGTATATACAGAGGAAGTAGAAGCTCTTACTGTATTGTCTCCAGACGGTGAGATCGTTAACAAAGAGATGATGCCAGAGCTTTCCGATGAACAATTGAAAGAAATTATGTACCGTATGGTATTTACACGTACTTGGGATGATCGCGCAGTTAACCTGGGCCGCCAAGGACGTCTTGGATTCTATGCACCAGTATCTGGTCAAGAAGCTTCCATGATCGGTAGTGAGTTTGCACTTGAGAAAGAAGACTATGTAGTACCGGGTTACCGTGATATTCCACAACTCGTATGGCACGGACTTCCACTTTATCAAGCTTTCTTATATTCCCGTGGACACCAACATGGTGGACAAATTCCAGAAGACGTAAACGTAATGATGCCGCAAATCATCATTGGTGCACAAATTCTGCATGCAATGGGTATTGCAATGGGCTTCAAATTGAAAAATCAAAAACGTGTAGCAATCACTTATACAGGTGATGGCGGTTCTTCTGAAGGTGACTTCTACGAAGGTCTTAACTATGCAGGTCGTTTCAAACTGCCAGTTATTTTCTTTGTACAAAATAATGGTTATGCCATTACAACACCTTTCGCAAAACAAACAGCTGCTATGTCTATCGCACATAAAGCAGTTGCAGCAGGTATCAAAGGCATTCAAGTTGATGGAATGGACGTTTTCGCAGTAATCGCCGCTGTTAGAGAAGCTGCAAAACGTGCTCGCAACGGAGAAGGCGCAACTTTGATCGAAGCATTGACATATCGTTACCGTCCACACTCCTTGTCTGACGATGCTACGAAATATCGTACAAAAGACGAAGAAGGTCAGTGGAATGAAAAAGATCCAATTAATCGTCTTGCTAAATACCTTGAGAAAAAAGGTCTTTGGACTGAAGAAGATACAGCTCGCGTGAAAGATGAAGCGAAAGCAAAAGTGAACGAAGAAATCAAACGCGCTGAGAAAACAGAAAAAATGACAATCTCTGGTCTGATCGACAGTATGTTCGAACAAACACCAAAACATATGGAAGAACAAAAAGCAGATTTCGAATAATATCGAAATTCGGTAAAGGCTTTTAAAATAAAGTGTTTGCCACAGAATTTGTGGCTGAACCCTGATCCTTGTAACTGCTTGTACATATCAAGCTGGCAAAGGTCGCTGGGTGGTCATAGGAACTGTTAAATGTTTAAGGAGGAAATGAAGCAATGGCACAAATGAACATGAAAGAAGCGATTCGCGATGCAATGCGCGTAGAGCTCAAACGCGACCCAAATGTCCTGGTTTTTGGTGAAGACGTGGGTAATGTCGGCGGTGTATTCCGTGCGACGGAAGGTCTTCAAAAAGAATTTGGCGAAGAACGTGTATTCGATACACCGCTTGCTGAGTCTGCGATCGGCGGTCTTGCAGTAGGTCTAGGTGTTACAGGTTTCCGTCCTGTTGCTGAAATTCAATTTGTAGGATTTATCTTTGAGGCACTTGACCAAATTGCGGTTCAAGCTGCACGTATGCGTTTCCGTTCAGGCGGTCGTTACAACTCCCCAATCGTGTTCCGTACACCTTTTGGCGGCGGTGTAAAAGCAGCTGAACTTCATACAGATTCTCTGGAAGGTTTGCTTACGCAAACTCCGGGTATTAAAGTAGTAGTCCCATCTAACCCTTATGATGCAAAAGGTCTTTTGATCGCATCTATCCGTGATAACGATCCTGTATTCTTTATGGAGCATTTGAACCTTTATCATGCGTTCCGTGCGGAAGTACCTGAGGAAGATTATGTAGTAGAACTTGGTAAAGCGAATGTGGTTCGCGAAGGTTCTGATGTAACTATCATTACCTACGGTATGATGGTTCATACCTCTGTGAAAGCTGCAGAAGAACTAGAAAAAACAAAAGGTATTAAAGTAGAAGTTATCGATTTGCGTACAATCAGCCCAATCGATATCGATACCATCTTGGCATCTGTTAAGAAAACAAACCGCGCAATCGTGGTTCAAGAAGCTCAAAAGAGTTCTGGCGTAGCTGCTGAAGTCATTGCACAAATCAATGAAAAAGCAATTCTACACTTGGAAGCTCCTGTTCTTCGTGTTGCGGGTCCAGATACTGTATATCCATTTGCGCAAATCGAAGACGCTTGGCTTCCTACACCTAATCGCATCATCGCAGCAGTGAACAAAGTACTCGAATTTTAATTAGGGATTTAAACTAGGGAGGTAATACAAGTGGCAAAATTTAATTATAAATTCCCTGAACTTGGGGAAGGTCTTCACGAAGGCGAAATCATCAAAATGCATATCAAACCAGGTGATAAAGTTACTGACGACGATATCATCATGGAAGTTCAAAACGACAAGGCAGTCGTAGAAGTACCTTGTCCTGTTAACGGTACAGTTCAAGAAGTATTCGCAAAAGATGGCGACATCTTTAACGTTGGCGCAATTGTAGCAGTAATTGATGCTGAAGGCGAAATTCCTGAGCAAGACGAAGAAGAAGCTTCCCAAGAAGCAAATGCTGCACAAGGCGGAGCAGATACTACGGATTCCCCTGCACAAAGCAGCCCAAGCGAAGCAAAAGAAGGCGGAGAGCAAGGCGTTTCCACAGCTTCCAGCAAAGAAGTTTTGGCAACACCTAGCGTTCGTAAATTTGCTCGTGAGCAAGGCGTGGACATCTCTGAAGTTACGGGAACTGGCAACAACGGTAAAGTAACAAAAGAAGATGTTGAAGCATTCAAAAATGGCGGCGGTAAAGCAGCTGCAGCAACTCCTGCGAAAGAAGAAGCTGCACCAGCAAGTGCACCTGCAGCAAGCGCTGGCGTTAGCACTCGTGCAGAAGAAGAGCGCGTACCATTCAAAGGTATCCGTAAAGCAATTTCTAATGCAATGGTTAAATCTGCGTACACAGCACCTCACGTTACGATCATGGACGAAGTAGATGTAACTGAACTTGTTGCATTCCGTACTCGCATGAAACCAATCGCTGAGAAAAAAGGTACAAAAGTAACTTACTTGCCATTTATCGTAAAAGCACTCGTTGCAGCAACTCGTGAGTTCCCTGTAATGAACGCAATGATCGATGAGCAAACGAATGAAATTGTATACAAAAAATACTACAACATCGGTATCGCTACGGATACAGACAACGGTCTAATTGTTCCGGTAATTCATGATGCAGATCGTAAGAGCATCTGGATGATCGCTGACAGCATCCGTGACCTAGCAGCACGTGGTCGTGACGGTAAATTGTCTGCTAACGAAATGAAAGGCAGCACAATTTCCATTTCTAACATCGGTTCTGCTGGCGGTATGTTCTTCACTCCGATCATCAACTTCCCAGAAGTTGCAATACTTGGAACGGGACGTATTAGTGAAAAAGCAATCATCAAAGATGGTGAAGTAGTTGCAGCTCCAGTAATGGCTCTGTCCCTAAGCTTCGACCACCGTATCATCGATGGTGCTACAGCTCAAAACTTTATGAACTACATTAAATCCCTGCTCGCTAATCCCGAGCTGTTGGTAATGGAGGTATAATAATATGGTAGTAGGCGACGCTTCTCTCGATATTGACACTCTAGTCATTGGTGCAGGCCCTGGTGGTTATGTAGCAGCAATTCGTGCGGCTCAGCTTGGTCAACAAGTTTTGATCGTTGATAAATCAGAACTCGGCGGCGTATGTTTGAACCGTGGTTGTATTCCTTCCAAAGCATTGATCTCAGCAGCTCATGCTTTTGAAAATGCAAAACATGCTGATCAATTCGGCGTAACTGCTGAAAACGTAAAAGTGGACTTTGCAAAAACTCAAGAATTCAAAAACGGTGTTGTTAAAAAGATGACTGGCGGCGTTAGCGCTCTTCTTAAAGGCAACAAAGTGGAAGTATTCAACGGTGAGTGCATGTTCATTAATGAAAACGAAGCGCGTGTATTCAACGATCACGAATCTCCGCGTTACCGTTTCAAAAATGCAATTATTGCTACAGGTTCCCGTCCAATTGAACTTAAACCATTCCCATTTGGCGGTCGCATTCTGTCTTCTACAGAAGCTTTGAACCTGCAAGAAGTACCAGCTAGCATGATCGTTATCGGCGGCGGCTACATTGGTGCTGAGCTTGGTCAAATGTACTCCAAATTCGGAACGAAAGTAACCATCATCGAAGGTATGGATACTGTACTTCCTGGATTTGATAAAGACATGACGAACCTTGTTGCGAAAAACATGAAGAAAACAGGCATCGAAATCGTAACCAATGCAAAAGCAGAATCTGCTGAGCAAACCGATAAAGATGTAACTGTTAAATATAGCGTTAACGGCGAAAGCAAAGAAGTTACTGCAGAATATCTGCTTGTAACGGTTGGACGTCGTCCTAACACAGATGGTGAGCTTGGTCTTGACCTGATCGGTGTTGAAACTGACGAGCGCGGTTTTGTTAAAGTTGATAACCAAGGCCGCACAAACCACAAACACATCTTCGCAATTGGTGATATCGTAGCAGGTCTTGCACTTGCACATAAAGCTTCTTACGAAGGTAAAGTAGCAGCTGAAGCGATTGCTGGAATGCCTTCCGTAGTGGATTACAAAGTAATGCCAGCGGTAGTATTTACAGATCCTGAATGCTCCAGCGTTGGTTATACTGAAAAAGAAGCAAAAGAAAAAGGATATAAAGTTAAATCCGGTAAATTTTCTTATGCAGGTAACGGTCGTGCCGTTTCCCTGGGACATCCTGAAGGTTTCGTGAAGCTTGTTGCTGAAGAAGACACAGGAATCGTACTGGGCGGACAAATCGTTGGTCTGGAAGCTTCTAACTTGATCGCTGAAATCGGTCTTGCTATCGAAATGGGTGCTACCCTTGAAGATATCGCATTGACTATTCATGCGCATCCAACACTTGGTGAAATCGTGATGGAAGCATCCGAAGTGGTTCTGGGTCACCCAATCCACACAATGGTTCGCTAATCTCTTACGAGTTTAAGGAATTCATTTAAACAGCATAGTTTGCTTTGGAGGCAAGAGGCGGTTATTCGTCTTCTTTGCCTCTTTTTTTTGCTGATATAATGGGCTCATGCTCGTACGTGGGAAATAAGTACACCGTTATGCGTTCACATGTGAAATTTGTGATAATATGAAGAAGTAATCAAGAAATCATTATGTTTTAGAGAAACAAGGAACAAGGTTATAAAGGAAAGGGGTTCGACTTAAAGTGAAAGTCTATCAAGAACTGCTTCAAGATATTTTGGAAAACGGTGTAAAAAAAGAAGATCGTACAGGTACAGGAACGATTTCTGTGTTTGGCCGTCAATTGAGATTTGACCTATCAAAAGGATTTCCACTCGTTACAACAAAACGAATTCATTTAAAATCCGTCGTTCACGAACTATTATGGTTCTTAAGCGGTGAGACAAATATTAAATACTTAAAAGAAAATGGTGTGCGTATTTGGGATGAATGGGCCGATGAGAACGGTGACTTGGGACCCGTCTACGGTTCGCAGTGGAGATCGTGGAAAACACCAGAGGGTACATTTATTGATCAAATCTCGAATGTTATTGATTCCATTAAAAATAATCCCGATTCACGGCGTCATATGGTCAGCGCATGGAATGTGGCAGAGATCGATAATATGAAACTGCCGCCATGTCACTTTGTATTTCAATTTTATGTAGCTGGGGGCAAACTGTCCTGTATGCTGACAATGCGCTCTGTAGATACATTCCTAGGGCTGCCTTTTAATATTGCAAGCTATGCGTTACTCACACATATGGTAGCTCAGCAGTGTGGTTTAGAGCCGGGTGACTTTATTTGGTCCGGTGGTGATGTACACATTTACATGAACCATTTGGAGCAGGTAGAGACCCTTTTATCCCGCGAACCATACGATCTGCCTAAACTTGTAATCAACCGGAAGCCGGAGTCTATTTTTGATTATAAATATGAGGATTTTGAATTTGTAGATTATAAATATCATCCGACGATTAAAGCGCCGGTTTCTGTATAAATTTTATTATTTATGGAGGTGAGCTAATGAGCATTAGCATGATCTGGGCCATGGGCAACAACGGAGTAATCGGAAAAGATAACGGCATGCCTTGGCGACTTCCTAAGGATATGGCCTTTTTTAAGGAACAAACCACAGGTCACACCGTCATCATGGGACGAAAAACATGGGAATCCTTTAATGGCAAACCGCTTCCTAACCGTAAAAATGTGATCCTTACTCGTAAAGAACAAACCTTTGATGGAGCAGATGTGATCCATTCCGTAGAGGAAGGGGTAGAAATGGCTAAAGAACAGCCGCTTTTTGTCATCGGAGGAGCAAGCGTATATAAGGCTTTTATGCCGTATGCTGATCGATTGATCGTCACCAAAATTAATGAGACCTTCGATGGTGATACGTTTATGGATGAAGTGGACTTGGAGCATTGGGAGTTAGTTAAAGAGATTCCCGGAGAGAAAGATGAGAAAAATCCATATGATTATGTCTTCCAATTCTATGAGAGACGGTCTTAATCGTGGTCTTTAGAAGTTCCTAGCATTGTGGAGATGTCAATTCCCCATTTTATTTTGTGTTTGCCTTCATAAAAACTATCTATCATGTTATGTAATCAATATGCAGAATAATACAAATTATTATTCTCAAAATCCATTTAATATTTGTTATTCTGAATGCTAATATAGTTGAAATATCAGCACCTACAGGAATACTTAAGCCACTTATGATGTGTCTTTCGTGTGAATGAACCCGAATGTTGTATAACCTAAAGTACAAATTTTCTTTTTGTGATACAATAATCAAAAAAATGATATATGGACTGTCAACTATAGTGCTATTGTTCGGATCTTAGCATGAATAGCTCGCTAAATGTCGGGCACATGAAAATGGATGGGGGAACGTAACATGTCTACACCAACTGGATTTATGGAATACAAAAGACAAATTCCGGCGGACAGACGGCCTGAGGATCGTATTAAAGATTGGGAAGAGTTCCATAAACATATGTCAGAGGAAGAACTAAGAACACAAGGTGCCCGCTGTATGGATTGCGGAACTCCCTATTGTCATTCCGGGATTGATATGATCGGCGGAACATCCGGTTGTCCGGTTCATAACTTAATTCCTGAGTGGAACAATCTGGTGTATCGTGGACTATGGAGAGAAGCACTAGACAGGTTACACAAAACGAACAATTTCCCAGAATTTACAGGCCGTGTTTGCCCAGCTCCGTGTGAAGGTTCATGTACAGTTGGCCTCATCGGTCAGCCGGTTACGATCAAGACGATTGAAGAGGCAATCATTGAAAAAGGTTTTGAAGAAGGATGGGTAGTTCCAAGTCCTCCTGAGAAACGTACGGATAAACGAATTGCTGTCGTAGGATCGGGGCCCGCTGGACTCGCTGCTGCCGCACAGCTTAACAAAGCAGGTCATCACGTTACTGTCTATGAGCGTGCTGACCGTATCGGCGGTCTGTTAACGTACGGTATTCCCAGCATGAAACTGGACAAAGGGGTAGTACAGCGCCGAGTAGATCTGCTTGCGGCAGAAGGAATTACCTTTATAACGAATACAGAGATTGGTGTAGATATTTCATCAGAAGAACTAGTAAGTGAGTATGATGCAGTTGTCCTTTGCGGCGGAGCAACCAAACCACGTGAATTCAACATTGAAGGCAGTCAGCTCAGCGGAGTTCACTACGCAATGGATTTTCTGAATGGAACGATCAAAAGTTTGCTCGATACAGGGCTTGAAGATGGAAATTACATTTCGGCAGAAGGTAAAAAAGTGATCGTTATTGGCGGAGGAGATACCGGTTCTGACTGTGTTGCGACTTCATTACGTCATGGGGCAAAAAGTGTAACCCAATTTGGTACGCATGAAAAAGCACCTTTAGAACGCGATCCTCTGATGAACCCTTGGCCGCAATTTCCGAATGTATATACACTCGATTATGCTCACGAAGAAGCAAAAGCGCTTTTTGGGAGTGACCCTCGTGAATTCTCGATCATGACCACGAAATTCGTTGGTGACGAGGATGGAAATCTAAAGGAACTTCATACGATTCAAATTCAGCGTATTGTCGATGAGACAGGTCGTAAAATCTATAGACCGATTGAAGGAACTGAAAAAGTATTTGAAGCGGATATGGCGCTTATCGCGATTGGTTTTGATGGGCCAGAGCAAATCATTCCTCAGCAGCTCGGACTTGAAACAGATCGTCGTTCGAATGTGAAAGCGCGTTATGGCAAATACAACACGAACGTAGATAAAGTATTTGCAGCCGGCGATATGAGACGTGGTCAAAGCCTTGTGGTATGGGCCATTAATGAAGGACGCGAAGCGGCCCGTGAAGTGGATAAATACTTAATGGGTTCTACTGTACTTGCATAAGCAAGAAAAAGAGAAATTTACTATTCATTCATTTATATAGTTAAAAATAATTGGAGAGTCGCTTAGAAGTTTACTAAGCGACTCTTTTTTATTACGAAACCACAAATTTTCTGTTATAATGAGGTCTACTTAGAAGCAAGGAGCTTCCGTCATTACTTGAGGGGAGCTCCTTTTCGCTTCGCTAGGGCTACAGGGAGGAACGGACGCATGAAAACGCTGATTATCGCGGAAAAACCAGATATGGGACGCACTATAGCGGCGGTCGTTGAACCGCGTGCCAAAAACAATCGTACGTATCTTGAAGGTGAACAATATATCATAACTTGGGCCATTGGTCATTTACTAGGGCTTGCACAGCCAGAAGCCTATGATAATAAATATAAACGTTGGAGTATTGATGACTTACCGATTATTCCAGATCGATTCAAGATCACACCAAACCCAAGAACAAAAGACCAACTTAAAGTGATTGGAGAACTTTCGCGAAAAGCAGATTTGATTATTAATGCTTGTGATGCAGGGAGAGAAGGACAGTATATTTTTGATCTGATCCAGCAACAATTGAAGCTGAGTCAACCTGTCAAACGATTATGGATTTCGGATCTGACTCCCGAGAGTATTAAAAGAGGATTCGAGCAGCTGCATGACGCTTCCGAATTTGAACATTTAACAGAAGCTGCAAGAGCACGCAGTGAAGCAGACTGGCTGATTGGTATGAATGCTTCTAGAGCATTTACGACAAGACATAACACACTTCTTTCCGTAGGAAGAGTACAAACCCCTGTACTTGCGCTAATCTATGATCGGGAAAAAGAGATAGAAGCTTTCGATTCGCTCACCTATTTCGAGGTTTCTGCTTTATTTGAACAGGAATCTACGGATTATCAGGGAATATGGCAAGGTGAACGCTTAACTTCTGCTGAGAAAGCGCAAGAAATTGCGGATAAAGTGAAGGGCAAAACAGGGAAGATTGCAAAATATGAGGTGAAAAATTCGAAAGAGTATCCTTATAAACTGTATGACCTGACTCTATTACAAAGAGAAGCGAATGCGAAATTTGGATATCCAGCAAAAAAAACACTCGATATTGCGCAAGCGTTATATGAAAAACATAAAGTGATTTCTTATCCAAGAACCAATTCGAATTATGTTACGGAACAGAATATAGACGGCATGCAAAAAACATTGCAGTTATTAAAACATACACCGTATGCCGATTTAGCTGAAAAAGCAAATCCGGCCCTTGTACACAAGGGCAATAAAAGTGTATGCAATCCGCAGAGAGTGGAAGATCACCATGCAATTTTGCCAACACTGAAGAAGCCAGGAACACTTAGCAAAGACGAAGGACAGATCTATGATTTAATTGTACGCCGGTTTTTATCACACTTTTATCCGCCGGCAGAATATAAACTGCACACCGTATATACGGAAGTAGAAGGTCATTCATTTAAGACGAACGTTAAAGAACTGCTTTCGTTAGGTTGGAAAGTGGTGCAGCCTTCGGAAGATAACCAGGCGAAAAAACGCAAGACAAAAAAGGGCGGGGAAGAGGAAGAACCCGAAGAACTTATTTCGGTCCCTTTTCAGGTAAACCCTGATCTGCCTGTGCAGTGTACAAAGAGTGAGATGAAAGAGAAGCAGACGAATCCGCCAAAAAGTTATACAGAAGGTACCTTGCTAAAAGCGATGGAAAGTGCGGGTAAGCAGATAGAGAATGAGGAACTTCGCGATGCGATGAAAGATGCGGGCCTTGGGACTCCAGCAACGCGGGCGGCTACGATTGAACGGCTTAAACAAGTTGGTTATATTACGATGCAAGGCAAGAAGATGCTGGTTACGCAAAAAGGGAAGATGGCCATCGAACTCATTCGAAGTGCAGGTGTCGATCTGTTAGCTTCTCCGGAAATGACAGGACAATGGGAGCGCAGACTGAGTCAGATCTCGAAAGGAGAAGCCGCACAAGATAAATTTATGGAGAACGTGAAGCGGTTTACGATATCCATTATTGAAAAAGTACGGGTGCAGAAACCAGCTCCTAAAGATGCTTTTGGCGATGAGGATACAGCGGGTAAAGGGAAAAAGGGAGCGGGAACTCGGACGAAGAGTCGGACAAGTTCAACAGCTGGGCAGCCTCGTTCCCAAATGAGCACAAGCAGGGCTACGCCTTCAGCGGATCGATCCGTAGCAACAACGGGTAAAAGCCGTACAGGAACGGCGGCTACCGTTCGTACCGCCCTGGGTTCTTGTCCTCGTGCAGGATGTGGAGGGCAAATCATAGAAGGACGTAAAGGATATGGTTGCAGCCATTTCAAACAAGGATGCGGTTTTGTGATATGGAAAGAATACGCTGGAAAACAGATTTCTCAAAAAATGCTGGAATCTTTACTCAGCAAGGGAAAAACGCAGGTGTTATCCTTTAAAGACAGTCGGGGTACGGTTACAAAGGCGAAAATCACTCTACTTGACCCGGTGACTGGAAAGCTATCACTTGAACGGCAAGAGTAAGTTCATGTAATTAATTATGAATGATAAAAGAAGGACTGACCTTGGAGAAATTCCATGGCAGTCCTTCTTTTATCATTATCAATGAGTTTGCTGCTTAGTATACTCCGAAATAATCTTCGGTACATCAGTAAGGTCTTTAATCGTATGAAGGGAATAGTTCTCTGGCTTATTTAATTCAATCAGATTGTATTTCCACTCCATATCTTGCTCAATGTATATAGCGTGGACACCAGCCGTGAGAGCAGGTTCGATATCTGTGCGCAGAGAGTTGCCAACCATCCATGTATGATTACGATCCATTTGCCCTTCGCTTACAATTTTTTCGAAGGCTTCAATGTTTTTGTGGCGAGTAATATAAATCCGATCTTTGAAGTATTCACCCAGTTTCATCTGATCAATTTTTCGCTGTTGAATCATCTGCTCACCGCCGGTGTATAGATGAAGGGTATGACCTTGCTCCAAAAGACACTCTAAAGTCTCAACCATGCCTGGATAAGCCTCAACTTCCTGATCATATACACTCATTCCCAGCTTTTGCAGCTGTGTTTGTTCATTTGTATCAATAGGACGGTTTACTTTTTTAGAAAAATAAACGTAGGTATCAATTAAGGACTGCGGGAAACGATGACTGGCAAAACCATACTTTGTAACCCCTGACACATCAATCTCTATCTGCTTTTGCCGTATATCTTCTACGGTTATCTCGTAATCACAGAACCATTCCTGCATCAGCTCAAGAAAATCTCCAAGTGTAAGGTTAAAATACTTATTGCAATGAATGAGCGTGTCATCAAGATCAAATATAATTTGCTGTTTCAAACTGGATTTCATAGAATCTCACTCCTTATTTCTCTAGTGATGTCGATGTTATAACCTGATATAAGATTCCAAATACATGTTCAGTTCCGATAGTCCGTCAGGACGCAAACAGTATTTCTCACTTTGCTCTTGACCCAGATGGGTTTGCAGAAGACCGGACACTCGCAGTGACATCAGATGAGGTCTCAAACGGTCTTCTGATTGTCCAAGTTCCTCTGAAAGTTGTTGTAAGGATTTGGGGTTATTAGAGATATATCGTAAGAGCTGAAGCCGTTCAGAATTGGAAATCGCTTCGGTCAGACGAAGTAAATTAATAGGCGGCTCGTCCTCCCGATGTTCAGGCACATCTACAGGATATTGAATTAATAACATACCTTTATAAAAACAATACATATTAATAGGCCGATTATGAACGGTAGGGAACAATATGATTTTTTGAAGATCAGGCATCTCCTCGACCATTAACCCAGAAGTAGCATAATCAATCAATTGGCCCGGGCTCATTTTTGTCAGAAGAAGCTCTTTCTCTGAACTGTCTTCTTCAATTAATTTCCGAAGCTCGGGATTCAGATGTTGAAAATAATGCTCATCCCACACTTTAAGTAAAGGTATGTAGTCATCACGAATGCGTAATGTTTCTTCAAGAGTCATATCTGGGAGGATATGATGAACCTGTTTCCACAGTTTGTCGGCGGGTTTGGTGCCGATTTCTTTAAGAAATGGCTCAACTTCACTCGTTGTCTCTCGTAGTGCGGTCCAGGCATACAAAACATCATAATCGTTAAAGGGCCAGTTAGAAGCTTCTTTTAAAAGGTCACGAACTTCTTCCTTTAGTGTGCTATCTACGGTGTGAATCCATTCAGGCCCGATATCAAGGCTCTGAACCCATCTTCTAGTTACATAGACCATAAAGCTATTTAGCAGCTCGTATATGGGAGTAACGTCTATTTTCACCTGATAACCCATCTGTATGAACAGACCTCCTATCACAGGTATAAGCTTACTATACAAAAAGAAAGTATTCATACTATTATCGCTTGTGTTTAGCTGTGTTGTCCACTATAATGTTGAATACTTTGTAACCCGTTTCTGAATGAATAAGCATATAATAGAAGATAGTTACAGGTCGTCAGAAATGACGATTTTTTATTTTGTCATGGGAGCATAGGAGGGAAAAGATGTTTTGAGTAAGGCAACTGGGGCAATACGACAGGAAGGTTCTAAGGCGCATTTTATTATTCTTATTGTAGTTATTATTGTAGCTGGTTTAAGTCAAGGATTGCTTTTGCCTGTACTCTCTATTTTTATCGAGCAGATGGGTGTTTCTTCCAGTATAAATGGATTAAATGCTGCAGTCATGTACATAGGTTCTTTTGCAATGACATTGGTAGCTGAGCGGATTTTAGGAGCAGTAGGTTTTAAGAAACTGATCGTTTCTGGTCTTATTATCGTTATGATTCCGCTCATGTTGTTTCCACTGATTCCTGATCTCAGACTATGGTTCTTATTACGGTTTTTAGTTGGGATCGGAGACAGCGCACTCCATTATTCAACTCAGTTATGGATACTGCTGGTCACTCCGGCGGCTTCCCGGGGCAGAAACATATCGATATACGGAATGTCATATGGAATTGGTTTTAGTATAGGGCCGCTGGGAATTAAGCTTTTAGGATATGGACAAGTTGTACCGTTTGCTATTCTTTTTTTCTTCATGGTAATCGTTTTGTTATTTGCTCTGAAATTACCGGATACCCGGCCTGAGAAAATAATGAATGAAGGAAGCGGGACGGGGAGATACCGCCGCAGCTTTATGTTAGCCTGGTATGCACTCATTCCAGCGTTCTTATATGGGTATATGGAATCGGGCATGAACAGTAATTTTCCTATCTATGGACTTCGCATTGGATTTAGCGAGAGTGATATCTCTACCTTACTTCCTTTTGTAGGGATCGGGGGACTGCTTCTTCAATTACCGCTTGGAGCCTTAAGTGACCGGTTTGGGAGAAAGCGAATTCTTATGATCTCAGGAATCGTAGGCGGACTTTTATTTATGCTTATTCCTGCAGCAGGGACGCAGTTTTGGCCAACCTTATTACTGCTAACGATAGCTGGCGGGCTTGTTGGTTCGTTCTTTTCTCTGGGTCTTGCTTATGCAGCTGATATTCTACCTAAAAATGTGTTGCCGGCTGCAAACGTGGTGGCTTCTTTTCAGTTTAATATAGGGAGTATACTTGGACCCAATCTCGGGGGGATTATGCTTGGACTGGGTGCTCCGGGCGGCATGTTCTGGCTGCTGGGCGGATGTTACCTCTTGTTTGGAATGGTTGGGTTTTTCTTTAAGCAGAACAAATCCTAAAGAAAGAACGTTTGTTCGCATGGAAAAACTATTCTATTTCCAATAAACTAAAGATATACATTCTACGGATAAGAGGAGATATAAACGTAAATGATCAGAGTAGAGCAATTGGCAAAGGCCGTTGGTTCAGATAAGATTCCCGTTTTGAAAGAAATTAGCTTTGATCTGCAGCAAGGCGAGTTTATTGGTATTGTCGGTGGAAGCGGAAGCGGTAAAAGCACTTTGTTACGATTGTTGGCTCTTAAAGAAAGCTGGGACCGTGGAAAATTTAGTGTCCATGGTACAGATATTTTTAAAGCTGGGCATGCTGGTAAAAAGCAAATTAAACGGGAGTGGGCTTATTTAGAGCAGAATCCAGAATTATTTACAAATAAAACAGTGCTCAAAAATGTACTTATCGGAAGATCTGGACAAACACCTTGGTGGCGTATGCTGACAGGTATGGTTCGCTCTGATGATTATATGGGTGCTATGGATATCATCGAGAGTGTCGGGCTTCTGGACAAAGCCCATATGAAAGCAGGACAACTTAGCGGCGGTGAGCGTCAGCGTGTTGCTGTAGCCAGGGCTTTAACCCACGGAGCGAAAGTAATTCTAGCAGATGAACCTGTAATCGGTCTTGATCCGAAATCCGCAGATAGTGTACTTGAAAATTTCAAGAAGCTGTGCGAAGAAGAAAATATGACGATAATTGCCGTGCTGCCTATCGAACTTGCAGAACGTTATGCAACTCGAATATGGGGGCTTTCTGAAGGAAGACTAGCGTTTGATATTCGTGGCAGACGACTTACATTACATGAGAAAAACAAGATTTAATGAATGAGAAGAGTGATCTGGTGCAAATCATAAGAAATTCACATCAATTTTTCTTTCTGGGCGCGATGCTGCTTTCTATATTTTTAATTAGCGGCTGCGGCAATGGACTGGATTCCTTCAATGATCCAAAATCACTTATGAAGACTCCGCAAATGACTACAGAAAGAGAAAATCTACTCAGTGTTATTCAAGGAGAACTTCCTGAAGGTTCTACGATTACCCAGCCCAGAGAGATGTCAAATAAGATTATTCAAAAAGATTTAAATAACGATGGCATCATGGAGGCAGTTGTTTTTTATGATCTGCCTGATGACCCTGAAGTGAAGATTCGCGGAATGCTGCTTGAGAAGCAGGGAGATACATGGGTCAAGAAATTGACTTTTGATGGGATAGGTTCAGTTCTTAATTCCTTTCGTGTACAAGAGATCACAGGGGATGAAGGACTCGAAATTTTGGCTGGATTCTCAAGCGGGGTAGAACAGAATGCCCAAAACTGGCTTGTCTCCTACACGTATAAAGGGGGAACTCTGCAGAAAATTTTGGAGATGCCTTATTCAAAATACGTAATTATGGATGAATTTCGTAATCCTATGGATTTAAATGGTGATGGGATTCATGACCTCACAATCATGAATATTCTCCCGACGACAGGACAAGGGACGATAACGGTATATCAATATAACGATGGAAGTTTTGAAGTGCTCGACAAAATGACGATTGATACGAAGATGCGGGATTTCTATAATGTATCCGCAGGAAAAATATCGAAGAACAAGACAGGGATTATTCTAGATATTGCGCTTGATGCTTCGAATTCCTATTCTGATTTAATTTATATGGAAGATAATCAATTGGTTGAGGCTTTTAAAGGAACCGATATTACGTTTAAACCTAGACGGATATTAAGTGAAGATATTAACAATGACGGTATTGTGGAATTCGGTTTGCTTGAAGAACCGCCGGGCTGGGAACATTTTGTAGATAGTGAAAAACTATACTTCTATTCCTTTTATCAATGGAATGGTGAAGATGGCCTAACCTTTATCATGCAGCAATATCGGGATGATCAGGATCGTTTTTATTTCAACTTGAAACCCGAACAATATGGGAATGTCACACTTGATACGAAGTCAGTGAAGGATAAATATTTACGCTTTAAATTGGCAGATACCGATGAAACAGTTGCTGAGATTCAGTTCTTCTCACTAGACAGCTGGGAACGGGTCAAAGACGAATGGAAACAAATCGTTCGTTCTAGTAATCAGGTAATAGGCTATAGATTGCCAAAACAAGCCGGTCAAAACACACCAAGTAATAATTTACTTACAGATCCGCAACAGGAAGGAATGATAATAGAATGAGTAAAGTATTGATCATGGAAGATGAGGAGTCTATCCGCAGTTTTATCGTACTGAATTTAAAAAGAAATGGATTTGATGTCCTGGAAGCGGCGGACGGTCTTGAGGCAATGAAGATCATTAATGCCGTAAGCGATATTGATATTGCGCTTCTTGATGTCATGGTACCTGGAATTGATGGGTTTGAAGTGTGCCGCCGTATTCGTGAAACCAATGAACGAATCGGGATTATCTTTTTAACAGCAAAAGTTCAGGAACAGGATAAAGTCTATGCTTTATCTGTGGGGGCTGACGATCATGTAAGTAAACCTTTTAGTCCGACCGAGCTTATTGCACGTATACAGTCTTTGTTGCGCCGAGTGAATGTACACCGGGAAACAGCGGCCAAAGTTACCTTTGAATCAGGTCCATTCTCACTTGACCTCATTTCCAAGCAGTTTAAAAGAAATGGTCAGTCCATTGAACTAACACCGACAGAGTTTTCTCTTGTACAATTCTTCCTTGAAAAAGAAAACACTCCTCTGAGCCGGGATGTACTTCTCGATCATGTGTGGGGTAAAGAGTACATGGGAGATCCTAAAATTGTAGATGTAAACATAAGACGACTACGTCAAAAAATTGAAGGCAACCCTTCTGAGCCGGAATTTCTCCAAACGGTTTGGGGGCATGGCTACAAGTGGAAAGGTAGAGCTTAATGATGAAAGGCATTCGCAGGCAAATTGTTCTGCAGTATTTTATTCTTGTTCTGCTTGCGCTGCTTTTGATTGAATCCATCTTTCTGGTTGCGATGCAGAAGTACTACTACGATAGTATATATAACTACATTGAGTCTAACTCTAAAAATGTAATCAGATATTACAATTCATCATTTATAGACAGCAGTAACGAGAGTTCGTTCATATCCAATCTCATGTATTATCTTAAACTCGAAAATACTTCGCTTGAAATTCTGGATACGGAGGGCCGTGTACTTGCACTTTCCTCCGGTTTTGAATCAGATCGGGTAGTTCAGACAAGTGATGTCCCGCAGGCACTTAAAGGCAGTACGGGCCGCTGGATAGGTAAGGATGTAATCACAGGCGAGTCTGTGATGGCGGTATCTACCAAAATAGATTACGGTAACGATAATGTATATATTGCTCGGTATGTAACAAGTATGGAGCGAGTGAATGATGCGCTAGTCGATATTTTAGTATGGTCAGGGCTGATCGTTGTAGGGGTACTTGTGTTAGTCTTCACAATTAGTATCGGACTTGCAAATTCCATCGTAAGACCGATTAATATCATTACTGCCGCCTCGGCAGAGATGGCAAAAGGCCGCTTTGATGTCCGAATTGAAGGGGACTATAAATATGAGATTGGTGAACTTTCTTCTACCTTAAATTATATGGCTGAGGAAATTGTGCGCAGTAATCAGGTGAAGGATGATTTCATTTCTTCCATTTCTCATGAACTTCGTACTCCGCTGACCAGTATAAAAGGATGGAATGAAACACTTGAATCAGGAGGGTATGATCCAGAAGAAACAAAGATGGGTCTTAAGATCATATCAAAAGAAACGAACCGGCTTATTGGGCTCGTTGAAGAACTGCTCGATTTCTCTAAATTGCAACAAAATGAGATGAAGATGGTCAAAGGCACGGTTAGTGTTCGTGAAGTACTGCAAGAGATAATGCTGAATGTATGGGCCAAAGCAGAACAAAAACAAATCAAACTAAGACTCACTGCAGATGAGGAAGATTATTTAATTCTTGGTGATGGCAACCGGTTAAAACAAGTCTTCCTTAATGTGATTGACAATGCTATTAAATTTTCTCACATGAATACTTGGATCGATATTACGATCAAACGTGAGCAAGATCAGGTAGTTGTCATTGTTCAAGATACAGGAATCGGGATCAGTGAAGAACATCTGGAGCGTGTGAAAGATCGATTCTACCAAGTTGATCATCAGCATGGAGGGACAGGGCTTGGTCTAGCGATTAGTCAGCAGCTGATTGAGCTTCATGGCGGTACGCTTCAGATGGAAAGTGAACTTGGAAATGGAACAACGGTGACAGTCAAACTTCCTGCTTTAACCCAGGAAGAACACTTCGAATCTGATATAGATCCTGAAGTAGTCTAAAGGGGAGAGGTAGAGGGTCATGATGCAAGATTTAAAAGTAATCAAATCGAAAGAAGAACCGGATGGCATTGTTAGACTGGTACAAGTGACGCCTAATCAAGCGGAAGAGATGAGAGCACTGCTTGTTGAAGCGGCAGAGTGGATGGTCGGTAATGACCTTAGACACTGGACACCCGATCTATTTACACTAGATTCTATTCGCAAATATTTTGATAATCGAGATATTTATATGGTTTACTTAAATGAGTCCCCAGCCGGATTATTCACCCTGCAAGGAGATGATCCTGCTTATTGGGGGGCGCTTAATGATAAGGCATATGGTTACCTGCATCGATTGACCGTAGGCAGAGCTTATCGCAAGCGGGGACTAAGCAGCTGGATGATTGATGCAGCAGAAGAGATCGTTATTGCTGCAGGAAAAAGGGGCTTGCGTCTCGATTGCATCACTCACAGTCCGAAACTGAATGAGTTTTATCAAGGGCTGGGGTTCACTCACCTGGGTGTGACCGATATGGGAGATCGAAAAGTAAACCTATATCAAAGATAACGTTAAAGAAGACAATACACTAGACACTACAAAAAGAGCATCCCAATTATGGGATGCTCTTTTTGTTCAAAGATGGTATGATGAAAATAATCTTTTTTAGCTCGAAGTTGCTCGTAGCTGTCCTGCTTTCTCGTACACGTCTTTGAGAAGACGATTTGTACGAACAGAAGGTTTGCCAGCAACCGTTTCTCCAGGACCAATGACAACAATTTCATCTAGACTGCCTTTGATGACTGCTCCATCTCTAATGATCGCTCCTTCACCGATAATGGCACGATCTATGGTCACATTACGTCCAATGCGAGCATTAGGCATGATTACACTTTCTTTAATTGTGGAATTTCTACCAATCTCTGCACCGTAGAAGATAACAGAACGATCAGAATTTCCTTCCATGTAGCATTGATCATGGACGATAGAATTTTTGGATATTGTTGCTTTTTGTCTATAACCAGTTAGCTTCGTACGTCCTTGACGTGAATACATAGGCCATGCCTCAAGTTCTTCTTTCGTCAAGTTCACTCCGTTTAATACATCCATATGGGCGTCCCATAAGGATTGCACTGTACCAACATCTTTCCAATATCCTTCAAAGTTATATACATAAAGTGGATCTTCTCCCTTCAGCATAGAAGGAATGATATCCTTACCAAAGTCATGACTAGACTCCGTAGAAGCCGCATCCTCGATCAAATGCTTTTTAAGATGCTTCCAGTTAAACACATAAATACCCATAGAAGCCAAGTTGCTTTCCGGTTGAGCTGGTTTTTCAACAAACTCAGTCACACGCATGTCTTCATTGGTATTCAATACTCCAAAGCGATGAGCTTCATTCCAAGGTACTTCCATTACTGCAATGGTAGCTAATGCTTGTTTTTCCTCATGGTACTTCAGAACTTTTCGATAATCCATTTGATAAATATGGTCACCAGACAAGATAAGGACGTTCTCTGGATCTTGTGCATCGATGTATTCAATATTTTTATAGATAGCATCTGCCGTTCCGCAGTACTCATCTGAACCTGTATTCCAAGAAGGAAGAAGAGTAACTCCTTTATCCTTCGTTGTATTTAATTTCCAAGGTTCGCCTTTACCAATATGTCCATGTAAAGATTCTGCCTCGTACTGTGTTAAGACTCCCACCGTGTCAATACCTGAATTTACGCAGTTACTGAGAGGAAAATCAATGATTCGATAATTACCGCCGAAGTGGACAGCGGGTTTTGCGATTTTCGATGTCAGTGGAGCAAGACGCTTCCCTTCTCCTCCTGCCAATAACATGGCGATACATGCTTTTTTAGCCATTAGTATTTCCCTCCCATAGTATGTTTCCGTGATATGTTATTAAACGGAGCCCAGCATAGGTGAATCACTATTTTCTGAAAAAAGCTAAAAATCAAATTTATATTTTCGTTTAGCTATTTTTCATTTTCATAATGGAGAAAATGGGGTAATAATGTTTTTGTAGTGTTTATTCTATTTTAAAAAGAAGGTGATCTCTTTGATCGAAAACAATGTACCGAAATCCTTTATCTCTTCGGAAGATATTTATTTGTTTCACGAAGGAACTTCACATTTTAGTTATCATTTTCTCGGAGCTCATCCGGTTCAGGAAGACGGAGTATCAGGCTATCGTTTCACAGTCTGGGCACCTAATGCTTCAAAAGTAGGCCTAGCTCTTGATCGCAATGGTTATCACGGTCTGGGAGAAGCGGATATATTATATAAGATACCCGATTCTGGGCTTTGGACTCGTTTTTTTCCTGACATTGAAGAAGGAACATTTTACAAATATCATATTCTCACCTCTAATAATGAATCTTTGCTTAGAGCTGACCCTTATGCTTTCCATGCAGAAGTAAGGCCGAGAACAGCTTCCATTACCTCCAAGATCGAAGGCTATAAGTGGAAGGATGCTTCCTGGAGACGTAAGCGTAAAGAGATATACCAAAAACCGCTTAATATCTATGAGATGCATTTTGGGACATGGAAACAAAAAGAGACAGGGGAGTTCTATACATATGCTGAAATGCCTGAGTTATTAATCCCTTATTTGAAAGAAATGTCTTACACTCATGTAGAGTTTATGCCAATAACGGAACATCCATACGACTTGTCATGGGGATATCAGAATACCGGATATTATGCTCCGACAAGCAGGTACGGGACGCCACATGATTTTATGTACCTAATTGATCAGCTGCATCAAGCAGGGATCGGTGTTATTTTAGACTGGGTACCTGCACATTTCGCTAAAGATGCCCACGGACTTCGGATGTTTGATGGAACACCACTCTTTGAGTATGCAGATCCGCTTAAGGCGGAAAAACCGGGTTGGGGAACCCTGAGTTTTGATTACTCCAAACCGGAGGTTCGCTCGTTTCTCATATCAAATGCGCTTTACTGGATGGATATGTACCATATTGATGGTCTGCGTATCGATGCAGTAACAAGTATGCTGAAGTTGGACTTTGAAAAAGCAGAAGGCCAGTATTGTCTTAACGACAAAGGTACGAATGAAAACGTGGAAGCCATTGAATTTATTAAACAATTAAATGAAACGGTTTTTCATTATTACCCTGCAGCGTTAATGATGGCGGAAGAATCCAGTTCATGGTCACAAGTAACAAGTCCTGTATATGCGGGTGGACTCGGCTTTAACTACAAATGGAACATGGGATGGATGAATGATACGCTTGAGTATTTTGAAACGGATTTTTCGGAGCGTCCGGCAAGACATAATTTATTAACTTTCCCTTCGGTATATGCTTATAGTGAGAACCATTTGCTGCCGCTGTCACACGATGAAGTGGTACACGGCAAGAAATCTCTCCTTAATAAAATGCCGGGAGATTATGAACAGAAATTCGCGGGTCTGCGTGCATTGCTCGGTTATTTTATCACTTCTCCTGGGAAAAAACTGCTCTTCATGGGTGGAGAGTTTGGTCAATTCATTGAATGGAAGGATGAAGAACCTTTAGATTGGTTTTTGCTTGACTATGAGAGCCACCGAAAGCTTCTCCATTTCTCCAAATCATTAAATGAATTTTATTTACAAGAAAAAGGGTTATGGGAATTAGATCACAGTACCGATGGATTTGAATGGATCTCGGCAGATGATCGGTCTCAAAGTGTTCTTACTTTTGTAAGAAAAGGGAAAAAACCAGGTGACTCCCTAATCGTACTTATTAACCTGCAACCTGTATCCCGTTCTCATTATAGAGTGGGTGTACACCGTTCTGGTTCCTATACAGAGGTGTTTAATAGTGATCGGGTTGATTTTGGCGGACAAGGTCTTCTTAACGAAGAAGTGCGCACTGAAAAGATCAGCTATCATGGACAGCCGAATAGTATGGAGGTTACCTTGCCACCTCTAAGTATTGTTATTTTCAAGAAGACACCCAGAAGCAAACGTGCTTCCATAAAGGATGAGCCCGTCCTTAATACCACTTCGAAATCAAAACAGAAAAGCAGGAAAAAGGAAGAAATCATAGAAACAAAGAAACCTAGAAGACAAGCCAAAAAAATAAAAGATGGTGAACCATCCTTGTAAAAGGAAGTTACATCGGGTTAAGTAAGGCATAATAAGGAGGAAGCAAGTAATGAATGTATTATATGTCGCAGCAGAGGGTCATCCATTCATAAAGACAGGAGGACTTGCCGATGTAATTGGTGCTCTGCCCCAGGCACTCATTAAAGAGGGAGTAGATGTACGGGTCATTTTACCTAAGTACAAACAGATCCCTGAGCGTTATAAAGAACAGATGGAGCCTGTTGAAGTGACAGAAGTATACGTTGGCTGGCGCAAACAGTACTGCGGCGTTGAGCAACTGGTTCATCAAGGTGTTACCTTTTACTTCATAGATAATGAGTACTACTTTGGTAGAGACGGAATTTATGGATATATCGATGACGGAGAACGATTTGCTTTCTTTAACCGAGCTGTTCTCGAAGTCATTCCTTTCTTGAATTTTCATCCGGATGTCATCCACTGTCATGACTGGCATTCTGCTATGATTCCTTTGCTCAAGAAGGCGCATTTCGATCATATCGCAGCCTATCAGTCCATAAAAACCGTATTCACCATTCATAATCTGCTGTATCAAGGTGTATTCCCTTATGAAGTACACAGTGATTTGCTTGCACTGGACAGCCGTTATTTCACCTCCGAAGGTGTAGAGTATTATGGCAACCTGAATTTCATGAAAGCGGGATTAGTCTACTCTGATCATGTTACGACCGTAAGCCCAACCTATGCAGAAGAGATCAAAACATCTCATTACGGATATGGTTTAGATGGGCTCCTGCGTTCCATTGAAGGTAAATTGACAGGGATCGTTAACGGTATAGACACAGATAGTTATAACCCTGCGACTGATGATCAACTGGCTAAAACCTATGATATGCAGCAGATCGATAAAAAAGTGGAAAACAAAATTGCGCTGCAAAAAGAACTTGGATTACCTGTCAAACCAGAAGTTCCTGTGATTGCCATGGTGACTCGCCTAGTGGAATCAAAAGGTCTTGATCTCGTAACCAGAGTTCTTGATGAGTTATTATATTATGATGATGTACAGTTTATTCTTCTCGGAACAGGAGAAGGAGAATTTGAGCACTGGTTCCGTGAAGCGGAGAAACGCCATCCTCTAAAAATGTCGGCTCAGATTCGTTTTAATGAGGGATTGTCGAGAAGATTCTATGCGGGAAGCGATATGTTCCTGATGCCTTCTAGTTTTGAACCCTGCGGAATTAGTCAGTTGTTAGCTTTGCAATATGGAAGTATTCCGATCGTAAGGGAGACGGGCGGACTGAATGATACGGTCGAGGCTTACAATGAATTCACAGGGGAAGGAACCGGATTTACATTTACCAACTTTAATGCTCATGACATGCTGTATACGATTCGGCGTGCAGAGTCATTCTACAGCCAGCCTGAACATTGGAAGAAGCTTATGAATAACGCAATGAGCGGCGATTACAGCTGGGAAGTTTCAGCGAGAGAATATATAGATATTTACGAACAAATAACGGAATAAGGTATGGAAAATAAAAGAAGGGTCTTTTTGCCAAAACGGCAAGAGGACCCTTCTCTGCTTGTTTCTATTTTCATTTCAATAAAAATTACTGCTGCGTATTATGCATTGCGCCGAAATTCATCTTGAATAGAAGCGAGGAGATCCGGCTGAGATATGACATCATAAGCAGTGCCTGCTAAAGCTTTTGCACCTAGAATCATAGCATCAAGAGCCTGCTCTTTCATGGCAAGGTCTCTGAATTCAATGGAATGCAGCGCGTGTTGTTCATCAATGATTTTGATGTATGGATGGATGGATGGAACACGTAGAGAGACATTTCCCATATCCATGGAGCCGTGATCTTCTCCTGTAACAATCTCTTTCTCATCAATGCCGAGTTCTACAAGGTTTGCTGAGAATACGTCAGACAAGGTTTCATTTGTATACATTTCATCATAGGAAGTTTCATAATTTGAAGTTTTGAGTGTGCACCCCGTTTGCAGAGCAGAACCTTCTGCAATTTGTATAACACGTTTCGTTAAGATATCAAGTTCTTTACGTGTGGCTGCACGTACATAGAATTGGGCAGAAGCGTAATCTGGAATGATATTAGCTGCCTCTCCGCCATGGTTAATAACACCGTGGATTCGAACTGTGCTTTTCACTTGTTGACGGAAGGCATTGATTCCATTAAAAGTTTGGATTACGGCATCTAGTGCATTAATTCCCTCGTGAGGAGTAGCCGCAGCATGAGAGGATTTACCGAAAAATTCAAATTGAACAGCATCAATCGCAAGGGATGTTCCTGACTTTTCAAAAGCATAAAATGGATGAGTCATCATTGCAACATCGCAATCATCAAATAGTCCAGCTGCAGCCATAGGAACTTTCGCTCCTCTTGTTTCTTCTGCCGGGGTACCAAATACTTTAATTGATCCCCCAATCGTATCCATAACCGATTTTAATCCAACCGCTGCACCTAAACCCATCATACAGATCAAGTGATGCCCGCAAGCGTGTCCGATTTCTGGAAGTGCATCATACTCACATAATAAAGCAACTTTTGGGCCAGGTTTAGAAGAGGTATAAGTACCAATGAATGCAGTATCAAGACCTAGTACAGGGGCCTCCACTTCGAAACCATGATATATCAGTTCTTCTTTTAGCCGCTTACTGGCAAGAAATTCTTCATTTCCAAGCTCAGGATTTGCGCCAATATATAATGATATTTCTTTAAAACGGGAACTATATTGATCAATCGTGTCATTTATTATCTGTTTGTTCATGAGACTCTCCCTTTAATTATGATTTGTCGATTCATGGGTGTATATTTAAAAATCGTATATACATTATAGCACTGGCTGTTAGAAACGTCTTGTCATTCAGGGGAATCAATGGAAAACTATGAAAATAGAAAGAAAACTCGTTGCATATTCATACATTTTCACTTATAATAGTTCAATCTTATAAAAATGATCTAGATTCAGCTAAGGAGAGACAGAAGTTGAAAAAAACCGTTCGTATACTTATGTTATTGATGTGTATTGTCTTGTTGCTTCCGGCCGGAATGGCTACCGTTTATGCAACCGACAATGTAAACAGCAAGGAAACGCTGGTTCTAGGAACAAGTGCAGATTTCCCGCCTTATGAATTTCATAAAACAATTGATGGACAAGACCATATTGTCGGTTTTGACATTGAAATAGCAAAAGCCATTGCTGAAAAAATGGGCGCAGAACTTGTCATAGAAGATATGGGATTTGACAGTTTGCTGCCTGCCCTTCAGAGCGGACGAGTTGATCTTGTCATATCAGGAATGACTCCTGACGAGAAACGTAGACAAAGCATCGACTTTTCAGATTATTATTACAAAGCAAGTCAGGTTATTTTAGTTCGAAGTGAAGATGCGGATAAGTTTCAAACAATGACTGATCTGGAAGGGGAAACTATCGGAGTTCAAAAAGGCTCCATCCAAGAAGGAATCGGCCAAGGAATTAAGAATGCTAACCTCGTATCGCTTGAAAAAATGGGCGATCTTGTTCTTCAGCTTCAAACAGAACGTGTGAATGCAGTAATTGTAGAGGATACGGTTGCGAAAGGTTATCTAAACGATAAAATTGTGATCGCTGGTGCCACTCCTGAAGAAACGGATTCAGCAGCAGCAATCGGGGTTGCAAAAGGGAATACAGAGCTATTAGAAGTCATTAATGCGACAATCGCTGAACTAAAAGTGGATAATGGCATTGAGAAGATGGTAGAAGAAGCGAGCCTGCTTGCGTCAGGTAACCAAAAAGATCGTAATATATTCACGATTGCTTATGAATTCCGCCATTATTATGCGAAGGGTATTGGTTATACCCTGTTATTATCTGCACTTGGCGTTATTTTTGGTTTTCTGATCGGCCTCATTATTACCATCATTCGGATGTCGGCATTCAGAGTACTTAGATGGATTGGTACGGCATACGTAGAAGTGTTACGCGGTACTCCAATGCTGGTACAGTTAATGATTATGCATTATGGACTCGCACTCGTATTTGGTCTTAATTTATCTCCGCTCCAATCGGGGGTTATCACTCTTTCGATCAACAGTTCCGCTTATTTGGCGGAGATATTCAGAGCAGGAATTCAAGGAGTGGATAAGGGGCAGATGGAAGCTGCACGTTCCCTTGGAATGAAACGTAGTACTGCACTTCGTCACATCATTCTCCCTCAAGCCTTAAAATCGGTTCTGCCTGCAATCGGTAATGAGTTTATTACGATTATTAAAGAATCGTCCATCATTTCGATTATCGGTATGGCTGACATTATGTACCAAGCTAACTCGATTAGAAATATCACCTATGCAGGTCTAAGTCCTTACATCATCGCAGCAGCTATTTACTTTGTTCTAACCTTCATGCTTTCCAAGCTGCTAAGTCTATTCGAAAGGAAGTTGAGTGCTAGTGATAAGCGTTAAAAATTTGCATAAATCGTTCGGAAAACTAGATATTCTTAAAGGGATCGATATTGAGATCGCTAAGGGCGAAGTGGTTGTTGTCATTGGCCCATCCGGTTCAGGGAAAAGTACCTTTTTACGCTGTATCAACCTGCTGGAAGTACCGACAGATGGAGAAATTTTATTTGAAGGTGCATCCATAACGAACCCAAAACACGATATCAATTCAACTCGTGAAAAAATGGGCATGGTGTTCCAGCATTTTAATCTTTTTCCGCATAAAACCGTAGGTCAAAACATTACACTTGCGCCGACCATCGTGAAAAATGTGCCTGCGGAAGAAGCAAATAAGATCGCTGATGATCTGCTGAAGACAGTAGGTTTAGCTGATAAGAAAGATAACTATCCGAACCAGCTTTCTGGCGGACAAAAACAACGGATTGCCATCGCAAGAGCGCTTGCGATGCAGCCTCATGTGATGCTATTTGATGAACCAACATCAGCACTGGACCCAGAAATGGTTGGGGAAGTACTTGATGTAATGAAAAAGCTCGCTGAAGGCGGAATGACGATGGTCATTGTTACTCACGAAATGGGATTTGCTCGTGAAGTGGGAGACCGTATTGTATTTATGGATGGCGGTAAAATCGTTGAAGAAGGTACTCCGGACGAAGTATTTGGTAACCCGCAGCATCCTCGTACGCAAGACTTTTTAAGTAAAGTACTATAATTCGTTAATAGATTAGGCAGATAAAAGCTCTTCTGACATGAATTTTATTCATGAAAGGGGAGCTTTTTTCGTATGTTTTTTTGAATTAATAACAAAGTGGTAACTTTTACGTGCGCACAGGTTACAAAATTGTGATATATTAGCTACATCTTACGACAAACAACTAGAGAAGCTTCTACATGTAGAAGCAAGCTATAGGAGGAAAACATGTTTAAACGTTTCAAAAAAACTTCTACTCTAGCAGCTGCTTTGCTAGGTATTAGTTTAATAGCACAAAGTGTTCCCGCTCATGCAGAGCAAGTATATGTAGCTAAAGAGGGGGATACATTTTATAAACTATCTCAAAGATACGACATTGACTTAGAAACTTTGATGAACGCAAATAAAAACATTTCGCCATATAATATTTATGAAGGATTAAAATTGACTCTTCCATTAAATAATACTGTGAGTTCTTCTAGTAATAATTCAGTAACAGCAAGTCTTAATGTGGACGAAAGCAATAAAGTGGTGGAAGCGTGGGGGAAAACATTCAACTACAGCAAAACCTTGAGTGTAAAAGCGACAGCATACTCTGCTGATCCGGCAGAAAACGGCGGTTATGGATCTGTCGATTACTTCGGCAACCCGCTGGAACTGGGTACGATTGCTGTTGATCCTTCCGTCATTCCACTCGGAACAAAGGTTCTAGTTACCGGTCATTCGCATGATAACCTGCCAGATCAAGCGTTTGTTGCTACAGCTACCGATATTGGTGGAGCTATTAAGGGCAACAAGATTGATATTTTTATCCCGGGAAGTAAAAGTTCCGTTGCGAAGTTTGGTATCCAAGATGTCAAACTCTATATAATTGAATAAGATTGAAATGGTAAAGCACCTGTGTATATTGATTTCATTACACAGGTGCTTTTTTATTTTGATTTTTCAATTCCTAACAGTTCAGGCACGGTGACTAGTTCGTATCCTTGGTTCTTCAGAGCCTTAATGACTTCAGGTAAAGCATCAATTGTCCCTTGAAGTTTCGAACCATGTCCGCCGCCCCCATGTTGAAGCACAATTGCACCAGGCCGGGTATTAGAGAGGATGTTCGTTACCACTTGTTCTTTGTTTAGTCCTTTCCAATCTAAAGAATCGACATTCCAATTCACAATTCGGTATTTGTGTTCAGCCGCCCATATAAGTTGTTCTTCTGTGATTTCACCATAGGGCGGACGAATTGTTTTTGAAATATAGCCTGTAATGGGGAGAATAGCTTGCTCCGTTTTTTTAATTTCTGATTTAAAAGCAGACATTGAAATTTTATTGAAGTCCGGATGAGTAAAGCTGTGATTACCTATGACATGTCCTTCATCATGAATTCGTTTGGCAAGTTTGGGATGATTCAGCACTCTTTGACCATTCACAAAAAAAGTGGCTTTTACTCCGTACTCTTTTAAAACATCTAATATTTGCGGAGTGAATCTTGGATCAGGTACATCGTCAAATGTTAAAGCAATTCTTTTGACATTAGGCCCATTCGTAACGAATGTACTTTTATATTTTTTTCGAAGCTGGCCAAGTGTAAGTTTTGATTTCTCATCTGCTTTCTTCTGAGGTTCTTTTACAGTAGGAAGTTCTTTCGTAAATGAATCCAGTTCAGAGAATGGATCTTCTGTCTTTTTATTATCTTCGGGAGCGTTAATGTATGTACGGCCCAGTATGTCTGCTGCAGCAGTTTGCGAAAAATAGAGCAGAAGGATACCAGTTAATAAAGTAAATGCAACAATAGAACAAACGACGCGTTTCATGTAAGCATAACTCCTTATATTTGTGATTACCGTTACGAAAACAGCCTGGAATTACATCATGAGTATTCGTATGTTATTGCCTAGACGCAGCTAAATTATTCTTAAATAGCTAACCTGGCATTCTGTTCATCTCCAATCATGAAAAAAATGAAACTTCATGAATCACTGATCCGTATAAGGTAATTAGATGGATAAGTTTAATTGAGTTAAGAAATTGATTTAAAATGATTCAAGGAATTGATTTAAGGTAATGATTCATTACCGAGCAAATGAGTATATTAAGTAAAAGAAAACATATACGGGAGGAATTTTATAATGTCTCTATTTAAAAGATTTCGTGATTTGACCATGTCCAATATTAATTCTCTGATTGATAAAGCGGAAGATCCAATTAAAATGACCGATCAATATATTCGCGACATGCAGAAGGATTTGGAAGATGCGGAGAAGGCAGTAGCTGCACAAATCGCCATTGAGAAGAAATTCAAAGCTTTATATGAAGAGCAGGAAGCACTCGTGAAGAAAAGAGAAGAACAAGCGCATACGGCTGCTAAAGCACAAAATATCGATCTTGCTCGCCGTGCTCTTGAAGAAAAGAAAAACGCAGAAGCAAAACTTACGGAATACAAAGCAAGCTTTGAACAGAATAAAGCTTCTGCAGACAATCTCCGTTCCAAACTGGAGCAAATGCGTAAACAATTAACGGAAATGAAGAACAAGCGAGAAACACTCGTAGCGCGTTATAATGCAGCCAAAGCTCAGACGGAAATTAACAAAGCAATGAGTGGTTTTGGGTCTGATACAGCTGCATCTGGTATGAAGCGTATGGAAGAAAAAATGCTTCAAGCGGAAGCTCATGCAGAAGCAAGTAATGAAATGAACAGCAAAGAAAGATCACTGGATGAAGAATTTGAAAATATGGGGAAAGACAAGGAAGTAGAAGACGAACTGGCAGCTTTGCTGAAACAGTACGAGAATAAATAACAATCATGAGTATGATAAAAAATGAATAAAGTGAGTGTAAGCTTTATTCCATGTGACGGAGGGGGAACGACGCAGTTTCTCCTTCGTTTTTCATGAGGGAGCTATCTGACACTATTGGAGGATGTTATATCTAATGGAATTTATGGATATCGTACGCATGCTGGTATGGACAGGTTCAGGAGCAGTACTGCTGTTTATTCTCATGTATGTTGATTCATTATTTACGAAGTACAAAGATTTTACAGAAGTAAAAGCAGGCAATATGGCAGTGACAACAAGGCTAATTATGAAGTTGTTTGCACAGGGCTATATTTTATCCTCGTCAATTTCGGTATCTTATCATCTGGGAGACGCACTGATTGTATCCGTTGTTTCATTTATTATCTTACTTGTAATCGAAGGTGTGGTGCACACCATGATTCGCCGTTTTGCTTCTTTTGACATAGACGGTGGAATGCAAAAAGGGAAGATTGGCTACGGACTGTTCTCCGGAACACTTCACTTAGTAGGGGCACTAATTATCTCAGCCTCTCTGTAAACGAGTTATTCCAACTAGAAATAGGAGTTCGATGAATGATGAGTATATGGAAAAGAGTAACGAATTTATTATCTAAACCGAAACCTCCTGCTCCAGAGAAAAGTATGTTACAGCTGAACCCGGGCGATATATGCGAGGTTTCACTTGTTACTTATGAAGTAACGGGTAAAGTGCAAAACCGAGGGAGAAATGCGGCTTTACTTACACTGAAAGACGGGAATACAATTGCGTACTTATATATCGAAGAAAGAGAACGTCTGATCTATGCACTATATACTCCTATCGATGGAAGATTGGATCATCCAGAGGAAGTACCTACAACGATCGAACTGGATGATAGAGAATATCATCTAGAAGAACAATATGCGGGTCATGTAATGACCGCAGGGAAGACACCATTTTCTCAAAATGGGGAACAACATGTATGGCAGTTTCAGTCGGATGATAATCATCTCTTACGTATTGAATGGCAGAACGGTCGATTTATGCTGTATGAAGGAGAAGATATCCTCCCGGCAGATGTAAAAGTTATTCGGGCAACCTAGGAGAGGTTATTCATGAACAAGCGTTTTTGGCACATCTTAAAAATCACTCTGGTCCTCAGTTTATTTGTCTCTTTGTTATCAGGCTGCGGCGCACCTGCTGTGAAAGATACGTACCCGCTTGAATCGGTGAACAGCAGTGGTAATTCAACTTCCTATGTATACCGTGCGGCGAATCTTACGGTTCCGGAAGTAGCCGATGAACTGATGGAAGATCGAACTCCGGATGAAGTGTCACCCGTGGATACAGAGCGAATGTTTCTTGTGTATCCGAATGAGCTCTACCATTTGCAGCAAGATCCAGATCAGCCGGAAGATACACTGATCGAAGTTGATTCGAAAGAATATGTACAGCGTAATTATAGTTCTTCTTTCTTACAGGGATATATTACGGCTTCTATTCTGGACAGCATCTTTGATGTAATGCGAGGATCGGGGAATTACAGAGGATACACTTCCTCTAAGACATACACACCGACTCAGGGCCAATATAGGACAGCTACAGACAAAGATAAAAAAATTGCCCCTCCGCTAACAACAAAACGCAGTGGTTCCATTATTCGCAGAGGGCTTGGAGAATCAGCGAATACGAAAAAAACGGACAACGGCGGTATTCTTAATCGTGACACTTCTTCTTCAAGCTCTTCGACCAAAGGAAAGATTGAAAGAGGAAAAAGCAGTGGATCGAGCATTTTCAGCTCACCAAAGAAAAGCACGAGACCGAAGACGAAGTTCGGTTCAGGCCGAATATCAAGGCGAAGATAGAATAAGGTTACAACCCGGATACCTTGCAGTGTCCGGGTTTTGTGTTTTTCATCTGGCGCTGCGTACATGTCTAGATTTTTTAGATTTAGGAATGGCGGTACCTGGCTGTTTACGTATCCATTTCACGTAGGAGGCAATCTTTGGTGTTTGCAGAAGCGCATCAATCGTAGTCAGTCCGAGTACGACCAGCTCTCGATTGGTAAATAAATGATGAATCTGTTTGTGGCATGGAATACATAGATCTGCAGTAGGCTTGTCTTTTCCGCCTTCTTCCCGAGGAGTGAGATGATGTACGGTCGTAACGGGGACTTTTCTTTTGCAGAGAGCACAGGTGTGTTCTTCATTCTGAGATGGCATCGCCTTCACCTCCTTTTTGTAGCGTGAGATAAAAAAGCATACAATATGCATGTTTAGCTTATTTATTCAAAATCGTATAAGGACGATACTCCCTTCCTTCCTTTCTTGCAACGGGAAAGAGATGGAGATACACTTTATTCAAGTAGATAAGAGCAAGGAGAAAACGATATGAGTAATTATAAAACCAATCCAAAATTTAATCGAAAAGCCATCCAAGTAGGAGCTGCGCAGCAGCTTGTAGCAAATAAGGTGAAATTAATCGAGACAGAACAGGTAAGGATCGAGGATGTGCATGGCCGCATTATTGCTCAAGATATAATTGCACCGCATCCTTATCCTTTCTTTAGAAGATCGGGTATGGATGGATATGCTGTCCGAAGCGCAGACATTAGCACCGCTAGCAGTGATCAAAAGGTTCAGCTCGCGATCATTGACGAAATTCCTTGCGGTTATTCCTCACAGAAGGAGATTGTGGAAGGAACTGCTGCGCGTATTATGACAGGTGCTGAGGTTCCATTCGGAGCGGATGCCGTTGTTATGCTCGAAGCGACAGAATTGTGCGAGGTAGAAGGAAAACCATATGTAGTATTTAAACGTCCCACAACGCAGGGAGCAAATATTACGCCTGTTGGTCTTGAAGTGTCAGAAGGCGATTTGCTTGTAAAAAAAGGTGCCTTGATCACTGCAGGAGTAATCTCGGTTCTGGCCACGTTCGGTATTCATCAAGTGCCTGTTTTTAGAAAACCTCAAGTGGGGATTTTTGCAACAGGCACTGAATTACTTGGGATTGAAGAAGAACTAGAGCCAGGAAAAATACGCAACAGTAACAGCTACATGCTACAATCCTTGGTGAGGGAAGCAGGTGGCGAGCCTCATTTACTTGGTGCGATTGTGGATGAATTGGAGCTGGCTGAGCAAAAACTGAAGGAAGCTTTATCAACCTATGATGTGGTCATCACTACAGGCGGCGTATCCGTTGGAGATTATGATATTATGGGGGATCTAGTTCGGCAGGATGAGGTAGAAATGTTATTCAATAAAGTAACCATGCGCCCGGGAAGTGTAACGACCGCTGCGTTTATTCAGAATAAACTGCTTTTTGCTTTATCGGGTAATCCGGGAGCTTGTTTTGTGGGGTTTGAACTTTTTGTACGTCCGGCCCTGCAGCTGATGCAAGCCTCAGAACGTCCTTATCTCCAGCGGTGGACGGCATTTTTAGGTTCAGATTTTAGCAAAGTAAATAACTTTACGCGGTTTGTCCGTGGAAAGGTAGAAATAAAGAATGGACAAGTGTTTGCACACCCAGCCAAAGTAGATGAATCCAGTGCTATGGTGACGATTAAGGATAGTGATTGCCTAATTATCATTCCTCCTGACAAGAAAGGTTTGCAAGCGGGCGATGCCGTGGAGATTTTAAAGCTCGATAGATGATGAGTGATCGAATCTGTGGTGATATCTCTGTAATGCGGAAGGTGTAATGAAAAACATAAAGGCTGCCCGAAAGGGCAGCCTTAGATGCAATATATGAAGGTATCAAGTGAGAGTAACAGCGTCTAATCAACTCTTCGCTCAATCGCTTCCGACATGGTTTTATCTGTGAGGTGCGCGTAAACCTCCGTTGTTTCGGTAGAGGCATGTCCGAGTTGTTCCTTTGTTTTGTAAATATCATTTTGTAAATAATAATCGGTGGCAAAAGAATGCCGTAATTTATGGACTGTTAAATACGGCTTGCCAAAACCTTTTGCGTACTTGATAATCATTGCTTGAATCGCACGTTTTGTCATTCGTTTCCCTTCTTTTTGACCATTGGGGACGGTGACAAAAAGTGCTTTTTCTTTTTTGGGAGTGCGATACCGCAGAGTACGAAGTTCCATATAGTTTAGAAGATCATCTTTAGCCTGTTCCCTGTAATAGACGGGATTCTTAAACGTTTCATCGTTATTCCCTTTTCGGTATACGTAGAGGACTTTATTATTCAAATCAAGATCATCGATGTTCAGATTTACAATCTCTGAGACGCGGAGTCCTGAGTTTAGAATTAAACTGGCAATACAAGCATCACGCTCTTTGTTCATCTCATGGGAATATAGAGCTTGTTTATTTTTCTCCATATCCTTTGCGTACCCTTCTAAAATATAACCGATGAACTCAAGAAGTTCATCTTCCTCTAGGATTTTACCTTTCAGCTTAGCTGCCGTATCTTTTGGTTTGTGAACTCGTTTGATTTCGACTTTAGCCATAATATTTCTTTTCAGAAGGGGGTAAAATTCTTCATCTTCGGCAATTTGGCTGAGATAATGGAACAACGACCGGAGGGAAGATAATTTACGAGACACGGTGATGCGGGAGTTTGCCCCTTCTCTTTTGGTGGTCAGATAAATACGATAACCCGTTATACTGTCCATGCGCAGCATCTCAAGTTCTTTTAATGTGACTCCGGCATTGGATTCGGCTTCAGACAGACCTTCAGCGCGGAGCCAAGTGAAGAACGTATCGTAATCTCGAACATACTCCAGCAGAGTAGAGGGAGATAGATCTGGTAGTTTGTAATCAATAAACTGCTGAACATACCAGGGCATGGTGACTACACGTTCATCCAGTTTACGACGATCGGTTTCCTTTTGAATATGCATATTTCGTACGCCCCTTATATTTCTATTGTCTTATTTGAGTAAGAACAAGTGTCCTTATTTTACCACATTCATCAGGGTTATGACTTGCTCGGCCCGAGGCAAAGCTTTATAGTTATTTTATATGAAGAAAATAGAGGTGATATGATATGGAACTAAGCCTCATTATGGTACCGCGTGAACAAAAACAAGTAATACGTCATCTTATGCAATTCTATTTATATGATTTTACGAAATATCTTGATATTGATGTTGATTCTTATGGTGTTTTTCCCGACTATCCGAATCTTGATGATTACTGGATTCATACGGACAAGTATCCTTTTCTCATTAAAAATGGCTCTTCTCCCGCAGGTTTTGCACTGGTGGACAAGCTTTTCGGTAAGAAGGATGGCGACTTTTATATGACTGAGTTTTTTGTCATGCAAAAATATCGCCGCAGCGGTGTAGGAACTTGGGCAGCAAATGAACTATTCAGCCGCTTTCAAGGGGAATGGAAGGTTTCACAGGTGAGAACGAATATGGTAGCCCAAGCCTTCTGGCGTAAAGTGATTGGCGGTTATACCAATGGGCAGTTTCGGGAAAAGTTCCATCCAGAATCGGGCAACCCAAGTCAACATTTTGTAACGTAAAGATGAGTATAAAATAAGGAGATTTTCTTTGACAGATAAGCTGTTAAAGGAAATCTCTTTTTTTTTGGTTTATACAGACTATTGTTATAAAAATTAAACATATGAAAAATTCCTATTAGCAAATGACCGCAATTAAGTCCGTTCACATGAATCACAATATTTTTGCGTCTAATTCAGGTTTAAAAGCAGAGGAAAAATCATAGCGGTAATATTTATTGACACCTGTTTAAATATCTGGAATGATATGTATTATTTTCAGATATTGCATATAGCGAGTAACCTTACGTTTCAAAGACACAGGAGGCAGCATGAATAAACATTTAAAAGAGATTCACCCGCTTGCTTGGACAATCATCATCGGCACAATTTTTGGTAGAATGGCTACGTCGATGAGTATTCCTTTTTTATCGATTTATTTAATTAAAACAATGGGTGCTTCACCAGTTGAAACCGGTATGGTAGTCGCGGTAAGTTCACTGATCGGCGTGTTTGCGAGTTTCTATGGAGGCTACATATCTGACCGAATGGGACGAAGAAAAGTACTTATTTTTTCTATTTTCAGCTGGGCAATTGTGTTTATCGGATTTGCAGCAGCAAATCAAATTTGGATGTTTTTTGTAATGAATGCGTTAAACGGTTTATGCCGTGCTGTTTTTGAACCTACATCAAGAGCCATGTTATCTGATATTACAAAACCGGAAAATAAACTCCTCGTATTTAATCTGCGGTATGCTGCGATTAATCTCGGTGTTGTCATTGGACCGCTGATTGGATTACAGATGGGTTCAGCTGAATCGGGAGTTCCTTTTCTCATTGCTGGCGCAGTTTATATTTTGTATGGAATCGTACTTATCATTCAATTTGCATTACAACCTGAGCAAGTGAAGTTACCATCCGAAGACGGTGGATCCAAGGTATCTTTAAGAGAGGCGTTTACCGTTACAAGCAGGGATCGTACTTTCATCTATGTACTTATCGGTTCCATGTTTTGTGTACTTGGATTTGGGCATTTCAGTTCCACACTAGCACAGTACCTCGAACTCAGCCCACAATTTGAAGACGGAGCGCAGTTGTTTACTTACATGCTGTCATTGAATGCCGTAGTCGTTCTGATCGTTCAATATCCTCTTGTTCGAACGTTCCGTAAACTGCCTCCTGCTGTGTCACTTATGGTAGGTAATGTTTTCGTTGCAGGAAGTTTTATATTGTTCGGAATGTGGGATTCTTGGTGGGCAATGTTAGCTGGTGTCGTTATATTTACCATTGGTGAAGTGTTGATGTTCACTTTAATGGACTTATTGGTGGATCGTATTGCAAAACCCGAGCTCAAGGGCACATATTTCGGAATGATGGGGTTCAATAATTTAGGGAATGTACTAGCACCGCTGATTGGCGGAGCGTTACTTACTCATTTTACAGCGGAGCAGTCGCTATACATATTTATCCCAATAGTACTCATGACACTATGCGGCATTCCTTTTTTACTATTAGCTCATGTCAGGCTCGAACATCAGGACAAGCACAAGGTTAATCATACAGTAAAGGAGGCTACATAGATGACATCTCAGATCATTGCAATGGGCGGTGGAGGTTTCTCCATGGAACCGGATAATTCGCTGCTAGATCAATACATTTTAGCCCAATCTGTTTTGAATCAGCCAAAAATATGTTTTCTACCTACGGCCAGCGGAGACGCAGAGGCGTATGTGAAGAGATTCTATGAGGCTTTTGATCAACATTGCTGTATCCCATCCCATTTATCCTTATCCTCTCCGCCATGCCGGAATCTGGATGATTTTGTTCTGGACAAGGATATTATCTATGTAGGCGGAGGAAGTACTAAAACTTTACTGGCTCTATGGAAAGAGCGGGGGCTTGATCAGATTCTCACAACCGCTTGGAAACAAGGTATTGTCCTTGCAGGGCTTAGTGCGGGATCTCTCTGTTGGTACGAAGAAGGAATTACAGACTCCGATCAGGGAAGTTACTCTTCTATTCGTGGTCTCGGGTTACTTCCAGGAAGCCACAGCCCGCATTATGATGACATGGATAGTGGAGAGTATACTTATAAACCGGCTTATCGCAAGTTAGTGGAGGAAGGAGAACTGAAGCAGGGTGTAGCTGCGGATAATGGGACAGCGCTTCATTACATAGGAACGGATCTGTATAAAGTAGTAAGCTCTAGACGGAATGCTTTTGCCTATCAAGTATCGCGCACAGAGGATGGTTTATTAGAGAAGAGATTAGAACCTCATTTTCTTGGAAATGAAAAGAAAATCTGAAAATATGCGTAACCTTCAGTATCACGAATTTTTGGATTTCATTAGTACAATGAGCACCTTTACACGGGAAAGAATGACCGCTTAAGGTGCTCATTGTATCTGCTCCACTTGAAGACACGTTACCAAGAGATACTTGTGATGTATATTCCATCTTTCTGATCATATTCTTGCTGGTACCCAGCACTTTCTAATTCATTTAGTAATTATCCGTTTTTTAAGAATAACCGACTTACTTGGGGATATAACAGCTATAGCGTACCCTCCATTAAAGGAAGAAGATTTTGCTCTATACTCAAGTTTAGTTAATAAGTTGCCATAACGATCAATATAACCGAACTTACCATCTGAGTTTGTTCCGATTCCCACTAAAGCGATTCCTTCTTTGAAATTAGATGCGTTGTTGTATTCTTGGTAATCAATGACCAACTTCCCTTTTTTATTGATAAACCCGACTTTACCACTGGAGTTGTATACGACCGCTAGTCCCTCGCTAAAATCACTTGCATTGTCATATCGAAAAGGGATGATGACCTTACCCTTCTTATTAATAAATCCCCATTTACCTTTGTTGTTCTGCACGGATGCTAATCCTTCAGAGAAACTGCCACCTGATTTATATTGAAAAGGAATAATAACTGTGCCAGAAGTATCAATATACCCGTACTGTCCTTTATTATTTTGAACAAGGGAGAAACCTTCGGAAAACCCTCGAGCATAGGTGTAATCATAAGGAATAGCCAATTCACCGAGTGTATTAATGAAGCCATTTTTATTACTTTTCGGATCAGTTACCATAGCAAGACCATTGCTAAAATAAAAATCGGAATCATATTTTTTTGAGAAATGAGAAATGATTTTTCCTGTTCTGTCTATAAGTGCCTGTTGATTCGTATTTGCTAAGGTTACATGAGATACGCCCTCAGAAAAATAGCCAGCTTCGGTAAACTGACAAGGAATCGCTAATTTCCCCTTTGTATTAATATAGCCATAGAGTTTTGTTTCTTTATTTTGTACCAAAGCTCGTTGTTCGTAAAAATCACTTATCGGTTTGATATTATCTGGGAGATGAAAGGCTTTATTTCCTAAAGTGTTGTTGTATATTAGAGTTCCATCTGATTGTTCGGATAGTAACAAACCATGATGAAAGCTTCCATCACTTTGAGGTCTTGCGATATTGTGATCCAAGAATGTCTTTGAAACTTCGATTTTTGTTTTTATGATCTTGGTAGCTGCTAAACTCGGTTCTGAAAATGTGACATTCGTGAAGCATAAGAGCAATAATGCTAAGCATAATTTTCTAATCATTTTTTGATAGCTCCTTCGTTTTATTTTAATAACATATAGATTTCAAAAAACACTTGTTGTAATACAAACACATCCAATGAAAAAAAGTTTATTTATATGTAGGATTCATCACAGTTAAGTACAAGGGCGAAAAGGATAACCAAATTAAAATATATAACCTAGTTTATATAGTGACTCCTAAGTTTATAAAAAAGAAAGTAAAAGAGCTGTAGAGATACAGTTCTTTTTTATGTTTATTTTTACTTTTATTGACATTATATGGTTCGTATTTTATTATAAATACCAACGGTCGGTATTAAAAGGAGAGATGCTAATATGGCTAGAAATAAATATCCAGAACAGACATTGGAGCAAATCCTTGCAGTCTCATCCAAATTGTTCACGGAAAAAGGATTCGAGAAAACAAGCATTCAAGATATTATTGATGAACTTGGTATGTCCAAAGGGGCTATTTATCATCATTTCAAATCGAAAGAAGACATCCTTGATGCGGTGATGAACAAACAATTCAGTTATGCTGCAAAGATGCTGGATGATCTAATTCAAAATACACAAGCCTCAAATGCGCGCGAGAAATTAGTTGAGATTTTAGAACAAATTGTAGCTGATCCTGACGCCCATTCCATGGACGGAGTACTGAGTACACAGATTAAGAATCCGCAATTTGTAGTGACAGGTATTCAGGAAGGCGTAAAAAAAGATGCCCCGATTATCGCAAAGATCATGATGGAGGGAAAAGAAGATGGATCCATCACTACGGATTTTCCAATAGAGTGTGCTGAGGTCTTTATGTTACTCGTGAATATCTGGATAAATCCACTATTGTTTGGACGGGGGCATGAGGAAACAGTAGCTCGATTACATTTTCTACAACACATGATGAGGGTTCTGGGCGCAGATATTGTCAGTGATCAATTGCTTCATAAAATTTCGGAACGTCATTCAGATATTGGAGGATATCGTCAGGATGAGTAGTAACTTTGCTGTAAAAACAGAGGGTTTATCGAAGACTTTTTTAGATAAGGAAGTGATTCATTCCTGCACAATGTCTGTTCCTGAAGGAGCTATCTATGGGTTTTTAGGACCAAATGGTGCGGGAAAAACTACGGTAATGAAGATTTTACTTGGATTACTTACCCCAACGGCTGGAAAAGTAGAAGTTTTAGGCATGGACGTAACAGAAGAGAGAAATAAAATCTTAACGCAAGTTGGCAGCCTAATTGAAATTCCCGTTTTTTTTGAACATCTCTCTGCTGAGGAGAACTTAAGCTTGCATCTTGCTTATATGAATGTGGAAAAGGCAGACATATCCAAAGTGTTGCAAATGGTAGGTCTTGTGGGGACCGGTTCTAAGCCTGTATCTAAATTTTCTTTAGGGATGCGCCAGCGACTTGCAATTGCAAGATCATTCATTCATCATCCTAAACTTCTCATTCTTGACGAACCTATTAATGGGCTTGATCCTGTCGCTGTACGAGAGATGAGAAACCTGTTTCTTACTCTAGTACACGATCATGGTATGACCATTCTTTTATCCAGTCATATCATTTCAGAGATCGAACATATTGCAGATATCGTAGGAATTATTGCAGAAGGAAGAGTAGAGAGGGAAATCCCTATTGCGGACATCAAGACTCAGTTTGAGAATGGCCTGGAAGACTACTTTTTTGATATCGTGAGCGGAGGTAACCAGTTTGCTTAAGATGATGAAATTGGAGATGAGAAGAAATCATCTTGGCTCTTATGTTACGGCTAGTATTATTTCTGGAATTGTACTTATAGGATTTATGTATTTTGTCGCTTATGTTGCACAGGTGGAGAATGAACCGGATTTTCAGACTTACCCCAATATTTTTTTATTCACTACCATCGTCAGTATGATTGTATTTTCCGTTTTGTCTTCTGTAATGTATTCACGATTTGTAATTGAGGAATATAGCGGTACAAGATTAGTGCTTTTGTTCTCATATCCAGTCAATCGAAAAAAACTACTTCTGGCTAAAGTGGGAATAGTGGTCTTATTTACTACGTTTGCCATGATCATCTGTAATATTCCAGCAGTTCTGGTTTTTAGTCTAACGGAGTCATTTATGCCTATCGTAAGTGACACACTTTCAATTGGACTATTGATGTCCATAATCAAAATGATCCTTGTACTGTCTATCAGCGTAAATGGTATTTGCATCATCGCCATGAGAATTGGTTTTGTAAAAAAGTCTATACCAACAACAATTATTACTTCTTTCATTCTATCTGCAGTATATGCAAATGCCATGATAGGAAGTTTTGGAAATGATGCTATCCTGTTTTCCCTGTTAACCCTCGTCGTTGCAGTGAGTACCTTTATACTTTGGGAATTGATGAACAAGGTGAACAGCATGGAGATCGATTGATAAAACAAAAACGTTTTATTATAGGAGTGATCGTGTGTCTTTAATGAGTGAATTTGAGATACGAAAAGAACAATCGATCCATGATTCAGTTAGCCATTTGATGATTGATTGGCTTTCAGATGACATTCGAATTTTACCCACGGAGTTAAACGATATTCGGATTGTTCAAAAAGCCAGTAACAAATTTCCTGAAGGCAGACTTTTTAATACAGATATCAGGTCTGATGAACTGCGGATTGTTGATGGTAGAAAAGAAACAATAAGGATTGGGTTTCAATTCCACCGTTCGATACTGGAAGTATATCTTCCTAAAAAGGTATGGAACTCGGTGAACCTAACAACGGTTGGCGGTAGAGTGTATTTTAAAGAAGTGAGTGCTATGAATTGTAAGTGCCGAATCACATCTGGGAGAGCGGAGTTATCAGGAGACATACAAAGATTGGATCTAGGTATAGTAGGTTCTATTGTTACTGGGGAGAAGTTAATCGTAGATAAGCTGCATATCCATTCAACTTCATCTAAATTGGAACTTACAGGTGAATTCTCAGAGATCGATTCGTCTAACAAGGGGAGAGGGATGACGATTCGATCCGGCATTGTACCCGAAAGAATCCGCTGTGTAGGTACGGGGGCAAGGGTTATCATCTCTATTCCTGATAATGACGGCTTTATTTTTAAGTTCAAAAAGGTATCGGGCAATTTCAAAAGTGATTTTCCTTTAATTTCGGAGAGAAAATTATATACCTATTTACAAGCAAGGAGGAGCTATTGCGCTGAGGTTAGAGGGGGAGAGTTTTCATTAAGGAAACATTGAAGGGGGATAAGAAGAGATGGCGGGCTTCATTGTAGGAACAAGTTTAGCGGTACTAATATTGATTACGGGAATCGTAGGCCTGCTGATCAGTAAGCAAAAGAGAAAGAAGAACAAATGGGCGTGGTGGTTCATCTTGTTTGGAGGCTGTGCAATTATAAGTGCATTTATTAACGCAGGTGGTTTCACTTAATCGCCCAAGGAAAATTCCATTATTTTGAAAATAAATTCCCTTGTATTATACTAAGATATAAAGGTATTTTTATCGGGAGGTTAAATAATGAAAAAAATATTCAAAATAATGTTAGCTTTCACATTCGTTTCTCCTGTTTTTCAATTCAATCAACACTTTAGTAATGAAGCTAAAGCACAAATGGTAACAGATGATAGCACTTCATATTTCATAACGAAAGAAAAGCCTAGCAAAAAAGAAACAAAAAACAAGATTGTATTTGAGCAGGATAACGTAAGTGTAATAGCTACTAAGAAGAAGTCGGCTAATCCTCCATCTGACACTCTGATAGATTCTGTAGAGATCATAAATGGGACTCAAAACTATACTATAAATTTCACAGATGAGTTTGATACCATTAATTCAATTTCCATATCCCCAACCAATAAATTTCTTGCGCTGCAAGCAGGGAGTCTCGGCTACAACAGTTTATATGTCGTGAATCTCAAAAATGGCTCTTACAAACTGATTAATAGTATTGTGAAAAGTTCGAAACCAGTTGAAACCGTGACTGCTTATAAGTGGTCTCCTAATGGTCAAAAATTTGCCTTTTCTTATGGAGATCCTTCATTAAGTAGAATCGCAGTCTATAATGTGTTCTATAATACCTTCACCTACGTACCAAGAGAAACAAAAACGATGTCTACTGCATTTATACTTTGGGACAAAAACGGATCATTCATTGATTATGCAAGTGAATATCCTTCTGACGAATTCAAGTTATATAGATATTCTTTTGACACAAAGAATAATAAAGTGATAAAAAAACTAGCTGCTAAAGAACTCGCACAGATGAATACATTAAATTAATAACTAGATAAAAAGCAAGCTAAGGGAATGGGGCACCAATCACTATTTCTCGAAGCTTGCTTTTTGCTTAAAAACCATTGTTTAAGCATGAAAAGTAATATACTATAATTATATGGAAAAAATTACATAGAAAAGAGTGTCTGCGATGAATTTAGGGAAAAGTGATATTTCTAGGTTAAGTACCTTATGAGAAATAAATTATTAGCAAAAGGTTTACTGCTTACTGTAGTTCTTATACTTTTACTAGTTGGCTGTAATAGCAAAAATAATCTTATAGAACAGAATGATGATTATTTATCCATAACAACTACGACATATATTCAGCCTGATTCAGATGAAGTTACAACCTCCATCTCCAAGTACACTCCTAAAACAAAAGAACGAACAGAGATATTTAATTTCCCATATACATCAGAGTATCCACTAGGCGTTTTCAGTTCTAATGATAAAGTTGTTTATTATACTAAGACCGATGGTAATAAGCATGATCAAATATTTAGTTATAATCTAGAGACAAAAGAAGAAACGAAGTTAACAACCAATTTACGTGCTGTGAATCAAATCATACCTACGAAGGAAAAAGTCTTTTTTATTGCTGCTTCAAACAGGGTATTACGTTTAGGAATGTTGGATAAACAGAGCGGTGTTATTTCATACTGGGGCGATGAAGATACCAACGTTGAAACGATAACCATAAATCCAGATACAGAAAAAATATATATTTCTGCTTTTTCTTATAGTCAAGATCGGGAGGTTATCGAAAAGCAGTTTGTTTCCGATGAAAATAAATATTCTATGCCTTTGTTTTCTATCTATGAAACCGATTTTAAATTTACGGATACACAGCAGCTCTTTTCAGAGCATGCTTGGATAAGAATTCTGATGGTAAATAGGATAGATAATAAGATAATCGCTATTTATGACAAAGAATATAACTCTGGAGAAAAATCGAAAGCAGTATCCATTAATGCTAGTTCTCATGAGGTGGAAGAGTTCATATTACCGCCTGAAAGAATGCAAGTAGATGGAGCAAGTTTTTCAGTTGATGGAAAAGGTCTATATGTTACATCGGTAATAAATGATAAAAGAGGTATCTATTATTATGATTTCGAATCTAAAGAATACACGCCAGTTTTTATATCTGAGGATGGATTTATTAATAATTTTCAATTGATCTTAAGTAATCAGTAACAGATATTCGTGAACAAATGGTTGTCAGACGAAGTAGAAAGTCTGGTATAGTACACTAATATCGGCTCCTAAGTAAACAGAAACGTATGCGTAACAAATAGGCGTAGTGCAAGGGACTTTAACCTCTGCACTACGCCTAGCTTTTTATCACGACAATACACTTACTATTACACTTACTGTTTTCAGATAATTGAAATCAGTGTATCCCAACGAACGGCTTCAACTTGTTTAGGAAAGTCTGGCTCTCGCCCACATACCGCAAGAGCATACCCCGGATCAATCCTATATTGCTTAAAATACCAGCTGGTATCTAGTGTATCCGAACGATACAACTCTACGTTATTACTCTCTTCGTTATTATGTTCTTGATTTTGCTCCCTGAATTCAAACGAAAAAGAGTCAAGTGGGATCGAGAGGCCCGAACCTTCTGCTTTTATATAACTTTCCTTCAGCGTCCAAAGACTGTAAAAAAGAGATTGCTGTTGTTCCTCGTTTTGTTCTTGAAGCAGGCTGACTTCAGTAGGTGAAAAGAAGCGCTCGGCAATAGAGATCTCTATGGGATTAGCGGCCGTCTCAATATCGATCCCAACCGGATTATAATCAAAAGCGGCTACGACCCAATCTCCAGAATGAGAAATATTATAGTGACATGAAGGATATTCTGCAAGTTCCGGTTTACCATAAGCATTATATTTCTTAACAAGCCCAGAGGGGGGGATTCTCCACCGCTCTAAAGCATATCTTTGCAGAAGAAGTTCACCGCAAAGGGTGCGCAGCTGATCTTCAGGCTGACGAAACTTCTGAATCTTAGCTTGCAGCTGAGAGTTCATTAAGGGTATGATTCGCATCCAGTCTATACCCGAATCTAATATTGGACGGAGATGCACTGACCAGATATCCATTTGTCACGTCCTATTCATTTTTTAACATGGGATTGTCCATGAGATCTACCCAAAGCGATGAACTTTCGAGTAAGGAAGCTAAGGTGAATAACTCATTCTCATGCCCCTTTGCGGCCATCACTTGTACGCCGATGGGAAGTCCTGACTCTGTTAGATGAATAGGAAGACTCATCGCTGGATTGCCTGTAAGATTAGCTAACTGTGTAAACGGGGTATAGGTCAAGCTTGGAAGGAACATTTCATAGATAAGTTCCTGTTGTTTAGCCTTTGGTAAATCGCTCACGGAAAGCAAGTGCTCGATCTTTTCTGGTCCAGGCGTAAGTTCTCCCACAAGCGGTGCCGGATAGGCATTGGTTGGTGTAATGTAAAAATCATAACGATCATAAATCGTACCCATCTGAGCAGCTGCGACATCCCATTCCGCTAAACTGTGGACAAATTCGGCAGCAGATAACTTACGGCCTGCTTCAAGCAGAACCCATCCTTCGATTTCGATATCTTCCGCAGTAATGGATCTGCCAAGTCCGCGTTCCATGCCAAGAACCATAGCAGCCATTTCACCGCTGTTCATCATGTAATAGTTCTCCATCAGACGGACCCCATTTACAGGGCTCAGTTTTTCTTCCACAACATGTCCTTCAGATTCTAGAAAGCGAACCAGTTTATGTACCGCTTCTATAGCATCTTCACTCACAGGTGTACATACAGGTGAGGTAGTGGTATATGCAATACGGTATTTACGTTTAAGCGGCGCATACATATCTTCGAGATAACGCCCAGGATATAGCGGAACTTGAAAAGCAGCTTCATTCTGAATAACTTGGAGTACATCGAGAAGAGCAGCACTGTCTTTAACCGTCTTGGATAGTGCAAAATCGATGGAGGCCCCTTGCCATTGTCTACCCACGCCAGGGCCAACCGGTGTACGTCCTCGGGTTGGTTTAAGTCCGAAGAGTCCGCTGAAGGATGCAGGGATACGAATGGATCCTCCGCCATCACTTGCTCCTGCGATTGGAACCATTCCAGACGCAACGGCTGCTGCGGAACCTCCGCTGGAACCGCCAGGGGAGTGCATGGTGTTCCATGGATTCCGAGCAGGTCCGTGCAGCTTTGGTTCCGTAATATTTTTGAGGCCGAATTCCGGTGTATTGGTATGACCGATCGGAATAAAGCCGGCTTTTCTTAACTTGGCAACGAAATGAGAATCATATAAAGGTTTATGCTGTGTAAACAGCTTAGAGCCAGAGGTGAGCGGTTCACCCGCGATGGCTTGGGAAATATCTTTTAACAAAATAGGTACACCTGCAAAAGGCTGCTCCATAATGCTCACCTGTTCAGCTTCAATCAGGGCTTGTTCATATCTTGTATGTACTACAGCATTTACTTTTGAATTTTGTTTTTCAACTTGTTCTATTGCAGCTCGAACTAACTCGGCAGGTGAAGCTTCCCGGTCTCTGATGAGCGCAGCAAGTCCTACGGCATCATAGGAAGTGTACTGGTTTTTCATGTCAATCATCCTTTCTGAATATGATTTTACCATACGCAAGAGCGCTGTCGTTATCTCGTACATAAAAAAAGCCATGTCTTTAGAGACATGGCAGGATGGGACCTTTATTAGTTTATAGAAAGCTGGTTCTGATTCGTCTGTTGCTGACGCGTTAGAATAAACAGAACGGACCATATGAAGATAAAGCCTACGAGCTGAGCCAGTGTAATCATTTCACCAAAAGCAAGCCAGTTTACAATAATACCAGTCATCGGAAAACTCAGTTCAGCGAGTGTAGCCATAGATGCTTTTGTTGAAGATAAGCCTTTATAGTACAGAAGCAGACTCAGTAGTCCTGGCAGTAAGGCTTGCGCAAGAAGATTTATAATGATACTGGTAAGTGCAGGACCCGCTTGCGGGAGGTTGGTTACTCCACCTTCAATCCATGTCATTCCAACAAGCAAAGGGATGGCGAATACATACCGGATTGAAGTAACAGTACTATACTGAATTTGACCAAGGAGCAGACGGCCCATCACTGTAGAACCGCCCCATAGAGCAGCTGCTAAAAGGGACAAGATGCTGCCAATTTTGAGCCACTGGGTTCCTTCGCCAAAGGGTAAGTGAAATCCAAAGGTAAGTAGATACGTACCGATGATCGCTATGGTAAACAGAGCGCCAAACTTTTGTGGCAATGTTTCTTTTAGAATTAATTTAGCTAAAAGAATAGCAAAGATAGGCTGCATTTTCTGCAGTAAGATGACTGCATTTAAGTCACCGTTTGTCAGTGCCATCGTGAAGATAACAGACGCAAGTGCAGATCCGCCCCATGAAATAAATAACATGGCAAGGTAGTGCTTCAGCTTCAAATGTTTCAATTCATGACGATTCCTCCACAGAATCGGACCTGCGACAAGACATACAAGTAAATGTTCTACGAGAACAACTTGCATGGAAGTCAGATGTTCTAACAAGTTGATACGAAACAGGGGACTTATTCCCCATAAAGCTGCCCCAAGGGCAACCAGCCAAAAACCAGTCGAACTCGAATTTCTTTTTGCGTGGGTAGTGTTTTCCATCATCAAACTCCTCCATCGAATTTGAAAATGGTATCTTCAGTTAACAAAACCCCTATCATCTCAGCATACTGCATGCCAAAAACAATAGGGGTTGATCAAACAAACATGCGAAATAACACGGCACGTTGTTATATTTGATCTTCTCTCATCCGGACTGTACCGTCGGCTTTGGAATTTCACCAAATCAGTCAATCTTCCATAATAAGAAAATTGAGTCGCGGGCTTCGCTAATAAGCGTCACCGCCGGTTGGGAATTTCACCCTACCCCGAAGATCCATTATTCAATTAGCTGATATATTTTAGTAAGTAAATGAGTTGTTGTAACTCTGTAGCTGTTATCATAATACAGGAAGCGCTGTCACAGCAAGTACTTTTTTTATAGACACGTATACTTACTAATATCTTCTATTCCTATAAGTTAAACATTCATCAAGAATCGGCCGTATCATCCGCTTCCATCATCCCGAATTTCATTATATACAGGAATCGATAATTCGGTGATTGAGTTGTGTCTTTTACGGAATGAATAGCGTCTTTTTCAAGTCGAAAATAGCATAATACTAGTGGGAATAGGAGATTGAGTAAGAGAAGTGTAGTGATTTGCTTATTCCTTTAAATATTCATTGACAGGGTCATTTCATATTTAGATAATAAAACAGCATTGCTATGAAACTTACGAATAGTAGGGCAACTTACATCTAGGAGTGACTTTATGGATTTATTACGTAAGAAACATTTTGACCCCAATCAAAAAACGGATAACAATCTAAAGAAATCGCTGGGCCCTTTTGATCTGACCGTCCTTGGAATAGGGGCGATTATCGGAACGGGTGTCTTTGTCGTTACGGGAACTGCTGCCGCAGATAATGCCGGTCCAGCACTCGTTATTTCATTTGTTGTTGCTGCCCTGGTATGTATTCTTGCAGCACTTTGTTATTCTGAACTAGCTTCCACGGTAACGATATCCGGCAGTGCCTATGCATACAGTTACGCCGCTTTTGGTGAAGTGTTCGGCTGGTTAATGGGTTGGGCTCTTGTACTCGAGTACGGCTTAGCTGCCGCTTCTGTTGCGAGTGGGTGGTCTGCCTATGTGCAAGGACTATTAGCTGGTTTTAATATCCATTTGCCTGCTGCATTGTCTGGAGCATTTAATGCAGCCTCAGGACAAATTGTGGATTTACCGGCCGTTATTATTATCTTGCTGATTTGTTTGCTATTAACAAGAGGCGCGAAAGAAACGGCTAGATTTAATGCGTTTATGGTGTTTGTTAAAATAGCTGTCATTCTCATCTTTGTCATCGTTGGAGCTTTTTACGTGAAACCGGATAACTGGACACCGTTTATTCCATTCGGATATTCAGGGATTCTGAGCGGTGCTGCGTTAGTGTTTTTTGCCTATATTGGTTTCGATGCTGTAGCAACCGCGGCGGAAGAAGTTAAGAACCCACAGCGAGATCTGCCGATCGGTATTATTGCTTCACTATTAGTGTGTACGTTACTCTATGTAATTGTTGTTGTAGTCCTTACAGGCATGGTACCTTATACAGAACTTAGTGTAGCTGATCCGGTAGCCTTTGCACTTCGGTTCGTTCAGCAAGATTTTGCAGCAGGACTCATATCGCTAGGGGCGATTGCTGGAATAACAACCGTTTTACTTGTACTGTTATTCAGTCAAACAAGACTCTTATTCGCCATTTCTCGTGATGGACTGCTTCCTAGATTTTTATCCAAAGTAGATGAAAAGAGACAGACTCCTGTTCGAAGTACTTGGATGGTTGGACTTGTTATTGCCTTGTTATGCGGATTCCTTCCACTTGATAAACTGGCAAGTCTGACAAATATGGGCGCATTATTCGCTTTTGCTATCGTATCTTTAGGTGTAATTGGATTGCGTAAAGCAAGACCGGACCTTAAGCGAGGCTTTACGGTTCCGTGGGTACCATTTCTTCCTTTGTTAAGTGCTGGTTGTTGTTTCCTGCTCATGTTCCAATTAGACATTTGGACCTGGATGGGATTCATCCTTTGGATGATTGTAGGACTTCTTATTTATTTATTCTACGGATACTCGCATAGTGAACTTGGTAAAAGTAATCCTAAATAAACCATTTTTCTAGATAAAATATACTGATTTTAAAAAGCTTTCGGCTAGTTGCCGGAAGTTTTTTTGTTTATTACAGAAGAATTCATTTCCGTTGCAAATGGATTCAGACAAGTAACAGATTTGACTCTCATTCAACACGAATTATGCTATAATGACTAACTTAGAGAAAAAGCTATGGCAGAAAGGTGATAACATGCGTAGAGCAATCGTATGGTCATTAGCATGTATGCTGGTATTGCTGCTTGCAGCCTGCAGTTCGAAAGAGTCCGAACAAGTGCAGCCGACCATAAAAGAAGAACCTGTAGAGACAGGGCAAACCCTTACATTAGTAGAACCAGAATATTATGAAGTACCGGATAGTAATAAATATCAAATTCAAACAAGATTGACTGATTTTCAACTCATCCATGGTTATGGAGGTCTTGCTTGGGGCGTTACTCGTAATGAATTAAGACTGTATTATACGCGAGATAACGGAGCAACCTGGGTTAATATTTCTCCTTCAGCCAATGTGAAGTTTTCATCTAACCCTGTTTACGGAAAAGATATTTTCTTTTTAGATGGAGAACATGGATGGATCGTTCGTTCGGGAACGGATGGAACCAATAATGTCGTTCTGCGTACGGATGATAGCGGAGAGAGCTGGAAGATCGCTTCACTTGAAGAATCGCAAACCGTAACAGCCCTTCATTTCAATTCTAGTAAACACGGTTATCTCATGACGAGTGAGAGTGTGGGGACAGTAAAAGAACAAAAAACATTATATATTACGACCGATGGCGGAGTTAACTGGACCCAAACATCAACGAATAATCCAATTCAGGCTACAGATGAAGCGATTCCACTACAAGGTTATGCGATGGGCATGATGTTTACAGACAACGGGAAAGGTTTTGTACCTGTTCTAGAGCTGGGAACACCAAAAATGTACGTAACTAGCGATGACGGTGAGACTTGGAGCATGGACAAGTCATTTTTTAATCGTACTTCATCACTTCATACGAAATGCTCTTCGTTTACAATGGGAGAAATGGAGTCATTAAGCGTTAATCATCATAAACTTTACATACCGCTAGGATGTTCTGAAGGAGACCAAGTTAAGTACAGCGGATTATTCACAGATGATAGCGGCGATACATGGAATCATGTCCAATTTGAGCTGCCGGCAGAAAGCGGGACAGATAAACGGCTGTATCCTACTTTTGTCTCTGATCATATAGGGTGGATGTTACAAGGAAAAACAATATACCAGACAACTGATCAAGGGAAAACTTGGTCTAAACTTGCAGGCAGCAAGAATCTGTCTGATTTATTGGATAAGTACCCTGAGGTTGTGAAAATGCAGTTCGTTACGACAAAAGTCGGATGGATCTTACTTGAAAATGCAACGGAGAAGAAATCAATATTGATGCAAACGACGGATGGCGGGCTGAACTGGGAAGTGTTATAACAAAGAAAATTTGTATTATTCTGCTAAAGAGATGACAAGTTCCTTTCCATAGTGGCATATACTTGAACAGAATGACGGTTTGTCAGAAGCCAGAACTTGGACGGGAGGAGACGGCGTGGGATTTGAATCTTTCTGGATGTTTGATTTTTTCGGAACGGTATTCCCTGTAGTGTTTGTCGTGATTCTCGGTATTATTGCTATTTCCATTGGAAAAGAAGCTCTTCAGTGGGGGAAAAACAAGAAACAGCCTGTCCTCACAGTGCATTCTCGGATTACGGGTAGACGTATTTCTGTTCAGCAGCAGACAAATCAGAGCGAAGGCAACCATACGAGAACCATGTATTATGTCACGTTTGAAGTAGAGAGTGGCGATCGATTGGAGTTTAAAGTCGCCGGTAAAGAGTATGGTCTATGTTCTGAAGGAGATGAGGGAAGACTCACTTTTCAAGGAACGCGTTACATAGGCTTTGAACGTCTTGCTAGAGTATATGCCGAGCCGGTTCACGGGTCTTAGGGAAAGATACGGAGCTGATGCATGAGTGAAGTTGTCTTCTATTCATTTCTCTTGCCATAATAATGTATAGGTCGTCCCTGACAAGGGCGGCTTTTTTTGATGTTTATTCGAAATGAATAGAGTAACTTGGTAGAACTAGGGTAATGAGTAGGAAAGGAATTCAGAAGGGAAGGGTGATGAGAAAATGAGATTTGAAAATACGGTAGTCATCGTAACGGGAGCCGGCAGCGGGATCGGTAAAGAAGTGGCAGGTGCTTATGCCATGCAAGGAGCAAAGGTCGTTCTTGCGGATCGCCATGAGGAGAAGGGAGCAGCGGCGGCTGCGTCGCTGCGTCAAGATGGATACGAAGCGATGTTTGTCCACTGTGACGTTAGGTCAGAAGAAGCAATTCTAACACTCATGGAAGCTGCGGTAACTGAATATGGACAGATTGATGTTCTAATTAATAATGCAGGATATGGGATTTGGAAATCACCTTATGAACTCACTGTAGATGAATGGGATGATGTGATGAACACAAATGTCCGCAGCTGTTTTCTTGGGACAAGGATCGCTGCCAAATACATGAAAAACAACAAAAATGGCGGCTCTGTAGTCAATATTTCTTCTACTCGGGCTACCATGTCAGAGCCAAATTCAGAAGCTTATGCTGCTTCTAAAGGAGCTATTATTTCGCTTAGCCATGCGATGGCTTTATCCTTGTCATCTGAACACATCCGGGTCAATAGTATCAGTCCGGGATGGATTGAGACTGGTGAATATGAACAATTGCGCCCAGAGGACCATTCGCAGCATCCAAGCGGAAGAGTGGGGAAACCATCGGATATCGCGCGTGCCTGCTTATACTTGACCGACCCTGAGAACGATTTTATTACAGCAGAGAATCTAGTTGTTGATGGTGGAATGTCACGAAAAATGATATATCAGCCCTAGCCTAGGACTCCTATCAAAATTGTATAATATTTCTGGATGAGCCCAACATGAGCACGAGGGCTCATTTTTTTTGCTCTATTCCACTGTTATAATAGCGTTGGCTTAAAAAAAGAGAAAAGAAGTGGAGGTAAGATATGTACGGGAAACTTTCCCGCATGCTCTTGTGGGTTGTACTTCTTGCTAGTGTAACATGGTTGACAGCTTTTGATTCTTCAAAAGAAACTACTCGGGCAATGTGGCTTTGGCAAGCTGAATCGATTCAGGACGGCGGCCAAGATATACTAGATTACGCAGACAATCATCGGATTAATCATATTTATTTACGAATTGATATGGAGCAACCTGCCGCAGTATACCAACGTTTTATCCTTCGTGCACATGAGAATGGAATAAAAGTGGATGCGCTGGGAGGTCACCCAAAGTGGGCGGCGGAAGGCGGAGAAGTTCCGTTATTGCGTTTTGCTAACTGGGTTGTTGACTTTAATAGAGAATCAGAAGAAAATGAAAAATTCAGTGGAATTCATCTGGACATAGAGCCCTATGTTCTAGGGGAGTGGGAGATCGATAGCGATGAGGTCACTCGGACTTATCTTGCGAATATTGAAAAGTTCCTGTCTGTCATTGAGCAAGAACCTAGCCTGGATTCAGCTATAGATCTTCCTTTCTGGTATGATCACTATTATAACCCAGACTCACAAGAACCGCTGATTCAGTGGTTTATGGGCAGGTTTGATCAAATCGCTTTAATGGCTTATCGTGATAAAGCAAGTGGGGTGGGCGGGATTGTCCAAGTTATTCAAGAAGAGATGGAATGGTCAAGCAATTATTCTGCAAAAATCATTGTTGGAGTTAACGCGAAACCAATGCCGGGAGAAGAATTCACCACATTTGCTGGAAAGTCGAAAGAGAAAATGGAACAAGCTCTTCAGGAAGTGACAGCATCCTATGCAGGCTATTCCAGTTTTGCAGGAGTTGCCATTCATGATTATGTATATTGGAGTCAGATGACTCAAGATACAGTAAATCCAGAGCCGACACCAGAACCAGAGCCGACACCGGACCCAGAACCAGAACCAGAACTGCCGACTGACTCTATTCGCGGAACTTATATATGGAAAGCAGAACAGATAATTAATGAAAGTGACCAAGTGCTCGAGTTCTTACAAGAGAAAAAGGTGAATTTTCTATATGTAAGACTTGATCTTGACCAGCCGTATTCACTGTATCGCAATTTTGTGGGTCAAGCTGCAGCGATGGGAATTGAAGTTCATGCGATGGGCGGTCATCCAAGTTGGGGACTTGAAGAAAACAGATCACGTCTAACGAGGCTCATTAATTATGTGAAACAATATAACCTACGTGCAGCAGAGGATGAAAAATTCCACGGCATTCACTTAGATATTGAGCCATATACAAACTCGGAATGGGATAATAACCGAGAACGTGTGCTTAAAGAGTGGGCATCTAATATAGAGTATTTCGCTCGTGAGACCAAAAAAGATTCCGATCTCAAAACAAGTGCTGATTTAGCTGTATGGCTCGATCGCCATGAATTGCCAGGAAAAAACATGACGGTAACGGAATGGATGATTCGTACATTGGATCATATCTCACTTATGGCTTTCCGAGATACAGCAGAAGGATCTAACGGAATTGCGACCGTTGTAGCTCAAGAAATGGAAATTGCTGATCAATTAGGCAAGCCGCTGCTGATTTCGGTGGAAATGAAAGAAAGTCATGAGGGAAATCATATTACTTTTTATGAAGAAGGCGAAGCTTATATGGAATCAGAACTAGCGAAGTTGCCAGGTCTGCTTGCGGAATATAATGCTTATCAGGGGTATTTAATTCATTCTTACGATTATTGGATTAATGCGAAGCCATAAAGAATTATTTAATAATCTCATATAGAGATGAGAAGAGCGGACTAAAGAAACTTTTAGTTTGCTCTTTTTTCATATGTTCATTTCTCTATCCGTATATATTTCCAATTAGAGATTTGTTAAACTGGAAAAAAAGATATAATCTCGGAGGAGTCTATGTATCTGATTAACTTTTTTGGAGGCAAGCATATGTCATATGCAGAGGCTGAGCCTAGAACGAGTTTCGGTCCTCTATCTTCAGGTGAAGGCACGTATGATCCTATTCTTGTGATCATTAGTGCGGTCGTCGTGCTTGTTTTTCTCGTTATAGGTTATTATGTGTCTCGCTATTTTCGTAATCATCAGAATAAAAAATGAGTAAGAAATAAGAAGAATGTTGGGCTCTTGTGAAAACAAACCCGATGTTCTTTTTTTATTTTTCGAAAATAATTGAAATAAATGTCACGATCTGGGCGAATGCACAATAAGATATAAAGTATAGCCATGAGAACACTTAAGTAAAGGAAGGAGGAAGACTTCCATTGGCAGTGATTAAAGCGAATTCCGAAGATGTGAGATTACTGGCGAGACTTATGCGTGCGGAAGCGGAAGAAGACGGGGATACAGGGATGCTTCTTGTAGGAAATGTTGGGGTCAATCGAGTTCTCGGAGGATGTTTGGATTTTCGTAATATCCGTTCTGTGAGTGATATGGTATTCCAGAATCCGGGAGGATTTGAAGCAACCCAAAAGGGCTATTTCTATCAGGCAGCACGGGAATCAGAGATCAGGCTCGCTCAGCGGGTTATTAACGGGGAAAAAATATGGCCGGCAAGTAACGCACTCTGGTTCTTTAGACCATCTGGGGATTGTCCGCCGACTTGGTACAATCAAGCAAATACAGGGAGATACCGAGCACATTGTTTCTTTAGTCCTTCAGTAGAGGATTGTCCTGCTGTTTATTAGTTTTTTGAAAAAGTATCTATTTAAAATCAGGGAGGTTTTTAATTATGTTCAACCAGCCTTACCAGCCCGTCACTTATAAGATTGGAAATGGAGGACCTGGATACGATCCGAGGAATATGGGAATGCCTTCGATGCCAATGATGCCTATGATGCCAAACACAACCGTTGTTCCTCCAGAAGTAAGCAGTGGAAGTGTGATGACGCCAGGGGGAGCAGTGATTCAGCAGAATCTCCCTTTTGCAGAACAATCTTTTATCGAGAATATTCTTAGGTTGAATCTAGGAAAGATAGGGACTTTCTACGCTACTTATGAAGGGAACCGGGAGTGGAATGCAAAGATCTTTAAAGGAGTTCTAGAAGCAGCAGGACGTGATCATATTATCATAAGTGACCCAAACACAGGCCAACGCACAATCATTTTAATGGTGAACTTTGATTACGCTACGTTTGATGAACCGTTGAATTATGAATATCCATACGCGCCGCCTAGTGCTCGGCGGTAAAGCTTAGGATTATGGACGTTTTCTCATAATCCCTAATAAAACACATAATGCATTAGTAAGCCGCAGGGTACACCATTTATCTTTTTTGTGTACCCTGCGGTTTTTTACAGCACTTATTTTGGGCTTCACCTCATATATATAGGATCAAGATCAAGACAAAGAGGGACAAAAGGAGGTGAACCTATTCACTGCATTTTCATGGTGGATAGGACAATCATTGGCTGATCCTTTACCGGCTATCGAGCTATTCATGATGACGACAGTTCTTTCGTTAATTAGTGCCATTTTTGGTTTTTTTCAGAATCAGTTAAGTTTTCTTGCTAAAGACTCAGAACCGCGGGGACCCATCAATAATACGGTTTCGTCTGCATTTGACAAGGCTGGACAGCATCTGCGAGCTCATGTGCGAATCTATATTTATTTATGCAGAGCAGGATTAATATTACCGCCAATGGCAGCCGGAATAATGGCTGCAGGAAGTATACCGCGCATCATTACAGCTGTTTTTGTGGTTCTTTTAGTGACTGAGTATCTGGTTTTCGGTCGTATCATTTCTAGACTGTGGATCAGAAGAAGTGAAAAAAAGCTCTCTTCTCCAGTAAATATTTCTTCACTAGATCATAAGGAAAGTACGTTACTTAACCAAAATCTTCTGGAATTCTCTACAAGAACCGCAAGGGAAATCATGATTCCACGTACAGAAATGATATGCCTCAATACCGAATGGAGTGTTCATGAAAATTTGAAGCTTGCAAGTATAGAGATGCGCACTCGCTATCCCGTGTGTCATGGAGATAAGGATCATATCATTGGATTCGTTCATATCAAAGATTTATTTATGTCAGGAATGGAGGATTATATAAGGGCAATTAGGCCTGTTCTCAGTATCCCTGAATCCACTTCGATTGATCTTTTACTGAAACAAATGAAGGAATCAAAGACGCAAATTTCCATTGTGATTGACGAGTATGGCGGAACATCAGGGCTCGTGACCTTAGAAGATATCGTTGAAGAAATTGTTGGTGAAATTCAGGATGAGTTTGATAATGAACGGCCGCTTGTGGAATATCTGGGAGATGGCGTCTATTCGATTGATGGATTGATGTTAATTGAAGATGTAAACCAGCATTTTGAACTGTGTCTTGATGACAATCAATATGATACGATTGGGGGCTGGCTGTTTTCTGAATTAAGATCTTCCGCTCCGCAAAAAGGAGAATATATTATCAAAGCGGGCTTTAAGTATGTTATCGAAGAAATCGAACATCTGCGAATTTCCAGAATACTTTTGTCCCCTCAGCAGGCTGCAAGTGAGCAAACGGGTACGTAACTCGCTGTCTTATATAAAGAAATCTTATAATCGCTTCCTATTCCATACTTCCTTCGAACGTTATAATATAGGGTACGAAGGAGTGTGAAGCTATGAGTTATGATATTACCTTTCGGTTTAAACCCGTATATGAATTTATGAACAGTCTTCATACTTTTATTTGCCGTAAATCACATAAAAAGATTGAACTTTCACCGAAGTGGGTCAAAGAGACTCAAGCTATGCTGACTACTGAGTATAGTTCAATACTCCACGAATGGCAGATGGATGAAGAGTGGAAGTACGCTTATCTATTGTTAGAACAACAAGATATATACACTGCTGAAGATTACATAACCTTTTTAGAAAATACATCAGACAAAGATCTGCTGGGCCATTTCGTTACTCTTTGCAAAGATTGGAATTATAAGATTCCTGATTTTGAAATGAAGAGGTTTAAAGAGAGGTATAGGGAACTATTTTACGAATGGAATGAACAATATTTCAAACAGATGAGTTCTGAGGTGTGTAAAGCCCTTCAAGCAGAAAATGCAGTTCGACTTGCTGAAAAAGAATATAAATCGGTGGAATCACTAGTCGATGAAACGACACGAGGGCTCGTGTTTAACAAAACGGAGGGGTTTGTTCGGATCGTGCTTATTCCACAGTACCATTTTCAGCCGCTGCATATATTTTGGCATTATGGAAATACGATTGTCTGCCACTATGCAGCACCTGTTTACCTTGGGGATGATACCGTTATTCCTCCGCATGATTTGCGAGTGCTTCGCAGCTTAGGAGAGAAAAACCGTCTGAAAATACTTAAGTATCTGCACCAAGGACCACGATCCTTTATTGAAATTGTCAGGCATTTACAGCTTTCAAAAGGGATTACGCATGATCATATTTCCAAACTGCGCAGCAGTGGACTCCTATATGCTCATTTTGATGGAGAGAATCTGATCGAATACAGCATCAGATCGCATGCGCTGCGTCAAGTGGAACATTCTTTACTAAATTACATAGAAGGTTAAAAAAATGCTGAAAACCATCAAAATCCTTGTGCGACGGGGAGTTTGATGGTTTTATTTTTCAGAAAATGATAAAAAGTTGAAAAAAATCCATAAAATTAACTGGTTCTCTATTTACAGAACTGCATTTCGTTTCTATAATAATGACTAATCAATAAAAACATACCTAGTTTATCGGAATTGTTCCTCGGATGTTTTGTAAAGGCGTTACTAAAAAAATAAAGAGATGGAGAGATGTTTTATGAGAAAAAGGATTGTCTATGCTTCCTCGTTATTGCTTGCTGGCTCGCTTTTGTTATCTGCATGTTCAGGAGAAAGTGCTTCACCTGCCGATCCGGGCACAGGTACATCAGTTGGTGATCCGTCAGGGGAAGCTCCTGCAGCCACGAACCTGTTAACGGAAAAAATTCCTGCATCAGATATTAGCAAATTACCTCAAACCGCTGTACAAAGAACAGACACGGTGATTGTGGGACTCACCGATCCAAGCGGATCGTTCACGCCTTATTTCTCACAGAGCGGTTATGACGGTAACGTTGCTTCCCTTCTGTACACATCTCTTATTTCTTCGGACGCTGAGGGACTCCCTGTTGCAGATTATGCAGAAAGTTATGATGTCTCTGAAGATGGATTAACCTATACATTCCATTTACCTGAGAAAGGCACGTTTAGTGATGGATCACCGCTCACTTCGGAAGATGTTGCATTTACTTGGACGCTTCTGCATGACAAAGCTTACGATGGCGATACCGATATTACACTGATGAAAGTGAAAGGCGGTCTTGCTTACAAAGAGGGGAAAGCAGACAGCATCGAAGGTATTAACATCATTGATCCTTATACGATTTCAGTAACCCTTGAGGAACCCAATGCAACGGCTCTTCTAAATCTTGGCGGTAACGTGCTGTCCAAAGCCTATTACGGTAAGGATTATAAATTCGGTGAGCTTACTTATTTGCAAAAACTACATTCCGCTCCGCTCGGTAATGGACCCTACATATTAGAGAAATTCCTTCCTGGACAAGAGGTTCGTTTCACAGCAAATGAACATTATCTGAAAGGAAAACCAAGTGTAGAACGTTTTATCTATAAAACCTCTCAGGGTGATACATGGCAGTTCCTTGAAACAGGCGAAGTGGATCTTGCTTCTTATACAGCAACACAGGAGAACATTGATAAATTAAAAGGTCTTGGTTATGTCGATATCCTGCCTTATACACCGAGCACTTATGGATATTTCCAATTGAATCTTGAGAATGAACAGATGAAAGAAAAAGAAGTACGCCAAGCTATTACTTACGGTTTGAATCGTCAAGCCATTTATGTAGATGCAAATCAAGGAGCAGGGGAAGTAGCTAATATTCCAGCAGCTCCGATCTCATGGTCTTATACCGAAGAAGGAATTAACCCATACGAGTATAATCCAGAAAAAGCGAAGGAACTTCTTGATGCAGCAGGATGGACCGTAGGCGGAGACGGGATTCGGGAGAAAGACGGCAAAAAATTATCCATTCATTATCTTGGTTCCAAAAGCCCGGCCACGGATATTTTTATCGCGGTAGCCAAAGAAAACTTTGCCGAAATCGGTATTGATTTTCAGCCGGAAGTATTTGCCGACTTTAACGCATTAGTGTCAAAAGTAGAAAGTAAAGACTATGATATGGCTGCCTTCTCAACGCCTATGCTAAGAGATCCTTCTGAAGGAGTAATTCAATTCATTGACGGTTCATTGCCAGGTTACGACAATCCGAAGGTTAAAGAACTTTATGCAAAAGGTCTGGCTACAGTAGATACTGAGGAACGTAAAGCAGTGTATCAAGAATTGTATCAAATACTGAATGATGAACTGCCGGTTATCTTTACTTTTTACCGGAAATCCGTATACGCAAACAATGGAAGACTTGAAAACGTAAGTATCAGCCCATACCAAGGCATTGCACAATCACTGCCTGAATGGAAAATAGAACAATAGCATTTGGTTAGAGAATCAAAAAGTTAGCATATGTCCGTTCTAGATCCCTAGGCGGACATATGTTTTAACAGATAAGGAGCATAACATGAGCACTTACCTTGTCAAAAGACTCACCTACATACTAGTTATTTTGCTGGCAGCGTCCTTTCTTATTTTCAGTCTTTATGCTCTTACGCCAGGAGATTATGTGTCGAGTAATATCAAGCTAAGTCCAGAACGTAAAGCAGAGCTGCGGGAGTTATATGGACTTGATAAACCGATGCTTGATCGCTATGTGATTTGGATTAAAAACGCACTACAAGGAGACTTTGGTTATTCCTTGGCGCAACAAAAACCCGTGTTAACCCTTTTTAATGAATATATCTGGAATTCATTTCTTCTTGCTGCCGTGTCGACTTTTCTCACATGGCTCATTGCCGTTGTGATTGGAGTCATTTCCGCTTACAAACAGTATTCTTGGTTTGATACCGTAGTCATGCTGATTATTTTTGCAGCCATGTCCATTCCGTCCTTTTTCATTGGACTTTATTTAATTAAAATGTTTGCCGTTGACCTGAAATGGCTTCCGCCAGGCGGAATGACAACAACGGGCAGTAATGCAACCGGTCTTGCTTATGCCAAAGAAGTAATTCAGCATATGGCACTGCCTGTCGTTGTCATGACACTGCTTGGAATCGGCTCACTCACAAGGTATATCCGCAGTAACATGATTGATGTAATTAAACAGGATTATATCCGAACAGCGAGAGCCAAAGGGCTGACTGAACGTAAGGTGCTCTTCACCCATGCTCTCCGAAATGCTCTGCTTCCGGCGATTACTCTTGTCGGTTTTGAGCTTCCCGGACTGTTTGGCGGCTCGTTAATTATTGAAAAGATTTTTAACTGGCCGGGTATAGGACAGCTTTATATGTCGTCTTTTTCTTTGCGTGATTATCCTCTGCTGATGAGTTTTACTGTATTTATCGCGATTTTAACTGTCCTTGGCACCTTGTTGTCGGACCTGCTGTATCGACTTGCAGATCCGCGTGTCAAGCTGGATTAAGGGGTGAATCGAATGTCCTCAATAAGCAGAGTTACAAAAACAAGTACAGGGCCAGGAGTGGAGCACAGATCATCTTTATGGCGTCAGTCCGTCCGAAAACTGCTGCGAAACAAACTGGCCATTTTTGGTCTTGTTGTGGTGATCCTGATGTTTCTGATCTGTTTCTTAGGTCCGCTGTTTTCTCCTTACGCGGATAACAAAATTAATATGCTGGAGATGAAGAAAGCGCCGAATGCAAAACACTGGCTTGGAACAGATAACTTAGGACGAGATGTACTTACTAGAGTAATGCAAGCAGGACGTATATCTCTGACAGTAGGGCTAGCCTCGATGATGTTATCTGTTCTGATTGGGGCGACGCTTGGAGCAGTAGCTGGGTATTATAGAGGGGTTGTAGATCAGCTCATTATGAGAATTGCCGATTTGCTGCTAACGATTCCGAGCCTTCCGCTGCTATTTATCATCGGTGCACTTTTATCAGAATGGAAAGTACCCCCAGATTACCGAATGTACGTGGTTATGCTGATGCTTGGACTCGTGAATTGGCCGGGTCTCGCCAGAATGGTGAGGGGACAAATGCTCAGCTTACGAGAAAGAGAATTTATGCATGCTGCAACGGTTCTTGGACTCAAGGACAGGAAGAAACTGTTCCATCATCTTTTGCCGAATATTTATCCGCTTCTTATTGTAATGGCAACCTTAAGTATCGGCGGTGCAATTCTAAGTGAATCGGTGCTGAGCTTCTTTGGACTCGGGGTTATGCCGCCGACGCCAACTTGGGGCAATATGATTGATGCTGCGAATAACTTGATTGATTTTCAACAGCATCCATGGCTTTGGATGCCGCCTGGTTTTTCTATTTTTATTACAGTCATTGCTATTAACATATTTGGGGACGGTTTACGTGATGTGCTTGATCCCAAACAGAAGAGGTAGGTGAACATCTAATGGAATCGTTACTGCAAATCAGCCACCTGAAGACACATTTTTACACAGAGGAAGGACCCGTAAGAGCAGTAGATGATGTAAGTATTACAGTACCTAAAGGGCAAACCGTATGTATCGTCGGGGAATCGGGATGCGGTAAGAGTGTAACTGCCATGTCTATCATGGGTTTGATTGAGGAACCTGGAGGCAAAGTGGTAAATGGAGAAATTAATTTTATAGGCCAAGATCTGCTGAAAATGGATAAAAACGAATTTCGAACCATTCGTGGTAATGACATAACGATGATTTTTCAAGAGCCCATGTCGAGTCTAAACCCTGTAATGAAGATCGGTGAACAGATTATGGAGCCGCTCATCATTCATAAAAAAATGAAAAAAGAAACGGCTAAAAAAAGAGCGATTGAACTCTTGAAAGAAGTTGGAATCTCTCGCTCCGAGCAAATTGCCGATTCTTATCCTCATGAACTGAGCGGAGGAATGCTCCAGCGTGTTATGATTGCCATCGCAATCTCATGTAATCCAAAGCTCCTTATTGCTGATGAGCCGACAACCGCTCTTGATGTTACGATTCAAGCCCAAATTCTTGAAATGCTCCGTAAAATCAAAGAAGATTCGAATATGTCGATTCTGATGATTACGCATGATTTGGGTGTGGTTGCCGAAATGGCCGACTATGTTGTTGTTATGTATTCCGGCAAAGTAGTGGAAGAGGGCGAAGTAGTTGAGCTTTTCCGTTCTCCCAAACACCCGTATACCCAAGGACTTCTGAAGTCTAAGCCGGTAATTAATCAGCGGCAGGATGAACTATACTCGATACCGGGACAAGTACCGAATCCGCTGACCCTTACGAAATCTTGTTACTTCAGTGATCGCTGTGAACACTGTATGCCGATCTGCAGAACAAATGAACCGGAACTGAAAGAAGTAGCTCCACTGCAAAAAACGGCATGTTGGTTATACGAGGAGGTGGCTGCACATGTCTGAGCCCTTGCTTGAAGTGAAGTCACTGAAAAAGTATTTTCCCGTAAAAAAAGGACTGATGGGCCGAACGGTAGGATATGTAAAAGCCGTAGATGATATCAACATCACTTTGTATCCCGGCGAGACATTTGGTCTCGTAGGGGAGTCTGGGAGCGGAAAAAGTACGGTGGGACGCACCATTTTACGACTCCATGACAAGACGGCAGGAGAAATTCGGTTTCAAGGTAAAGACCTGTATGCTCTATCACCGCAAGAGTTAAGACAACTTCGACCCAAAATGCAGCTGATCTTTCAAGATCCATATAGCTCTTTGAATCCAAGGATTCGTGTGGGGGATGCCATTGGGGAAGCACTCTTAGATCATCAGCTTGTACCTAAAGAGAAGATACGTGAAGTCGTTACCGAGGTATTAACTTCATGCGGTTTATCTGCTTATCATTATGATCGATTCCCACATGAATTTTCCGGGGGTCAGCGTCAGCGGATCGGAATTGCGAGAGCTCTTGCCCTAAACCCAGAACTGATTATAGCGGACGAACCAGTGTCTGCTCTTGATGTTTCTATACAGGCACAGATTATTAATTTATTTAAAAAATTGCAACTCTCAAGAGGGCTCACCTATCTATTCATCTCTCACGATCTAAGTGTGGTTGAACATTTGTGTGACCGTATCGGAGTGATGTATCTCGGCTCCATGGTGGAGATGGGAACAAGGGATGATCTATTTCTTCGCCCGCTGCATCCTTATACAAAAGCTTTGTTATCTGCTGTACCTATTCCGATACCTAAACTGAAGAGGGAAAGAATTGTACTAAAAGGAGATATCCCATCTCCCATGAATCCACCTTCCGGCTGCAAGTTTCACACTCGTTGTCCTTTTGCAGTCGAACGTTGTTCTTCTGAAATACCGCTATTTAGAGAAGTTGAGCAGGGGCATCATGTGGCTTGCCATCTAGTTTAGCAATGAGCTAAAATGCTTAGATATCTTAAATAAGAAGACCCATTTTAGACCGTTTCCAATCGGAAACGGTCTTTTATGTAAAATATTTACTTTATTTGAAACCTAAACCATGTATGCTGCGTTATATAATGAAACGTGATGCTATTCGCGTTAATATTATAAAGTGAGGCAGGGAGACAATGAAAAAAAATGTATGCGTTACTAAACTTCATGTGCTATGTTTGCTTGTGTTCGTACTATCTTTAGGGTTTGCTGGTGCTGCTAGCGCGGATCCGGTAAAAGAAGAAGGTGCACTGACTACTAAACCGCCAACAGAAGATACAGTCCAGGTCAAAGCTGCTTATAAGTATTTGAGTGCTTATACCAGTGATGTTTCGTATTCCAGCGGCGGGAAAGGTTCTGTTATTGGTAATACGGGGGCATCGGTTACTGCGGATTTCATCGGAATCGATGCTGCTATACAGCGCTGGACAGGGGAAGAATGGGTTGCAGTTACAAGCAAAACTTCTTCTAAGAACACATCAAAGACAGTGAGTCTTAATGAGACTTTTGCAGCAAGTGCTGGTTATTACTATCGGGTGGTATCCACACATACCGTGAGAGTAGGTTCGGATATTGAAAAAGCGACGTATACAAGTCCTTCACGTCTGTTAAAATAACGTATTACTTGGCATTTGCATTTTTACATAAAAGAAAGAAGCTCAGTACATGTACTGGGCTTTTTTGAATAGTAACGTATGACTAAGGCTTCAGTTCAAAACGATTATTAGCTTGGATTGCATTCGCAGTGGCAATTAAATCTTCTTTTCCAAGGGTACCTGTAATAATGATAAATACAAGATTGTTCCGATAAGCCAGGTGATCGTATTCAGATAAAGAGACGTCATAGAATACAGCAGTAGTTCCATCCTCAAGCGTGATTTCTTCCGGTTCTCCATTAATGCCGATGTGGAAGGATGTATCATCGTTTTCTTTGAACCTTTGATACATTTCGATTGTCAGTGGATTTTCATTACCTTTGTAATATTCAAGCGTCAATTCTTCTGAATGATAGATATGATCAGGGTCAATCGGGTTATTCTGATCTATTAAAAGCTGGTACTCTTTCCGATCGGGAGTGAATGGAACCTCGAAATCACGATAGACAAAAGTAGCTCCGTCCAAAGCCGTTTCTCTCGGGACCGTGACTCGTTCTAGATTATGTTTCTCAATCGTTGTGCCCATTGGAAGTCCCGTTTCTTCCACGATTGGAGGAGGATCAGAAATTTCGGGCGGAGGGGCTGTTAAGGCTCCGGCATTGGCATCTTCTTTTTCCTTACCCGTGAAACTTAGTATAAAGTCATCACCAATCTTCTCCAGCTTTTCAACAAACAGCGTGTTCGCTTGAAGTCCTGCAGGAACACTAAAAATGGTAGCACCAAGCATAATAGAAGCGGCAACGACTCCTCCAAGCTGCCATCGTTTTGACCTGCGTTTTCGTTTGCGGATCTTCTGAAGCTCAGTCTGCATGTTATTCCAGGATGCCTCCATACTTTCTTTATCTACTGTGGTGGAGGCAGCAGCGGCATTTTCGAAAGCAAGGTCAAAAACATCTTCAAATTCCCTGTCATAGATGTTAATTGAATCGTCAGCAGACTGATTACCGGACTTTTCGCTGCTCATTAGCCGCACCCCACTCTCTATACAGGAGTTTCTTAATTGCTTCTCTGGCTCTGAAAAGACGCTGCTTGATTACATCTTCCCGAAGGTCAAGAAGTTCAGCCATCTCACGATAGCTAAGTCCTTCTTTCCAGCGAAGCTCAATGAGAGATCTGTACTCTGGTTTCAGCGTCTCCATATAGCGCTCTATGGATTCCTGCATCAGTTTGGTCTCCACCATCGATTCGATGGATACTGAGGTTTGTTGTACAGTCTCTATATCTAAGAAAACACTGTCAGCATCCAAAAGGTTACGATATTTTTTGTTTTTTCTTAAATAATTAATTGCTGTATTTTTAGTGACGACTTTCAGCCAAGCTTTTAATTTGATTTCATTCTCAAATTCGGGTTTGTTTTTAATAATTTTGATGAATGATTCCTGAATAATGTCTTCAGCTGCAGAGCGATCCTTTACAATGTATACGATAAATCCATACATCATTTGATAGTATTCATAGTAGATTTCTCTCTGTAGGGATTCGCCAAGATCATTATAGTCCGCAGCCAACAACAGTTGGATCCGGGTAGACATGATTATCCCCTCTCTAGTACATCTCTCTATTGTCAAACAAGTATTCCATTATTTTACTATAAAATGAAAATATTCTCCATAAATTTAAACTTCTTACTTCTATCTTTGCTAACCCATCTTTCTATGTTTATGTGAGAACCTCGAAAATAAAGAACTGAAATGTCGCGAACTTTCATTTTTAGTTTAGTTTCAGCTGTGATGGTTACTATATAAGCACAAGGATTTACTTGGAAAGATTAAATGTGCATGAAGGAGCGTGAAGGAAGTGAAGGCATTAACTTATCAAGGCAAGAAAAAAGTGAAGGTAAAAGAAGTGGCAGATCCTGCTTTGCAGGGAAACAAAGATATTCTAGTCCGAGTTACATCAACAGCCATCTGCGGATCTGATCTTCATATTTATAATGGACTTATTCCCGGTATGCACAAGGACTACGTTATTGGTCACGAGCCGATGGGAATTGTAGAGGAAGTATCACCTGATGTGACACATGTCAAAAAAGGAGATCGAGTAATTATTCCTTTTAATGTATCTTGCGGAGAGTGTTATTTTTGCAAACATGAGATGGAAAGTCAGTGTGATTATGCGAATGAGGCTAAAGATACCGGCGGCTTGTTAGGTTATTCGGATTCTTATGGGGGTTACCAAGGTGGACAGGCAGAGTTACTACGTGTCCCTTATGGTGACTTTATGCCTTTTGTCATTCCGGAAGACGCAGAGATGGAAGATGAAAAGCTGCTCTTTCTTTCAGATATTTTGCCGACCGCCTATTGGGGCGTGAAAAATGCAGGAGTTAAGCCGGGAGATACGGTAATCGTATTAGGCTGCGGTCCTGTTGGTTTATTCACTCAAAAATTTGCTTGGCAGGCAGGCGCTAAGCGAGTTATTGCTGTAGATCATATTAATTATCGCTTAGAACATGCGAAACGGACAAATCAGGTAGAAACCTTTAATTTTGAAGAGATCAAAGGCTTTGAAGGTTACATGAAGGAAATTACGCATGGTGGTGCTGATGTAGTTATTGATTGTGTAGGAATGGATGCAAAACGAACGGCTGCTGAAAAAGTGGAAACCGCTCTTATGCTTCAGGGAGGTTCTTTAGGAGCATTTAGAACAGCAACGGAAGTGGTTAGAAAGTTCGGTACGATCCAGTTGATCGGGGTATACGGTGCTAACTATAATATGTTCCCGCTGGGACATTTATTTGAACGTAATATTCAGCTGCGTACAGGACAGGCTCCTGTAATTCATTTTATTCCGGAAATTTATCAGCAAATCAAAGCAGGTAAGATCGATCCAACCGATATTATCACGCACCGGATGAACCTTGAAGATGCTGAGCGTGGATATGAAGTATTCTCAGAAAAAGAAGAGAACTGCCTGAAAGTGATACTTAAGCCATAACTTTGGCAGGAAAAATGAAAAGGTTGCCTGTAGTCTAAAAAATAGACCACCGGGCAACCTTTTTAATAGAGTGAATTTGAACGAAAGATCTACTTCTTACGAATTAAAATGCCCAATTTCCTTTAAGGAAGATCGGTTCTTTTGTGCCGTCAGCGCTAATTCCGTAGATATCCATTTCAGCAGAACCAATCATGAAGTCCACATGTGTGAGACTTGTGTTAAGTCCAGCTGCTGCAAGCTGTTCTTGGTTCATGTTTTTGCCGCCTTCTAAGGTAAAGGCATAGGCGCTTCCGATAGCCAAGTGGTTGGATGCATTTTCGTCAAACAGTGTGTTATAGAACAAAATGTTAGTATCTGAGATTGGGGATTGATGAGGAACCAGGGCTACTTCACCCAGATAATGAGAGCCTTCATCAATTTCAACAAGATTTTGCAGAGCTTCTAAGCCCTCTTCAGCAGTCACCTTGATAATTCGTCCATTTTCAAATGTAAGAGAGAATTTATCAATGAGGTTTCCGCCATAGCTGAGAGGTTTTGTGCTGCTTACTGTACCATTAACACCTGTCTTCAGCGGTGCAGTAAACACTTCCTCTGTAGGCATGTTCGCTACAAAAGTATGGCCCTTTTCGTTGATACTGTCTCCTTGAGCCCACAAATGTCCTTCAGGAAGCTCAATCGTAAGGTCTGTACCAGGTGCGATATAGTGTAATTTTTTATATTTCTTTTCATTAAGCACTTTTGATTTGTTCTCAAGGTTAGTAATATGCTTTTGCCATGCAGCAACAGGATCGGCTTCGCCAATACGTACCGTTTTGAAAATAGCTTCCCAAAGCAAGGATACTTGTTCCTCTTCTGGGGCATCCGGAAATACTTTCGCAGCCCATTCGGGAGAAGGAACGGCAATCAGACACCAGCTGAATTTATCAGCTTGCTGATATGCTCGGTATTTAGCCATCGCTTTGCCGCGAGCTTTCTGGGCAGCAACAATTCGGTTTTGATTCACACCTTTAAGTAAATCTGGATTTTCGGACAGGATATGTAGGACAGCAGCTCCTTCTTCCACCATTTCTGTCATCTCGCCGGCATACCATTTTGGCTCTTTTTCAAATATTTCATCCGAAGCTAGGTCATACTGCATACGAGTAATCTGTTCATCGTTCCACTGAACTTTAACGTAACTAGCGCCTGTATCGTATGCTTCTTTCACGATCATACGTACAAATTCTCTTGCTTCAACAGGAGCATGAACAATAAGCGCTTGTCCTGGCTGGATATTTACCCCCACTTTAATGGTTAGTTCAGCATAAGCTTTTAATTTTTGAGCAAAATTAGACATTGTAAAGTTCCTCCATTTCACACGCGAATATATATTTATCTACCTTCGGTTAAAAAAAGCGATGTGATTAGCATGCCCGGATGATTGAATCCAGACTCTTTCGCAAAGCTATTTTATTATTGTACAATATAAGTGGTAAAAATGAACTATTGCAAATGGTTTTTAGAGAAAAAGAAATCAGGATTACAAGGAGAGAATAAAGTGAGTTATAACATAATCAGCGCTTCCATGCACAGGGATGAAGAGAAACATTGGTTAGGGCATACTGTTTTTACTATTGGAGAGAGCAAGACAGAATATGAAATCTCTTTCTTCAGCAAGAACGGTAAGGATTGGGATTATAGTCTGCATTTTGCGGGCGAACCGGGAGCTGAGGAAGAATTTTTACAGCTGGATGCAAGGCTTGAAGAAGATGATGATTTATATGATGACCTTCTAGATGCTGCGATTGATTCGATTCCTGAATAAACAGAGGAAAAATTGCAGAGCTTGTCTTAACATGAATGGTTGTTCTATTTTTGTGACATGCTGACTATAGATAGTAGGGTGAGATTTTTCTTACGAAAGCACATATTTTCTGGGAACTTGGGAATTCTACAGATGATTGATTGCACATAGGGGGCATTCCAATAAGAATGGGAGGTATCCGTCGCATGGCATCTGATAATCTGATAACGGAAGGCAAGACGGCTCTAGAAGAGGTTGCACCCGATTTATTGTGTCTGCGAACATTGTTTGTTAATGTCCTTTTTGTCGGAACTCCAGGTTCTAGACAATGGATTCTAGTCGATACAGGGATGCCTGGCTTCGCGAAAGATATTATTCAAATTGCAGAAGAACGCTTTGATGGACCGCCTTTAGCGATTGTGTTAACCCATGGACATTTTGACCATGTGGGTAATGTAATTGAACTGGAGCAATACTGGGGAACACCCGTATTTGCGCATACGTTAGAGTTACCCTATCTAACCGGCATAACGGATTACCCACCAGCGGATCCGACGGTTGGCGGAGGATTACTAGCTCGTACATCCTTTATTTTTCCCAATGAAGCGATTCATCTGGATGACCGGGTTGATGCGCTTCCTTCCGATCATCGTGTACCTTACGCTCCGGATTGGCGGTGGATTGCTACACCGGGTCATTCTCCAGGCCATATCTCGTTGTACCGAGAGAAGGATGGGGCACTCATTGCAGGTGATGCATTCATCACTGTTCAGCAAGAATCGCTGTGGCATGTTATTTTCCAAGATAAAGAACTCCATGGACCTCCAATGTATTTCACTACCGATTGGGAAGCTGCTAAAAATTCTGTTCAGACGCTTGCTGATCTTAAGCCAGAGCTTGCTATTACGGGACATGGTCATATGATGGCGAGTACAGAACTTAGAGGTCAATTGGATCGTCTTGCTCGGGACTTTGACCGGCTTGCCCTACCGAGACAAGGGAAATACGTCTAATAGATCAGGAAATGACGAATAAAGATATCCTATAATTCGGGATATCTTTATTTTTGTTGTGATGAAATTAAAATTGTTCAATGGCAGCGAGCATAACATTGTTAAAGTGGTCTGTATACATATTTTTGAAAGGCTTCTCTAAATCTCGTTCGATCGTAAAATGAATCAATAGAATATCATACACTGGATCAACTGCGACAAATACACCGGCTGCTCCCCAGTGAGAGTATGCCTCCTGCGAAAATAAATCTCCGCCATCTTTTTTACTGCCATTAATACTCCATCCATATCCCCAGCTCGCTTCTGGAAAAATCTCATCCCTATATACGGAGGAAACTCCCGGAATATGATTTTTTGTCATTTCTTTTATGGAAATGGGAGAGAGGATTCGCTGATCACCATATGTACCATTATTGAGAAACATTTGAGCAAAGATGGCAAGGTCCATGGCACTGCTGTAGATACCTGCGGAAGGAGACACCGATTCTATCATCTCCTCTGTTTCGAGCCATTCTGCACAAGGGTCTTCGGGTGATCTTTTCACAATGCGATGACGTTCTGCGTGAGGGACTTTGAAATAAGAATCATTCATCCCAAGCGGCTCAAATAGTTCTTGCATAACGAAGTCTGGATAGGAAATACCACTGACTCTTCGTACGATCTCTCCAAGTAAGTCATATCCAAATCCAAGGTAAGACATGATTTCACCAGGCTTGGTGGATAAAGGAGTAGCGTATCTTCTATGAAAATACTCATGGAAATAAGGTTCTTCTGTTTCTTCGCAAGGAGGGACCTGTGCCCTTGAACCTTCCCCTCTAGCGTAAGTGTATACGTCTTCTGGATTCATTCCTGAAGTGTGAGTAAGCAGGTGATGAATTCGTACATTCTCTTTGCCGAGTCCCTGAAATTCGGGTATGTAGTCAGCTACCGGACGGTTAAGACCGATGAGCCCTCGTTCGGCCAGGATCATAATACAAGCAGCAGTGAACACTTTAGTAATCGAGCACAAGGGAAATAATGCATTCGTCGTTAACAGCGGGGAATCGGCAGCGGGTGTGAGATTTCCGAAAGCTTGGTGTGAGACAATAATTCCTTTTCTTGCGACAAATATGACCTCAGCAGGAGTAATGTTGTTTTCAACCATCTGCTTCGCGTAGGTGTTAGCATAAGCTACTTTGGATGCGGACATCCCTGCTTCTTCAGGTGTTCCAATACGTAACATCGTATCTACCTTCCTTTTATAGAAATATAATCCAAGTTATATAGTATATAGAACCGTTAATTAATAGACAAGTAAAATAATTCATGTATTTGTTATCTTCTATAGATAGATAGCAGATAATTTATTTTTCGTTTAATATATTGTTGCATTGACGTAATTTGGTAAATGAAGTTAGAATACAAATATTAACTAGTTAGGATATCTATTAACAATATGATTACTAGGATGTGGTTTATGGCGGTATAGGTGGCGGAAAAGGAAGAGGACATTCACGAACTGGTTTATTGTTTTCGTTTACAAAGTAAAGAGAAACATGCTTGTCATACTTTATAGGGAGGATTTTAATGTGAAAAGTACGTTATCAAAATATGTAGCTATGGTTCTCGCATTTGCTTTGCTTGTACCGGCTTTTGCCTATGCAGACAGTCAGGACACTAAGGGAAGCGGTAAACAAGAAAGTGCTTCACCGTCTGTAGACTTGAAAGGGCTTCCAGCAAGCAGTAGTACGTTAAATAAAGAGGCATCTCCAACCTTTACGAATGTATCGGTCCACGATCCTTCCATTATTAAAGACGGGAAAGAATACTATGTGTTCGGATCTCATATTGAAGCAGCTAAATCGACTGATTTGATGAACTGGACAACGTTTACGAATGGATATACAACCCCTAATAACGTTCTGTTTGGCAATCTTTCTGAGAACTTGAAGGGCTCATTCGCTTGGGCTGGTGAAAATGATTCGGATAGTAAAGGCGGTTTTTCCGTATGGGCACCAGACGTGTTCTGGAACGAAAATTACATCAATAAGGACAACACAAAGGGTGCCTATATGATGTATTACAGTGCTTCATCCACCTATATTCGTTCCGCGATTGGTTATGCAGTATCTCAAAATATCGAAGGACCTTATGAATATGTAGACACAATTGTTTACTCTGGTTTCACCAAAAACGATGCGAAAGATACGGATAGTCAAGTTAATAAAAAATGGACAAATACCAATATCAAAACATTGGTTGACGAGAAGCTTTTAAGCGGTCCAAATGAACAATGGTTTAAAGCTGATGGATCATTCAATAACACCATGTATCCTAACGCGATTGATTCCACCTTATTTTATGATACAGACGGTAAACTTTGGATGACCTATGGTTCTTGGTCAGGCGGTATTTTCTTACTCGAACTGGACCCGCAAACAGGGAAAGCAATGTATCCAGGAGAAGACGGGACAACGAAAGATGGACGAATCATTGACCGTTATTTTGGCACGAAAATTGCCGGCGGTTATACGAAATCCGGAGAAGGTCCGTTTATTGCCTATGATAAAGAGACGGGCTACTATTACTTAAATGTTACGTACGGCTGGCTTGGAGCGGACGGCGGATACAATATGAGACAGTTCAGATCGAAGAATCCAGACGGCCCGTATGTGGATGCTGAAGGGAAAAATGCAGTATTGCCAAGCGGCGCAGAGAATGAGACTTACGGAATTAAGATGATCGGTAACTTCCTTTTCAAGAGAGAGATAGGTGATCCGGGAACAGGTACAGGTTATGGATATGTATCTGCTGGTCATAATTCAGTGTATTACGATGAAGAGACAGGTAAACAATTCTTGTTCTTCCATGCTCGCTTCCCGCAAAAAGGGGAAGCCCATGAGCTTCGTGTTCACCAAATGTATAGGAATAAGGATGGTTGGCCGGTAGTAGCTGCGAATCGCTATGCGGGCGAATCCCTTACGAAACTGAAGACAAAAGATATTCCGGGTGAATATAAATTTGTCAATCATGGTTTAGCTTATTCCGGAGAGATCACTAGTTCCGTTGATATTACGCTGAATAAAAATCACAAAATCACCGGAGGAGTAACGGGTACTTGGAAACTGAAAAATAACTATTATGCAGAGCTAACCGTAGATGGAGTTAATTACGATGGAGTTTTCGTGAAACAATGGGACGAAACTTTACAGAAGGAAACGATGACATTTACGGCCATTTCAAGTGCGGGAGAAACGATCTGGGGGATCGGCCAGCCTGAGAAAACAGATCAAGAGGTCGTGAAGGATGTGGAGCAGGCACTTACATTAGGGAATACATCCAATGTTTCTTCTAATCTTACCCTTCCTGTAAAGGGAGCACGCAACACTCAGATCTCTTGGAAAACATCGAATCCAAGCGTTATTTCTGCAACGGGGGAAGTAAATCCTCCAGAGGTCGGTGAACCGAACCTGACGGCAACTCTGACAGCTACCATCACGAAGGGCAATGCCGTAGTTACAAAAACATTTCATATTGTCGTAGCACCGGTTGATGTCTCATATGGTTTACACGCGCAGTATTCATTTGAAAATGATCTATCCGCTTCCGTCGGCTCTTTTGGTGATGGACTCATCACAGGAGATCGCATCGATAATACAGGCGGTACAATCACCTTCGATCAAGGTGTCGTAGGAAACGGAGCTATATTCGACGGGAAATCAGGTATCAAACTTCCGAATGGCCTGATTGAGGGGAAAGAGTATTCGGTATCCATGTGGCTGAAGCCTACACAGATTACACAGTATACTCCGACTTTCTTTGGTGGATCAAACAAGAGTTGGATCAGTTTTGTACCGCAAGCAGGGGATAATACTACCACACTATGGTCTGGTGAGAATTGGTATAATGCATCCATCGGATCAAGAATACGTACGAATCAGTGGCAACATATTGCATTCTCTGTTGATAACGGATTTGTAAAAGTATTTGTGGATGGAAAAGAAGCCTACTCAGGCTCAGGTTTCCCAGATGTATTTACGACTAAAGACGGGGTGTTCAGTTTAGGTGTTAACTTCTGGGATACAGCATACAAAGGAATGATAGATGAACTCCGCATCTACAATGTGGCTATTACCGCAGAAGTAGCTGCAAAATTAGCAGAGGAATTACCGAAGGAGGAACAAGGACCCGCTGAACTTGCGGCCGAATTCTCTTTTGAGGATAAGCTAAACGATACCAAAGGCAGTTTTGGAACCGGAACAGTCATCGGAGATAAAATTGGGAACCCAGATGGGGGAACAATCACCTATAAGGATGGGGTAAAAGGGAAAGCAGCCGCATTTGACGGGAAGTCAGGGATACTTCTTCCGAGCGGGCTCATATCAAGTGACAGTTATTCGGTTGCGATGTGGGTATACGCAGATGAATTGAAGCCTTATACTCCGGTGTTCTTTGGAGCACAGACCAATAAAAATTGGATCAGCATGCTGCCCATGGGACATGACGGAGCTAAAAATAACGCAATGTTGTGGTCAGGTGAAGCTTGGTACGATGCCGTAACGGATGTGAAAACACCGCTTCAAAAGTGGACCCACTATGCATTTACAGTGAATGGGGATGCAGTTACTGTATATATTGATGGGGCAGCGAAATATACGGGTAAAGGCTTCCCTGATATTTTTACAGATCATAATGGAACCTTTAGTCTAGGTGTAAACTGGTGGGATACTCCTTTCAAAGGCATGATCGATGAACTGCAGATCTATCGTGGAGTGATTACCCCAGAAAAAGCAGCAGAACTTGCTTCATAATATTCATTGTGGTTAATAACCAATGGGGCACTTCTCAGGAGAAGTGCTCCATTGGATTTCTTCATGAGACGGCTTCTCTATTCATTGTTCCTATGGAGGCACTATGATAGAATTTATTTGGAGAACATGATATATTCGTCAAGAGAACAACCTTGCTTCATATTAGATATGAAAGCGCTACATATAGGAGGCGTAAGAATCGATGGTACAAGAAACAAATAAGGCATATGAAGGAACATACGGAAGTTATACAGCTATTATTTTGAAGTCAGGTCCTTATGAAGCTAAGATGATCCCGGAAATTGGGGGGAATCTAGTTTCTTTTCGTGATGTAGAGCGAGGTCATAGCTATCTGAGAGAACCGGGTGAAGATCATGCAGAGGAATTAAAAGAGAACCCAGGAGTTTATGGAATTCCTGTATTATTCCCGCCGAATCGATTCGAGGATGGGAAGTTCCCTTGGAACGGTAAGGTATATCAGCTGCCAATTAATGAAGAAGCAACAGGCAACCATCTGCATGGATTTATGCACTACATACCGTGGCAGGTCGTAAGTTATGGGACTAATGAGCAGGAGAGCTTTGTCGTTGTCGAACAGATTGTACGAGAAGGACATGAATTTTATAAATATCTCCCGTTTGAATATACAATCCGTCTTCGTTATACACTCAGCGAGCTCGGACTTCAGCAGCAAGTGACCATTATAAATGAAGGCAAGGAATCCATGCCTAATTTATTAGCTTTTCATACGGCTATTAATGCGCCATTTGATGAGACAAGCGAAGCTTGCGACTATAAAGTCAAAGCGACGATTGGTCAGCGTTATGAGCTGAATGGCCGTAGTTTGCCAACAGGCAACATTCAGCCTTTATCTAAAGAGGAAGAACTCTTAAAGACAGAAGGAGTGAATCCTTATTTTGAAGCGATGGATAATCACTATACTTCTGAGCCTCAGAATGGACGTAACTACATGGAACTTACGAATACCAAAACAGGAGATACCCTGGTTTATGATGTAGGTACTTCATACAAGCACTGGATGATTTGGAACAACAATGCGAGTAATCAATTTTTCTGCCCAGAACCGCAGATGAATCTCGTTAATGCACCGAATGTAACAGGAAAATCAAACGAGGAAATCGGACTTATTGCACTAGAACCAGGTTTTGTCTATGAACAAGTAAGCCGTCTGTATATGGTAAACAGATCACAATAGTCAGCCAGGCAGCAAGGATGATTGGCTCAATAAGCTTTTCTTCAGAAAAATAACTTATGAACCCATAAGATTCGGTGAAGGAGGAAATGCAAATGGATTTCCGTATTGAGAAAGATACGCTAGGTGAAATGAAAGTTCCCGCTGATCGTTTATGGGGTGCGCAAACACAGCGCAGTAAAGAGAATTTTCCAATTGGTCAGGAAAAAATGCCGCTTGAAGTCATTCGTGCCTTTGCGATCCTTAAAAAAAGTGCTGCTAAAAGCAATCTTCAGCTTGGTAAGCTCTCAGAAGACAAAGCAGCAGCCATTGTTTATGCTGCCGATGAAATATTGTCTGGACGGGTAGATGATCATTTTCCGCTTGTTGTATGGCAGACCGGAAGCGGTACGCAGTCCAATATGAACACCAATGAAGTGATTGCCAATCTCGGTAATCAGTGGCTTGCTGAACAAGGCAAAGAAGAGCGCCTTCACCCGAATGACCATGTAAATATGTCACAGAGCTCGAATGATACATTCCCTACAGCACTTCATGTAGCAGGGGTGATTGCAGTAGAAGATGAACTGCTCCCAGCTATTCAATTGCTAAAAGGAACGCTCCATCAGAAATCAGAAGAATTTATGGATATCATTAAAATAGGTCGTACTCATCTGCAAGATGCAACTCCGATTACACTCGGGCAGGAAATCAGCGGCTGGGAAGCCATGCTTGCCAAAAGCGAGCGCATGATTGCGGCCAGTGTGGAATCGATGAAAGAGCTTGCGATCGGTGGAACTGCAGTAGGTACGGGAATTAATGCTCATCCTAAGTTCGGCGAGATGACAGCAGAAGAGATTAGTAAAGCAACAGGCAAAAACTTTACTTCTGCGGTGAATAAGTTCCATGCCCTGACAAGTCATGATGAAGTGGTCTATACCCATGGTGCTGTCAAAGCACTTGCTGCAGATCTCATGAAGATTGCAAATGACGTACGCTGGCTGGCAAGCGGACCACGCAGTGGTCTCGGAGAAATTTCGATACCAGAAAATGAGCCGGGAAGCTCCATTATGCCAGGAAAGGTCAATCCTACACAGAGCGAAGCCCTCACGATGGTCGTTGCACAAGTGATGGGAAATGATGCTTCCATTGGTTTTGCGGCCAGCCAAGGTAACTTTGAACTGAATGTATTTAAACCGGTTATTATCTATAATTTCTTACAATCGGTGCAGCTGCTTGCAGATTCCATTCGTGCTTTTAATGACAAATGTGCTGTCGGTATTGAGCCAAACAGAGAGGCGATTAAGCAGAACTTGGATAATTCCCTCATGTTAGTTACGGCACTCAATCCGCATATCGGTTATGAGAATGCAGCGAAGATTGCAAAACATGCACATAAGAACGGTTTAACCTTGAAAGAAGCGGCGCTTGCTTCTGGGCTTTTGACGGAAGAACAGTTCACCGAATATGTTGATCCATCAAAAATGATTGCTCCAAAAGCATAACCGTAACAGAAATAAAAAAATAGAAGCAATAAAATAGAAGCAACATAGTGTAGAGAGCTTACACTTTATACTACCAATAGACCAGGAACCTTTTTAGGTTTCTGGTCCTTTTGTGATGTGGTTGCCTTTTTTCCTAGGAAGCCTGTATGATTAGAAATGCTGCAAGATTTTTCGGACAGAAGGGAGAACGCAAATTGAAAGGAATTTTATTTGCCATTTTGGGTGGAGCATGTATTACACTGCAAGGGATTGCGAACACCCAAATTAGTGAAGATATGGGGACCTGGCAGGCGGCTGCCATTACACAAACTACCGGCTTTGTGATTGCATTAATCATTATGCTGTGTGTGCGTGAAGGAAATTTCGGTGCGATTAAAAAGGTGAACCCTTTATATATAACGGGCGGCCTGATGGGAGCAATCATTATTTTTAGTGAAGTGACTGCGATCCAAAAAATCGGGGTAACCCTCACCATATCTGCCCTATTAATTGCTCAGCTGAGTCTCACTTATCTGATAGATATTAATGGTTGGTTTGGAGTAGTGAAACGGAAAATTACCATTCCTCAGCTGCTTGGGATCGCGATGATGATTTTGGGCGTTATTATTCTGAAGTGAATCAAATTCATCCTAGACTTTGAAAGGAACCGTTATGATATGACATTAGGTATTATTATAGCTTTGATAGCCGGCTCGTTTGTAGCAATGCAGGTTGTTTTTAACAGTAGAATGGGGGAGCATACAGGTTCCTGGCTTACAACCACTATCGTGCTGGGACTTGGAGCAATCGCTTCTCTTACAATAAGTTTACTGGTGGAAGGAACTGGCGGGTATCATTTAGAGAATATGAAGGGATGGTATTGGATCAGCGGAGCCATCGGGGTAGGTGTGGTATTTAGTTTGATGCAGGGCATCAAGTTTCTCGGACCTACGTTTTCGACATCCATTGTGCTGACGTCTCAGCTTAGCTTTGCGTTATTATGGGATTCTCTTGGCTTTTTTGGACTTGAGAAGATTGAACTTACGATGAATAAATTAATTGGCGTTCTTGTGATAATAGGGGGAATTCTTGTCTTTAAGTATGGGGAACGTTTAAGCCAAGTACGGAATTCACCAAAACAGAGTAAATAGGAAAGCAGAAGGTAGTCAGGAAAGCGAATGTAGTAATAATCAGGAAAGCAAAATGCAGGAATCAGAAACACAATTTTTCGCATAAGAGCGAAGGGTTGTGTTTTTTTGCTTAATCAGAAAGTAAAACCATAAAAAGTGAGCAGTAGAACATAAATGCAAATAAACATCCGACTCCTCTATTCCATATATCGCTGTAGACTTTATAATAATTAACAAATGGGGAGATAAATTTACATTACATGTTAGGTATAGAAAGGGTGTTTTGCATGCAGCTTACTGTTAATGAAGCCTTAGGTATCTACCCTCTCTCTGAAGCTAAATTGGTCGCAGGAGCACAGGGCGGGGGGAGAGTGATTAAATCGGTTAATGTAATGGACGCTCCCGATATTGCAGAATGGATTAAAGCCGGTGAACTGCTATTTACGACCGCCTTTGTTATGAAAGACAGTGAAGAAGATGCAGTGATGCTCCTTCGGAAGTTATACGAACGAGGATGCGCGGGCCTCGGTATAAAGCTCGGCAGATTCTGGGAGCAGATCCCCAGTCAAATTGTTGAAGAAGCCAATCACCTCGGACTCCCCTTGATCGAATTACCTTTTCAGTTTACGTTTTCTGACCAAATGAATGCCTTGTTTAAGGCTGAATATGAACGGTATACAAAAACACTGCAAACTGTGGTAGAGAAACAGAAAAAGCTCATGCATTTCGCCCTTAATCAGGATCATAAAAAAGAGATGTTTGCTACATTGGTTAGTATTATAGGTTACCCTATTGCGGTGATCGGTTCGAGAGGGCATTTATTATTTGCGAGTGAAGAGACAAAGGACCTGAATGTACAGCAAGGCTGGCCATATAAACCCATGTTTCAGAGAGTGAAATGGGATCATGGCAGTTGCTATCGTGTACCGATTACGCAGAAAGATGAAGATTTCGGCTTTTTACTAATATATACGGACGGGGCCTACGTTCTAAAAGAGGAAGAAGAACTGTTTCAACAAGCAGCGGAAGTTCTTGCTTATGATATGGATATGACTTACCGAGAACATATGAATCCAACCCTGCAAGATGAGATGTGCCTTGTGATGAAACAATATTTGGAACGGAAGATGAATTCGGATGAACTCGTGAGACGTTCAGAAGGGTATGGAATACAGCTATTCCAAGGAAATTATCAATGTGTGCTGACAACAGTGGAGCCCGAAATATTTGCTGATGGGAAACTGCTAAAGCAGATTCATAGAGAACTGCAATATAACCCGATGATGCAGCTGACAAACTCTTCACATATCAAAATAGACGAAGGTATTCTCTCGATCTATACCTGTCCTGCCGGAAAAGATTATGGTGAAGAATTGTCTCGTTTTCTTCTCAGTCGGTTTGAAGATATCATTGAGCCTGGGAAGACGGCAGGCGGTTCCATACCCAGATTTTGGATCAGTAAAATGAAATATGAACCTAAGTCACTTCGTGAAGCTTATCAAGAATGCCTGGACACCCGCGCACTTGCCGCTCGTTTTGGAATGAAAGAAGTTGCCCTTCAGTTTGAAACGCTTGAATTCGCTTATCTTTTTAGTTATGTCCCTGAATCTGTGATGGAAAATTACTGCAATAAAGTACTGGAGCCTTTACAGATGGAGGGCGGAGATCCAAGTCAGATTCTAATGAACACGCTTGAAGCATTTATCGAAAATGACGGACTCATTAATGAAGCAGCAAAACAATTGTTTGTACACCGTAACACAATCACTTACCGTATGGATAAAATCAGCACTCTCCTGCAAATGGACCTCAGAAAATCAAATGATCTTCTCAAACTCAAACTTGTATTTACCTTTCGGAACTATTTACAGGCTCATGAAACGAATGAAGCCACCCCTAAACCACACTTCGCGAAATAGGATACGTGCATTAAACACAAAACAAATCTTACATGTTAGTTTATATAACGAATGTAGAAGAGGTATATTGTAAATCTGAATTAAAATAACATAAAATGTAAATACAAAAGCAGATTAGGAGGTGTTATTCACTGAACCTAACATTAAAAGATATAAATTCTTTCACTAAAGAGAGATATATCGAATCATTTGGTGATCTATTTGAACATTCATCATGGATTGCTGAAGCAGCTTACCACAAACGGCCTTATGATTCTTTAGAACAAATGTATGATTTCATGGTCAAAGAAGTGGAACAATCAGATAACGATAAGAAGATGACACTGCTCTGTCATCACCCGGATCTTGGATCACGTCTTACCATGAGCCAGCATTCTGTTAACGAGCAAATAGGAGCAGGACTAGGTACGCTGCCTGCCGCAGAGCAACAGGAACTTTCGAGAGATAACGACAGGTATAAAGGAAAGTTTGGGTTTCCTTTTATCATTGCGGTGAAGGGAAAAACGCCCGAAGATATCCGGGAAGCCTTGAAGAAGCGATTAGAGCATACGCCGGAAGAAGAATTTCGAACTGCACTGGAACAGGTTTATCTAATTAGTTGGTATCGCCTTACGTCTTGGATGGAACAAAACATGACAGAGGAGAGGGTATGAATGACTTACGAAGCGCCTAAAGAAAGAACAATGTATTACGGAAAAGGGGATGTATGGGTATTTCGTTCTTATGCCAAACCGCTGACGGGTGTGAAGGTGATTCCTGAATCTTCTTTTCGCGGGAGAGGGAATGTTTTGTTCGGGATGAATATCAAGGTAGCTGTCAAAGGAGAACAATTTATCACTTCTTTTACAGAAGGGGATAATTCTTTGATTGTGGCAACAGATTCTATGAAAAATTTCATTTTACGTCATGCTGCTGATTATACAGGAGCTACGGTGGAAGGTTTTCTCGAATACGCAAGCCGTTCTTTCCTTGAAACTTACCCGCAAATGACAGGGGTGCGAATGTCGGCAGAACAGGTTCCTTTTGAAGAGATTGAAGTTGGAAATACGAGCGGAATCACTGCAAGTGATCTTGTATTTAAGTATTCACACAACGAAAGTGCGAGTGCAGCATTTGTCCTTGAACGGGAAGAGGATAGCATTAATGTGGCAGAGCATCAAAGCGGTGTAATGAATCTTAGACTGATTAAAGTGAAAGGCAGCAGCTTTTCCGGTTTTGTAAGGGATGAATATACGACACTTCCGGAGACTTCTGACCGGCCATTGTTCATCTTTTTGAACATTCACTGGAAATACACAGAAATAGAAGACGCCCTTGATGACACCCGCGGTAATTATATCGATGCAGAGCAAATACGTGATATTGCAGCTACCGTATTCCACGAAAATAATTCTCCTTCCATTCAGTCGCTCATCTACCTCATCGGAATACGAATGCTTCAAAACTTCAGCCAGCTGGCAGAGGTATCCTTTGAATCCAATAACCGTACCTGGGAAACGATTGTCGAAACAGTATCAGAAGGTCCAGGATCTGTTTTCACAGAACCGCGTCCACCCTATGGTTTTCAAGGTTTCTCCATGACAAGGGAAGATCTTACAGCAGCACAGCGAAATGAAGCACAGCAAGCAGGCAGGGTCTAGGATGGGCGGAAAACTCACGACGCATGTGCTGGATACGAGCCGAGGGATACCGGGAAGTGATATGAAGGTTGAACTGTACGTGATTCAGGAGAAGCAGGGAGTAGAGCAGGTTGTTTTGCTTGCTACCCGTTTCACGAATGCAGATGGACGCTTGGATCCTCCTTTTCTCGAAGATGAGCTGAGCGAAGGGGTGTATGAACTTCGTTTTTATGCCAGACCGTACTTTGAGACTTTTCTATTGGAAAGTGGAATACATACCATCTGGGATGTTATTCCGCTCCGATGTAAGATCACGAGCAGTAATGAGCATTACCATGTTCCCTTACTTGTTGCACCAGGGGGATACAGTACGTACCGGGGAACGTAATAGCAAGTATGCAGGTCATCTTATTGTAGAAGGAGTGCTCCTGATGCCGAAAAAATTTGATGTCATCATCCAAGGTGGCCGTGTTGTTTTACCCCATGGTGTGGAAAAAGTGGACATCGGCATCCAGGATGGAGTTATTACTGCAATCGCTCCTGAGTTAGATGCAGATGAAGCTGCTATCCTATACTCTGCTCACGATCAGCTTGTATTTCCGGGTGTGGTAGATGCACATGTTCATTTTAATGAACCTGGATTAGCAGAGTGGGAAGGATTTGAGACGGGTTCTGCCGCGCTTGCTGCAGGCGGAATAACTACATATATTGATATGCCGCTGAATGGTGTTCCCCCGACGACCACGAGGCATGGCTGGGAATCCAAACTGTCAGCTGCGAGCGGAAAAAGCTATGTAGATTATGCTTTATGGGGTGGGCTTGTTAAGAACAATGAAGCGGAATTACGTTTTCTTGCCGAATCAGGCGCGGCAGGATTTAAAGCCTTTATGTCTGAACCTGGCGGAGAAGGAGAGGAGATTTTTACTCGAACCGATGATAAGGCACTGATTCGCGGGATGTCTGTGATTGCGAGTCTTGGCGGGGTGCTTGCCCTTCATGCAGAGAGTAATGAAATGACAGATGCACTTGCCTTTGCGCGAATCTCCAAAGGAAGAGTAGGGGCAGAAGATTATTTGGCTTCCCGGCCACCAGAAGCGGAAGCAGAAGCAGTGACTCGCGCACTCATGTACGCCAAAGAAACAGGATGCAGACTTCATTTTGTTCATATCAGCACGGCTAGGTCTGTAGAGCTTATTACAGAAGCGAAGCGCAGCGGTCTTGATGTTACGGTAGAGACTTGTCCTCATTACTTGGTGCTGACAGAGGAGGATGTTGTAAGCAAGGGTGCGGCTTATAAATGTGCACCTCCTCTTCGCAGTAAGCAGGAACAGGATCTATTATGGGAAACTCTCCTGTCTGGCAGTATTGATATGATCGCATCCGACCATTCCCCGTGCCCTCCCTCCATGAAAGATACGGACAATTTCTTTCAGGTGTGGGGCGGGATTGCAGGAGCGCAGAGTACGTTACTGCTGATGCTTGAAGAAGCTCACTTGAAGCGGGATGTACCTCTTCCGCTGCTCGCTTCTTTACTCGCAGCAGGACCGGCTAGACGCTTTGGACTGGGTTCATGTAAAGGAGAGATCGCGCTAGGTAAAGATGCTGATTTTGCAATTGTAAGTTTGAACGAATCGTATACACTTACACAGAAAGAAATCAGGTACCGGCATCCGATATCACCCTATATAGATCATACATTCTCATGCAAGATCAAGGCGACTTTTAGCAGGGGAATTCAAATTTATGACGACCTGCACGGATTGACCAATCAAAGACGGGGCCAGTTTATTCCTTCCGTGCCGTCTAAAGTGGCCGCGGAGGAGGGGGATGTTTATGTCTGAACCTTCCCTCATTAAAAGTACCGAAGCAGACAGAGAAGCCACATTTGCCGCTTCTTGTCACCTCCTTCATGAACTACTTGAGGAACTTTCGAATATCGGAAAAGCCGAGGAAGGCGGAATGACTAGGCTCTTGTATTCCTCTTCCTGGCTGAAGGCGCAGCAGTATCTTCAACATGTTATGCAGGGAAAAGGCCTTGTCACTTCCTATGATCAATCCGGGAATTTATACGCACTGCTCGAAGGTACAGACGAAAACGGTCGCCATAAGCCATTGTTTACAGGGTCGCATATCGATACCGTGATTTCGGGAGGCAAGTTCGATGGTGCACTCGGTGTTGCAGCGGGGATGGTTGCTCTTCTGTATCTGAATGAAGTATACGGGCCTCCGGTTCGATCACTTGCAGCGGTGTCCTTATGTGAGGAAGAAGGAAGTCGATTTCCGTTTGCTTTCTGGGGTTCGAGAAGTGTCACGGGATCTAACGATTGGAGTGCTGCAGGCAACCTGAAAGATGCGGAAGGAATCCGTATGCTCGAAGCAGCTGAAATCTGTGGATTCGGACCGAATTCATCTTACCCCGTGAGACCCTTCGAGCCGGATGGATATCTGGAACTTCATATTGAACAGGGGGCTGTGCTTGAGAGAACGGGCACGTCGATCGGCATCGTTACCGATATCGTTGGACAGAAACGTCTTGATGTAATGATCACCGGTGAAGCCAATCATGCCGGAACAACTCCTATGCATTACCGAAAAGATGCGCTTATCGGTGCAACCGAGATGATCGTTCGAATCCATGAGCTTGCGCTTTCTTATGGTGACCCGTTGGTAGCTACTGTCGGTACGATGGAGCTCCTGCCGGGGGCAGTTAATGTCGTTCCTGGAAAAGTATCATTCACTTTGGATATCCGGCACACGGACAAAGGAATTATGGATCGTTTTATATTGGAGGCGCTTCTGATCATATCCGCATCCGCGGCACGTAACAGATTGCATGCAGAGTGGCAGGAGCATTTGTCGGTAGACCCTGTGGCTATGGATGAAGGATGGATAGAGCGGATTCAGAATGCTTGTGAAGCACTTGATTTCTCATACCGTAAAATGCCGAGCGGCGCAGGGCATGATGCACAGATTTTTGCGGAGGTATGCAAGGCAGCGATGATATTTGTACCTAGTCAGAACGGTCTCAGTCATCATCCTGAGGAATTCACCTCAGAGGAAGAGATTAATCAAGGGTTCAGAGTGCTTGTAGAAATGCTGTACCAATATGGCTACAGGGGGAAGACAGATGAATAAATATAAAGAGCTAAACCCATCACTTCGAACGATCATGACACCTGGGCCGGTGGAAGTTGATCCACGTGTACTGCGGGCCATGTCATTTCCTATATTAGGACAGTTTGATCCTGAATTTACGATGCTGATGAACGAAACGATGGAGATGCTCAGAGATGTATTTCAAACCTCTAATGAATGGAGCTTTCCTGTAGATGGAACTTCTAGATCCGGGATTGAAGCCGTTCTCGTCAGTATCATCCAGCCTGGTGATAAAGTGCTGGTTCCTATTTTCGGAAGGTTCGGACATTTGCTTGTTGAAATCGCTCAGCGCTCTGGTGCGGAGGTTGTATTTATGGAAACGGAGTGGGGAAGTGTTTTTGATCCGCAGATCGTGATCGAAGCGATTCATACTCATAAGCCGGATATTGTTGCTTTGGTACACGGGGAAACGTCCACAGGTCAGATGCAGCCACTCGCTGAGATTGGCAAGATGTGCAGGCAACTGGATATTCTGTTTGTGGTTGATGCGGTCGCTACGATTGGCGGTGTACCAGTCAAGACAGATGCTTGGCATATTGATGCGGTGATCGGCGGAACTCAAAAATGTATCTCTGTACCATCCGGCATGGCGCCGATTACTTATAATCAGCGGATCGAAACCAAGCTTCGATCTCGAAAACAAATTGAACGCGGACTACGAGATCCGGCAAGTTTAGATCATGAGCCGTCTTTAGTACCCGTCCGAAGTAATTATTTTGATCTTAGTCAGATTCAGGATTACTGGAGTTCGGCTAGACTGAACCATCATACAGAAGCAACCTCTATGCTGTATGGTCTGCATGAAGGGCTGCGGATTCTACTTCAGGAGGGGCTTGAAGACCGCTTCGCAAGACATGAACTGAATGAAAAGGCGCTTGTACAGGGAATCAAAGCAATGGGTCTTTCTTTATATGGAGATGAGGACAGTAAACTTCCTTGTGTAACGTGTATCAATATCCCAGCCGGGATGGATGGGGAGACAGTACGAAATAAACTGCTTCAAGATTTTGGGATAGAAATTGCGAGTTCCTTTGGACCGCTCAAAGGGAAGATCTGGAGAATTGGAACCATGGGATACAGCTGTAATCGTAAAAATGTACTGCACGTACTAGGTGCGCTTGAAGCGGTACTTATTCACGAAGGGCATAAACTACCTGCCGGGGAAGCGGTGCAAGCAGCGCTTTCGGTATATGCGGAGAGCAGCAAGGAGGAAGTGTCATGCTGAATCAAATGCCAGTGGGTACGGAAGTGATGATCACTTCCCCCCACTATTTAGCGACAAGTGCAGGTGCAAGGATCTTAGCACAAGGTGGAAATGCCTATGATGCTTCAATAGCGGTCAGTATTACACTAGGTGTGGTGTACCCTCATATGACAGGACCTGGCGGGGATGCTTTTTTTCTAATGTATGATGCGAAGTCAAGTGAACTTTCGGGATACAACGGAACTGGGCGCTCACCTGCTTCGCTGACGAGAGAGTTGTTTGAGCAGATGAACCTGACTTCGATCCCAAGGAGAGGTGTTCTAAGTGCAGTGACCGTGCCGGGTGTGGTAGATGCTTGGTGGGAAATATCGCAGAAATATGGATGCCTGCCTTGGGAGAAGTTATTTGATTCAGCTATACAATATGCGGAAAAAGGATGCCCGATCTCTCGTAATGTGCATACCTGGATGCTTCGGGACGAAGCGTATATTCGGGCCGATCAAGGATTATCGAGCGTCTATATCCGAGATGGAAAGCTTCTCTCCGAAGGAGATCTTCTTATTCAGCTTGATCTGGCAAATTCTCTGCGGATCCTGCAAAGCGGTGGAAGGGAAGCCTTTTATAAGGGGGTCCTGGCAGATGCCATAACAAACGCCGTTATTCAAGATGGTGGATTTCTGCAAAAAGAAGATTTCGAAAATCATACAGGGGAATGGGTCACTCCGTTAAAGGTTGATTACCGTGAATATGAAGTATACCAAATGCCCCCGAATTCTCAAGGCTTCTCAGTGCTCATGATGCTGAATATGCTGGAAAATACCAATGTAGCTTCCATAGATCGTCTATCTGCTTCGTATTATCACCTCATGACAGAAGTAATTAAAAAATCATTTCGAGACCGAGATCGTTACTTGACTGATCCTGAATTTCGTGAAATTCCAATCGATGATTTGTTATCTAAACCCTATGCAAAACAGTTGTGGAAGGAGATTGAAGACTCTCCTGAAAAAGCACAGCCCTTCCTATCCCAAGCGATGGGCCAAGACACCGCTTATGCGGCTGTCGTCGATGGGGAAGGGAATGCGGTTTCTTTTATCCAAAGCCTATATTATGATTTTGGCTCCGCTTATGTCCCTGAGAAGACAGGGATTATCCTGCAAAATAGAGGCTCCTTTTTCTCACTTGATCCAGATTCCCCAAATGTACTTGAACCGCGCAAACGAACCTTTCACACATTGATGCCAGGCATGGTACTAAAAGACGGAAAACCATATCTGCTCCTGGGTACGCAGGGCGGGGAAGGCCAGCCTCAGACGCAGTTATCCATTCTGACCGCAGTGCTGGACTATGGCTGTACGGTTCAAGAAGCGATTTCACTTCCGCGCTGGGTATATGGGCGTACCTGGGATGTGGAAGGAGATGAGCTGAAGCTTGAGCAAAGGTTCGGAGCTGAGGTTATCGAAGAGCTCCAGGCCATGGGGCATGAAGTGATTGCGCTTAGCGAGTGGGAAGACCTCATGGGGCAAGCGCAAGGGATTCTCATAGGACAAAGTGGATTACTTAGCGGAGCGGCGGACCCTCGCGGGGACGGTGCAGCGATAGGCTGGTAACAACTATACAGGTGGTAAGGTTGCAGTCTGGGGAGGTTCCTAAAAGATGAGTACACTATTGATTCAAGGCGCACAGATCGTGACGATGAATGGAAACGAAGAGGTCTTTATAGGCGATTTACTCATTGAGGGCAACAAGATAAAAGAAATAGGGAAGAACATTCAGGCAGCAGCGGATCGGGTTATTGACGGTAAGGGCAAAGCGCTGCTTCCAGGATTCATTCAGACGCACATTCATTTATGCCAGACGCTTTTTCGGGGACGTGCAGATGATCTGGAGCTCATGGATTGGCTGCGTAAGCGGATCTGGCCTCTGGAAGCGGCTCATGATGAGGAATCTGTATATTACTCTGCACTTCTCGGGCTTGGAGAACTGATCGCGAGCGGTACAACGACCATTCTTGATATGGAGACGGTTCATTATACGGACTCTGCTTTTCAGGCAATGGCTCAAAGTGGTATGCGTGTGGTCTCTGGGAAGGTCATGATGGATCATGGAGATGAGGTGCCGCTTCCTTTACAGGAAACAACAGCAGATTCCATACAGCAAAGTATTGATTTACTTGAAAAGTGGAATGGTTTTGGCGGTGGAAGAATTCAGTACGCTTTTTGCCCGAGGTTTGTTGTTTCTTGTACAGAACAGCTGCTTACCGAAGTACGGGATTTATCAGCGCAGTATCATGTAAAAATCCACACACATGCTTCGGAGAATCGTGGAGAGATCGAGCTTGTTGAGAATGAGCGCGGTATGCGTAATGTGGTTTATCTAGATCATATTGGTCTCGCTACGCCGAGGCTGATTCTTGCCCACTGTGTATGGCTTAGTGAAGAAGAAAAAGAGATTATTCGTCTGCGCGGTGTAAAAGTAACGCACTGCCCAGGCTCAAATATGAAGTTATCCTCAGGAATCGCAGAAATACCAGATTTGCTTAACCGGCAAATTCATGTCGGTATTGGTGCTGACGGCGCATCATGTAACAACAATCTGGATATGTTTCAGGAAATGAGACTTACGGCTCTCATGCATAAAATACCGCATGGACCAACGGCTATGGATGCCAGGACCGTACTTCGAATGGCGACGATGGGCGGTGCGGAAGTGCTCGGTATGGCGAAGGAGATCGGAAGTCTTGAAGCAGGCAAGAAAGCAGATGTGATTCTGCTGGATCTGGATGATTTTCATACCTATCCATCTTACGATGTAGATGTTTATTCAAGGGTTGTCTATTCGGCAACAAGAAGCAATGTGGATACTGTCATTATTGATGGGGAGCTGGTGTTAGACCGGCGGGTAATGCGAACGATTGACCGTTCCATCGTACTGAGAGAGGCGGATCGCAGTATTGAAAGAATGGTGAACCGAATTAACGAAGTTTCCTGAAAGGTTGGAAAATCTTCTTTTATCCATCGAATGGGCATCATTTGCCGCTTGCTTATCTACATTGGTTATCTAGGTCAGATTGAAAAGCTGAGAAGAGAAAGGAGGAAACTCGAATGGAGATGCATGATATTTGCGAAGCAGCTTTGAGGGAAGGGACACAGCTCGTTTTGGCTACGGCTGTCTATGTAGAAGGTCATGCATACCGTAAGGAGGGAGTTTCCATGCTCTTCACGGAAGATGGCGGCATGATCGGCAGTCTTAGCCCGGGCTGTATTGAAACGGATCTAGCTTTACGGGCGGAAGAAGTAAGACGGTCTGGCAAACCTCAGCTCATCCTTTACGATATGAGACCCGAGAATGATTTATCTTGGGGTGAAAATATCGGCTGCGGCGGATTGCTTCATATTTTGCTGGAGCCTGTAGTAGAGGATTTGAAATGGAAGTTAACGCAGATGAAGCTATCTCTGGATCAAGGGCATACCGTTACCATCCGCCGCAAGTGGAACGAGCAGAAGCGGGAGGTTCACCGGGAGATTGAGAAAAGTGAGAATTCGCTTAGTACCGAAAATGATATGGCTCAAGGAAGGTATGTTCATACTTATCAGCCTAAACCAAGACTTCTCATTATAGGGGCAGGTGATGATTCCATTACCCTTGCTAAACTTGCGGCGAGTACCGGATTTCGCGTCACGGTGGCGGATTGGCGGGAAGCTTTATGCACAGAAAGTAGGTTTCCAAATGCAGCACTTCTTGCTGGCTTTCCTGAGGAAATCTTACGCGCTTTTCAGGTTAGGGAGCAGGATTATCTTCTCCTCATGAGTCATCAATTCCCCAAGGAACGAGCGTTACTCGAACAATTACAATATTCCTCTTATCGATACTTAGGTATATTAGGCTCCCGGACCCGGACTTCGAGACTTCTGGAAGGACTGCCGCCATTCCTTCACTTGCATACCCCTGTTGGACTTACGATAGGATCGGAAGGTCCTGAAGAAATAGCGGTTGCGATCACCGCTGAGCTCATTGCTGTCAAACGTAATAAAACAGCAGTTCATGATTACGCGAAGGGAGCTTACAGCGATGCGGACAGCAGGAGTTGTGCTCGCAGCGGGTCAAAGTCAGCGCATGGGTGAGGATAAAATAAATCTTGCGCTGAGCGGTGCTCCCCTCGGCTCTTATGCGGTGAATGCGGCTCTCCATTCTCATCTTGATTTGGTGATCTTGGTCGTCAGAGCAGACGATCCGCTTCGCTGGCTCGTAAACTCGCCGAATGACAGGCTAATCATTACTAGATGTACGGATTCAAAGCTTGGAATGAGTCATTCTCTTCGCTGCGGATGGAAGGAAGCAGCAGATAGGGGGATGGACTGTGTTCTGATTTTACTAGCGGATCAGCCGCTGGTTCAAACCGAACACATCAATGCTCTGCTAGATGTATACTCATCGGCACCTGAACTTCACTATGTTGCAGCAAAAGATGGGGATGTAGTGAAACCTCCGCTGCTTCTATCAAGCAAGGTCTCTTCTGTAATTTTTAAGCTCGAAGGTGATACAGGGGCTAGGTCCATCATTCGAAACTCAGCTTATGCAGGGAAGCAAATCCCATTTGACAAAGAAGTCTTCTATGATGCAGATACGCCTGATGCATTACTTTATCTTGGTAAGCTGATGGATTCGTATAAGGAAGTCGATTTTTCTTGATTTGGCCAAAGAATAAAACGGACGAATAAAGGTTGTTACATCTGAGGTGTGAAGTAAGGGGTGTGAATATGGGAATAGGACCTGAACGAATTGTATATCCCGAGTTATGGCAACCGGAAAGTATAGAAGAAGCAAGAAAGATCGCAGATCATGTAGCACCTCATTACCAGTGGGCGGCAGGGACCACTTTACTGCGAACCCAGTGGGAAATGGGAACGGCCCCAGTGCCGAAGCACTTAATTAGTCTTGCAGAAATACGAGAGCTGAATGCGTGTACTGCAGAAGAGGAGGGACTTTGTATCGGTGCATTAATGAGGCTGAATGCCTGCGGTGCCCATGAGAGGGTTCTAACTCATTTTCCTATACTAAGTCAGGCTATTGACGTAATCTCCGCACCATCGATTCGTAATCTGGCTACGCTTGGCGGTAATATCGTATCGGGAGTGGGAGATTCTATTCCTGTGCTGCTCGTATATGAGGCAAGTTTAAGGTGGATGACAGACACAGGTCTTGCAGAGACGAAACTAACGGATTGGCTGGAAGAATGGCGCGGGGGACAGCGAAATGCGGACCATTTTCTCACTGAAATCTGGATTCCGCTGCTTGAGCAGAAACCCGAGGAGGGGAGTCATACCGTCTCTTTTTTTAGAAAAATCGGAAGAAGAGAAGCTTTTACACCTGCACTGGTCACAGTCGCTTTTCAGGGAACAATGAACGCTCAGGGCGAATGGTCCTCACTAGCTATGGCCGCAGGAGGAGGTTCTGGAACGGCGATGCGACTCCTTGAAACTGAACAATGGATTCGTCAGTTTTCGGTAAGCGGTCTGTCTTTATCTGAACTAATGAAGCACGTACAAGATGAATTTGTCACGATTAGCGATCCGTTTGCTGCTGATTCTTACCGTAAACAAGCGGCTGCAGGATTATTTGCTTCTGAATTATGGAAGAGTATGAGATCCGCAAGGTACTCCGTATAACCACGTTCATTGGAGAAGGGGATGGGGAATATGCTGCTAAACAAAGAGACGAGCGGGGATAAGTGGCACAGACGTCCTGATGGGAGAGAAAAAGTAACGGGTACCCTGCAGTATCTGACAGATAAGTCACTGCCAGGTATGCTGTATGGCCGGGTAAAACGAAGCGACTATCCGTATGCTCGAATTAGAAGCGTGGATGTCTCCGCTGCAGAGGTCTTGCCAGGGGTTCATTCGGTGCTTACGCATAAGGATGTGCCTGGACTCAATGGATTTGGCATTGCTACCCCGGATCAACCTGTATTTTGCGAGGATTTTGTAAGATATACGGGCGATGCGATTGCCGCGGTTGCTGCGGATACGCCTGAGATTGCCGAACAGGCACTTCATCTGATTCATGTTGATTATGAAGTGCTGTCTCCTATAAGTTCTCCTGAGGCTGCTCTTAAAGAAGGGGCGCCTTCTTTGCATCCCGCTGGAAATATACTGCATAGAACAGAGGTGAAACGGGGTGATGTAAGGACTGATCTACAAAAAAGTGACTTCGTTATCAAAGAAGTGTATTATACGCCCCGGCAAATGCACACCTATATGGAAACAGAGGGCGGTTTATTTGTCCCGGAAGACAATGGTAGATTGACCGTTTATGCACCGACACAGCACGGGTATAAAGACCGGATGCAGTTATCCCGTATTCTCGATATGCCGGAAGAGTCTATTCGTGTCGTATCTAGCCCAATCGGCGGTTCTTTCGGCGGGAAGGATGAACTGAATGATCAGCCATATGGTTCACTTTTGGCTTTAAAGACGGGTCGACCGGTTAAATTTCATAACTCTCGTAAGGAATCGGTCCGAGCTGGACTCAAACGACATCCGATGAAGATCGAGATGGAGACGGGTTTTACTAGAGAAGGGTTGATGACTTCTCATCTTGTCCGCATTTTATCGGATACAGGAGCTTATGCGACACTTGGAGCGCCTGTACTTAATTTTGCAACAGAACATTCGATGGGGCCGTACCAAATTCCAAGTGTGGATGTAGAAGGGTTGTCTGTCTATACGAATAACGGGGTATCTGGAGAATTCCGTGGATTTGGAGGCAACCAGGCGATCTTTGCAATGGAGGGACAAATGGACCGGGCGGCCGCGTTACTTGGAATAGATCCCTGGGAGATTCGGCGGCGTAATTTGCGGAGCAGCACAGATCCAGGACCGCTTGGGCAGCAGATCCTTGCTACAAATGGACTGTACGAAGTATGGGATGCTGTAGAACATTCCGATCTGTGGAAGAAAAGAGAAGGACAAATGGATACAAAAGGAACAGAGGCTGTCTCTTTCTTTGATTTTTCGTCAGAGTCACTGTCACGCTCTTTAGCAGCACCTTGGATAAAAAAAGGAATCGGCGCTTCTCTTGCGATGCATGGTGCGGGCCTTGGTTACGGGATTCCAGATCCTGCCGGGGGAAGACTCAAGCTGAATGCTTCTGGGAAAATCGAAGCTGCTTTTAGTTATGAAGAGTTCGGGCAAGGACTTGTGTCTACGCTGGAGATCATGTTATGCGATATTTTTCGTTGCACCCCGGAAGACATAGAGATCGTAATTGGAGATACAGACCGGGTTCCGCACAGTGGTTCAAGCACTGCTTCACGGTCCACAACGATGGCTTGGATGGCTTTACAGCGGTTGAAAATCCCTTTTACCGACACATTAATAGAACTTTGTGCGCAGGCAACCGGGCTGCCTGCATCTGAGTTAGTTACGGGAGCGGGAGGAATTTGGCACAGGAGACGTAATCCGGATTCGAATGAACAAGAGGGGATAGTGTTATCTTACTTGGAAATTGCGAATCTTGCTTCGGAAGAGGATCTTATCTTTGATACAAAATTTCAATATCCAACTACGCCGGATGAAGTAATGGGCGGACATTTTCTCTATACCTATGCAGCGGTAATTGCAGAAGTGGAAGTCAACACGCTGACAGGTGAGGTTAAAGTAGAAGAGATTAAACATATTGTGGCCGCAGGTCCAGTCATAAATCCGATGGGGTATATAGGCCAGATTGAGGGAGGAAGCGGGATGGCACTCGGCTTCACCTTAATGGAGGATGCAATAATGGATCATAGCATGTATGTAACGACCAATCTGGATACTTATTTAATTCCTACCTTTCAGGATATGCAGCAAAAAATCACGGTGGAAGCAATTGAAAACTTACCTGAAAATGATCCTTTTGGACCTAGAGGGATTGGTGAGATTGGTTCCGTGGCACTTGCTCCGGCCATTGTATCGGCAGTTCATCAAGCAACGGGGATTTGGCTGAATAAATTGCCAATTAATAGAGAGCAGCTTACGATTCCAATGCATTCTGAATGGAAAGAAGGGGTTAACCCATGGCAGAGGGCACAACGTACATGAACTGGAATGGCACAATTAATGGGAAGCAGGTGGAGATGGAGGTGCCTGCGACGGAGCGGATGGTGACCATTCTTAGAGATCGTCTACTGCTGACGGGTACCAAAATCTCCTGTGAAATTGGCAGGTGCGGGGCCTGTATGATATTACTTGGCGGGGAACCGGTGAATTCCTGTCTGCTCATGGCCTATCAATGTAACGGACAGGAGATTCAGACCATTGAAGGGCTTGCTCCTTCTAACGAGACGGATCTGCATCCGGTTCAGCAAGCTTTTATTGAGGAAGGCGGTTTTCAGTGCGGGTATTGTACACCAGGGATGATCCTTAGTACCGCAAATTTACTGGAGCATCATCCTAATCCTTCGACCGAGCAGATCGAAAAAGCCCTTTGCGGCAATCTTTGCCGCTGTACCGGTTATGGGGGAATCATCCGTGCGGTACAGCAAGCGGCAGCTGCATCCAGAGCTGAACATGAATAAACGAGAACAGAAAAGAGAATAGATGAAAATGATCCAAAAAGAATAAAGAAGCCTCGAATCCATAAGGAGACGGGGCTTTATCGTTTATGTGAAATCCAAATGTAAATGTAAATGATGATCGTGATATCTTATTTATCGATTTGCATAGTGATCCAGAAGGTAAGGAGTGTAACTGCACTCAGTGCAGAGACGAGAAACAACATGTAGCCTATTTTCGTGCGGGTAGTAGCGTGCCGATCGTAAAAGTCCGTATTTTTACGGAAACATCCTGTCCACAACTCGAGGGCCATGCTCATGACTACCAAACTAAATGAAATGATGAATTTCACTACGAAACCACCTCACCATCTATATATGTAAATATAATCCAATATAGCGTATTTAGAATGTCAAAATCAATTTTTAATAACTTATTTATACGACAATGTATATCGTCCTCTTTATCTAACTTCATATGTAAGTGTAATGGAGGGTATCTTGCCGATTTCTTATATATCATAGTAAACAAGATAACTCTTATGTCCCTTTTAACAAAAAGTGTAGTGAATCTTATTCATCATACTGAATATGTGTTAGATTAATTGACGCATAAAATGAATGTAGCTAAAATCGAACTATAGCAGAGACACAAGGAGCGATGAACATGGGGAGTCAAGAAAATCAGAAAGAACACCTTACTTTTTTACGAAGAGCAATTGAAATTTCGCGGATGGCTCGGGATAGCGGAAACACGCCGTTTGGGGCATTGCTAGTTGACAAGGACGGCCGCATCTTAATGGAGCAAGGCAATGTGGAGATCACAGAACATCGCTGCACAGGTCATGCAGAGACGGCCTTAATGGAAAGGGCTTCACATACATATAGTCCGGACTTTCTATGGGATTGTACCTTATATACGACGGCAGAACCTTGCGCAATGTGTGCGGGAGCTATGTATTGGGGCAATCTCGGCAGAGTGGTATATGGAATATCCGAGAAGGAACTCTTGGCACTGACTGGAGATGATCCGCAAAATCCAACCTTTGATCTGCCTTGCCGAGAAATTTTCGCAAGAGGCCAGAAGCGTATTGAGGTCATTGGGCCTTTTCCCGAACTTGCAGATGAGATTGCTGCCATACATGAGGGCTTTTGGAACAGCAGTAAGGCAAAAGCCTAAAGGACATCCTTTCTTTAGAAGAACTAGACTATTTTAAAGTAGAGAAGAAGGAAGAAAAATGAGGGGAAGCGGAGAGTGATGGGGATGAAGAAGTCAGGGAAACGCAGAAAAAATGTGGTTAAGGCTGGAGCATTATTGATTGTTTTGAGTATGGCGTTAACTGCCTGCGGAGGAGGAACCAGCTCAGACAACCCTGATCAGGCCGCAGATACCCCGGAGCAAACAACGAAGACACCTGTGAAAGTAGTGCTCAACTGGTTTGCTAAATCGGAACACGGTGGTTTTTACGCAGCGGAAGAAGAAGGAATCTATGATGCTAATAATCTAGATGTGACGATTGAACCTGGGGGTCCGCAGGTCTCTTCTATTCAGATTGTTGCTTCTGGAAAAGCGGAGTTTGGGGTAGCGCATGCGGACCAAATTTTACTGGCACGTAAAGAAGGAATTCCCATTGTAGCCCTGGCAACTACATTCCAGATCAGTCCGCAAGCACTGATGTACCATGAAGAATCAGGAATTACTGATTTTGGAGACTTAAACGGACGGACGGTATTTATACAGCAAGGTCAGCCTTACTGGGAATTTCTCAAACATAAATACAAATTGGATTCCGTCAAAGAAGTGGCGTATACCGGACAACACAGCAATTTTATCGAAGATCCACAGTCAGCCAGTCAATCCTTCGTTAATGGAGAGCCCTTTGTCGTTGAGAAACAAGGCGTGAAAGTGAAGACAAAGCTCATTGCTGATTCTGATTATAAACCGTATGCGGCCGTTATTTATACAACGGAGAAATACCTGAAAGAACATCCCGAAACCGTGAAAGCTTTTATCGGCGGGACGGTAGAAGGCTGGAATAATTACAAAGAAAACTATGAAAAAATCAACAAAAAAATAAATGAAGTAAACACAAATTTGTCTGAAGATGAAATCGCATTTGGCGAAGAGGCGCAGCGTGAATATGTGTATGGTTATGATGCCGAGGAACATGGAGTTGGCTACATGACAGAGGAACGCTGGACGGAACTTATGAAGCAGCTTATAGAGATTGGTCTTCTTGATCAAGAGATGGATGTGAAAACGGTGTTCACCACGGATTATTTACCTGAACATTAGAGAGATTGACGAAACGAGGGGACAGTCCGCATCTCATCTTTTAAGTAGGAACCTTGCTCATTCATGTGGAGCAGGGTTTTTTTGTGTCGGAAACATAATGTAAGAATCGGCTGCCTTTCTCGTCTCGTTACTATGGCTAATTCTGCTATAATCACTAGCATTGAGACAACAATAACAGGCAGGCAAAAGGAGAAAATAAGAAATGATGATATCTATATTTATATTCATGATCGCAGGACTTGCTGAAATCGGAGGCGGGTACTTGGTCTGGTTATGGCTTCGCGAGGGAAGACCGTACGGGTATGGGATTGCAGGCAGTCTCATTCTTGTCTTATATGGAGTGATTCCAACACTGCAGCAGTTCCCTTCATTCGGGAGAGTTTACGCAGCCTATGGAGGCGTATTTGTTATTATGGCTGTACTTTGGGGCTGGGGCATTGATAAAAAGACGCCTGACGTATATGACTGGATTGGTGCGTTGTTATGTCTCGCAGGTGTGGCAGTCATGTTATGGGCTCCGAGGAACGGATGAAAAATTAACCAATCTTTTCTGAGAGTATAAATTTAAACTTACATAAACAGATGAGAGATAGGAAAATTGAGTTTTCAAGGAGAAGCATCAATTATTTTTATTCTTAGGTAAATTAATATTAATATATTATAATTAGTTTATCTTTGTTACGGGTTACGGAAATTCGGTATTGTATTTTTAGTGTACCACCACTAGTGGGAGGACAAGTCATGAATGAACAAGAACAACTTATAATGAATGTCAGGGACTTATTTAATAAGATGGCTTGGATTAATAAGTCTAAGATGGAAGGCAGTCTTAAGGGGTATAAACCTTCTGAAGTGCACTGTATTGATAGCATTGGAAAAAATGTAGATGCGAATGTGACAAAACTTGCGGTGTCGCTCTATATGACAAGAGGGGCTATAAGTAAAATAACTAAAAAGCTGATAAATAGAGGCTTAATTGAAACCTATCAGAAGTCGAATAATAAAAAAGAAATTTATTTTAGACTTACGGAGCAGGGAGAAGTGATTTACAAAATTCATGAGGAACTGCACAAAGAGTTTCAAGAACGAGACAAAGTCGTATTTGAACAAATTACCGAAGAACAATTGGAAAGTTTGCTTAGCTTCGTCGAAAAGTACAGCAAACATTTAGATGAAGAAATAAAGAAACAAAATTTATCTATTAATTAATTTAAATAAATAAGTGTAATAAAGTTGAAGGCAGTCCGCTCCGCTGAGGAAGGGCTGCTTTTTTTATCACCATTTTGTTGACAAGGAAACAAAATGGTGATATTTTTGTTGACACGGAAACAAAGAAAGTGGAGGAAAATGATATGTCAAAATACAACTCTAAGGAACAAAGAATACCAAAAGGTATTCTTGCAGCTGCCTGGGCAATCGCACTCGGAGCCATTGCTCCGATGCTGGACTCAACAATGGTGAACATCGCCGTAAGTTCACTAATTAAAGACTTCAACACGACACTGGATATCATTCAATGGTCCATTACTGGTTATGTTTTAGCTCTTGCAATTGCAGTTCCGATTTCTGGATGGCTTATGGACAAATTTAACGGAAAGAAAATTTTTATCGGCGCTGTCGCTGCCTTTGGCGTAATTTCTTTTTTTGTTGGAGTTAGTTGGAACATTTATAGTTTCATTATCCTGCGTTTGCTTCAAGGATTTAGCGCTGGGATTATTACCACACTTATGTCAACTCTTTTGGTTAAGACAGCAGGCCAAGAGAATCTAGGGAAAGTGATAGCAATTGTCAGCACACCTATGATTCTTGGTCCCATCTTAGGGCCTGTTATTGGGGGATTCATTGTTCATAGTGCATCATGGCAGTGGATTTTCTTCATTAACGTGTTTATCGTTTTGATTACAGCACCACTTATGATGAAATACATTCCAAATTTTGAACCATTTAATAAGGAAAGTAAGCTCGATGTTTTTGGAATTGTGAATTTATCTTTGATGAGCACGACCTTGATTTACGGTATTACGAAAGCAGCAGATCATGCAACATTTAATAATGGTGAAACAATCCTATGGATGGGTATCGGCTTTGCATTAGGTGTTATTTACCTCGTATATAATCGAATCAGAAAATATCAAACTGTGCTCCCTTTGAATTTGTTTACACACAAGACTTTTTTAGCATCGAGCACCGGTTTATTCTTGGCAAATTTCGCTATTATGGGCCCCATGTTAATACTTCCAATGTATTTTCAAATCTTTCGTAATTTTACGCCAATTGAAGCATCGCTTGCTTTAATCCCTCAGGGAGTTGGGATGCTTGTTACTCGGCCTGTTATCGGAAAGTGGATTGATCGTATTGGAGCGAAATATGTAGTTATGGTCAGTCTTGCTCTTTCGCTGATTGGATCTATTCCACTTATTTTTATCACTGATAAAACAAGCATGATATGGATATCTATCATATTGTTTATTCGCGGTACCAGTGTGGGAGGTATTAACCTTCCGTTAACGAGCGACGCTTATACTGGACTTGATAACAAACAACTTCCACAAGCAGGTGTGGGGATCAATATTATAGAAAACCTTGGCTCAAGTTTTGGTTCGGCGGTTATCGCAACCACTGTCGCATCTTTTGTACAAGGAATGGAACCAACGACAGCAAGCAGTTTAAAAGGCTATCAGGCTGGATTCTTATTATCCGCCATCGTATTTGTTATAATCTTCATTCCAAGTCTATTCCTTACACATAAAAAGAAAGCGAATATCAGTGGGTAATCGACCCCATTTTAATATCAGCATATGCTTATACAGACCCGGCAAATTTCTCCTGTGAAGTTTGCCGGGTTTTATGTTAAATATGTAAAACTCCTTTACGTAAGTGAAGATCCAGTCCCCAGAAGGTTATCTTTTTTAATCCCATATTTTCTTTTTTATTGACAGTAATGGAAAGACATGAGAAAATGTACGCGCGTACATTAAATGGAAATGAGTGGATATCTTATCGCTACACGAAAGGAAGTTGCCGAATTTGCCGGGGTGTCGGAAGCCACCGTTTCTAGAGTCATGAATGGGGTTGGCCCCATGAAAGAGGAAACGCGCTCCAAGGTACTTCGTGCAGCAGAAAAACTGGGATATGTGCCGAGTGCGCTTGCACGCAGTTTTGCGAGAAATCGAAGCGGTAATCTTGGTGTCGTTCTGCCGTATATCCCCAAAGCACGATTGTTCTCAAGCTATTATTTCTCAGAAATGCTAAGCGGTATCGGCAGTGCTGTTCGTGAGCAAGGATATGATCTGCTGTTGTTATTTCGAAGTGAGCAGGAACCGCAGGAATATGAATCTTTTTTTCTGGCTCAGAAGGTAGATGCTCTTATTATTCTGGGATCTAGGGATGAGCCGGGCGAGCGGGAAGCCATTCGTAAATTAAAAGAGGCAAGACATCCTTTTCTTGTGGTGAACCAGCATTTTAAGGGAGAGTCCTTTCCTGAAGTGGATGTGGATCATGTGGAAGGCAGCAGGCAGGCTGTCACACATTTGATTCAGCAAGGATGTAGTCATATTGGATTTTTAAATGGACCATTAACGTATTCCAACAGTGCAGATCGTCTTTCAGGTTATCAAAAGGCTTTGGCCGAAGGAGATCTTCATCTCGATTCAAGTTATTTGTTCGAAGGTAATTTTAGCCGCCGAAGCGGATATGAGGCAGCAGAGAAAATGAGGGAGCTACTTCCTGAGATGGATGGCTTGTTTGTCTCAAACGATCGTATGGCCATCGGTGTGCTGCAAAAGTTCAGAGAATGGCAAATTCCTGAAGAGAAGTACCCGAAAATAGTCGCATATGATGATTCGGATGCAGCTGAAATTACGGTACCTCCGCTTAGCAGTGTACGCGTTCCCTTTTATGAAATGGGAATGATCGCAGCTAATAAATTACTGCAAATAGGTAATGATGCTGAGCTTTTCCGTACATGGTTTGACGAACCGGTAAGAGAATTGCTGCAAGCTGAGCTTATTGTTCGGGCTTCTTCTAGAGGAAATACCCATGTAAATAACTAACGAGGAGGATGTAAGGATGAGTTCAATTCGTGTTGGAATGGTAGGATATAAATTTATGGGAAAGGCGCACAGTAATGCCTACCGAAGTGTTCCTATGTTTTTCCCAAAAGTAAAAAAGCCAGAAATGGCCGTCATCTGCGGACGCGATGAAGCAGCCGTAAAAGAAGCACAAGAACAGTTTGGCTGGCAGGAAAGTGTGACGGATTGGAAAGAACTCGTCCAGCGTGAAGATATTGATCTTATTGATATCAATGCACCAAGCAACGTACACAAAGAGATTGCACTTGCTGCAGCAAAAGCAGGCAAACATATTTTTTGTGAGAAACCGTTAGCGCTTTCACTCGCGGATTCTCGTGAGATGCAAACTGCGGCAGAAGCAGCAGGAATTAAGCATATGATCGGTTTTAATTATCGTTTTTCACCTGCGGTACAGCTTGCTAAGGATCTGATTGAAAGCGGAAGACTCGGTAAAATCTATCATTTCCGCGCGACCTTTTTACAGGACTGGATCTTGGACCCTGAGTTTCCGCTCGTATGGCGTTTGCAAAAGGAGATTGCTGGTTCCGGTTCGCATGGGGATCTTGGCGCTCATCTGATCGATATGGCACGTTTTCTGGTTGGAGAGTTCAAGGAAGTCGTCGGCATGAGCGAGACCTTTATTAAAGAGCGTCCTATTGCATCCGCAATGACTGGGCTTACAGCTACAAAAGGAAATGCAAACACGGAAAAAGGGCCTGTCACTGTTGATGATGCAACGCTGTTTTTAGCTAAATTTGAAAACGGTACCATTGGAAGCTTTGAGGCGACTAGATTCGCCGCTGGTCATCGCAGCACGAATTCGTTTGAGGTGAATGGCAGTAAAGGCAGTGTCAGATTTGATTTTGAACGGATGAATGAGCTGGATGTTTACTTTACAAGTGATGAGGAAGACGTACAAGGCTTCCGCCGTGTTCTCGCAACAGATGCAGCTCACAAATATGCAGAAGCATGGTGGCCTGCAGGACATCCGATTGGATTTGATCAGACGTTTACTCATGAGATGGTAGAGTTTATGAACGCAATCGAAGAAGATCGCCAGCCGGTTCCTAATTTTTCAGATGGAGTAGCTTGTCAGGCCGTATTAGAAGCAGTGGAGAAGTCAGTACAAGAACGTCGCTGGGTTGAACTTACCGAAATGGAGGATATAAACCAATGAAAAAAGCACTAATTGTATGGGGTGGATGGAACGGTCATGAACCTGAATTGGTATCAGCATTATTTGATGAGTGGCTTACCGAGGCTGGGTTTGAAGTAGAACTGGCAAATACACTGGATGCTTATGCGGATGCAGAAAAACTTCGTGAACTGGACCTAATTGTGCCGATGTGGACAATGGGTACGATTGAACAGAAGTATGTGGAGAATGTGTCAGCTGCAGTCATTAGCGGAGTAGGCCTTGCTGGGTGTCATGGAGGAATGTGTGACTCCTTCCGAACGAATGTGGATTGGCAGTTTATGACGGGCGGGCAATGGGTAGCTCATCCAGGCAATGACGGTGTCGAGTATACGGTGGAGATCAAATACAGTTCAAGTCCGCTGCTTGCAGGAATAGACAATTTTCAGGTGAAAAGTGAACAGTATTATCTTCATGTTGACCCAGCAGTAGAGGTTCTTGCTACAACGAGATTCCCGCAGGTAGAAGGTCCGCACAGTGCTAATGGGGCTGTCGATATGCCTGTCGTATGGACGAAAAAATGGGGGCAAGGCCGGGTGTTCTATAATTCGCTGGGCCATCATGCGGATATTATGGAGCAGCCTTCTGTCAGAGAGATCATGACTCGCGGTCTTTTATGGGCCGCTGAAGGTAAAACATTAGTCGATTCAAGAAATACTGCCGCGACTGCTTATACAGGCATGGCCGATAATCAGCTGTAAGAATAAGAACTGGGTGAAGGGAGATTTTACGCTTGGATAAAGTGAAGGTAGGTATTATTGGCTGCGGTAAAATAAGTGGAATTTATATGGAGAATTGCAGTAAGTTTGAAATCCTCGAACTTGTCGCTTGTGCCGATCTTGATTTGGAACGTGCTAAGGAACAAGCAGCAGCGTATCAGATTCCTAAAGCGCTCACGGTTCCTGAACTGTTAGCTGACCCTGAGATTGAGCTTGTTATTAACCTGACGATTCCTGCGGTCCATGCGAGTGTGTGTTTAGAGGCGCTTGAGGCGGGAAAACATGTCTACGTGGAAAAACCGCTCGCCGTGACTCGGGAAGAAGGGAAACAAGTACTTGACCGCGCGGCTGAGCTTGGTTTACTGGTAGGGTGTGCACCGGAAACTTTCTTTGGAACAGGAATTCAGACTGCTTTGAAAACGATTGAAGAGGGACGTATTGGGACTCCAGTTAGTGCCGCTGCTTTTATGATGAGCCGTGGACATGAACATTGGCATCCCGATCCCGAGTTCTATTATGCTGCAGGCGGAGGCCCGATGTTTGATATGGGACCTTATTATTTAACAGCGCTGATTCAGCTGCTTGGTCCGATTGCAAGCATTACTGGTATGACAAGTGCTGCACTTGAAGAACGGGAAATTACAAGTCACAAGAAACGCGGGAAAAAGGTTAAGGTCGATATTCCCACACATGTCACGGGTCTAATCCGATTTCAAGGTGGAGCAGTAGCAAGTATAATTACAAGTTTTGATATCTTTGGCGGAAGTACGCTTCCCAACATAGAGATACACGGTACGAAAGGAACACTTCTCGTTCCTGATCCGAACACCTTTGGCGGTCCCGTAAAATGGAGAGGGATGGGAGATGCAGAGTGGACCGAAGTTCCGCTTCTTCCTGGATATGACCGAAATACACGGGGAATTGGTCCTGCAGACATGGCTTACGCCATTCGGAGCGGGCGCAGTCATAGAGCAAGCGGTGCACTTGCGTACCATGTACTGGAAGCGATGTGGGCATTTCATGATGCATCAAGCGAAGGCAAACATTATACGATGCAAAGTACATGCGAAACTCCAAAACCGCTTCCTACCGATCTTCCTTTATATACACTTGACCAGTAATGATGCTTACACCAGCCCCTTGCGTTTGCAAGCGGGCTTTTTTTATCATCCGTTTATGATGGAGTCTGCTTATGATGTGTAGGGCAAGCGTAGAAAACATCAGAAAATAGAAAAAAGTGTTGTAAATCTTACAATACCTAGTATAATACTAGGTAAAAGAGAGCGAAGGAGATGCAGGTTGACTATGAACATACAAAATCAAACAAAGTCCTTACAAATGGATGATTATCTAGACCTCTTGAATTATGCAACCCAAATGAAGGACGAAGCATGGAGACAATCGATTTTGGAGCAAATGCGTAGTTGTGCAGCGAAGTCTGTTCAGCAAGAAGAGTTGCCTGCCCGGAGCGATCTATGGGTACGATTCGATGCACTTAATGATGAATTACTAGAACTTTTTAAACAATTAAAAGAAGAGACAGATTTGAAAGTGAAGAAGAAAGTGACGGAACAAATCTGGCAATTAAAATATGAACGTGTCACCATTTCGAGACAGCTTGAGTCGATTGTGAATGCTAAACCTAGTTCTGCCTAATTAATATATCTTTAAAATAAATCAACTAACTATAAAGTTTGTTGTTGCAGAAAAGTCGACGTCATCAAAAAGGAGACCCTTTATGGGTCTCCTTTTTGATGACGAAATAGTTTAATGATTAATTAACAGACCAAAGGGCTGGTGTTGTAACAGGTTCCCATCCGGTTAAAGCAGTATGAGGTTGAATGCATTTATAGACAACCCCGTTATAAGTAACAAGGTCATTCGCTTTGTAGGCGGTTCCAGAAGACCATTCCGGCGCTGACGTTGACGGAGCAGAAGTTGTGACGGTTAATGCATTGCTAGCAGCGGAAACATTCCCTGCAGCGTCCTTCGCTTTCACAGTAAAGGTATAATTCGTGCTGCCTGTAAGACCAGTGACTGTGTATTCAAGTGTTGATCCAGACACACTGCCTACCCGTGTATTGCCATTATAGATATCATAACCGGTTACAGCTACGTTATCAGTGGAAGCAGACCACATAAGAGAGACTGAATTGGCATTTACTGTCATGGAATGAAGTCCGCTCGGAGCTGTAGGAGCTGTAGTGTCAGGTGTAGAAACAGCAGCTGTTTGTACGGTAAGTACATTACTAGCAGCAGATACGTTTCCAGCAGCATCTTTTGCTTTTACTGTAAAAGTATAACTTGTGTTTGCTGTTAAACCAGTAGCTGTATAAGTCAGTGTTGATCCTGAAACGGTGCCAATGAGCGTAGTTCCACGGTAAATATCGTAGCCTGTTACACCTACATTATCCGTAGCTGCATTCCAAGCCAGGGATACCGCCGTAGCTGCTACGTTAGAAGAACGCAGGCTCGCTGGTGCTGTTGGTGCAGCTGTGTCCGCTGCTCCGCCGCCACTGCCTGCAATATTTGCATCAATTGTATTGTAGAAAGCGTTTCCAGTATCGGAGATTTCCCATACTGCGAGAATAATATGATACCCGCTGCGGTCCGAAGGAATGTCGCAAGTATGCGTTACAGTAAAGTCAGGTCTTTTTCCTCCGTCATCAATTTTACAAAAGAGTTCAATGTTGGAACGAGTAATCGGTTTACTTTGATCCCAGCCTGGTTTAGTAATGTAATATTTCCATTCTTTTGTTGCATGGGCTGCTGTTAACGTCCAGTTAAAGGTATTACTACCCGTATTCATATCAACTTTTTTCCATCTTGTTGGAGATTGTTCATTCATTTCTGGGAAGATGCCAGCTCCAGAAATTTGACCATCAGCAGGACCTGCTGCAGGAAAGTTACCTTTTGCTTCAAGCGATTGAGGTTCATATTGTACATTACCACAGCCTGTATTCTGTCCTTGTTTACAGAGGAAAGCACGGCTTTGCGGGGAGTTTAGGTACCCGTGTGCTGAAGCGATTCCTGCGGTTACTAAACCTAATACCAGAGCAAATGCTAAGCCAAGCAAAATACGAAAACGGAAACTTTTTCTTTCAAGCAAGCTTTGTTCTGCCAAAATTAATAGCCTCCTTCAAAATGGGATGACTGGTATTTACTTACCAGTTTCACTCTTATTTTTATTGATTTCAAATGATTTGTTAAGGGTAAATAATTATAAAAGTGGGATAAAAATTTCGTGTTATGTCACTATTGATACCATTTGTGTAGTAAAAACGCTTGATAATTTTCTTCTGTGAGTATTGTGTGACCTAATTTGAGAAGATTCGACCCGTTTTCTTTCTTGAATGAGACGTTTCATTACCTATTCAATTCAGAGAACATCATACTTATCGAAAGAGATGAATACAGATAGTTAATACAATAGGGTTAACGAAAGAACGGTTATTCCTGAACCCAATGAACGAAATTCGTTGAATACAATGAGGAGGTAAAAGATGACACAAAATTCACAATTTACTGGCATTTCTATATTAGGCATGGGTACCGCACTGCCTTCACATCCGATCCCGCAAGCAGATATATCGGAACTGATCACCTCTTCCCTCCAGGACCGGCCCGACCTGGCCCGGTTTGCACGAAGGATATTTAGATCATGCGGAGTAGAGATGCGTTATACAGTTGAGCCGGAATTCACCAAAAAATCTTCAACCGAGTGCAGATATTTGCCATCTAATGATTTATCCGGGGTACCTACTACGGAAGAACGAATGAATACATACAAAAGGGAATCTGTTCCCCTTGGGCTTACGGCTGCGAAAGCCGCATTACTTGACAGCGGTATAGATAAAAGTGAAATTACGCATCTGATTACGGTGAGCTGTACGGGACAGTTTCTTCCTGGGCTTGATGTGATGTTAATGAAAGAGCTTGGTTTATCACCACGCGTGAACCGGCTTCCGTTGATTTTCCAAGGATGCGCGGCGGGTCTCAAAGCGATCCAAATGGCAAGAGATGTAGTTCAAGGTTCTCCGGAATCAAAAGTTCTCGTTGTTTGTGTAGAACTGAGCAGTTTACATTTTCAACCTGCGATGGATCGAGAGGCATTATTTGCAGCTTCCTTCTTTGGAGACGGGGCAGCTGGGTGCGTGATTGGGGAAGCTGACAAGAATCATAGTTCCTATTTCGAACTTGGGAAAGGGTATTCCGTTCTGCTGCCTGATTCAACAGAAGATATGACGTGGGAAGTAGGCAATGCGGGATTTGATCTCTACCTTTCTCCGCGAATTCCCAAACTATTAGGTGAATATCTTGCTCCAGAGTTAGAACTATTGTTAGAAGGGGACAAGCTTCCTGAGTTATGGGCAATCCATCCAGGCGGAAAAGGAATTGTTGATTCGGTACAAAATGTGCTTGAGCTTCGTGATGATCAGACGAAATACAGCAGGGATATTCTTAAAAACGCAGGGAACCTGTCATCTGTCACGATTATGTTTGTACTTGCTGCTATGCGTCAAGATATGAGAGATAAGAATCAGGAAAAAACAAAGGGGATTGCTATGGCCTTTGGTCCTGGTCTTACCGCAGAACTGATGCAGTTTACATATGTCCCTGCCTATCAAGTAGCTGAAACGGAGCCTTCCCATGTCTATCTTTAGAAATCTTTCAACAAGAGCAAAAGAAGATGAACTTATGGATGATTTCTCCCTAGGCGGCGAAGAACTGAGCGAAGCACTCAAGCATTTACGAAGACTAAACAAGATTTTTGGTGCTCCTGGTCCCACTTGTTATGGTGTAGAGAAGCTATGGACGGAGATCGGTAGACCGAGTGAGCTGACACTGCTTGATGTCGGCGCCGGATCAGGAGACGTCAATCGCAAACTTCTTACATGGGCAGACAGCAAAGGAATTGAGATGAAGATTATCCTTGTCGATCTAACGGAAGAAGCCTGCGAAGAAGCGCGATCTTATTTTCGGGATGAAAAGCGAGTAAATGTGGTCAGGGCTGATGTAAAGTCTCTGCCGGAAGGATATGCAGATATCGTGACGGGTTCTCAGTTCGTACATCATTTCGAGGGACAGGAGCTCGTTGAAATCGTGAGTCACATGCTGAGGTCTTCCAAATATGGTGTGGTTATTAACGATATTCACCGGCATCCGGTACCTTACACGGCAGTATGGTTAACGACACGAATGATATCAAGAAACAGGTATATTCGGCACGATGGTCCGCTCTCTGTTGCCAAAGGATTTACACACGAGGACTGGAACGACCTAAAATCAAAACTGAATCATAAGACGATGACCTATTCATGGAAACCTCTATTCCGTTATGCGGTCGTCATACCTAGAGAGTGAAAATAGAAGAAGAAGGGAGGGGCGAAGAAGATGGACAACATGAACAATATGAACAACATGATCGATGTGGTTATTATGGGAGCCGGTATTGGGGGCAGCGCGGCTGCCATTCAGCTAGCTGAAAAAGGGCATCAGGTTCTGCTCATAGACCAGCAAGTATTCCCAAGACATAAAACATGCGGCGAATTTATGTCCCCCGAGACGAAGGAAATGCTGGCTTATCTTGGAGTGAATCCACTTGAGCATGGAGTTAATCCAACAATAATGAAACAAGCCAGAATTATTTTGCCGAGCGGTAAAGAGATGGAAGCCCGTCTACCGGGTGAGGCATGGGGCATCAGCAGGTATGAACTTGACCTTATGCTTCATAAAAAGGCGCTCGAACTCGGCGTCAAGATCAAGACAAAAGCGATGGTTACCCATGTTCAGCAACAAGAAGATCACACTTATCTCATAGAGACAAGGCAAGGGCAAATAAGGGAAACTTATCATGCCAAAGCAGTCATTGGAGCTTACGGAATTAGAAAGCCTCGAGGAGTACCAGCGGATCAGGAGGCAGAGCGAAAGGATCTCGAAGTATTTGTTGGTGTAAAATCACACTATTCCGGAATACAAGCAGCAGACGAGGTTGAACTATATTTTTGCGATGGAGGATATGTCGGGATTTCTCCTGTAAAAGAGGGTGTAGTTAACATAGCCGCATTATTGTCCTTTGATATGGTGCAGCGCAGTGGTAAATCGATTGAGGAGATTCTAAGCGAAGCAGCCTCTACCAATCCCCGGTTATCAGACCGGTTATCGAAGGGAATGCCGGTACAAGGTACCCAGGTATCTATATCCCCTGTAAGATTATCCGAAGAACCGGAACCCTGGTCTTTCTTTCCGCATATAGGCGATGCGATGCTCATGATTCCGCCGCTCTGCGGAGATGGAATGTCGATTGCGCTTCGTTCTTCGATGATCTGTTCGATTGCTACAGACCAGTATCTCAAAGGTAAGCTGACTTATTTGGAGTGGGAGAGCAATTACACATTGGAAGCGAATCGGGAGTTTTCCGATTTACTGCGCAGGGCCAGAAGGATTCAAAAGATGGCTTTTTCAAAAGCAAATCAAATTTTCCCCATCATCGGTCAATTGTTTCCGAGCCTTCCTTCCTATTTGGTGAAATCAACACGATTATCTGAACTTGGTGTGACGAAGTCATAACATATAGACTGTTCGGAGTTTATAAAGATGCAATCATTAAATAGTGAAAATCAAAATAGCCTCCACTTCTGTAATGATGATAGTGGGGGTTTTTGCATCGCTATTTTTTGACTTTGGAGTCGTATTTATCAATTAATAATATTACATATATCATTGTATTAATTAGGTTAATATTCTACAATTTTACTACATAACAAAAGTACCCGAAGTGGAAATTAGTAACTTATAGAGAGGTGGGAAGAAGCAGGAGTAAGCCGGATGAAAGGAAACAATTGCAACAAATGAAATGAATACTTTTGAAACCGCTTTCTATCATAGACCTTGGTTGTTCATTATTAATGAATTCATATTTTTAAAAAATCGGCTGCATAAAGGAGAACGATGGATATGCTTAGAAAAGTGAAGGTTGAGCAAGGATGGGTTCAAGGATTGCCGGCGGCCGATCCGCGGATTACTAGTTTCAAAGGAGTTCCCTTTGCAGCTCCGCCTGTGGGTGAAAATAGATGGCGTGCCCCTCAGCCCCTAAAAGACTGGGAAGGTGTTCTTAAAGCTTATGAATTTGCGCCAATTTCAATGCAGGTGAGACAAGAGATTGACGAGAACAATATTTACACGCGGGAGTGGGCTGTGGAACCCGACATTGCCATGAATGAAGACTGCCTCTATCTCAATGTATGGACGCCTGCCAATCAGACCGATGAAAAGCTTCCCGTATATGTTTGGTATTTTGGCGGCGGGCTGCAGGTAGGTCATACAGCGGAGATGGAATTTGACGGTGAACGGATCGCAAGACGCGGGATCGTGGTAGTCACCATTAACTATCGGCTAAATGTATTTGGTTTTCTAGCACATCCGGAAATCACTTTGGAAGCGCCAGAAGCCCCTGCTAATTTTGGAAATCTCGATCAGCAAGCAGCCACAAGATGGGTCAAACGCAATATAGCGGCTTTCGGCGGAGACCCTGACAACATCACGATAGGAGGACAATCTGCCGGCGGTGGAAGTGTGATGAGCCAACTTACCTCTCCGCAGAATGAAGGGCTTTTTCAGCGGGCAATTATTCAAAGCGGGATCTTTACTGAGCTTTACCCGGGGCCTAATAGTCCGAGATTTTTGAGAAACCTGCCGGAAGCGGAGCAGGAGGGCGTGAAATTTTTTGAATATATTGGTGTATCTTCGCTTGATGAAGCAAGGCAATTAGACTCTGTTTATCTCCGAGATAAGGCGGTGGAGTACGGTAAGTTCTGGGGAAGTGTCGTTGATCAGACGTTTTGTGTAGGCAACTCGCTTGAATTGTTTCTTGAAAACAAGCGTCTCATGGTTCCAACCATGTTTGGACACACGTCCTCTGAGTTTTTTAGTATTCCAAATGTCGATTCACTTGAAGACTTCAAGACAATGGCCGCCGATATGTTTGGGAATGATGCCGACACCTTTTTGAAGCTTTGTAATGCCGAGTCGTCCAATATAGAAGAAGTTAAAAAGATAGCAGCCGTAAGCAGTATTGAATATGCAATACGTATTGCGGCGCATGCTAATCAAAACACAGAGTCTAGTCCCCCAATATACTATTATAATTTTGATGCAGAAATTCCAGGTTGGGATAACCCAGGAACCTTCCACTCCGTGGATCTCTGGTTTTTCTTTGAGACACTTGCTAAATGTTGGAGACCCTTTGTAGGTAAACATTACGATCTGGCTCGCCAAATGTGTAATTATTGGGCCAACTTTATCCGAACCGGAGATCCGAATGGACTCGATTCTACAGGAGAGGAATTGCCGCAGTGGGAGCCATATACTTCTGAAGAGCCTTATGGAATGTTGTTTGCTGAGCAGTCCGAATTTGTAAAAGAACAACCAAGTGAAATCATGAGTTTTGTTGTTCAGCAATACTTCAAGAAGAAGGGATTAGCCCTGCAACCCAAGTGAAATTTATGGTTAGCGACCTGATTTTTTTAATCTGTGGAGCAGTTAGGATACGTTAAAGAGATGCCTTACAGACGGCGCAAATGTCTGTAAGGCATTTTTTTGTCATTTATATCCTGATACAATAGAGATATGAGAAATGAAATGAGGGATACCATGAATATTGAAATAAACAAAGATCTAATTGAGGATGAACGTGGTAATTTATACCGCGCCGTTCAGCTGGAAGGGGATACACTTACCGTAGTCAATGCGTTTGTAGAAGCCTCTTTCCGAGAAATACTGAGTTTTAACAAGAGTGAGAATGAACAGCTTGCGGCTTACGAAGGAGAGTATGCCGGAAAACAAGCAATGGATTTGGTAAGACATGATTATGTTTATGCCCTCAAAGAGATGGATGGCAGATTATATACATTGCAGGATGTAGAGCAGGTATATAACGTGAATTTTATTAAAATGATTGAATTTTTCAGACCCAAAGGGTTAAATACATCTAACGTTTGATTTTAGGGGGAAGCGTGTATGGAACTCTATTTCAAAGATCGTTTTTTTAGTTCAGGAATATCTGAAATTATGGATGCTTCAGGTAATTAACTTGGGTACATCGATTTGAAAAGTGCCTTTGGATCTTCGCTCGATATCTATGATTCTTCGAATCATTTGATCTATTCAGGTAAATTTAGAGTGTTCTCTAATAAATGGAATGTATTTGACCCGCATGGAGAGACTGTTGGAATCGTTCGACCGAGAATGAGTTTTCTTGAGAAGAAATTTGAGTACCAGGCAGGATCGAGAGGCGTATTTACGATTACCTCACCCGCATTCTCTAGAGATTTTGCGATCGTTGATGAGCAAGGAGACCCAGTCGCTGGCTTTGAGAAAATCTCTGGTTTTTTCAGTTCTGGAGCATACCGTCTGTATAATAACACCTCCGAAATAGACAGCTATGAACTGATTGCCGTGATTATGGGGGTTCATTCGATTCGTAAAAGGCAGAATCAAGCGGCTAATTCAGCGCCCTAATGAACGTAATAATAAAGAAAGGGACACAAGTACGTGTCTCTTTTTTTTTGTGAAGTTATTCAGCTGGGATTAAATGATTCTAAATTAAACATTACTTCAGAAGTAGAGGGTAAGCTGATAATATAATAGGAAAGCAATAAGGAAGTAATAAGGAAGCAATAGTAGAGCAAGGGTAGAGCAATTGATGAGCAATGGAAGAGAATCGAAGAGAGTAGGAGAACCTATGGATTGTTTAACGCAGGCAGTTCAGTTAAGAGAGAATGGACAAAGCGAGATGGCACTCAAGGAATTACTTACACTAGAAGAACTTTTACGTGATGGGAAACTTTTGATCGATTCTGCACAGTTACAGTATCAGCTTGCTTGGACGTACGATACGTTAGGACTTGAAAAAGAAGCAGTGCCTTACTATGAAGCTGCTCTTTCAGGCGAATTATCCAAGGAAGATAGAGCGGGAGCATTGCTTGGACTAGGCAGTACATATCGAACACTAGGGCAGTATGAGACAGCGGAGAGAATTTTTGAGACCGCCCTATCTGAGTTTCCAGAGAGACGGGAATTTCAAGTTTTTATGGCGATGGTTCAGTATAATCTCAAGGAACATAAGCGAGCGATGAGATTGCTTTTGCAGGAAATAGCCGAACATTCGGCTAATGCGGGTATACAGAAATACAAACGAGCGATTGCTTTTTATGCAGATAAATTGGATGAACGATGGGACTAATAAAATAAAGCGCAGGGTTGTCGAATAACATCCCTCTTAGGAAGATTCACTCTTAATAAAAAGGTCTGAACCCTGGTGTCAGTATACTGTGGTTCAGGCCTTTTTATCTAGAAGAACAGAAGATCTAGTTCTTGATACGGATCGTTTTCTCCGTTAGGAAAAAAGAAATGTAAACAATATGCAACACACTAGGTCTAGCTACATCGGGATTTATGATAAAGGCTGTAGCTCTAGATTCCTATCTTTCGAAATACTAGGCAAAATAATGACTTATAAAGACAAAATAACAATAGATTGTACATATTTCAACCATTGGATGATTAATTGTGTGTAAAGTTATCTGACCTATCAAGGATCTGGTTGATAGATTTCTACATCGTTCCGACTATATTTTTATAGAAAAAACAGGTATATGGTATGAAAACTATCATTAAAAAGGTAGAACAGCGGATTCTACAAAATTTTTACCCCTGTTACATTAAAATAGTTGTGGAAGAATTGAAATAAGGAGGAATACCATGCAGTCTAAGCCTTTCATGCGAAGAGTGATGTCGCTCTCCGTCGTTTCCACTCTTTTTATATCCGCTCTTTTCCCTGCCGTCGTCTCTGGTGCCGAAGTTAGAAAGTTTCACTCCGAAACGTTTCAAGTGGATTCTAGCAAATTATCTTCCGTCACATCTAAAACCCTGAATGTAGACAAGAAAAAAGAAGCTATGAAAAACAGGAATGGCGGTACAAAAACAAACTCGTATTTTCAGAACGTGGACTCTTCAGATTCTTCTAACAACGAGAAAAAGAGTAAAGAAGTAACACCTCAAAACTATGTTCCTGCTTCTGACAGTACGGACCGGATTCCTGTCATTGTCGAATTAACCGAAAACCCAGTGGTCGTAGAAGAGGCGAACCGTGAACAAGGAGTAAGTAGATCAGGAGTAAACCAGCGAAGCGTTATTAAGAGACAGCAGTCCACATTCGCTGCTGCAGCTGCGAAACTGAATGCAAAACTCAAAACAAATTACACAGATGTATTCAATGGTTACGCGCTTGAGATCACTGCAGATCAAGTGGATTCTTTACTCAGTCTTCCTGGTGTGAAGGCAATTTATCCCGATGCAGAAATGAAAGCAACCCCAGTGAGCAGTGTAACGCCGAATATGGATGACAGTGCTCCTTTTATCGGTTCAGATACGTTCTGGGATACCGGCTATGATGGTTCTGGAATTAAAGTAGGTGTCTTGGATACGGGAATAGACTATGACCATCCGAGTTTGAAAGATGCCTACAAAGGCGGTTATGACTTTATCGATAATGATAATGATCCATATGAAACGCGGCCAGATCCAAACGACCCCGAAGCAGCAACGGAGCATGGTACACATGTGGCGGGAACGATAGCTGGACGCGGAAACCCGCTTACGCCTGATGGCAGTACGGGGTGGGTACGCGGCGTTGCCTATGGTGCTGATCTTTATGCATATCGTGTGCTTGGACCAGGCGGATCTGGTGCCACATCGGGAGTTATCGCTGCGATTGAACGTTCCGTACAAGATGAACTCGATGTGATTAATCTCTCACTAGGCAGTGCGATTAACAATGAGTATGATCCTTCTTCCGTTGCTCTTAATAATGCAGCTCTTGCAGGAGTTGTAGCGGTTGTTGCTAATGGGAATGACGGTCCAGATGGATATACACTCGGTTCACCGGGTTCAGCAGAGATTCCTATTTCTGTAGGAGCTTCCACCCCGCCACTTCATGTTCCAACAATGGAGGCAGAAGGTCTGATTAAAACTTTTGGCAGTATAATGACTTTCTCTCCTGATCATACATCTCTTCCAGATCAGCCGATCGAAGTTGTGGCAGCAGGGCTTGGAAGAACGGAAGATTTTGCAGGTAAAGATCTGACAGGAAAGGTGGCACTCATTCAGAGAGGGACGATCTCTTTCACCGAAAAATCACAAAATGCGCAGGCGGCTGGAGCAACAGTGGCTGTGATCTATAACAATGCACCTGGTAATTTTGGGGGGACTTTAGGCGAGCCAGGAGATTATATTCCAACTTTAAGTATCTCTTTAGAGGATGGAACGGCACTAAAAACCAAAATAGATGCGAATCCAGGTTACAAAATTAATTTTGGTGTGGATTTGCAGCAAAATTTGATGGGTGATTTCAGTTCAAGAGGACCGGGTCTTCCTAAATACGGCATTAAGCCAGATATTTCAGCCCCAGGGGTCGGTATTCGTTCATCCGTTCCAGCCTATGGCGGTGATTATACGGATGCATATGCGGATCTGCAAGGTACAAGTATGGCTGCGCCGCATATAGCAGGAGCTGCAGCACTTTTACTTGATAAAGATTCTTCCCTGAACCCGTATGAGATCAAGGGACTGATGACGAATAATGCGCTGAAGATTAGTGATCTAAAGGGAAACCGCTATACCCATAATGAGCAAGGTGCAGGTCGAATTGATCTAACAAGTACGCTGAAAGCCAAGGCAGTAGCCCTTGTGGAAGAAGAAACGACGGCAGTGAAAACGGACACGGCTACACCGTATGAAACAGGTCTCCTTTCTTATGGAATTCTGGCAGGGGGAGATACAGCAACGAAAACCATTAAGGTCAGTGATATTGTGTCTGAGAGTTCGGCTTACACCATTACAACCGAGTGGTACGGAGCGGCTCCAGGTACGCTTACGGCAAGCGAGTCTTCTGTGGAAGTTTCTGCAGGAGGAGATACAGAATTTACGGTAAGCCTTACGATGAATGCAGATACACCCAATGGAAATTATGATGGTGAAGTGATTTTGACCGAAACTTCGGGTCATCAGCTCAAGATTCCTGTATATGTATATGTCGGTGAACCAAAGAAGATTGATATCGTATCTGATCTTGAACTTTTTCCGCAGTTCTTCTCTCCAAATGGAGATGATCTCGTTGATACAGCCGATGCTCATTTCTCGGTAAATGTGGCGAATAACTATTTCTCACTTGATGTATTTGATGCTTATACAGGGGAATGGATTGGGGTTGTCGCTGAGGTTCTAACGGGTTTAAAACCAGGAGATTATAACTTAACCGGTTGGGATGGCACCGTATCAAATTATAAAACGGAGTTTGCGCTTGATTCAGATGTTTACGTTCTAGCTCCTTATGTAGGCATTGATGACAAAAGATTAGAAATTGTAAAGGATGCTTTGTATGATTTTGTTATCGATAAAGAAGCCCCAGTCAGTTCTCTTCATGATCCTGCGATCCAAGTGAAAGATAACATGGGGGTAATTACAGGGAAAATAGAGGATGACCTTGTAGTTGAACTGCTTGGAAACTATTCAGGTATTGCTGTGGATGCGGAATACGAAGTAGACGGCGAAATGGAATATGTTCCCGGTATGATTGACTCAGACGGAAAGTTTACCATCGAAGTACCCGTAACAAAAGGGGAAAACCAATATCAAATCTACGTATATGATTTCGTTGGTAATGGTTTCTTGGAGCCTGCTCATGTAGTGAAATATAATTCAGATGGCGAAGAAGAGCCGGAAGAGCCAGGAGAGCCAGGAGAGCCAGTACCAGGCGCCGTCTCACTTTCGGCAAACCTCTCTAAAAAGCAAGTATCTGTCAATGAAACGTTCCATGTAGACATTGATTTTACCGACACAAAAGATCTTTATACCGCTCAGTTCAGCTTAACGTACGATAAAGATCTTGTGAAAGGGTCGGTAACACCAAGTGTGGCGCTTGCTACTTATCAAGAAGAGAAGAACCCGGGAGTGTCACCGATTATTAAAGAGGAAACAGCAGATCTTGGTAACGGAAAAGCAAAAACGGATTACGTCATTTCTCTGGCCGGGATTCCGGATGGCTACACGGGTAAAGGAGCGCTTGCCTCCTTCCATTTTGCTAGTCCAGAAACAGGAGACTTTACCTTCTCTCTGTCCAATGTGCGAGTCTTAAATAGTGAATCAGAAGATATCACTCTTGGAAAAGTTTCGAGTGGTACGGTTAAAGTGTCGCAGGTTTCAACTCCTGATCCGGATCTATACAAGATCACAGGCAGCATTGATGCAGAGGCCTTCCAAGATGTGAACTACAGTGATACTTGGTACCAAGGCGCGGACGGCGTGCATAAAGTCGTTGTGGAAGCACGAAGTTCAAATGGACAAGTAGCGGGTGCTGATGTCGTAAGTGCGGATGGTACGTATACCATTGAAGTTCCAAAAGGTACCTACACCGTGCGTGTGGTTGTACCAGGTCACATCTCTGAATCGAGTTCCGTAACCGTAGATGGCAATGAGTCTGTGAACTTTGGTCCACTTACGGCAGGGGATCTGAATCAGGATGGTCATGTGAATCTCGTTGACTTACAGCTAGCAGCAAAAGTATTTGGCGCTGTAAAAGGAGCAAACTGGCCGAATGCAAAAACTTCAGCCGCTGATTTAAATCGCGACAATAGTGTTGATCTTCTAGATATATCCTACATTATTAACAATTATGAATTCGAGTAATGAAGCAGACTTGAAAGGTTAGGTTTGACTGAAGAGAGGATGGGGATAAATGTCCTCTCTTCTACATATTGCATACGACAGGGGGATGCGGAAGAATGAGTCTATTGAAGACAAAGAACAGATGGATGGCTATTACAGCTGCACTTTGGATCATGTTCTGCTTTATTCCAGCGGGTTCGCTGTCCGCAGCTTCAGAGGTGAAGAATACGAATAAGGTCGCAGGTGACAATCTGCCGATGATTCGTCTGGTGCCTTCGGTATATGAGGCTAAGGTGGGGGATACGATTGAGGTTGCGATATGGCTGCAAGGATTTACCGGTGACTACAGCCGTGTTCAAGGATATGAAATTCATATGGATTATGACGCAGCACTGCTAGAACCAGACTCAGGTACTAAGAAACTATCTCCGCAGGTTTTCAAGAAAACAAGCAATCCGATGAGTCTTGTTAATAAAATTGATCCTAAAGGAAGCATACAGATCTCAGAAGCGATTACTTCGCAGGATGCTAAACTTTTTACCGGATATGGAAAAGCAGGAACCATTTCATTCCATGCATTAAAAGCAGGGACGGTCACATTAAAACAAACGAAGTCTATTATTATTCAGCCGGACAACCCAGGTCTAAACATGAAACACCAAATAAGTGAGCCAACGATTACGATTCGTGAGGGGGGTACAGCAGCGGATCAAGTGAGCGAGAAGATAAAGACCGTAGGGGATGTACCTGTAAAAAAAATAAGTCAGCCTACCTCGGCCCAAACCCTCGCAGGCTTTAAAGATCAAGGAGCAATAACGAAACTAAAGTGGGCACAGGATTCGATTATCAAGCTTGCGTCAAGCGAGGTTCTGCAAGGCACAAATGAAGGCAATTTCGAACCGCTTCGAGATATGACAAGAGCTGAATTTGCCAAATCAGCAGTCGTGGCACTCGGGCTTGATATGAAACAGCAGATAGCGCCCACTTTTTCAGATGTCAAAACCTCAGATTGGTACTACGACTATGTGGAAACAGCAGGAGCATATGGGCTGATTCAAGGTAGAGAAGATAAACAAGGAGATCTTCATTTTCATCCAAATGCACCGATTACAAGAGCGGAGATTGCCGCTGTTTTAGCCAGACAAGTAAAGAACAGTGGTAAGGGAATGACAATTGACAATAAGAATCCATTCACGGATATTCCGTCCCACTGGGCAAAAGAAGATATCATTTATCTCTATGGAAACAAACTGATACAAGGCAAGACAGCAACCGCGTTTAAACCAGGGGAAAAGGCCAGTCGTGCCGAAGTAAGTGTACTGCTTGAACGTGTTATACAAACCGTAAAATAAGAGGAAAAACCGTTTCATTCCTAACAAGGAGCGAAACGGTTTTATTTTGTAACCTAGCAATTTACATGTTACCATAGTAAAGAATAGACATATGACTTGGAGGGTTTTGCTAGTGAATTATTCATCTTCTGGATTCGATCCTATTTATCATTTTATAGAGCAAAATGTAATCAATAAGAAATGGCCTTCCGCTGTATTTGGCATTACGAACCGCGATGAAATTCTCGATCTTCGCTCTTATGGCACTTATGAAGATGGAAGAGAAATGAATAGCAAGACGATATTTCCTGTATTCTCTATAACAAAGCCGATGATTGGACTTGCCATTATGCAGCTCTGGGAGAAGGGCTTACTTCATCCAGGGCAATTAGTAAGCAAAATTCTACCGGAATTTGCAGAACACGGAAAAGATAAACTTGCGTTATGGCATCTGCTTACTCATACAGGTGGACTCGACCAACGTTATTTGATGGAATGTGCTCAGGGCAAGCATGCTCCTGACGGCTTACTCCATCCTCATCTATATAAAGCACTTGCGGAGAGTCACTTAGAGTCTGCTCTCGGACAGAAAGTCAGCTATAACAATGCGGCTTTTACGGTACTCGCTGAAATTATTGAACGGGTAAGCGGCATGACATATGAAGAATATCTACACAGACATATTTTTGAACCGCTTGGAATGAAAGATACGAATTTCGGCGGGGTAGAGCAGGAACAATCGAGATTAGCACCTATAGCGGGAGCAGAAGCGATGGAAAGTCATATGGATTCATTTGTTGCGGCTAAAATTCCATTTGGCGGTCTATTCAGCACAGCAGACGACCTGCTCCTTTTCGCTAAATCCATGTTAAGACAAACGGAAACCCAAGAAGGCAGTTTCTTAATTAAGCCTGCGACTTTTAAACAAATGATCACACCTCAAACACTGCATATCGAAGAGGTCGATTCCGATTATGGTTTCGTATGGAAGACTCCAGTCCGCCATAAAGGATTTATAGAGCGTGATATTTATGGTCATAATGGAATGGGTGGATGTATGGTTTGGATGTATCCAAAACAAGATGTTGCTTTTGTACTCATGACAGCTGCATTAGGCAAGCCGGTTGATAACATTCACATCCATAATGTGTTCTCTTCGACTTTATAAGATTAATGCAGACAACCTATACATGAACGGGTCATAAAAAGAAATATTTACCATATTGTGAATTTGAATTAGAATAGATTTACAAATACGTTTGCTGTGAAATATGTGTGCAATAACTTAAAGTAGATTTGAAAAAGGAAGTGGCGAATGTGAGAGTGCATGAATTCACAGTTCATTCGAATATTGATCGGTTTGAATTAATTCAAATCTCGAACTTGGCTTCCCGATTTATATCTCAGATTGTTCTCTCCTATGTAGATAAAGATGAGCACGAACATATCATAGATGTGAAAAGCTTGCTCGGGATGATCTTTCAACCGATTATACCTGGAACCCGTCTTCGCCTGTCCACAAAAGGAAAAGATGAACTAGAAGCGCTCGAAGCCATGCTGGAACAGTTCAACAAATACAATTATAAGTAAAAATAGGAGCCTTGAGTTCACGTTCTGTTATATACAGAAGGAACTCAAGGCTTTTCTATATTTTTATATGAAAAGTAATTCATTTCCATTACAATAAGGGATAACTTATAGAAAGAAGGAATGAATATGAACCAAATATCACGTAACCGGGCATCCATGCCGGCAGGGACTTCCGTTATTGTCAATCAGCGATCTCTCGAAGCATCAAACCGAAGACTTGCGGCACTCCTGCAAGCAGGGATGTCTGTACTTGATGTAGGCTGTGCCAGCGGTGCGATTACAAGGGGCATTGCGGAAAGGGTAGGAATGGACGGGAAGGTTACCGGTATCGATGTAAGCGAACGTTTGATACAAGAAGCAAAAGAACATTCCGATTACTTAACGAATCTTGAATTTGAAGTGGCTGATATTTACAATCTGCCTTATGAAAATACATATGATGTCATCACGGCTGCGCGTGTCCTGCAGTGGCTGTCGGAACCGCAGAAAGCGCTGGAGCAAATGATTGGTGCGGTAAAACCTGGCGGAACGCTGCTTGTTCTGGATTATAATCATGAAAAAATAGAATGGTCACCCGCACCGCCGGACGCCTTTTTACACTTTTATTCTGCGTTCCTGAAGTGGAGACAGGACAGCGGTATGTCAAATGATATTGCAGATCAGCTGGTTTCCTGTTTTGAAGAGGCAGGACTTGAACACGTAATAGAAGATGAACAGCATGAAAAAACATCAAGAGGGGACCTAGATTTTGAGAACAGAATCGCAATATGGGCCGAAGTAGCAGAAAGCCGGGGCAAACAACTGGTATCTGACGGTTATCTTACGGAAGAGGAACGAATGGAAGCGGCCGTTTCTTATCGTACATGGGCAGCGCAAAAAGCGACGGGAATGAAGATGTATTTGCTTGCCGTAGAAGGCAAGAAACCTGAGCAGATGTAACAGAAATAAATGGTATGAGAGGGATGCATCAAACAAAAGATCCCCTCAGGTTACAGAAGAGAGAGGAGTCTTGATGGAATCTCTCTTTTTCGCTGTTGATCTCCTAAGGGGATAATACTCATATTCTTCTAAGCGGTGATTACCCGATTACTAAATGTTAGGGAGCGCTTTTCTAGCGGCAAGAAATAGCCAAGTGGATAGAACAAAAGGCATCGTCAAAGTTGGAAGGCCGTACGGCATCATCCAAGTAGTTACACTTGCGGTAACAGGTACGGATACAATCGCCGCAATAATACCAGTGATGGGTGCAAAGCGACTTTTTGCATCAAAAACAACCCCAACAGCTAACATCGTTAATACAGCATTAAATCCATAAAGTCCTGAATTGAGCATGGAGACTTCTGCCCCTAAAAAGTAAGCTGTTAACATGGCAACAACGGAACCAAGGACAGCATAAAGTCCCAGTTTCCAACCAGCCCAAAATATCCCGATCAAAATCAAAATTCCGGACCAGAAGGTGTCTTGGAAGAAAACTTGTCCAACCCCGGAGACCGTTCCCTCGATCCAATTCATCGTACCCTCAAAATGGAGATCGAGATGAGACAAATCCTGAGGAGTAAGGTTAGGATTCAACCGGAACACACCAAGGCGATAGGACGCAAGCAGTAGAAACCAAGTCAAAATAATAAAAGGAAACGTAAGTGCAGGTACGTTTAGATGCTCCATTAACTGCATAATCGCACAAGTGAATAGAGCAGCAACAACAGCTCCAGCCATCGCAATAACAAAACGAGTGCCGCCTTGCAGATTGAGAGAGATGGCGACGCCGGCTAACACAGAGTTATACCCGAGCAGTCCCTGGTTAATGAGCGTTCGATTCGCTCCTCCGAGTTTCCCAACCAGCACAGCAATGAGAGAAGATAGTAAGGCAATGATACCAAGCGATACAGAAGAAAACATGATTGCTATGGTAATAAGGAGCCCTGTAAATGCATTTTCAATAAAAATAACTTGGGATACTCCTTTGAAAACAGCAGAGATTAGGGGAGAAATCGTATCCTTATAAACTGACTTCTGAATATCTGAATGCATTATAGTCTCCTTTTTAACCTTATGTTATATGAGTAGAAATAAGAGAGTTGTGAAAAATTTGACATATCGTGTCGAATTTCGTGTATAATAAGTATATGCAATTTGTGGTATATATAAATTATGATATAGTAAGTATATCAGGTTAGCAATCTAAATCTCGAATATAAGTGGTATATTCTGCTAGAAAGAACCTAACCTACAGATTTTTCGACAATTTTTTAAAAAAATGATGGATTTTGGAGGATGTACTATGCAATTATTGCCGCGTGAGATTGACAAACTATTAATTGTGGTGGCTGCTGATCTTGCAAAACGTAGAAAAGAAAGAGGACTTAAATTAAACCATCCGGAAGCTATCGCTTATATTACTTATGAAGTGCTCGAAGGCGCACGTGATGGAAAAACAGTTGCTGAACTGATGGAGTTTGGAGCAACGATTTTAACACGTGAAGATGTAATGGAAGGGATTCCTGAAATGATTCACGATATTCAAGTGGAAGCTACTTTCCCTGATGGTACTAAATTGGTAACAATACACAGTCCAATTCGCTAAGTACGAATTGATAGGAGGATACAGAAATGATACCGGGACAAATTTTTTTGAAAGAAGAAGAGATTATCTGTAACGCTGACAAAACACCTTCTAAAATCAAAGTGAAAAATACAGGCGACCGTCCAGTTCAAGTCGGATCTCATTTTCATTTTTTTGAAGTGAACGAAGCACTTGAATTCAATCGCGAAGAAGGTTTTGGTATGCATCTTAACATCCCAGCAGGAGCAGCGGTCCGTTTTGAACCAGGGGATGAAAAAGTTGTAGAAGTCGTTCCTTTTGGCGGAGAACGCCGTGTGTATGGATTTAATAACAAAACGGATGGATCCGTGGAAGGTGGGGTTAAATAATGAGTTTTCGTATGCCAAGAACTCAGTATTCTCAAATGTATGGACCAACAACAGGAGATTCAATACGTCTTGCGGATACAGATTTAATTATTCAGATTGAAAAAGATTTTACATCATATGGGGATGAAGTCGTATTCGGCGGCGGTAAAGTCATCCGTGATGGAATGGGGCAGCACCCGCTCGTAACACGCGGAGAAGGAATTCCTGACGTAGTTATTACTAATGCAATTATTCTGGATTACACGGGTATTTATAAAGCAGATATCGGAATCAGAGACGGAAAAATTTCCGGAATCGGAAACGCAGGAAATCCGCTCGTTATGGATAATGTGGACATCGTGATCGGAGCTTCCACTGAAATTATTGCCGGTGAAGGAATGATCGTGACGGCTGGGGGAATCGATACGCATGTTCACTTTATCAACCCTGCACAGATCGAAACTGCTTTATCCTCTGGTCTAACTACGCTGATTGGCGGAGGTACAGGACCTGCTGCAGGTTCAAAAGCAACGACGGTTACTCCTGGGGAATGGAACATGCATCGTATGCTGGAAGCAGCAGAAGGCATGCCTATCAATGTAGGTTTCACAGGTAAAGGACAAGCTGCTGCAGAAGAACCTCTAGCAGAACAAGTGCGCGCAGGTGCGATTGGTCTGAAAGTTCACGAAGACTGGGGCGCTACGGCATCAGCTCTTGATCATGCACTGACAGTTGCAGATAAATACGATGTCCAAGTAGCAGTTCACGCGGATACCTTAAATGAAGGTGGTTTCATGGAAAACACGATGGCTGCCATTAAAGACCGCGTTATTCATATGTATCATACGGAAGGTGCAGGCGGAGGACATGCTCCCGATTTGATTAAGTCGGCCAGCTACATGAATGTTCTTCCATCATCTACGAATCCAACATTACCTTATACAGTGAATACCATTGATGAACATCTAGATATGCTGATGGTATGTCACCATTTGAATCCATCGATCCCTGAGGATCTTGCTTTTGCCGATTCCCGGATTCGCCGTGAAACGATTGCTGCCGAAGATATCCTGCAAGACATGGGTGTGTTCAGTATGGTCAGCTCCGATGCTCAAGCTATGGGCCGTATTGGCGAAGTTATCCTTCGTACATGGCAGACTGCTGACAAAATGAAAAAACAACGGGGTTCACTTCAAGGCGACACTGCAATGTCGGATAATAACCGTGCAAAACGATTTGTTGCTAAATATACGATTAACCCAGCGATTACTCACGGGATCTCCGAATATGTAGGTTCTATTGAAGTAGGAAAAATGGCCGATCTCGTTATTTGGTCTCCAGCCTTCTTTGGCGTGAAACCTGAAATGATCATCAAAAATGGTATGGTTGTTCAAAGCTTGATGGGTGACGCAAATGCTTCCATTCCTACACCGCAGCCGGTCATTTATCGTCCGATGTATGCACAGTATGGAAAAGCACTTTCCAGCACATCTGCAACCTTTATCTCACAAGCCGCTTACGACCTGAAGGTTCACGAGAAATTAGGATTGGAAAAAATCATTCTTCCTGTACACGGCATTCGTAATCTTACAAAGAAAGATATGAAATTAAATTCCGAAACGCCGGAAATTACGGTTGACCCGCAAACGTACGAGGTAAGAGTTAATGGAGAACTAATTACATGTGAACCTGTTGATCGCGTGTCTATGGGTCAGCGCTATTTCTTATTCTGAGGTGAGAAAACATTGATTATTGAAAAAGTTGTAACAAATATAGAAAACTTATCTAAAGAAGAAATAGAGAAACACCATATTGAGAAGGTATATCTTGATAGTTCTGATCTAGTAAAACGAATCCAACGTGTCAAAACAGATCATGGTAAAGAAATTGGTATTCGCTTGAAAGAACAGCGCGATCTGATTGCCGGAGATATTCTCTATATGGATGAGAAAGACATCATTATGATTGATGTCACTTCCGATGATCTCATTGTCATTCGTCCGCGCAGCTTGAATGAAATGGGAACGATTGCCCATCAATTAGGAAATCGCCATCTTCCAGCCCAATTTGAAGGTGATGAAATGCTTGTTCAGTATGATTATCTTGTTGAAGAGTTATTAAATCAGCTGGAAATCCCTTATGAGCGGGAAGAAAGAAAAGTGAAACAAGCATTCCGCCATATCGGACATAGTCATGGATAAAAACACGCTTTCCTTATTTCAACTGTGTGATTCCAATTTTCCAACAGGAGCTTTCAGTCATTCCTATGGTCTAGAGAGCTATATCCAGGAAGATCTTGTGTATAATGAGCAAACCTTCTCTGAATGGTTACATGTATACTTATATGAACAGCTTGTCCATACGGATGGGCTGGCTTCTCGTATCGTGTACGAAGCTTTAGAGGAAGAGAACTTGGAAGCTGTGTGGAAAATGGATCGGCTGTTGTCTGTACAAAACTTACCGCGTGAGACAAGAGAAGGTACGAAAAAGATGGGCGATCGTATGTTAAATCTTGTTGGATCCATGTATGAAGTGCCGGTTCTTACAAGTTATCGGGAGCAGATCAAAACAAAGAAATGCTTCGGGCATCCAGCCATCGTCTTTACGATGATTGGGCATCATCTCGGTGTTTCCAAATCAACAACCACTTTATATTATTTGTATTCGATTCTATCAAGTCTTGTTCAAAATGCTGTGCGTGCGATTCCTTTAGGGCAGACGGCTGGCCAAAAAGTCATACAGCAGTTTCAAGGTGATTTGATAGAGGCTACGGAGAAAATTATGTTAATGGATGAACATGATTTTGGCATTATTTCTCCAGGACTTGAGTTATCACAAATGAAGCATGAACGTGTTAATATTCGTATCTTTATGTCATAAATTTAATTATAGAAAGAGAAGTGTTTAATAATGGAACCAATCAAAATTGGAGTTGGCGGACCTGTTGGAGCAGGTAAAACAATGCTTGTTGAGAAATTGACTCGTCATATGGCAGACGAAATTAGTATGGCTGTCGTAACAAACGATATCTATACTAAGGAAGATGCTAAATTCTTGATGCAAAATGGAGTTTTGCCGGTAGATCGCATTATCGGTGTTGAAACAGGCGGATGTCCACATACAGCGATTCGTGAAGATGCTTCTATGAACTTTGCTGCTATTGACGAATTGAAAGAGAAACATCCTGATGTTGAGCTTATTTTCGTAGAAAGCGGCGGCGATAATCTAGCTGCGACATTCAGCCCTGAACTCGTTGATTTCTCCATCTATATTATTGACGTAGCACAAGGTGAGAAAATTCCGCGTAAAGGCGGACAAGGGATGATCAAATCTGATTTGTTCATTATCAATAAAACCGACTTGGCACCATATGTGGGCGCGAGCCTTGAAGTAATGGAATCTGATACTAAAGTTTTCCGTGGAAACAAACCATTCGTATTTACGAACCTAAAGGATAACAAAGGGCTTGATGAAGTCATTGACTGGATTAAAAACAATGCATTCTTAAAGGGATTAGAATAGAATGGAAGACTGGACAGGGATTCTGCGATTAGATGCGGAAGAAAGACACGGAAAAACTGTCGCAAAAAATGTGTATTTCCAAGGTGCTTTCAAAGTAATGCGTCCGATTTACCATGATCAATCGGGACAGCCGTGCTATTACATTCTGAACCCAGGCGGCGGATTCCTAGACGGTGACCGCTATCAGATGAAAGTATCGCTGGCGGAACAAGCCCGAATGACTTTAACTACCCAATCGGCTACTAAAATATATAGAACTCCGAATAAACCTGCCTATCATGAGACAGAATTCACGCTTAAAAAGGGCAGCTATCTTGAATATATTACGGATCCGCTGATTGGTTATCAGGATGCTAAGTATGTTCAAAAAACAGTAGTACGAATGGAGAAAGGTTCTACTTTTCTCTACTCCGATATCATTACTTCGGGATGGTCTCCAGAAGGAACTCAGTTTAGTTATGATCTGCTTCAGTTGATGACTGAGATCTATATAGATGATGAACTCGCTGTATATGATCATATTAAGTTGAATCCTTCTTCACAGAACATTTCTTCTCTTGGTTACATGGAAGGTTATACGCATCTTGGTTCTATGATGTTGATTGGAGAACAAGCGGATAATGAACTTTTGGATCGGCTATATCAAGCAATACACGAAGATACAAAAGAATATAATATTGGATTATCGTTATTGCCAGTCACAGGGATCTTGATTCGTATCTTAGCTAATTCAACACAGACGATAGAAAGAATTCAAACCGAGTGTCATCGTGTAATTAGCCAAGAACTTTTTAACAGTTCACCTTCGTTTTTAAGAAAATACTAATACTCACAAAACCCTGCAATCATAAATGGTTGCGGGGTTTTTTAATAAAAAAACAGGTTACAATGAAATGTAAGTTTAAGAAAAGGTGTATCCTAAGGATCGCTTTCTTAAAAAGTCAATGAATATAAGGAATGAGGCATATGAATACTCTTGGTTATGCGATTTTGAGCGTATTAAGTAAAAGACCCAGCTCAGGATATGAATTGGCTTCTTGTCTAGATTTGTTGTGGCCGGCGAAACACAGCCAGATTTATCCCGTTCTCACCAAAATGGAACAGAAAGGTTTACTGTCCTTTGAACATATCGAACAAATTGGGAAGCCAAACAAAAAAATATACTCGATAACTGAGAAAGGAAGAAAAACGTTAGAATCTTGGATCCATGAACCGGCAAGCAACCAAATCATTCGAGATGATTTTTTAATTAAAGTATATGCAATTTGGCTTAAGGATGAGGAAAACGCCAAAAAATTAATCCAAGATCGGTTGGATAAATTAAATGAACAAGTATCTTTGCAAGTGAAAGAGATAGAAGAAATAAATCAAGAACAGACCAAGACTACATCGAAGAAATTTGGAAAATATATTCTCCTCTGCAGAAGTCATATGTTAAATAAAGAAGAAATTTCGTGGTGTCATTGGGTGCTCGGTTTATTAAAAAGTTCCCACATCAGCAAGCTGCTGCTCGGAGTATTCGGTTCGGCTGCGCTTTATAAAATATTGCAGAATCTTAAGCTCATAATGGAGTACGGTGAAATATAATCCTTGCTAGAGTTTCTAATGATAAGATGATGGAAAAATAGCTCAAGTATAAAGTACCTCATAATTAGAAAGAGAATCAGAAGATGATTCTTTTCCATGAGGGTGCTTATACTTGGGCTTTTCTTGTTTAAATTCTTGTTATATCGTTTAAAAGTGTATTGACAACATGTATATACAGGATTATTATGAAATCATAATAACTTGTATATACAAGTCAGGGATGAAAACGAAGGAGGAGTTATTCCAGTGAATATACGAAATAAAAACGCTTCTTCAGAATGGTGGAAGACCGGGGCCATTTATCAGGTATATCCAAAGAGCTTTTGTGATACTACCGGTAAGGGAACAGGAGATATTCAAGGGTTAATTAAGAAGCTGGATTATATTAAAGGTCTTGGCATTGATATGGTATGGCTGCAGCCTGTATATGTATCGCCGCAAAATGATAACGGTTACGATGTAGCAGATTATTACCGTATTGATCCTGCTTTCGGCACAATGGAAGATATGGACGAGTTAATTCACGAAATGAAAATAAGAGATATGCATCTCATGATTGATATTGTTGTAAATCATTCTTCAACCGAACATCAGTGGTTTAAGGAAGCACGTTCCTCACGGGATAATCCTTACCGAGATTATTATATTTGGAAAGACCCAGCGCCAAATGGTGGACCGCCTAACAACTGGCAATCAAAGTTTGGCGGTCCTGCATGGCAATATGATGAAGGGACAAAGCAGTATTACTTGACTCTGTTTGACAAGACGCAAGCGGACCTAAACTGGGAGAATGAAAAAGTAAGACAGGAAGTCATCGACATATTGACGTTCTGGGCTGAGAAGGGAGTAAGCGGTTTCAGAATGGATGTCATTAATCTGATATCCAAAGACCAACGCTTCCCTGATGACGATGGTTCTGTGGCTCCGGGAGATGGACGCAAATTTTATACAGATGGTCCACGAGTACACGAGTACATTAAGGAACTGAATGAGAAGGTATTTAGACCTTATAATATTGTAACGGTCGGAGAGATGTCTTCGACAACACTCGAACAGTGTATTCGATATTCGAATCCAGAAGAGAATGAGTTCTCGATGACATTTAATTTTCATCATTTGAAAGTTGATTATCCGAATGGTCAGAAATGGGAACTGAAGCCGTACGACTTTGAAGAATTAAAAAGTGTACTGTCGCATTGGCAGATCGGTATGCAGCAAGGCGGCGGATGGAATGCTTTATTCTGGAATAACCATGATCAGCCGCGGGCTCTTACCCGGTTTACGAATGATGGTGAATACCGGAACGAGAGCGCTAAAATGTTAGCGACAACTCTCCATGGTATGCAGGGTACACCGTACATTTATCAGGGAGAAGAGATTGGTATGCCAGATCCGGTATGGAATGACATGTCGGAATTCCGGGATATTGAATCACTTAATATGTATCAAATTCTAATGGATCGCGGTAAAACGCCGGAGGAAGCATCCCATATTGTTAAAGTTCGATCTCGTGATAATTCGCGAATTCCGATGCTTTGGGATGACAGCGAGCAGGCAGGGTTTACGAGCGGAACGCCTTGGATTAAGATCGATGAACGATATAAAGAAATCAATGCGAAACAGCAAGTGGAAGATCCAAATTCTATCTATCATCATTACCGCAAGCTAATTCAGCTCCGTAAAGAAGTTAAGGTGATTACAGACGGCACATTTACCCGTCTTGATAACGCTCATCCTGAAGTGTTCGCTTACGCAAGAATGAATGAAGAAGAAACACTGGTTGTGATTTCGAATTTTAGTGATAAGACAGTTCAATTTGAATTGCCAGAAACGTTTGTAGAGAAGCATCTTATAGAAAAGGATGCAACACTCCTTTTGTCAAATACGACAGACGATAAGAAGCTGACATCAAGTGTTGAATTATCACCTTATGCATCCCATATGTGGTTAATTTCAAATGCTGGAGATTCTACTAATAAATAAGGGAGAACAAACGCTATGTCTAAAATAGATCAAAAACAGGTTGAACGAATCGTTCAAGCTGTGGGTGGCAAAGAGAATATTGAAGCAGCTACCCACTGTGTGACTAGACTTCGCTTTGCGCTCGCAGATGAGAGCAAAGTAGATGCGCAAGCTTTGGAAGAGAATGCCCTAGTCAAAGGGCACTTCTCTTCACAAGGTCAGTTCCAAGTGATCATCGGTCCGGGTCTTGTAGATCAGGTCTATGATGAGATGATGAAACTTACGGGCGGGGCCAGAGCATCAAAAGATGATGTGAAGACCCTTGCGAGTAAGAAACAAAATCCGCTCCAGCGTGCGATAAAAATGCTCGCAGATATTTTTATTCCCATTCTGCCAGCCATCGTTATGGCAGGTTTGCTTCTTGGGCTAAACAATATTCTGGCGGGTCCCGGGATTTTTTATGAAGGACAATCTCTCATTGAAGTGTATCCGCAGTGGGCAGATGTAGCTTCCATCATTAATCTAATTGCAAGTACGGCTTTCTCATTCCTGCCTGTACTGATTGGTTGGTCAGCCGTTAAACAATTTGGCGGAAGTCCGCTACTAGGTATTGTTTTGGGCCTCATTTTGGTAAATCCAGAACTATTAAGTGCCTACAATTATGCAAATGCAACACTTGAAGGAACCGTTCCGGTATGGAACCTATTTGGATTTGAAGTAGAGAAAATTGGATATCAGGGCCAAGTTCTTCCTGTGCTTGTCTCTGCCTACATCTTGGCTAACATTGAAAAGTTCCTTAATAAAAGAGTACACGATTCAATTAAGCTGCTCGTCGTAGCGCCTGTAGCTCTTCTGGTAACCGGTTTCCTGGCTTTTACAGTCGTTGGTCCTGTAACATTTTCCATCGGAAATATGATTACAAATGGTCTCGTTGGTATATTTGATTCTTTCTCTGCACTTGGCGGATTAATCTATGGCGGACTGTATGCCTTGCTTGTTATTACCGGGTTCCATCACACGTTCTTGGCTGTAGATATTCAGCTGATAGGAAGTCAAGGCGGAACCTTCCTATGGCCGATGCTTGCTCTATCTAATATTGCTCAAGGTGCAGCTGCCCTGGCGATGATGTTTATTCTTAAAGATCAAAAAGCAAAAGGACTTGCTGTCACTTCATCCGTATCCGCCTTTCTTGGGGTAACGGAACCTGCAATCTTCGGAGTTAACATTCGTTATCGCTACCCATTTATTTTTGGTATGATCGGTTCTGGTATTGCCGGAGTACTGCTGGCTATGAATAATGTACTGGCTTCTTCGATCGGTGTAGGCGGTATTCCGGGATTTCTTTCGATCTTCCCTAATCAATGGGGTATCTTCTTCCTTGGTATGTTAATCGTTATGGTCGTTTCTTTTACCGGTACGCTGCTGTACGGAAAACTGCGTATGTCGAGGGAACAGGCGAAGTCTGAAAACGCTCCATCTGGTGTGGTTGTGGACAATGAGCAGGCAGCAGCAGGTGAAGCTATGGATGTTCGCGCTGAAAATAATGTGGATGTTGAACAGAATGCTGTAAACTCCAATACAGAAAAAAGAAGTGAAATGACGATTGCTGCTCCACTCAGCGGTAAGGTAATCCCGTTATCGGAAGTACCTGACCCTGCTTTTGCACAGAAACAGATGGGGGATGGGGTCGCCATTATTCCGGAGGAAGGTAAGGTTTACGCTCCATTTAAAGGAACGGTAGAACATGTGACGAAGACGAAACACGCGATGATTTTAAGTGATACGGAAGGATTCCAAGTGTTAATCCATGTGGGAATAGACACCGTCTCCCTTAAAGGAAATGGATTTACTGCACATGTCGAATCAGGTATGAGTGTGAGTGAAGGACAATTATTACTTGAGTTTGATAAAGAAGCAATTGAAAAAGCCGGTTTGTCTGTTACTACACCGATTATTATTCCGGATGGACAGGAGCCGTCTCCAACAGTTGAAGAATTAGCAAGCGGCATGATTGAATCGTCCGCTCCGCTCCTCAAGGTAACTTTTGACTAAAGTAAGTAATGCGTCATCTGAGTTGTAATCATTTTCATAAAAACGTGATACAATACGATTGGTGATATGATGATGAATAATATTTTTGTAACGCTGTATAAAGATTTCGCGGAAAAGATCGACTCAGGAATTCTTGCACCAGGAAGTAAGCTGCCCTCTGAACATGATTTGGCACAACACTATGAAATCACGCGAGAAACGGTGCGCAAAGGCTTAAACTTACTTGCTCAGAATGGTTACATCCATAAAGTAAAAGGAAAAGGCTCCTTCGTCCTCGAAAGAGATCGTTATAATTTTCCTGTGAGCGGGCTGGTCAGTTATAAAGAAATGACAGAACGGATGGGTAAGCTGAGTAATACCCTTGTATACGTTACGGAATGTACTCATGCAGGGGAGTTTATTTCGAAGCAGCTTCAAATCTCGGCAGATACCAAAGTATGGAGGGTCGTTCGAGCCAGGGAAATAGACGGAGAACGAATTATACTGGATATCGATTTCTTACTGGCTTCGGTTGTTCCTCATCTGTCTAAGGAGATTACTGGACAGTCCATATATGAGTATTTGGAAAAAGAACTGAATCTAAAAATCAGTTATGCTAAAAAAGTGATTTCGGTTGAACGTGCCACAGGCATGGACTACGAGTACATGGATATTGGTGAAGATACACATGTGGTAGTCGTTCGCGGCTATGTTCATCTTGAAGATACTACGTTGTTTCAATATTCTGAATCCAGGCATCGTTTGGATAAATTTCAGTTTGTTGATTTTGCAAGAAGAGAAAACACGTTATCATTCTAAAAAAGCCAGCACGCATTCCTTAGATAAGGTGATACGCTCCCATCATAGTAGACAGTAGAAAAAACAAAACTTCTACCTCTATCATGATGGGAGTTTTTGTAATGTCTAAAAGAAGCCCAATTCCATATGAAATTAAGATTCAGGTTGTAAGACGTTGCCTGCAGCATGAATCCAATCCCAACTACGAGGCAAAACAACTGGGGATCCATAAAAGCACGGTTACCGAATGGATAAGAAAATATCAAGCAGGTGGAGTGGAAGGTTTAAAAAAATCGAAAGGTTGGAAAGCTTACTCCAAAGAGTTACGACTGGCGGCGATACAAGATGCACTTTCTGGTGAACACTCTGTACGATCAGTGGTGAAAAAGTACCATATTTCGAGTAAATCTGTGTTAGAGAGCTGGATTTCCAAGTATACTGAAGGGGCGAAAATGAAACCAACTCCGAAAAGGATGGGATCCCCTCATATGAATAAAGGACGGAAAACGACTTACGAAGAACGTATTGAAATTGCACAATTCACCATCGCCCATGATTTAGATTACCAGAAAGCCATCGACAAGTACGATGTCTCTTATCAGCAAGTCTACGCCTGGGTTCGTAAATATCAAACGAATGGTCACGAAGGGTTAAAAGACCTCCGAGGTCGTAAAAAACCGCTAGAGGAGCTAGATGAACAGGAAAGATTAAAGCTTCGGATTAAGGAACTCGAAGCGCGTAATGAGTACCTTGAAATGGAGAATGCACTCGCAAAAAAGTTGGCAGAGATCCGGCGAAGAAATACACACTAACCTACGTTCGGCATGCAGACATCTATCAAGCGATTAAGGAACTGCATGGCGAAAAGGGATATGCACTCACCAAGCTCTGTGAGCTCGCAGGAATCGCCCGATCTGCCTATTATAAGTGGCTGAAATGGACGCCATCCACCAGGGAACTCGAAAATCTTAAACTCGCCAAGGAAGTCAAGTGTCGCTATGACAAACGAAAAGGGATACTCGGTTATCGTCAAATGCGTATTCAGTTAAATCGCAAACTAAAAAAGGCTACAACCGTAAACGCTATTACCGTATCATGCGCGCCCTTGAACTAAGGGCAGTGATTCGCAAAAAGCGGCCAAATTACGTGAAAGCTCCAGCCCTTCATATTGCAGAGAATGTCATGAACCGAAAATTCCAAGCGGATGCCCCTAACCAAAAGTGGTGCACCGATGTAACAGAATTAAAGTACGGAAATGGCCGTAAGGCCTATTTGAGTGCCATTATTGACGGATATGACAACTCCGTGGTGTCATGGGTACTCAGCCATTCCAATAACAATGAACTCGTTATGAATACAGTAAAGAAAGCTTACAAAAGGAACCCAGGTGCTAAGCCACTCTTGCACAGTGATAGAGGTTTTCAATACACCTCACATGAATACCAACGACTTCAAAAGAAATACAAGTTTAGAACAAGTATGTCTCGTGTAAGTCGGTGTTTGGACAACCAACCTATTGAGCGATTCTGGGGTACCTTTAAAACAGAAAGCTTTTATCTGGAGAAATACGATACATACGACAATCTCCTTCGTAGTGTAAGAACTTATATCCATTATTACAATAATTTTCGATACACCGAACGACTTAACGGCTTATCCCCTAACGAATATCGGCAAGCAGCATAACTAAGAAAAAATAATCCCCTCAGCTTTGATAACCGAGGGGATTGAACATTTATAATTTTGTTTTTTTATCTGTCTACTTGACAGGGTGCACTTCAAGGTTTGCGTGCCGGCTTTTTTTAAAGTTTGAGAACCTACTTATGACTTTTTTTTGAGTGTTTTTTCAGAATTAAATTCATTAATAACGCAGAAATCGAAGGGATGAGCAGGTGAACTCCAATTGCAGAAATCAGAAGCCCATTCCATGCTCCCACTATGAGACCAGAAACAACGATAACAATCGAAATAACGAAAATTCTACCGAACACGGTTTTGTTTCTGTCTTTCTTCGTGTTCCTTGTGATATCCATACGGTGGAATAAAAATGACAAAAGGATTGAGCATGCGACTAGCAGCAAAATGAATTCAATTTCCAATAAGCCACTCCCGTTCTATTTGATTATAAATAGTAATCGAAGGTGGTACCATTTTAGAATGTATATACATAAGAGGTCAAGGATACATTTACAAACATGCTATAATGATGGATAGGAAATTCTCTTTAAGAGAACCAGTTTACCTTGAGGAGGTTAGTTGTTGCGTCTTTATTCAACCATTCATTCTTTCATCTCTGCTTGGCGTGACGATCCTCGTGAGAAAGGAGTCTGCTTAGGACAACGTTACAAAGTACAAGAGGTTCTTGGTGAAGGAAGTTACGGAATTACATACAAGTGTCTAGATAGTACGACAGGTAAAGAAGTAGCTGTGAAACAAGCAAGACCTAGCAAAGGTGATTACGCAGTGAAACTTCTCAATCAGGAAGCAGAGATCATTAGTGCCCTTCAGCATCCGGATATTCCCGCTTTTATCGATTTGTTTCAAGAGAAGGGAAGAAGTTATCTTGTCATGTCCTTTATGGAAGGGGATACGCTGGAAGATCTGATCTTTGGACAGGGAATAAAGTATGATGAAAAACAAGCGGTTCTCATCACACTTCAGCTGCTTCATCTCATCGAATACGTTCATAATCAAGGTTACGTTCATCTTGACCTGAGAATTCCTAACGTGCTTTTTCATGGTGGAAGATTAACGCTGATTGATTTTGGTCTGGCACGTAAAATAGGAGCAGCTCCATTGCTACCTAAATCTTCTTTTTTTATGAAGCTTTCCGCTCAGAGTAGAAGCAGTACAGGAAAGGTAGCGAGCGAACAAGCAGATCTGTATGATATCGGTCACTTTATGTTGTTTATGCTGTATTCCACGTATGAGGTGCCAGTGAAGGAAACGGAGATGAATCTTCATACTCCTCATAAGGAGCAGAGCTGGCAGGAGGAACTTCGTCTTAGTGTAGAGGTGAAACTTATTATTGAGCGGCTTCTTGGGATTAAACAGCCGTTTCATCGTTCTGATGAACTGAAAACAGCGTTAACAGCAATAATTTCCACATAAAAAAATCCCTCTAATATAGAGGGAGTATGATGTTTAGCTTGAACTGTATTTTCTACTCTTATAATAACCATGTCCTTGTTTTCCATGTTTGTATTTATGATCAGAGGACGATCCGCGGTATCTAGGTGCACGGTGAGAGCTACTGTACCGTCTAGAATATTTCTTTGCTGAGCTGCTATAGTATCTTTTCCCTTTACTGCGGTCAGTAGATCGAAGAAATTTGTCAATAAGCTTCCTTAACATATGTGAGCACCCTTTCGTTACCACTTTTTAATCATTACCCAAACTATACGCTTAAAAAAACGATAGCGTTTCATATTTTTACTATTACCCTTACTTTTCCCATTCTTAGTTTTTTTCATCTGGAGGTTTATGCAGTTATGAATTTGTTCTTTTCCATCCTGCTTAATAACGTAATCCCTCTATTTTTAGTCATGACGATTGGATTCATTGTCCAGCGAACCAGAGGACTCGATATTAAGACACTATCGAATATCAATTTCTATATTTTATCACCTGCCGTTGTTTTTAATCTCCTATACTCAACGGATATTTCGATGTCATTGTTTGGACAAGTGATGGGCTTTTTTGTTCTGTTTATGCTCATGCAATATATCCTTTGTTCTCTTGTTATTAAACTCCTCAGACTCGAAGGCGGTATGCCGGCGGCGATGAGGAACAGCGTATTGTTTGCCAATAGTGCTAACTATGGACTCCCTATTAATGAGCTTGCTTTTTCGGGTAATCCTTTAACACTCGGAGTTCAGGTGATTATCTTGATGCTGCAGTCGTTTTTACCCAATACCTATGGAATCTACAGCGTGAACGCACACCAGGTGAATAGAAAAAGAATCTGGCGAACCATTGCCGGCCAACCTGTTATTTATGCGATCCCACTCGCATTTTTACTCCGTTTACTCGGTGTTGAGCTCCCAAGTACGATTCAAATCCCGCTTAATTATTTGTATGCTGCCTTTATCGGGATGGCCCTTCTAACACTTGGTGTGCAGCTGGGAGCTATGAAATGGACGTTTGCGAAAAAGGGGAGTCTGAGCGTAGCCATCTCGGTCGCCATGAGACTTATTGGGGGCCCGCTATTAGCAGCACTCACAGTGCTGCTTCTTGGTATCGATGGGCTGGTTGCAAAAGCGCTTATCGTATCATCCTCTGTACCGACGTCGCTCAGCAGCATGATTCTGGCTGTTCAGTTCGACAATGAACCAGAATTTTCATCTCAGACGGTCTTTTTTTCGACACTTCTGAGTACGCTGACAGTAACAGGGACGATTGCACTTTTAAACATCTAAATGAGATTGAAAAATAAGGACTTGAGACATTTACCTTATTTATCCATATTGTATATAATCGAGAGGAACCGGATATACCCAGTACATCTGCTATGCTATTAAGTCATTAATCTTATCTTTGTGAGTGTAAAGATGGGAAGGAGTGAAGCCAGATGCAAAAGATTGGGGTTATTGTTATTCACGGTCTTGGCCTTCAGAAGAAGGAGTTCGCGCTCAAGTTCATGAAAAAACTAGATAAGGCGTTTGCTGGTATGATGAATGCTCCTTCCTCCAATCCATATATTGATATTGAACCTGTGTTTTGGGGAGATGTTTTTGGTGAAGATGAGGAAAGGATCTATCGTGATTTGGTTCTGAATAAAAAACTGCGATACAAAAAACTTAGAAGATATTTAGTGTATTATCTAGCCGATGCTGTTGCTTACCAGCCCGTAGATACGAACGGACAGAATTATGACGCGGTCCATCAATCCATAAGCAATGCACTCCACTCTTTGTCCAAGCGTATAGGTAAAACTGCCCCCCTCTTTGTTGTCTCCCATAGTTTAGGTACGGTGATTGCTAGTAATTTTTTCTACGATCTGCAGTTTACTTCAAGGCATTTTCCTGGAATTATAGATATCACTTCTCCGCTGGAGCGGGGAGAAACACTGACTCATTTTTATTCACTTGGAACAACACTGCCTCTCTGGAGCCTGCGTTATCGTGACTTTAGTAAACCGATCCGTGTTCCTTCATTAGAAGGGGAAGAATTATATCCTGGTCTTGAGGGAGAGTGGGTTAACTTTTACGACAAAGATGATATTTTGGGTTATCCCCTCCGTGAGATTGATCCCGCTTATGAGAAGGCTGTTAAAGCCGATGTGAGTATTAATGTTGGAAACTTACTCACTTCTTGGAATCCATTCTGTCACACGAGTTATATGAAAGATAAAAAAGTCGTGAATCATATTGCTGATCGGCTGGCAGTCGCCTATCGTTACATGAATACTGAATTTCCTCAGCGATAAATGATAAAAGAAAAAGCAATGACAAGGCTCCTCGAAAGGTAGAAGTCCTGGCCATTGCTTTTTATATACTGGTGTTTTCGTTTATTTTATTCAGCCGCACCTTGGTTTAACGAAGCCTTATACGGTATCGATTTACGCTTATCACGCAACATAAGATAGAAGAAAGCAGAAGCGCTCACATAGAGGAGACCTGTAATCGTGAAAGTAATAGCATATCCTTGATAGCTGCCAAAAGTAGTCACAAGATAAGATTGAACAGGTCCCATCGTAGCCCATCCGATCATAAAAGCGGTCTGCATGAGAGAATTAGCAATCCCTCTCCTTTTTTCAGACACGTGATCAATTAATAGAGAAGAAAAGATAGGATTTGCTGCATTCATTAAAGCTTGTCTAAACAGGAAACTCACGGACGCCATAACAAGCGAATAGGTGTATCCTGTGAATAATAGAAACGGAAGAGAGAGAATTTGGAATATAACGACTGCTTTAACGGGTCCGACTTTGTTTGCGAGCGAAGGACCAATCATCATCGATACGATGGTCATGATTTGCCCAAGCGAGATCAGGATACTCATCAGACTAAGGCTGATATTGAATCTGTCGGTAAAGTAAAGGTTTAAGTAAGGGACGACAAGACCTGAACCTGTTCCGATTAACAGTTGAGTAAAGAAAAACAGACGGATGAATTTCCAATCAGAAGCAGAAGATTTTTGATTATGTATTTCTTTTTTTGGTGCTGAGTCAAGATCAAGCTGTTTAGGAAGTAGGGCAGGCTGCTTATTATGTATAGCGGATTCTCTAACAAAAAATAACGGTAACGTGCCAAGAACAGTAGCCATTCCGCCAATAAGAAGTACATACTGCAAGCTTAATATACTGCTCATTCCTGCTGATTTCAGTACATCCGCGAGAATGCCTCCGCCAAGACTTCCGATGACTTGTGCTGCAAGGACAAGCGAGGCATGAATACTGAACAATCTTAGTCTGTTGTCTTTCGTTACATTGGCTGCAAGGAAAGGAATAGCTAGAACTTGAAAGAAGGAAGCAAATATACCAGAAGAAGCAGCAAGAAAGAGGATACTGGAATCACCCTCCACAAAAGAGCGTCCCATAAATGTCATTCCACTAAACAACGCCCCCATAATGAGGATCGGTTTGCGGCTCATCTTGTCTCCCAACAGCCCGATGGGAATAAACAGGAGTGCAGTAGCAATAGACTGAATACTAATGACCCTGCCGTTCATCGAGACATCAAACCCCAGATCTTGAATGTACAAATTATAGAGAACGGAAAACATCCCGCCACCCATCTGATAAAGAATATTAGCAAGGAAAAAAAGCTGGATATTACGAGGCCAGCTTGTAATCTCTGCTTTGATATTGCGCATAAGTGTCATGTAGAATCCTCCTGTCTTTTCTATTAAGAACTGGAAGAGAAGGAAAGTCAAGGCTTACGAAAGGGTGAGGAATATGGATATCATCTATCCAGCGAGACTTAATCCTGGAGATCTGATAGGAATTACCGCACTAGCCAGTTATGCAGATCCAGTAGAAATGCTAAGGAGTACAGAATATTTTACACAAATGGGTCTAAGAGTGGAGATCGGTCAAAGCCTATTTCGTGAGTATGGTTACTTAGCAGGGACGGATGAAGAAAGGGCTAGAGAATTAAACGATATGTTTCAGAATCCAGAGATCAAGGCCATTATATGTGCCCGCGGGGGGTACGGGACAGCCCGAATTGCGGATTTGCTTGATTATGATTGTATTAAGCGCAACCCGAAAATTTTCTGGGGGTTCAGTGACATCACTTTTTTACATCAAGCGATATATAAGAATACGGGGCTCATTACTTTTCATGGTCCGATGCTGTCATCCTTAAACAATCGTTCGCTGCATCCTCTTACCCTAGCAGGATTTCAGCAGCTGTTCTCGCCTATAGTGATGGGGTATACGGAAGAGATTTCTACACTGACTTCCATTGTGGAGGGGACAGCAAGCGGTGCCGTTGTGGGCGGGAACTTATCACTCATCGTATCGAGTCTCGGTACACCTTATGAAATGGATACGCGGAACAAACTTCTGCTCATCGAAGAGATTAGGGAAGAACCTTACCGAATAGACCGAATGCTGAGACAATTACTGCAAGCTGGAAAACTGACGGAGGCTTCAGGCATTATTGTAGGGAATTTTCATGCGTGTGTGCCAAATACGGATCAATCATCATTTACTTGTGAGGAAGTCATAGATCACTACTTGAAAAAAGCAAATCGGCCTGCGCTGGCAGGTTTTGATATTGGACATTGTTCCCCAAATATTGCAATTCCACTGGGTCTCGAAGCAGAACTCTCTACAGAAAAGAAAACGCTCCTATGGAAGAGGGCAGCTGTAATTTGATTAAATCCAGGCTTTTTTGCTCATGAAGAAGGAAAAAGAAGCATCTATAGCATATCTATAATAGATAATAACGTAATGCCTGTTAGAGATTTACTTAGATCTCTGTACGAAAAGGGGGAGAGTAGAGTTAAGGATCAATTTGCAAGAGAGGTTGGATTAATGAAGCCCTATGAACTAGAGGAGTTTGTAGGGTATGTATTGCAAGCGTGTAAAACAGAGCAAGAAGAAGATGGAACTCACGGTATGATGCTTGCTGAGAAAATAACTAGTGAGTGGAGTGACGCGCTTGTAAAGTCGCAGGTTCGTTCTTTCTCAGAAGCAGGGGCTTCAAAGTATATTCATATGGCCCCGAGCTCATCAGCTGAAGGTTTGCTCAAAGTTTCTTTATCAAAAGCAGGGGGGCCACGGAACTATGTGGTGTTTAGTATAGAAGATAATCTCGCGATTGGACCTCTCTCGGATCTCATGGGACGTCAAGAGGAAATGAAAAGAATGATGTGGCTAACAAACGAGCTGGGTCACGAGTATTTTCTTTTCCACCGCCATAATTATATTTCTTCCATTCAGCCTGTTCTGGAGCAAATTCCTGCGGATAAAGTAATTGTGATCTGGATTGGAAATACGGCTCATGAGCAGATTTTTCTAAGACTCATGCTCTATATCCTGCGAGACGTACAGGCAGAAGTAAGAGTAATCAATGCGGTAGATTCGTTTCATATGGTAGAAAGCGGAAATGGGAAAGGAAAGAGTTCTGCAGAAGGAGAAGAACTCCCGCTCGTGGCATTCGGACAGTTGGACACCACTAACGTAGTACCACTTATTCTTGATGAGCGTCCTTATTTGCTATCAGATGAAGAGAAAAAAGAATATGCTAGAGAATGGCTTTATCTTTCAAGAAGAGAAGAGAACCTTCGGATCTGGCGGCAGGGCGAATTTCAGTTTCTCCCTATCGATGCTTATGATGAACGAATCATGAGTGTAATTAATGAGATTTATAACAGTATAGAGACTATCGATGAAGACGACAAGAAAGGGGACTACATTAAAGCAGGATATATTGCAGGAATCTTTATGAAACGTAATCCTGAACTCATGGATGATAGGTTCTTTGAATACCGAATAAGGGAACTCATTGGTAAGAGAAGACTCGATTTTATAGGAGCACCTACTGCTCTCTATCGCTTTTATATCAAACCGACAAAATGAATTGAAAAAGAGGTGGACAGCCCTTGACCAATCAGCATGTACATATCATGTTCGGGATGGAAGAACAAGGAATATTGAAAGCGGCTCTTCACAAGGCAGAGATAAGGCATAACCATAAAGTGATTTCATTTAATGACTGGTTTGCTTTTGGACCGCTAAAGCAGCTTCATCTTGAAGAGGGAGAGAAGACACGGACTCGCTGGCTATCCGCTCGGTTATCTAATTATGAGCCATTATATACCTACAACCCAGAACATCAAACGGGAAGAGTGGTAGAGACGATTCAATCCTTGTCAGAGGATACGAATGTAACTCTATGGCATGGAAATCATGCACACGATCAAATCGGTGTTAGGTTTGTACTTTCGCTCCTTAGGGATCGGAAAATGAATATGAAGCTTGTGAATCCAATCCAGAAGGATTCTAACATGGTAGGTAATGTTCATACGAATCCCGTAAATTTGTCACAACTGAAAGCTTCGGAGTATATTCCGTTTCTACATAAAATGGATGAATTCAACTTACTTACACAAGAAGAAATAGATGAATTTGTATTAGACTGGGAGCAGATTTCAAACGATCCTGCCCTTTTTCGGATATGGGAGAATGATCATGTAAAATTATGTGCAGAGGATGCACTGGATCAAGATCTGCGGAATGTAATCATAGAGCAGTCTTCTTTATATCCAGATCAGTATGTACCTGCTTCTAAAGTAGTAAGTGAAGTCGTAAGAAAAAGAGAAGGTTACTCACTTCGCAAAGATTTTTTAGAGTATCGCCTGCGTTCACTTATTCAAGAGAAACAGCTTCTTTTTAAAGGAGCCCCAGGTCAGCTTCATCGGTATCGTGTGAAATGGGAAATGGAGGATGTAATTTAACGCTCACGTTTGAATACACTTGTATTGGTGTAAGCTTCATTTAATGAGGTGATAATGACTTAATGGAATGCAGGACAGGTTGTTGTGCTTGTTGTATCGTGAGCTCCATTCCTTCTTCCATCCTCGGGATGAGATGGTAGCTGGCGAAATCTTACCTATATAAAAAATAAAAAGCGCTGGAAGCCGTTAGGCTGATCCGGCGTTTTTTTGTTGTGCGAAAAGAGATAACATCATCAATTCTCTCACAACTTGAATCATTGTTTGTTTATTTACAAATATATTGTGTATCTGTTATACTACAAATATAACAGATACACAAATTAGATACATCATGAGAAATGGAGGTGCGAATCATTCATGATCATTGAACTTGATATGCAATCAGATATACCGATCTATACACAGCTGACGAATCAGATTATCGAAGGAATCGCCAGCGGCAGTCTAAAGCCGGGGGAAGCGTTACCTTCCGTACGGAGCCTGGCATCAGATATCGGCATTAATCTGCATACCGTAAATAAAGCTTATCAGCTTCTCAAGCAAGAGGATTACATCCATATTCATCGCCAGAAAGGGGTCGTTGTGAATCCAAACGGTATGCCTGAGGTCAATCAGGAATTCAGTGATAAACAAAATGCACAGATTAGACCACTGATTGCTGAGGCAATTTTAAGAGGGGTTAGCCTAACGGAAATGAAGGAAATGCTAGAGCGAATATACCGAGAGATTGAGCCGCCTACGAATAAAGCAGATCATAAAAAGGAGTGATAGGCATGCCTGAAATTTATTTTGTCCTTCTGATTACGTTGTTTTTACCGATGGTCGTTCTTACCTCATTCATTCCTTACTTTACAAGACAGACCGAAAGTTTTGGGATTACGGTAAGTGAAGAAGTGTTCCACAGTGCGGATTTGAAAAGGATGCGTAAAAGGTATGCGGCTAGCAACTTTATAATCCAAGCTATTCTTGCGGTAATTGCCCTGGCAATGTCGGTTAGGAATTCGGATTCTGCTAACGTTTCGGCCATGTGGATTATGATCTATGTGCTCCTAAGTATTGTGACACAGTTTTTAACCATGATTTACTTTCATAAGACAATGAAGAAATATAAAGCGGAACGGTTAACGGATATGATCATGCCTCAAGTGAAGTTAACGATTGATATGAATTTCCGTAAGCAGAAACTGGTGATTTCTAAAAAGTGGTATTTGATTCATGCGGTTCTGATTATCGCCACTTTTATTTTCACACTGATGAATTACGATCTGTTTCCTGACAAAATTGTGACGCAATATGATTTCCAAGGAAATCCGACAACGATTAAAGACAAGTCGATCGGTACTGTATTTATGCCAGTTGTTATGCAGATCATGATGACCCTGCTGTTTATGTTCATTAATACGGTTATTTACCGTAGTAAACAACAGGTAGATACAGAGCACCCAGAAGCGTCTTTGGAGAAAAATCGGATCTTTCGGCTTCGGAATTCGGTCTTTAATTTATTTGCTTCCCTGATGATTATTTTGCTGTTTAGCTTTATGCAGCTCCAAATGTTATATCCAGTAGATCCGGTCATATTAGCTGCTGTCTGCATTTCCGTCGTTGTTCTAATCTTAGTCGGTACAGGTATTTTATATGTCACGACAGGTCAGGGAGGAAGCAGAGTCAAATCGCCTGTGGCACCTTCTACCAAACCACCTCGTGATGATGATCAGAACTGGAAGCTCGGAATGTTTTATTTTAACCCTCAGGATCCTTCCTTGTTTGTAGAAAAGAGAATGGGGTATGGATGGACGATTAATCATGCAAGACCCTTGGCCTGGATTATTCTTGTTGGGATCATTGGGTCGGTCGTGCTTGTAAGTGTCTTATTATAAATAAGTTATTTTATGAGTGTTTCATTCGTCAAAAAATAGTAACTCTTCATAAATAGAAGGTAGTTTCAAATTCTGTAGACAAACTCGGTCGTGAACTGGGTTTGTCTACTTTTATATCAAAACTCATCGACATTAGATATAGAGTAACAATTTTATAGTAGATAACCGATATATACATAGGAAGAAAAGTCTAGTATGACTAGTCCGCTTTTTTAGAACTAGTCTGTTAAGTAAGCTTACAAGATGAAACTATACAGAATTTTTGGGAGGCAACACGAGAAATGAAAGAAGAAACAAAGTTTAACACACAAACAGTGAAAAATGTAATATGGAATGAAATGAATGGTTTTTATGAAGCAGAATCTACAAATCAACAAACGCTTGAGTTTGAGAAGCACCTAGATTCTATTCCTGTTCAAGATTATGCACTCGTCATTGATGCAACGAAATTAAAAACCTTCAAACCGGAAATTCTTCCAATCCTTGAATATGCATACGGCTTCTATCGCCGCTTTAAAACGGTAATCATTATTGAACCTGAATTTGTATCTGCGGGAATTCAGCTGAAGAGGATTGCTAAAAAAGTCCCGGATTGCAATGTCCAATTCTTGAAGACCGAAGACGAAGCTAAAATCCTTCTTAGACAAGAAGGGTGGAATATATAGTGGCTACTGTAAAGATAAAGAAAATATCGGTATACCATCCTGAGAAATCCTATTCCAATCAGGATCTAGTAGAGGGTATAGAAAATGGACATAAACTTGTGGGGGCCTGGGAAGCAGTAGGTAAAGAGCGTAGATATAAGGCGGATGAACATGAGAATACGCTCACTTTGGCTATAAAGGCAGCGCAAAAAGTGTTAGCAGAGTCAGGGATCGCGGGGAGCGATGTAGACATGATTGTCGTTTCTTCGGGTACTCATGAATATCAATTGCCAACGGATGCTGCTTTGGTCCATCAAGCGATTGAAGGGAAAAACAAATGTATCATCTATGATCAGAACACAAATTGTGTTGGTATGGTCGTAGCCTATGACCAAGTATGCAGAACTATGATAAGTAATCAGAAAATTAAGTATGCCCTGCTTATTGGATCGGAAACACTGGGACACTATTATCGCGACAGTGACTTCATCTACGAAGGGGTTGCTGGTGATGCTGCCTGCGCTGTAATTTTGGAAAGAGTAGAGGATGACAGTGTTGGGTTCATGGACTCTGAATACTTCACAGACTCATCGAACGCGATGGATCTTAAATTTCCTGCAGAAGGGCTAAAGAAAGCAGTACGTGATCAAGGTGACAATAAAGTTTTTGTAAAAGCAGATTATGGTGTCGAAGTTGCCTATCCAGAAGTGAAATCTATTATTTCGACACTGTTAGTGGATCACGAAATTAAAAGTGAAGATATATCAGGCTACTTTGTATCTCAGCTGAGTATCAGTGTAATAGAGAACATTGCGAAAGATCTTCAAGAAGATATGAAGAAATTTAAATACATAGGTAATCAGTACGGTTATACAGGGACGACAAGCCCCTTTATTGCATTACATCATGCGATAGAAGATGGGGATGTTACTACCGGTGATCACATTGTCATGTGGTCCGTTGGTGCAGGTGTAACGTCAGCAGCCGTTCTCTTGAAGCTATAACATGTAATACCAATAGAGATATCAGACGAGAATTGTTAATGGTAACACCCTTTTTTTCGCTTGCTAAACAGCACAGCTTATTAAATAGAGCAAGAGCAGTCGGTATGTAACCGCTGCTCTTGTTCTATTTAAAGCTGATATTTTTAAACACAAACATTACTTTGTTTGCTCCATTTCATCTTCAGGATAAACATCCTCATCATTCTTCATCAAACTCTTATCGCCTACAAAAAAGGATTCAACCGTAGGAAGAGTTTTAACCACCTGGTTCCCTTCTCCAATTTGGGCATTTCCCACATTTTGATTGTGGATTTCTTCTAAATAATCTATTTCCCTTACCTTATTACCTTTTGCGTCTACATAAAAATACTTATTAATCGAAGTACCATAGACCGCATCTTTGTTAGATACCTTTAGGATACCGTCTTTCCCAATGGGGAAAATAGATGTGCCCTCATCCTTCTTAATCTCTGGCTGCTTTGATTGGTCATATATAATATGGACCCACCCAACATAGCCTTCTGGAATAAGATAAAGTTTAGTTCCAGCTGATTTACTGCAACCTGCAGCGACTAGAGCAAAACAGATCACTACTAAAAAAAATGATCGTTTCTTCATATATTCACCCCGTACGGTTGTTAAAAATCGTAGAAAACTATCTGGTAGACAGTTCGCTTGTATCTCACTTCATAAAGAGCAGAGACTAGCTTTTTTAATAAACCGCATTTTTGTTAGAGGCGAGTCTGTTCTTCAATCACGCGTTCAATCTGTTCAGCGATGTGGGAAGCACCTTGAGCAATGTCAGCACGATCGAAATAAAGACGAATATGACGTTCATCCAAATCAAAAGCTTGTTCAAAAAATCCCATGAGGCCTCTTGCTTTTCTGTCCACCTCCACAAGCACATGGATACCTTCTTCATCCAGATTCATCATGAGTTCCAGCTCATGAACACGGCCAGCGAACCGGGAACTTGGATAATATTCGAACTCCTGTACGAAAGGAACTCCGCGGCCGAGCTTAGTAGCATGTTCACAAGTAGAGGATTTGAAATGGAAGCCTAAATACTCAACAGCTTCAAATACCGCATCCATATAAAAGTGAGGCTCTACTTTAATCTCATCATGATCTGTTGGATCAATGGCCATTTCAATATCAAGCCCTGTACTTAGCCATACAGGCTGTCCGTCATATGTAACAGGTGTCTCAAGCGGGAGCGGAAAACTAAAAGGAATCTCTAATTTTTCTCCACTGCGAAGAAGCAGTTGTTCCGAGACATCAAAGCAGGCTAGTGTATGTTTGTATTCCGATTTTCGATCATTTTGTTCTCTTATATAGCGTGTCATCAGCTGAATGTATATACGTTCAATTTCTTGATCCACGTGACCACCTTGTATGCGAACGACACCTTTCACCGTTTCACCGGGGACATAAGATACTTTCTCGAGTAAAGTGTCAATCTCAGCAGAACCGATGCCTACCTTTGCAAGCATTTTGTTAAAAAAGGACATAGATGATAAACCTCCTTATAGATATATATGGTTTAATCCTATTACGTATCAGATTACCCCTATGTTTCACCTATTGATACAGCTATATAATACCGATTGCACGGTTATGAAACTGAGCACTTCATAAATTGCGCAGAATGATTTTGTTTTCCTCGTTTTTTGAGATATACTGCTATATGTAGTATGCACCAAGATTTGATAGAAACCACCCATTATACCTAACAAGGTATGATAGATTCGTAGAAGTTACCGGAGGTATCATCATGCAGTTAATTAATAAGGCATTGGTACAAGAACAGCTGGACCAATATGCAAACGAAGACTTATATCTTCATATGGAACTTACAATGGGCGCTTATGCAGCCCATAATGATAGCTCGAAGCATCCAGCTTCGAACTTTATTAAGAATATACCCGTTCAATATTCAAAAGGTACGATTGAAGGAGATACTTACTATCGTGTAGGTTTAAAGATTAACGATGGATGGGTATACACGGAAGGTCTTACTCACTGGGAAGAAAATGAAGAAGGACGTGTACTGCTTGCAGGTCATGATGCAGAAGGACGCCTCATCGTATCTTTACTGCTTAGCAGAACACTGTTTTAGAAAGAGGGGTTCTTTATGGAACAAAAACGTATTCTAGTTGTATTACCGCATCCGGATGATGAATCATTTGGTATGTCAGGGACGCTTGCTAAATTGATTAATGAAGAAGGGGCAGTGGTTACCTATGCATGTCTCACACTCGGTGAGATGGCTCGTAATATGGGGAATCCGCCCGTTGCTAACCGGATTACACTGCCGGCGATTCGTAAGGAAGAACTCAAAGAATCTTGCCGTGCGATTGGCATCCAAGACTTAAGAATGCTTGGCTTCCATGATAAAACGATTGAATTTGAAGATCGTGATCTTTTGGATGGTACGATCTCAGCACTGATTGAGGAGCTGAATCCATCCATCATCTTTACGTTCTATCCGGGGTACAGCGTACACCCTGACCATGATGCGACAGGAGCTGCTGTGGTGCGTGTGGTTGAAGCGCTCGAAGAAGACAGACGCCCTGCCATTCAGTGCGTTGCTTTCTCAAATGGTCATAGAGAAGCACTCGGCGATCCGGATGTATCTTATGATATTCGGAATTTCAAACTGAATAAAGTGAAGTCTATTCAGGCACACAGCTCACAGTTCCGTATTTTGTCCGGGGATTCTCTCTTGAAAGATAAACAGTTCCAAAAACGCTTGGAGACGGAATATTTTTGGACTTATCCTGTAAAATAATAATTCAGTAAAGAAGGTATTCTTAACCTTTCTTTATTGTATGTCTAAGCATGTCAAAACCTCCTGCCGAGTTAAGGCAGGAGGTTTTTTGTAAGCTTACCTATCAGGAGGTAGGCGTATCAAGCAGGTGAGACCATTTCTGGATCATGGCCGGAGAAGCTTCAACAGTAAGTTTTGTACCGTCTTCCTCATAACGGGTTGATTTTACATACGCATGTTCATGCAGATAAGAGACAATTTGATCTTCACCATAAGGAATGGTGACCTCGACTTCTTTATAGTGGCCAAAGATAGCACCGCGGATCGCTTGCTCCATTTCCTCAAGACCGGCCCCCGTCTTGGCTGAAACGAGAACAGCAGGCTGCCGAAGATCTTTAGATTCAAGCGGAAGCATTCGAAGATCGGTTTTGTTATAGGCATAAATAACTGGGATTTCATCTGCTCCTAGCTCTCGAAGTGTTGTATTTGTAACCTCAATGAGCTGCTCCGCATCCGGATGAGCACTATCTACGACATGGATAAGCAGATCTGAATCCAGTACCTCTTCCAAGGTCGAACGGAAAGCTTTGACTAAATGATGGGGCAGCTTGCTGACAAATCCGACGGTATCGGTGAGAAGGAAACTTTTCCGATCGGCAAGTTCCAGCTTTCTAACGGATGTTTGTAAGGTAGCAAACAGCATATCTTTTGCAAAAACAGCCTTATCCTCGGATGCATGATGCTTCTGCAATAGAGCATTCATAAGACTAGATTTACCTGTGTTGGTGTATCCTACAAGGCTGACTACCGGAATTTCTCTTTTCTGCCGTCGTCTTCGTTGGGTTTTTCGCTGTGAGACAAGCAGCTCAAGTTCCCGGCTGAGTTCGGTAATCTTATCCTCTATACGGCGCTGAGACAGTTCAAGCTTTGTTTCACCAGAGCCTCTATTCTTAGTGCCAACACCGCCTCGCTGTCTGCCTGACGAAGAACGAATACCAGATAAACGGGGTAGGACATATTGTAGTCTGGCGAGTTCGACCTGCAGCTGAGATTCTCTTGATCTTGCACGTTCGGCAAATATATTTAATATGAGTGTCGTTCGATCAAGAACAGATGCCTCTAGTCTTTTCTCTAAATTGCGAACCTGGGAGGGAGAAAGTTCGTCGTTAAAAATAACAATATCCACCTCTAGTGTATCCAGGAGCCTGGCCAGTTCTTCAATTTTACCTGTACCTAGATATAAGGAAGGATGTACTCGATCCGCTTTTTGTGTAATGACAGCCTCCACGGATATATGACATGCGTCAGCCAGATTTGCGAGCTCCTCCATAGAATATTCAAAATCTTCTTGTCCCTTGCGCTCAAGACCCGCAATAATTGCTTTTTCTCTAATTATTTGTTCCATTTGGTTGTCCTCCTTAGGTTTGAATAGCAAAAAAACACAGGCGGACTGCTGCCTGTGTTACGCATGAGAACTCGGCGGACATAGAACAAGTAGGTTCAAAACGCGTCAAATTCTACAAAGCCATATTCTGACCAGATCGTAAAGTTATCCAGCCGCCAAAAAATATGGAGAGAAAAATCGCATTCCCATAAAGACCAGCCTGCGCTGAATGGCTGAATCCCCATAGAATAATTTTGAATACCCAAATAAATTAAATCGAATCCGAGTCCTCTGTCCGTACACAGTAGACAGAGTCTTTGCCTATTTAGTTAGCAGGGGCAAAAGAAAATCTCACTCGAATCCAATTCAAAATCATTCCGGTATCCCTCCGTTCCTAAAGTTAGGGTTATCTTAGCATAATAAAAACAAAGACAGCAAAATAAAGGATAGATATAATCATTTTTTACCTGATCAGCTTGTCCTTTTATTTTTGTAAGAAAGCCATCTTTTCCTTACCAGCCGCATACATATGTTCATAAAGGAGCGTGATAGGGAATGGAATTATTACTGCATCGTTATTTTGAATTAAAACAGCGAAAGAAAGCAATAGATGAAGAACTGTCTGTACTCCGGGATGAGATTATCCTCACGATGAAAGAAGAGGGTGTGAATTTCATTGATGCAGGAGACTTTACGGCCAAGCTCGTTGGCCAATCTAAAAAAGAATATGATGATGATAAACTATATAAAGCACTCCCGGATGCAGACGTATGGAAGCTGATTTCAAAAGCAGATCATGCCAAAATTGCTGCACTGCTAAAACTAAAAGTGATTTCAGAGGAAAGCATTGAGCATACGTATGATACGAAAAAGACGGAGCTTTTGATCGTAAATAAAATATAAGTGAATCAATTTCATAATACCTTTAGTTGCTTTAATCAGGGGTATATATAGATCAAAATGGTTTTGTTTGTCTATATATAATTACAAATACATCATTTTAATGAGTTATGAAATTGATTCAAGTATAAAGCCAAGGGCGAATCCATATAAGGACAAGGTAGAAGCGGCAAAGAAGCAGAAATGTGGTACGATAGGAACAACAAGAACAGTCAGAAAGCGGCAGGTGGCTTTATTTTTATGAAAAATTTATTAGTAACCGGATATCGGGCTCATGAGCTCGGTATTTTCAACCAAAAACATCCCGGCATTCCTTTTATCAAGCAGGCCCTTCGTTCCAAACTAGTCCCGCTGATTGAGGATGGAATTGAATGGGTCATTACACCCGGACAGATTGGGATTGATCTCTGGGCCTCTGAAGTTGTCATTGAATTAAAAAAAGAGTACCCACAGCTCAAATTATCCATTATTTCAGCCTTTGCTAATCCGGAAGAAAACTGGTCGGAGGATAAAAAAACATACTATGAAGAAATTAAACGCCATGTGGACTATTATGGTGTGGTGAGTAAACAGCCTTATATCGGTCCTTGGCAGTTTGCTGCGAGAGACGAGCTGTTATTTCGGAAAACAGATCATTTACTGCTTGTGTATGATGAAGAGAGCGGCCCGGGTAGTCCTAAATTTGTGAAGGAAAAAGCACTCAAAAAGCAGCAAGAAGATGGATATGGCATCACCATTATTCATTCTGAAGATATCCAAAACATGGCTGATGAGATGACCGGTTTCTATGAAGAAGGAGAAACAGACTGGGCGGAATAAATAGGCGTATGGTGAATTTAGCATCCATTCATTGACACTGATAATCATTATCGTTTAGTATGGTGATATAGGTAATGATAGTAGAGAGGGTGTTTAGATCATGTTGGTTCAACTTCGTAAAATTACGGTAAAAGAAGGTTTCAGCGAAAAGATTGTAGAACGTTTCGGCAAACCAGGCGGACCGATGTCCGAGATTCCAGGCTTTATTGATCGATCGGTGATGGTGAAGAAAAACCGTAAAAAAGGGGAAGAAACAGAAGAAGTAATCGTCATGATCCGCTGGGAATCAGAGGAAGCATGGAAGACTTGGGAAAAGAGCCCTGCTCACATAGAGGGTCATCGGAACAAGCGAAATCAGGAGAAACCAGACTATTTGCTAGATACTGAAGTATCCATGTATCTTGTGAAAACGCCTGAACAGGTGAAAGTGTAATCATCTTTCTACATAATCATGAGTAAGGCCATAGGCAACACGGGATATAGTATCTTCTCTATTATTAATATGTTATAATTTCCCATATGATATGCTATTGTTATGGGGTGAAAGAGTGCATATTTTATGGGAAAATATCTTAATTACGTTAATCCCGATTGTTTGTGTCATTGGATTTATTGTGTATGTATTGATACCGCCAAAAAGAAAATAAGAAGCAAATAAGAACTCTATCGATCTTCGGATTGATAGAGTTCTTATCGCTTCCTGAGTTTTTCGTCCAAGCAAGCAGTAGACCCCATCATATGATATAAGGGAGGTGAAAAATGATGGTTAAAATATTTATTGACCCTGGTCACGGAGGGTCTGATTCAGGGGCGCTGGGGTATGGTCTGAAAGAGAAAGACCTAACCCTTACGATTGCTACTCGAATTCGTTCAATACTGCTCGCAGAGTATAATGACGTATCGATTTTAATGAGCCGCATGAAGGATGAAACGGTGACTCTGACACAGCGTACCAATGCAGCGAATACGTGGGGAGCCGATTATTTTCTATCAATACACATTAATGCTGGCGGAGGTACTGGCTATGAGGATTTTGTATATCAGGGATCTAATACGCGTGCCGTAAACTACCAGACAAATATGCATAATGAAATTATGAAGTTAAATACACTTACTGATCGAGGGCAAAAGACGGCAAACTTTCATGTACTAAGGGAATCTCGTATGCCTGCCATCTTGACGGAGAATGGGTTTATCGATACCAACAGCGATGCAGCACTGCTTAAATCCGCTTCCCATCTCGATTTAGTTGCTCGCGGTCATGTGAATGGACTCGTTAAAAATTTTAATCTAACAAAAAAAGTGACTACAGTACAGCACACGGTCGTTAATGGAGATACAGTCTATGCTTTAAGTCTTCAATATGGGAGTACAGTACAGCAGATCAAGGAGTGGAATAAACTGGACAGCAGCTTTACCATTCATGCGGGTCAGGTTCTGCGAGTGAAGTAATGTTAAAGGTACTAGTAGCTGTTGGGCACGCTGTTGGCAAAGAGCCAAACAGGTGCTTTTTTTGATTATAGTTACATAGATAGGAATAATGGCGCATTATAGTATAATGTTAGAAAATGGAACTTTAGGAGGGAGACTGCTTGGCCGAAGCGCATCATCAGCGCATTTATTGTGTACATTGTAATGCGGAGATTGAATCAAGGTATGATCTCTTGGTGCACCTCTCTTTTTTTTCGTTATCTGCCTATCACACTTCCTGTTATGCTGAAGCTTCAAAAGGATGCCAATCTATTTTTATGACGGGCAGTCCAGTAAATGGTGCAGCATTTAGCTGGACTGCCGGTTTTGCCTTCCTTTTTGGAATGGTTCTCTTATTCATTCCGAAAGAAGACATAGGGGGTTCAAGCTCCTGGCTCCTGAATGTGGCCTTGTTACTTCTCCCGTTTGCGCGTTTCTGTTCCTGGTATATTTACGAGCGCCATCTTGATAAATAAAAGGTGGAGGAGGAATGGAGAGATGAAAATTCTAATCGGGCAGCCTAAGCTTGAAGATGATGTGAAGCAGCTGGAAGAAGCACTAAAGCAGTACCCAGAAGCAGAACTCGTCTTTTTTCCAGAAGGGTACTTAAATGATAATGTTGAACAAGCAAGGGAACTAGCCAAGGCTTATCAAGTCCTACTAATCACCGGTTATCGAAAAATGAATGAAAATCCCAAAGATCAGGTGATCATCATAGACAAGAGCGGACAAATATTGCTTGATCGTCCTAAATACACAGCGAAGAAAACCGTGAAAGCAAATGGGTGTAATCTTGGCGTCATCCTCTGTGATGAGCTTGATTCCTATAACCTACCTGATTGCTGCTGACGGAGAATTGATCAAAGCCACCCAGCACAAAACGGGGAATGAACTTGTCTCCATCATGAATAACAATCCTATTTTTTATTGAATCAATAAGAGTAAAGTCCGCCCATTAACTGATCAGTTAGCGGGCTATTTTTCATGTACAGGAATGAAGCTGAAAGTGAGCGTCACAGAATAGTAAGATTTTATTGAACAAAATAGGTGTAAAGTAGCTCTAAAGGGTCATATCAGTTATAGAATCACTGCTTTATCATTATAATGAGTATGGAACATCATGAATATTGTTTTTCGAGAGGAACGGATTGATTATGAATAAAAAATTACCGAAATGGTGGCCTTTTGCCGCTATTGGGTTGGTCGCTGTAATCATCTTGGCAGGGGCTTTGTTTATGTTTAGCGGGAAGGAAATTATGCCGTCTGCTGGAGGGAGCGGGCAGGCAGAAGAACTCGAAGGATATGAAGTGATTACCATTCAGGTTAAATCAGACGGTTTCTATCCAGATCAGATTGAGGTAAAACAAGGAGTACCAACCAAAATTAATTTTAGAAAAGATACCTCCCTCACCTGCATTACGGATGTGGTGTCCAAAGATTTGGATATGCTAAAATATTTGGAGAAAGGTGATAACTACTACACCGTCGATACCACACTTGATCCAGGTTCTTATTCTTTTAATTGCGGAATGTATATGTATTACGGAAACATTACAGTAATCTGACACAAAGTGACCTTATCTCATAAATCAGAAAAGAATAGATAAAAGGACTGTTGCCTGATAGGTACAGTCCTTTTATCATATAATAGAGTAGCTCATGCTCATCTGAATCAATTTCATAACTCATTAAAATGATGAATTTGTAACTATATATAGACAAACAAAATCATTTTGATCTATATATACCCCTGATTAAAGCAACTAAAGGTATTATGAAATTGATTCATCTATGTATTATTTTTCGTATTAACCAAATCACAAAGACAAGAGCTGCAATGAGCAAAATGAGTCCAGATATACCTATATTAATCATAATTGTAACCACCCCTTATCGTAATATATAGTAAATAATACCATTCCATTAAATGTAAACATATAGGAAATGAAAAGTAAATCTCAATTAAAGGCGGGAATTCTAAACATGAGTACATATAAAAAGCCAAAAGTAACGGTCATCGGAAGTTCTTCTATGGATCTCGTAGTCACGTCAAGTAAACGTCCTGTCGCAGGTGAAACGGTTCTAGGTGAATCTTTTCAAGCGGTACCAGGAGGTAAAGGAGCGAATCAGGCTGTAGCTGCTGCGAGACTTGGAGCAGAGGTTTATATGATAGGACGTGTCGGTGATGACATGTATGGAGAAGCCATTTTGGACAATTTTAAGAAAAATCAAGTGAACGTTAACTATGTTCAGCCGGTAGCCGAGATGGAGAGCGGGACAGCCCATATCATCTTAGCTGAAGGGGATAACAGCATTATCGTTGTAAAAGCAGCGAATAATGAAGTGACCCCTGCTTATATCGATCAAGCCGCTGAAGTGATTCGGACCTCGGATATCGTACTTATTCAGCAGGAGATACCCGAAGAAACCGTAGAACATGTAGCGGAAATCTGTAAAGAATCAGGTGTATCCCTTGTCCTCAATCCGGCGCCAGCAAGGAAAATAAGTCCGCAACTCATTGAAGATGCTGCCTATATTACGCCAAATGAACATGAAGCACAGATGATGTTTGAGGGAGAGGATATAGGGGTTTCTTTACGTAAATACCCGAATAAACTAATCGTAACCGAAGGAAAGAAGGGAGTTCGTTATTATGATGGCGAACAAGAGGTAGTGGTCCCTGCTTTTATCGTGGAAGCGATAGATACAACAGGTGCAGGCGATACATTTAATGCGGCATTTGCAGTGGCGCTGGCAGAAGGAAAGTCAATAAAAGAAAGTATCTCTTTTGCTAATCTAGCAGCTTCTATATCGGTAACCAAATTCGGAGCGCAAGGTGGAATGCCGTTTCGTCATGAAGTGGAGGATCGGCAGTAGTATCCTGCAATGATAGTTTTTTGCTGAAATATTAAAATTTAATATAAATTTTACATGATACGGGTGATAGGGGAATAAGAGCATCGTATACTAAACTAGATTACAGACTAGAATACTTTGATATCTTATTCTTCTATCTTGTGAGGAAGGTGCTGATTGTATGAAAACACCGCTGATTATTGCCCATCGAGGGGCAAAAGGGGAAGCTCCAGAGAATACAATGGCTGCTTTTGAACTTGCTTTGCAGCAGGGCTGTGATGCCTTTGAACTTGATATTCATCTATCCAAAGATGGAGAAATCATGGTTATACATGATGACACTGTCCATCGTACGACGAATGGAAACGGGGTTGTAAAAGAGATGACTAGGGCAGAACTTCAGCAGCTGGATGCCGGATCGTGGTTTGATTCAGCTTATGAGGGAGAATCGATTCCTACACTGAGGGAAGTATTTGAGCTCGCTCCTCGTCATCTGATGATGAATGTTGAAATTAAGGGCGGAATTTCCGAAGGGGTGGAAGAAAAATTGGCTGCCCTCCTAGAAGAGTATGACCTCTATGATCATGTTGTCGTATCTTCTTTTCATTTTGACAGCCTCCGCACTTTGGAAAAATTGAATTCAAAAGTAAAAACGGGCCTATTATATGCTCAGAATTTTGCGCACCCTGAGTTATTACCGACTACTGCAGGAGTGAATGCTTTTTCTCTGCATCCGTATTACATTCATTTAGAAGAGACAGATTTTAGATCGGTACAAAAAGAAGGATTGCAGATGTATGCTTGGACGGTAAATGAAGAAAATGTGATGAACAAATTGATAGAAAAAGGAATCGATGGCATCATTACTGATTATCCTGGCCGATTAAAAAAAGTAATGGAAGCAAGGGGAGTTATCCGCTGAATACGTAAACTGCTGGCCGGTTATATAGAAAAAGAGAGAAATCTACTCATCCGTAGATTTCTCTCTTTTTTTTGGATTCGAAAGCGCAGAATAATTACGACGGTAAGTGGATGACAGCCACATATGCTGCGCTTCCTGATTATCGCTTTTCTTCTTCATCCTGTTCCTCATCCGTTGTCTCCTGTTCCTCTTCGGTAAGATTAGAAATCGTTATTGAATCTGAGTTTTTGGTCCAATCAATCTGTTCGAATATCGGATCCGGTTCAACAATAGAATCAAAACCGGCACCGCGGTCTGTTTTGTCATCAAGCATTTTATTTTCACCCTTTCCGTTTGGATAGTTTCACCCAAAATTTTCGTAATTATGTATCATTACCGCATGAGGATCAGAGTGAAACAGATATCTATAGGTGTATAAATTGTCATTATGATAAGAAAAGTCCAATGGCACAGGCACAGCGAGGTTTCCTGTAATCTAATAAGGTATACCCTGGCTGAAAGGAGGCGAAGTGAATGGAACTGCATGAATTAAAAGGCGGGTATGATGTCCTCTATAGTCTCGGCCATAACTGTCTTCCTGCAAGCCAGCTGAATCACAGTAAAATTCGGAACATAGCTGGAGTCATCGACTGGATGATGTCCCCTCATTTATCAGGAGTGAGTGCCCTGCTGCGCGATCGATTTCGTCATGTCATGCTATGGGATAATCTCAGGTATCATGGGGCAAGTTCGGATTCAGGCTGTTATGTTATCCGGGACGCTGCCTATGACCTGTACTCTGTTCATGATTTTCCAATGGAAGATAACGATCCGGGTATCCTTGAAAGCTATCCAGGCTTGAAGCAAAAACTAGACTACAGGGCCAACCGGTTTTTACAGCTTATGCAGAGCGGTAAACGAATCTTTTTTTTACGAACAGAAGCTACTTTACATGAAACGGAAGAGTTAGTACAAGTTCTAGATGACCTCGTGGCAGGTGAGTATAAATTACTGGTTGTGAATCACGCGCAGGTACCTTATATAGTTCAGATTGATTATCAACTGCCTAACGTTTGTACACTGCTCATCCCAGAGGTAGCAAATATATTTCAAGATAACCACACCTTATGGCGAACCATTCTGGAAGGAATTTATAATACCATGACCAACGAAGAAATAAATGCTTATCTATTGCAAAATTACAACACATGAAAAATTCACATTAATCAATAAAAGTTTCTAGTTCCTTTTGATATAAGCATGACTACTACTTTACCTATCTCGTACTTTACCTATCTGGAAAAAAAGAAAAACATCCGGTACATGAACCGCAGTCCATTGTCGGCCGGATGTTTCTATTCGTGCTATAAAGTGATTACTGAATCCTCAGATAACGAGGCTTGTACATCAATGATTCGCTGATTTCGGCTTCCGCGAAAAAGAAGCGTGGTATCTTTCAATTCCATTTGAAAAGGACCATCTATGATGACATCACAAAGCTCAGCAAGCGTGCGCATGTCTGGGTCCTCCAGCAGTTTTTCGTAGACAAAACCGGTATAAGCCCAAAGGGTTTTTCCTGGACAAAGTTCCTTATACTTCCGAATAAAATCGGTGCATGCAGGAGCAGAGAAGAATGGATCTCCCCCGCATAAGGTCAGCCCATCAAGTAATGGGTTGTCCGCAATTTCCTGGATGATACGCAGTTGTTCTTCTTTCGTAAAAGGTTTACCTGCTCTAAAGTTCCAGGAGGAGGGATTAAAACAGCCGGGACATGCATGCTTACAGCCGCTTATAAAAACAACAGCCCGAAGACCCGCGCCTTCATTAATAGACTCTGGAATATAACCGCAGATATGCAAAGGGATCATAGATGTTTAACCCGATCTCTGACTTCTGCTTGTTTCGCGGAGTTGAATCGAACCGTGTAATCTCCAGTTAAATATCCAGTTACTCTGCGAAGTCGGCTGAAATGAATGTCATTTTCATGTATTCCACAGCTTGGACATTCCGTACCAATAACACCCTCATAACCACAGGAAGGACAGCGATCCAACGGGTGGTTGACTGAGAAATAACCGATATTTTGAGACAGCGCGTATTGTACAATTCGGCGGAATGCATCCTGATTATTACGAGCATTTCCATCCAGCTCCACATAAGAGATTGCTCCTGCATTGCATAGTTCATGGAATGGTGCTTCCAGCTGAATTTTCTTCGCAGCGGAGATCGAATAGTAGACAGGAACATGGAAAGAGTTCGTATAGTAATCACGATCATTAATTTCAGGTAGAATTCCGTATTTATTTCGATCCAAAACGGTGAATTTTCCGGATAACCCTTCTGCCGGAGTAGCAAACAAGGTAATGTTCAGATTGTATTCATCCCCTTTTTTATCACAGAAGTTCCGCATGGTTTCTATAATCCGAACTGCCTCTTTGTAGGAAAATTCGTCTTCCGCATGATGTTTTCCGTATAAAGCTTTCATACATTCAGCGAGTCCAATAAATCCGATCGATAATGTTCCATGCTTCAGCAGAGAAGCTACGGGTTCATCAGGGTTCAGATGTTCGCCGCCTTCCCAGACACCTTCCCGCATCATAAAGTCAGAAGCTTTTGCAGGTTGAACCGATTGAATAGCGTATCTATGCAGCAGTCCTTCTAAAGCAATCTCCATTACGCGGTGCAAATTCTTGTAGAATTCTTTCATATCGGGCTGTGTCCGTTTACGCAGCGCAATCCCATGTTCAATGCCAAGCTTCACGAGATTAACGGTATTAAAAGAGAGGTTTCCTTTTCCACTTTGACGGTTGCGGCCAAACCGGTCAGCGATTGTACGCGTACGGCAACCCATGGTAGCAATAATGGTATCGGGATCATTTTCACGATAAAACGGCAAATTAAAAGTAGCATCGACATTGACGAAATTCGGATATAATCTCCGGCTGGAACATTCGAGCGCTTTTACAAAAATATCGTAGTTGGGTTCGCCGGGAGCTTGGTTAATCCCTTGTTTACACTGGAAAATATGCTGAGGGAAAACAGGCGTTTCTCCATGACCGAGTCCTGCGATGGTAGCATCAAGAAGCGCATGGGATACCAGTCTTCCTTCAGCAGACGTGCATAATCCATAGTTTAGGGACGTAAACGGAATTTGTCCGCCTGCCCGGCTGCTCATTGTATTTAAGTTATGAATAAGGGATTCAGCAGCTTGATGTGTCTCTTGAATGGTTTCATTCATGGCAAAAGCGTAGGCTTTAGAACAGGTCGTTTGTGCGAGTTCGCTATTCATATGGATATATTCTTGATCAAGTTCCGCTGATTCTTCAAATAATTGTTTTCCTTTTCGGAAGTGTTTTCTGAAAGAGCGTGCAACATAAGGAGCCAGGTCCCAATCGATTTTGTTGGCAGAAACACCGCCAAATTGACTGTTTTGCTGAGACTGAAAAATAATAGCGACAAGTGACATCGCTGACATGATTGACTGAGGGGTTCGTACAGAACCATTTCCTGTATTAAAACCGCGTTCTAGAAGCCGATCAAAAGGAATAAAGATGCAGTTTGTTGTACCGAGCGCATATTGGTCAAGGTCGTGAACATAAAGTTCGCCTTCCGTTATTGCTTGAGCAACCTGTTTGGGAAGGACGTGCTTCATCACATGTTTCTTCGCAGTTTCAGAACCAATTTTACTCATCTTTCCACTAAAAGAGTCTCCGTTCAGATTTGCATTTTCTCTAAGCAGATCCGTGTCCTTACTTCCTAAGATTTGGTCCATTATATCTGTGAGTTCATCTGCTTGTTTAGGATTAGGTATAAATGCTTCTAATTTTGCCATAATGAATGATCTCCTTCTAAATCCGTTTTCTGTTATGTGTAGTTTGTTTTGGATGAATTCTATGTTTTTGTTATGCAATACATACTATATATTGATCTATTTGAGTATCATACCTACAAGATGTACTCGGAGTGTATGACAAAAATCACAGTTTGGCCTGCATAGAACCCTATACTGAAACTCAAAAAAGACCCTTAACCCTTGTCATTATGGGAGGAAACGCTGTGCAATCTGAGCTGAAAAAAAACTAAAAAAATGAAGGGAGAATGTTTTATTAATAAAATAATTAAAAAACAGTTATAGATAAGAAATACAGATGCAGAAGAAACTGGGATGTGTTATGTTGTAGCAGTGCGATAAGTAACGATAAGTAACGATAAGTAACGATAAGTAACGATACTTACTCCTTACATTGTCTGAATACCTCACCTTCAATGAAGGAAGGTAAACGGATTTATATATATAGATAGAATGGGATGGAGGAGAAAAATTGAATACAAACTCACTGAATGATGCGGCAGATAACAACGTTAATAAGAGTTCTGACTCACCGAAAACGGGTTTACTTCTTGCTGTTTTATTGTCGGGTGCCTTTGTCGCTATTCTTAACGAGACACTGCTGAATGTAGCTCTATTTCAAATCATGGGTGACCTGAGTATTGAGCCTCACCTGGCACAGTGGCTTTCGACTAGCTACATGCTTGTCATCGGTATACTGATCCCCGTATCTGCGTATTTAGTTCAGCGGTTTACAACGAGACAACTTTATCTATCCGCAATGGCCTTATTTCTCATCGGAACAGTCCTTGCTGCAATCAGTTCAAGCTTCGGTATTCTTCTCTTCGGAAGAGTGATTCAAGCTGTAGGTACCGCTGTGCTGATTCCACTGATGATGAATATTATCTTGGCTGTCATTCCTATGGAGCGCAGAGGAGCGGCAATGGGACTGATTGGACTTGTGCTTATGTTTGCTCCCGCCATTGGACCGACATTATCCGGTTTTATACTGCAGCATTTATCGTGGCGCTGGTTATTTATTCTGGTAGCTCCGATCGTTGCCCTGACACTGATCTTCGGATTTATGAAGCTGCGAAACGTGACCAGTACAAGCAGACCGAAACTGGATGTGTTCTCTGTTATTCTTTCTACGATTGGTTTTGGAGGCATTGTATTCGGATTTGGTAGTATGGGGGAAGGCGGCAGCACATCAATTCAGAGCTATGTGATTTTTATTATCGCAATCGGCGCTATATCGCTTGCTCTCTTTGTGTGGAGACAGTTGAAGTTGACCGCGCCTGTTATGGATATGAAGGTATTTATCTATCCGATGTTTTCTGTTGCGGTTGTATTATCCATCATCGTTATGATGACCATGTTTGCTATGATGCTCGTTTTACCTCTTTATTTGCAGAAAGTAATGCTTTATAGTACTTTGATGACTGGACTTGTCATGTTGCCTGGCGGACTCCTGAATGGACTCATGTCGCCAGTTATGGGGAAATTATTCGATAAATATGGGCCGCGGATGCTTCTTCTGCCTGGGATGCTCCTTATGATTGCTACCATCACTTGTTTCTTATTGCTGCCTCTGCAGTCTGCATGGCTCGTGGCCATTCTTCAAACGTTCTTAATGATATCTATTGCTATGATTATGATGCCTGCACAAACGAATGGACTAAATGCCCTTCCTGCAGAGTTATATCCGCATGGGACAGCGGTGCTGACTACGCTGCAACAAACGTCAGGTGCTCTCGGAGCAGCAATCTTCATCTCGATCATGCAGAATGGGGAGAAGAAAGCGCTAAGCGGCATAGCGAATCCGGGAACAGCTGAACTGAATGCAGCAATGACTACGGGGGTAATGGACGCATTTAAGATTGGACTAATTCTCGCTTGTCTCGGTCTCTTTCTTGCTTTATTCGTGAAAAGAGTAGCAGGTCAGACGGTGACGAGTGCAGCCTCTTCGGTACACAGCGAGACGGAACTTGTTACAGGAACCGCAACGGTAAAGGGAAAATAAATGATTATGCAATGGTACTTACTGAATCATATATGGCAGAGTGAAATGGAATATGAAATAGGGTAGAGTGAGATAAAATATAAAAAGGCGGACCAAATTTAAACTGTACCCTTTGTAAAGGACACTTTAAAAAAAGCTAAGCCACTTGAAGGAGATGCTGTCTGTATTTTGCAGGCGGCATCTTCTTTAGGTTCCACTGTCCACGATAATGATTGTAATAGAGCATATAACTTCTCACTTCACGTTTCACATCGTGTAAGGTCTCACAGGTCTTTAAATCGATCTCATCTTTTAAATGTCCAAAGAAAGATTCTTGTGGTGCATTATCCCAACAGTTTCCCCGGCGTGACATAGATTGTCCTAATTTCATTTTCTTTACCAACTTTTGAAACTGGGGATTTGTGTAGTGGAATCCTTGATCTGAATGAATAAATGCATCTTTCGCAAAGTGCGAATGATTGCGTTTTAATTGGCGTAGCGTATTTAAAGCAATATCTAGAGTGATCTTATCAGATATTTCATAGGCTAAAATCTCATTCGTTTCGGCATCTTTTATCGTCGACAAATACGCACGTTTACCGTGAGCGTAGGATAAGTAAGTGATGTCCGTTAATAATACCTTGCCTGCTACACCTTGTTTAAACTGGCGCTGCAAGAGGTTTGGACATGTACGGTGTTCGTGCGTCGCTTTCGCCATCCGACGATAAGGATTCGCTTTTCGGATCGGACAAAATATATTGAACTTCTTCATGATGCGACGAATTCGTTTTAAGTTGTAAATGATATGATATTGATTTTTTAATGTCATTTTAATTTGACGAGCACCTTTCTTTCTTCGACGGAAATGATAGGCTTTTAAAATGATATCTCTTACTTTTTCATCTGCTATATTGCGTACTGTACGCTTTCGTACTGATTTTTCGTGGAAATAATTATAGTAGCCAGAACGAGACACACCGATCGTTTCACACAAATAGTGTACCAAGCGATTTAGCTGATATTTTTCAATGGTCTGACGAATTAATTCAAACTTCTGTTTTGTTACGAGTTTAATTTCTTCTTCAACATCTGCCTTTCGAGTAGATCGAGCTTTTTTAAAAGTTCATTCTCAGCCTGTAATAATCGATTTTTTGCTTCTAGTCGTAAAACCTTTTCTTCTAAACTTAATTCTCGCTCTAAGGGGCGACCAGAGTTTGTTTTTCTTGTATCCTGTAGACCTTCATCTCCATGTTCACGATAAGCTCCACGCCAACGCTTTCCAGCAGAATGGATGCGTTTTATGCCGATTAGCTCAGCGTCTAAGCCAGCTTCTTCAAAAATAGTTCTGGGTAACTTTCCTTTCTTATTTTCATTAATAAATAGTCGTTTAAACTCATCTGTATATGTAATCGCTTTGTTGCTAACAGATCGGACATGAGGATTACGCTTTAGTTGGGCTTGTTCTTTTTCCGTAAATAATCGTTTGGTCATCTTTATTCGCTCCGATGTTTTTTTCTTATTATAAACAAAAGTACCCCACAGGATAGACTTTTTTCAAAGTGTCTACTCTGTAGGGTACAGTTTAATTGACCTCAATTTGGTCCGCCTTTTTTTGTGGTTATTAGGAATTACAATCACTTATCTCCCCTCATTTGCTAATTAGTGGTAAAATAGTGTCTTGAAATGAGGTGGGTACAGGTGAATACGCCGAAACGGCTAACTGCAAGAACAGTATTCATTGGATTTTTATTGCTGTTAATCATGAGCTGGGCAGGGAATGTATGGTATTACTTTGGGGTGAGACTCGATAAGCCTTTGTTCCTTGTGCATTTGGGGAGTTACGATGTAAACCAAGAAGAAATTCCAATTTATTATCTGGAGAACAAAACGGGTGATAACAGGGTCATATATATCAAGTTTGATGAGCTGCCTTATTCCAATTACCGAATCGAAGAGGTGAAGGAATATACACACCATGTTCTAAAGGTCCTTTACTATAAGCCGCTAAGAGAAGAAAATGAGCAAAATGAACAGCAGGATCTTGTCATTCATGAAATGGAAGTGGTGTACCAAGGGATTGAGTCTGAACGAATCCCGATCGGTGAAATTCGTATTGAGACATTTGATCAGTCAGATGAAGATTCCATGGTCCTTACTACGTCAAGCGGCGGTTCTCCTGATGGCAGCGGACTTACAGCTCTTCGGATGAAAGAACCTGCCATCCTTGAACACGTGTCTCTAAATCAGTCTGATATCGAACCAGTTCTGCAGCTTATGGTGAATGATACGGAATATACCGATCTGCAGGAATGGAAACTAAACGCAAATGACCCCATTCGAATCAGCTACAAGTGGAATCTTCCGAAGAAGGGTGAAGGATCAATGAGGGTATATAACCCCGTGGTTCAGCTTCATTTTAAACGGGAAGATGGTTCAACCAAGGTAGAATCAATAGCGCTTAATGAGAGTTCTGTTTATTTCTCAGAAGAGCAAGTAAGGTCCTATATACATGAGAGGTGAATGGATTGGAGTATTTATTGCGTACAAAGGTCAGTACACCCCTTAGGAGAATGGGGATCGGATTTATTTTTATAATCATAAAAGTTAACTTTCATATTAATTCTTATTCATTTGATATATTTGCTGATTTTATAGGGTTTTTCTTGATTTATAGAGCTGCTGTAGTATTAAGCGAAAGAACATCTGCTTTTCATGTTGTATCATGGCTTGCTCTTTTGCTATCCATCCTATCCTTGCCTAAGGATTTCATGCCGTCAGTAAGTACTGCTGAAACCTTTCAAACCGTCTCGGTTGCAAACCATATTTATACGCAAGGATTAGAATTATTCATGATTATACTCCTATATTTCATATACAAAGGTCTTTGTGATCTTCCTTTATGGTACTATATAAGATCGGGTTTACTAAAACAGTCGATGCAAAAAAGATGCTTATGGCTGATAGGTTGTCTGATGCTTAAAATGCTCATCTATCCATTTTTTCTTAATCTAGTGGAGGATAAGCTCGTTTTTGTCATTGTTCCTGTGCTGCTTTCGGTTATCCTTTATATCCTTTTCGTACGAGTACTGTACCGAATGGCAAAAGCAGCCGAGCAGATCAGAGGATGACGTAACAAAATATTATGCGACGAGAAGGAAGGAAGAACACGATTGAAGTACAAAGAACTGATCCATTCATCACAGAAGCGTAAGACTACATTTATAGGATTAGGGCTATTATTTATTTTGCTAATCTTATGGGCGGGAAACATTGGGTATTACAACAGTATGCAGCTTAAGAAACCCATTTTTCCTACCCACTATTTGACGACAACGATTTTTAAAGGAACCAACTGGATGGAAATAGATTACTTTGAAAACAAGGGACCGGGAAAGAAAGTGGAGTCTATCTCGATCGAAGAATTCAAGAAGGAATCTTATGCCAAAAGGGAAAAAACATCTTATAAGTATCAGTCAGCATACCAAATGCATTTTGAATTCACCGAAAAAGATCTGGAGTATTTGCCTGATCAGAATAAAGAACTCATCGTAAACACCATAACTGTAAATTATGATGATGGCACCTCGGAACAGGTTCCGATCGGTGAACTTATCTTCCGTGCCGATCCAGAGAAATCTCAGGATTTAGCCTTGATTCACGGGGGATCTTCTTCTGATGGTTCGGGATATGAAGTGTTTGAGATGAACTCAGATGCAGTACTTGAGAAAATTGAATTAAGTCATACCGATAAACTAAAAGATTTATTCCAGCTTCGTGTGTATGGCAAACCATATGATCAAGTTACATACCCTAAACAAATTAAAAAAGGGGATAGCATCTATTTTCAGTATGCGTCTATAGAACCGAGACTTGCGAAAGATGGGTTTATCTCTTATTCCGTAGGAATTTTAGTTCATTTTAGATTACCAGACGGTTCCAAAATCGTTTACGATCTTCTGACAAGCAATCATTTTTATTATTCATCGGATGAAATGAAGACGATTGTGCGAGATGGGGGTGCAGGGAAATGACCAACATGACCAACATGACCAACCTCTCAACTCAGCACGTCAGTGAAAAAGCACTTCGCCTAATGGCATGGGGATTTGCCTTGCTCATATTGGATTTTAAAATCATGAATTTTGATATTTTCAATGACTTGTTAGGATATGTACTCATATTGTACTCGCTGTCTTCTTTAGAAGCAGAGTCGGCTCTTTTTCAAAAAGTAAAATGGATTACGTTTATTCTTTTTATCGAATCGTTTATAAGAGGTTGGATTCCGAATATAAATAGGGGGTTGTGGTCGCAGGACATATCTCTGATCTCCATTATATACGGGCAGGTTTCCTCCTTAGTCAATTTACTGATGATCGTGCTGTTGTTTACTTCGCTTGGGCAATTATCGATATGGCAACAAATGAGTAACCCGCCACTGGAAAAGGCATTCCTAACTAGACGCAAAGCGTTTACTTTCTTACTTGTCCTTCAGCAATTTATCTATCCTTTTATTATGAATTTGGAACAAGAATGGGAAGTTGTTATGACGATCTATGCTGTCTTATACGTATTTTTTATGTTCTTATTGATTCGGCTGTTGTTTCGCTTGGCTAAGGCATATCAAGGGGTGCATCAAGAACAAGAAAAGAATGCGAGTAATATGGAGAGCAGTGATCCATACTTATAGAATGGGTACTTATTAGAACGGATAGTGAATAGGGATAGAAGGGAGGAATCATTGATGGCAAGAGAAGTACACGCAGTACCTTTTGGTTATGAACCGCCGAAGGAAATGTATAAAGGATCACTGATCTATTATGATGATTTTGAGAAAATAACAGATATACAGTTATCTATTGCATTCCAAACTGTAAAGGAACGTAAATTCACAAAGTTCATTCTCTATCCATTGCATGAAGCGACAGTAAAACGGATGACGAATCACCCAGTTCTTCCGTTATACAAAAGAGAAGACCGTTTGCATGAATGGAAAAGAGAACAGAATGATAGCATGATTACCGTGGAGAACTGGGAAGGCAAAAGAAAAAAATATACGCCTATGGAAGCGGCACTACGACATGTAACCGAGAAGTACAAAGGTCCTTTTTTTCTAATGCTGTCAAGCGAATATGCGAATTGTTTTGCTTCGTATCCTTTTTTTGATGAGTGGATCACTAAGATTAGATTGATTCTCGTTGATCATCCTAAATTTACGCATCCAAAATTAGAAAAGAATCAGCATCGATGGGAAGTTTTATCATAATAGGGTAAGGAATTTAGAAATTCCATGAGTTCCTTTTATTAATATGAGATCTTCCATCGCATAACTTGATTAACGCCCATGGATACTACTCCTACACCATTATAAACACAAAGGAGATCTACAATGACAACAGTGCTACAGGTGGGAACAGGCATCGCGTTTTTGTTGCTGGGGATGAGTAAATGGATATCCAAAGAGGCAGCTGGCAAATATACCAGTTTTGGCTTGCCGAAGTGGTTTCGTTATGTGATGGGAATCTTAGAAATGGCAGGGGCTATTTTACTCTTTGTTGGCAGTTCAAATCTCTTGCTTGGAGCAGTTGCCGCTTTTTATCTTGCAATTTTGACGGCATCGATGATAATCATGCAAATAAAACGCGGCAAAGGATCCATGTCGGGAGTGCTACCTTCTGTTACCTTAATGATGATCTGTTTTGTTATTGTGAGCATGAACCTTGTAAGTATATTGTAACAAAAGGAAGACTGCATTTTCTTATTATAAGAAGATGCAGTCTTTTTTTTGCCTGAGGAAAGTTGCTGGTGATAAATGGAATTAAAAAACTTCTCTGTTTTTTAATTCAAAATGAATAAATTTGTTTACATAATATTGAGTATGTCTATATATCCATAATTACATATATTTTTATGGAACATAATGACATGTCTTCGATATTTATAGAGAGAGAAGGATTAGAAGCATGGATATTTTTTACGCGCTCTTACCCGCTATTTTCTGGGGGAGTCTTGTTCTGGTTAATGTCAAAATTGGAGGAGGACCCTACACCCAAACGCTTGGAACTACGTTAGGGGCTTTGCTATTTTCAATAGGATTATACATATATGATCCGGTTCACTTGGATATGAAGACAATAATCATTGGTCTCATTTCCGGGTTCTTCTGGGTTCTGGGACAAGGTGGACAGCTGAAAACGATTGATGTGATGGGTGTCTCCAAAACATTGCCTATTTCTACCGGTATGCAGCTCGTGGCGACAACGTTATTTGGGGCCTTTATCTTTAATGAATGGAATTCAGGGAAATCAGTTACGTTAGGAATCATTGCACTTGTACTTATTGTTACCGGGGTCATTTTTACATCCATTAAAGGAAAGAACGAAAAAGACGACGGGAAAGGAAACTTAAAAAAAGGGATTCTTATCTTACTTGTATCTACCTTTGGTTACCTTGTCTATGTGGTTATCGTTCGTTTATTTGGAATAGATGGTTGGGACGTACTGCTTCCGCAGGGGATCGGGATGGTAATTGGCGGCATAGTCCTCACGGCAAAACACAAACCATTTAACACTTATGCACTTAAAAATATTTTACCGGGCCTAATTTGGGCAGCAGGGAATATGTTCTTGTTTATCTCGCAAGATAAGGTCGGGGTGGCAACAAGTTTTACCCTTTCTCAAATGAGTGTAGTCGTAGCAACACTAGGCGGGATCTTTATATTAAAAGAGCATAAGACCAAACGACAACTCGTATTTATCTCTATCGGAATTATACTTATTATCATTTCTGCGGTTCTACTTGGAATTTCAAAATCCTAGAACAAAACCCTCAGTAAAAGGTCTTAGACCGAAACTGAGGGTTTTTCTTTATAATACTGTATCGCTAGTTCTTTAAACCTCTCCGCAGCACAAGATAAATAATGCCCCTTCATCCAGCATAGCGATACCGTTCTTGAACTGCCGGCATTCACAATACGGCGCAGCACGATACCTGAATAAGCAGACGAGGTCCAGGATCTTGCAGGAACGATCGCAAGTAATTGTCCTGCGGCAACCATACGTTTAACAAGAAGGGGATCCTCACTCTCTAATGCGATAGAAGGCTGTATGCCGGCCATTGCGAAACAACGGTCTGTAATAACACGCAAGCTGCTTGAACCCGGGGCCATAATAAAGGACTCATACCTAACCGCTTGCAGATGAATCGTCTCTAAGCTGGCTAGCGGGTGAGAATCCGGAAGGGCTAGAAGAAGTTCCTCATTGTATAAACAAACTCTTTCCATCGTCTCTGGTATGACTGGCATACTAGTCAAGCACAGGTCATGATGATAGCTTCCCTCTACATAAGGTACAATGGCTACATTAAACTCCGGAAAACTCTCTTTGAACTTCAAAATAAGTTCGGGAACATCTTGAGTATGTACGTCGATTGCCAGCTGAACAGAACCTTTTTTGCCATCTGTTGTATCTTGCAGCTGCTTTTTACCTTCCTCTAGCAGCTGTAAAGCTTCTGTCGCATACTTTAAGAAAATTCTTCCGTTCTCATTTAGACGTATATATTTACCCAGTCGATCAAACAGAGGGGTATTCAGTTCTTTTTCCAGTTGACGAATTGCTTTGGTTAATGCGGGCTGTGCCATATGTAATTCTTCAGCAGCACGGGTCACATGTTCCAGTTCGGCAACTTTAATAAAATAGGATAGTTGAGCAAGTTCCATAAGGTTAACCTCCAATCTGACAGTAAGAACACACTCCACCCAAGCTCCTATTATATTTAAATTTTTCCCATGTGTAGTATGAAGTTGGTTACAAAATGATGAACATATCTCAAAAAAACGCGTGAACTCCAACTATTTATCTTCCTACGTGTTTAATGTATAGAAAGAATACAATGGGATTAGAAAGAAGGGTTCTTTTTATGAAAAAATATTGGAATCATATTGTATCTGGTTTACTACTCTTCTCGGTTGTTGCTGGCTCTTATGCTGCCGCATCAATAGCAGATGCAAGAGAAATGCAAAAAGAGGTTTCTATAGATGATAAAAGTTCTTCATATGGATCTAAAGCTGCAATTCAGAATGACGTGTATATTCTTCCTCTAAGAATGATCCATGAATTAGCGACAGTGGAGCTGACTTGGGATAACGTCCATAAAAGAGCAGAGGTCAAATCACAAGGCAAAAAGTATATAATCACCGCTGGAGAAAAGATTGTTCAGACCAGCGCTAACCCGATTCGACTTAAAACACCGGCTGAACTGCGAAATGGTAATATCTTTGTTCCAGCCACCTTATTGGCAGAGATGTCAGGAGCAAAAGTAACCTTATCCGAGGACGATGTTGCAGCAAAGTTCACTACAGCCAATTACTATACAATGCATCCTGAGGGAGAGCCAGATATTACGCTGCTCCCCATGAAAATAGGGAAATATGATTATATTGAAGGGATGAAGCTGAAAGTCTCAGGAAAAACCTACTCCTTTCCCGATTGGAAAGGAATGTGGGGATGGAACTATAAACCTGAATTGATTACAGAAGACATTTCTGGAGATGGACATAAAGAAATTATTGTCGTGAACACACTGGGGTATGGAACGGGAGTATTCAATCAAGAAGTGAGAGTATGGAATCCAGTAACCCGGAAAGAGGAAAAGGTCGATTCGCTTAAAAAGATAGTAGATGAGAATATAGAGTCCACGATTCAGGCAGGTAAGAATCAGATACAGATCAGCCTGCAGATCAAAGGGCACAAAGATCCCATCACACAAGTGATTAAAGAATCTAACGCGAGCGAGTTACACCTTAATGACGGACTTGGATTTGGCGCATGGGAGAGATACATGGTAAGTGACGGGAAGCTAAGGATGCGTGCAAGTGCAAACTATACCAATACATCTGCCGCGGGGGAACTCATTGTAACGTATCAATATAAAGATCATAAATATCAAGCTGATGAAATAAAATATGAAGTGCTGGATGAATAAGATCATGCCTATCCAGAACGATGAAAGCTATTACAATTCCTCATATATGCATGGAAAAGCAGAGTAGTATATAATAATACTGCACAATATAAATAGACTTGGATAGATATACTGGAGGAGATTGTATGTTTAAATGGCTAAAAGGCAAGACACAAGCAAAACTTGAATTACTTGAAGTGAAGGCACCTTTGACAGGAAAGGTGGTTCCTTTAGATCAGGTTCCCGATCCGGCGTTTGCACAAAAAGCAATGGGAGAAGGAATTGCAATTGAACCAACCGAAGGAAAAGTGGTAGCTCCTTTTGATGGTAAAGTTGCTCATCTAATTGAAAAGAGTAAACATGCTGTTATTTTAGAGCATGCTTCAGGAGCACAAGTTCTGATTCACATTGGTGTTAACACTGTATCTCTCAAAGGAGAGGGATTTAAAGCTCATGTAAGTACAGGAGATGAAGTGAAAGCAGGTCAACTTCTGATTGAGTTCGATATGGATGCTATTCAGGCTGCAGGATATCCGGTAATTACCCCGGTTCTAATTCCTGACGGTGTAGATGCAATTAAGAGTGTAGAGCCTCTAGAGAATGCAGGTTCTGTAACCGCTACGTCTGAAGCCGTTCTGCGTGTACATCTTAATTAAAATTAAATTTTGAATTGTGGATAGTATTTACGGGATGATTGCCGCTGCTGGCAGTCATCCTTTTTTATTTGCTTTTTACATGGAACAAGTTGTTGACGAAATAAGAAGACTCTGTTATGATTCAATTCATAAATCATAGTAAATATATAGGGATTGTAAGGTTGACCGGTTTTACCGGAGACGCATTGCAGCAGAAGGGGATATTTTCTGCCGCTTGCGTCTTTTTTTGTATCCGGGAGACGAACTTGAGGATCAAAGTGCAAAGGATAGTATAACAAGGGAGGCTAGAAGATGGGTCAGTTAGAAGGCAGAAGGTATTCAACCGTACCAAGGGTAGAAAAGAGAAAGCGGATGAGAGGCAGATCGCTTCACATCCTCATCGCGGTGATATCGGCAGCACTGCTGACAGCCGGTTGCAGCAATGATAGTAAAGTTGTTTCAGCATCCTCTGAACAAGAGGGCGAGATTGAAACACTGGAGCTGCGTTATCAAGGCTCAACGGGAGCTGTGACCTATCCCGAGCTTGCAGAAGATCTCGGATACTTGGCTCCGATTAAACTCAAATGGATTGGCAATACGACCAGCGGACCGCAGGATATTCAGACAGCAGCGACAGGACAGTCCGATTTTGGCGGAGCTTTTAATGGAGCGATAATTAAACTTATTTCTGCAGGAGCACCGATTAAGTCCGTCATTAGTTATTACGGCATGGATGAGTTAACCTTCAACGGATATTACGTTCTGGAGGGAAGTCCAATCAAAAGCGCTAAAGACTTGATCGGCAAGAAGGTGGGGATGAATACACTCGGAGCACATGCGGAATTTGTACTGAAAGAATATTTGCTTAGGGGAGGATTGACAGAGGAAGAAATTAAACAGGTAACGCTTGTTGCTCTGCCTCCAGTAAATACAGAACAATCCCTGCGTGCTAATCAGATTGAGGTGGCAGTCTTAGGCGGAATTCTAAGGGACCGGGCGCTAGATCGGGGCGGGATACGTCCACTGTTCAGCGATTATGAGTTATTCGGAACTCAAAGCGCGGGCACGATTGTTTTTACAAAGCAATTTATTAAAGAAAATCCAAACACCGTAAGAAAATTTGTAGAAGCAACGGCGAAAGCCATTGAATGGGCTCGAACTCAGCCGAGAGAGACGGTCATCAGTCGGTATACAGATATCGTTAACAAACGCGGCCGACAGGAGGATGGGGCCAATCTGCAGTACTGGAAATCATCAGGGATTGCAGGTAAAGGAGGCACAATCCGTGAAGAGGAGTTTGAAATATGGAGGAAATGGCTAGAGAGCAGTGGTGATGACCAAGCTGGAAACGTAAAATTTAAAGATTTATTCACTAACGAGTTCAATCCTTTTAAGGACGAGGATAAAAAATAAAACAGCAACCATAAAGAAAGGAGTATCGCAGAGATGAATGAAAACAATCATAACAATTCATCTAACAACGGTAAAATGAGTCTATATTCCAAAATCAGCTTTAAGGATGTAACCAAACGTTTTTCCGTTCGAGAAGGTAAGGGAGTCTCGGAATTCACTGCGGTAGACCGCATTAACTTGGAGGTACGCCCAGGTGAATTCATGGCAATCGTAGGTCCAAGCGGCTGCGGAAAGTCTACCTTGCTTGATTTGCTTGCTGGATTGTCTAAGCCTACTTCGGGTCAGATTTTACTGGATGGAAAGCCGATAACGGGTCCTGGACTGAACCGAGGTATAGTGTTTCAGCAGTATGCCTTATTTCCATGGCGCACCGCGGAAGCCAATATTGAGTTTGGACTTGAAGCGAAAGGAGTTCGCGCGAAGGAAAGAAAGGAACGAGCGCGTCATTATCTATCCCTCGTTGGTTTATCTGGATTTGAAAATCGGTACCCGCATGAACTTTCTGGCGGGATGAAGCAGCGAGTAGCCATTGCCCGTAGTCTTGCCTTTGATCCCGAAGTGCTGCTAATGGATGAACCTTTTGCAGCTCTGGATGCTCAGACCAGAGAATCGTTACAAGACGAATTGCTGCGGATTTGGGAACAGACAGGCAAAACCATTATTTTTATTACGCACGGCATTGAAGAAGCCGTGTATTTGGGGCAACGGGTGGCGGTGATGACAGCTAGACCCGGAACGATCAAGCGTGTTATTGATATTCCGCTCGCTTCCCGGACCATGGAAGAGGATATACGTTCAGGGACCGAATTTGGCAAGCTCCGGCATGAAATTTGGAGTGAGCTTAGAGAAGAAGTGCAGCGATCACAAGCTTTTGACCGCAGTAAGGGAACTCTACTAGAGAACAATAAGGCGAAAATGAAATAGCCAGTTAATTAACTGCAAAATGAAAATAAGAAAGGTGTTGCTGTGTTATGAGCATGAACAAATCAATCGTTGTGCGTGCAGCGCATCCTGCTGCACCTGTGGAAGCGGGTACTGGTAACAACGAGGTTACATTGAGGTATGAGGTAAAGAGCAGAGGCAACAAGATCCAGAATACTTCGTCTCAAGTAAAAACTGCTGTGTTTAGCGGCATTAGAGGTTCTGTTGCCATCGTTGTGCTTGCGTTCGTATGGGAGCTCGCTGCAAGGCTTGCTCTAGTAGATGCGACCTTCTTACCGCCATTATCGAAAGTCCTTGCGGCATGGTGGGAACTTGTTCTCTCGGGTGCACTGCTTGAGAACTTTCAGGTAAGCATCGTACGCAGTATTAGCGGGCTGCTTTTAGCTATCCTTTTTTCTATTCCTATTGGTCTCCTAATCGGTTATTACAAGCCGGTTGCCGTCATTCTTAGTCCCGTGTTAGAGCTGTTCCGGAATACAGCGGCGCTTGCTTTGTTGCCTGTCTTTATTCTGATTCTTGGAATTGGAGAAACATCGAAGATTTCAATTGTGTTATTCGCCTGCACCTGGCCTATTCTTCTAAATACCGTCAATGGAGTGCGAAATGTCGATCCGTTACTTGTTAAATCAGCTCGTTCACTTGGACTCCTCCCCTCCAAGTTATTCATTAAAGTTATTTTGCCCGCTTCACTGCCTTCCATCTTTACCGGTATTCGGCTTGCAGGGGCTTCCTCGATTCTTGTACTCATTGCAGCTGAAATGGTGGGAGCTAAAGCAGGGCTTGGTTATTTGATTAATTACACTCAGTATAATTTTCAAATTCCTGAGATGTATGCCGGTATTCTGACGATCTCCGCACTTGGCCTTTCCATTAATCAGGGACTGGTGCTGCTTGAAAGACGTTTCTCTGGTTGGAAGACGAAATAATTCATAAATATATTTTATATTTAGAGGAGGAAGTAAAATGGCACGTAAAGACAAACTGCATCTTGGCGCATTTTTAATGATTCCCGGGCATCATGTGGCTTCATGGAGGTACGAAGACAGCAATGCTAGAGGAGTACTCGATTATGGTTTTTACAGAGAGGTGGCACAAACGGCGGAGCGAGGGAAGTTTGATATGGTTTTCCTCGCTGATGGATATGCAGTGCATGAGCGATTCCCGCTTGCGCTGGAGCAAACGGTTCAGGTGCGGCTCGAGCCGCTGACGCTGTTATCTGCACTTGCTGCAGATACGGAGAATATTGGCCTGGCTGCCACGGTTTCGACCACGTACAATGAACCCTTTCATGTCGCCCGTAAATTTGCTTCCCTAGATTATATCAGCGGCGGACGATCAGCATGGAACGTGGTTACCTCTAATACAGAAGCTGAAGCTCGTAATTTCAGTCTTGAGAAACACCTTCTGCATGAACTGCGATATGAGCGTGCAGAGGAATTCGTTGATGTGGTCAAGCAGCTATGGGATAGCTGGGAGGATGATGCACTGGTTGCGAATAAGGATGAGGCAAAGTTTGCGGATCGGACAAAGATTCACAAGACGGATCATGAAGGCAAATGGTTCTCTGTTCAAGGACCGCTGAATGTGGGCCGTCCCCCTCAAGGTCATCCTGTCATTATCCAAGCGGGAGCTTCAGAACCTGGTAAGGAACTTGCTGCACGTACAGCCGAAGTTATTTTTACAGCTTGGCAGACATTAGAAGAGGCACAGGCTTTTTATAGTGATGTGAAAGGGCGTCTTACCAAATACGGAAGAAAACCATCTGATCTCAAAATAATGCCGGGTGTTTTCCCGATCATTGGCAGAACAGAGGAAGAAGCTCAGGAGAAAAAAGCACGTTTTGAGGAACTTATTCCTGTAGAAGCGGGTGTTGCCCTGTTATCTGGACTCATTAGCTTTGATCTAAGTCCATACCCTGTGGATGGACTGCTGCCTGAGCTGCCTGAACTTGAACAAATCAATGGGGGGAAAAGTCGGTTCCAGTTGTTAAAAAGTTTGGCAGACCGTGAGGGTTTGAGTATTCGGAAGTTGTATCAACATATCGCGGGGGCACGCGGACATCGTGAAATCCTTGGAACGCCAGAGTCCATTGCTGATCAACTGCAAGAATGGTTTGAGAACGGTGCAGCAGACGGTTTTAATATCATGCCGCCATATTTGCCAGGAGGACTTGAGGACTTTGTTGATCTGGTTGTACCTGAGCTGCAGCGGAGAGGTTTGTTCCGTACGAATTATGAAGGTAACACGCTGCGTGACAACCTAGGTCTTACAAGACCTATTAACGGTTACACTTTCAAACCTGCAGAGAGCAAAGCAACAACCGGTTGAAAACCCGCATGATATAAATAGTCGATGAATAAAGAAGACTGCATGTATAAACCGTACCCTATGTAAAGGACATTGTGTAAAAAGCGAAGCAACTTGAATAAGATGCTGTCTGTACTTTACAGGCAACATCTTATTTTAATTACCACCTATCATTTGCTCGGCAGAGCACAATTTGGGCTATGATAATCCAGATCTTTGTGATCTAAAATGCTAGATTCTCGTATACTTTCTTCGTCATATCTGTCCATTGGCTAGTGCTGTTCTAGTATGTTTTATAAGGATGAAGATTCTCCTGCGGAACGTAGTAATTAAAAGGATGGGCCTGGTTCCACCTATAGCCGTCGGAAGAATATCCTTGAGGAGACGAGATTGGATTTTGTGGAAGAGAATAGGCATGCGATAGATATGAGGGATGCGGCGGGTGGGATGAATGAGACGGATTTGATGGATGCGGTGGAGGAGATGAATGAGATGGTTGTGGTGGATACGTTGAAGGAGATGAGTGAGATGGTTGTGCTGGAGGAGATGAATGAGATGAATGAGACGTATGAGTGATAGTCCGGTTTTCAGAGGATGGGTCTGCAGAGTCAGTTCGTTTCTTACATCCGAGCGGAGGTCCTAAAATGATAGATTCCTGAATAGGTGCGACGGCTGCAGCATATTTTTCTTCATCAACACAATAAGCGAGACTCATAATTCCTTTGGGAGTAAAACGTAGAAAATCGGAACCATATACAATATCCGGCGTTGCTTCATCAAAGATCGTAAGAAAGTGAGTGTTGTCTTTCATCGCTACAATCCAGTGAAACCAACCGAGCGGCAACATGGATACTTGGCCGGGTTTTATCCGGTAAGATTTGAGTTTCTGAGTAAAGGGGTCAAATACGGAAGTTACCACCTCACCGCTGATTACAAAAACGAGTTCATTTACATTGGTATGCCAGTGCGGCTGTACGATAAAACCTTTGTTCATATGGATATTGAAAAAACCAGTTTTAATCGCAGGGAGCTGCTCTCCAAAAACTTGTGTAATATAATTATTTGCATCTCGCTTGTAGTTAATGGTCTTGTTTGAATCTGCGCTTAGATTAAGGTTCGGTGATTTTAAAATAGGGTCCTTATTCATTGAGTGGCCTCCGCTTCAGGTATATTTATCTCACACCATATGCAGGCTCAGCAAAGAATGCTCCGCACATCCCCATTTTTCAAGATTTAGGAACCTATCTTAGCCATGCAAAAAAAGCACATGATTCAAATTTTCATAGAACCATGCACTTTAATATCGGGTAAGGAGTCTGTTTATACTGACTTCTTCGTTTTGTGGGGTTTCGCAGCTTTCTTCGTGTTTTCCTTCTCTTTGATTAGATCGGCAGTCAGCTGCCCAGATAGGGTTACCATAGGTACTCCGCCTCCTGGATGTGTGGAACCTCCCACGAAATAAAGGTTGCTCATTAGCTCACTTTGACTTGGTATTTTAAATCCGCCGTTCATTTTGCGGTCTGTGACCACTCCATAGATCGAACCGCCGTTTGATCCATATAAATTTTGAAGGTCATCTGGAATAAAAGTATACTCATATTCAATATGATCACGTATACCTGTAAGCCCCATTCGTTCCAGTTTGTTCAGCACCAGCTCACGGTACTCCTCTTTATAAGCCTGCCAACTTTTGCCCGTCTTCAGCGGCGGTACATGGGTTAAGACAAATAAATTTTCCTTGCCTGACGGAGCCTGCGAGGCATCTGATTTACTGGAAACACCGATATAAACGGTTGGGTCATCAGTCGGAATTCCTTTATTAAATATATCATGGAATTCTTTCTCTGGATTTGCTGAGAAGAAGAAATTGTGATGCTGTAACTGCTCATACGTTTTGTCTACACCAAGGAGCAACACAAGCCCGGAAACGGTTGGTGCATATTTGTTTAATTTTTTCGCTGTACTGATCGCTCCGTTCTGATCTTTGAGCAAGGAATAATAAGTTGGGATAGCCTCTAGGTTAGATACAACGAGATCGGCACCTATCACTGTACCATCTTCGAGGGTTACCCCTGTAGCCGTATGACCTTTGGTATTAATACGGGCCACTTTTGCATTTGTTCTCACGGGAACACCTTGTTCTTCAAGAACGCGCAGCATACCTCTTGCGATATTATACATTCCGCCCTCAACATAGTAGATTCCGAGACCAAGCTGTACATACACAAGCTGGGAAAGTACAGCAGGCGCATGATAGGGAGAGGAGCCGATATACATAATGAAAAAGTCGAACAATTGACGCAAATGTTTATCTTTTACGTATTTTGACGTACTCTGAGACATCGTACGAAGCGGATCCATTGCAAGCAATTCTTTTACGGTATGCATGCCGCGAAGCTCATCGAGTCCAGATATACTCTTACTGTAAATGCTGCTTCGATTGAGATCATAAAGCTTTTGGCAGTACTGTAGATATTTAAAAAACCCTTTTGCATCTTCTTCAGAGACACCCTCGATATTAGACAGCATCTGCGGGAGATCACTTGTGACATCAATAGATACACCATCTTCGAAAAAAGTCCTCCATTGCGGTTCAACGCGAACAAGCTTCATATAGTCTTCTAGTCTTCTCCCAGTACTTTGGAACAATTGTTCAAGAACCCAAGGCATGGTGAGAATGGAGGGACCGGTGTCAAAAGAATAGCCTTTCCCAGAACGAATATTTAGTTTTCCGCCGGCTCGTTCATTCTTCTCAAGAACCTCTACTTCATATCCGTCTGCAGCTAGACGCATGGCACAGGAAAGACCGCCAAGACCGCCGCCGATGACAACTGCTTTTTTACTCATCAGGATTACACCCTTTCTATATCACCATGTAACTGGTTCATTAATATTAATGCTCAAGGCTGTAAATGCATGTTAATTGTATAAATGACATCAGCTCAGGTTCATAATGTTGCTAGTATTTGTTTTTAAGTTCATCTTTTCCGTTTTTTTAAGAGATTAAACCAAGTCCACAACTCCTTAAAAGAAAAGAGGTCTTATAAGTGACCTATGTATGGATCATTGCAGGATGGATTTCCGGCTTACTCATGTTAAGTGGGATGAAGCCTTTAATTCAGCAAACCAAATATAATCGAAGGGACAGGGGAGAGAAGAGAATGGTAGATCAGCTCCCTTCTGTGAGTATCATTATTCCGGCACGGAACGAGGAGGAAAATCTCGCTTCGTTACTACGTTCCCTACAGGAACAAACTGTTTTACCTGCTGAAGTGATCGTTGTTGACGACGGTTCTGTAGATCGAACAGCAGAAGTAGCAGCCTCATATGGAGTAAAGGTAGTAAACCCAGGTGAACTGCCGCAGGGCTGGTTAGGTAAAAATCATGCCTGTGCAAAAGGGGCGAAAGTGGCGAAGGGTGAACTTTTTATATTTCTGGATGCAGATATCACTTTGAGTCCCAATGGGATCGAAATCTTGCTTTCACGTTTTACAGAGGGGCTCTTGTCTGTTCAGCCTTATCATCAGATGATACGTCCATATGAACAGTGGTCCGCTTTTTTTAATGTCATTATCCCGGCCTCCATCGGCAGTGGGAAAGATGGCACAGGCGCGTTTGGTCCTTGTATTGTGTGCAGCAGAGATGCGTATAGGGAAAGCGGCGGTCACGAGCTCGTAAAAGGAGAAATCCTCGATCATCATACACTTGGAAAATGTTTTGCGAGATTAGGATATAAAGTTCGAAATTATATAGGAATATCGGTCTTGTATTTTCGAATGTATCCTGCGGGCTGGAGCTCTTTATGGCGAGGGTGGAGTAAAAGTATGGCATCCGGGGCAGCTGCTACCCGGTTACGTCGGCTCCTGCCGGTAATCATCTGGATCATGGGTATGATCTCTTCCTTCCTTCTTTTAATAGAAAGCTTTTTTACAGGGGGGATTTTGATTGGAATGCTCATCTATGCTCTCTATGCTCTGGAAATAGCCGTGTTACTCAGAAGAGTAGGGAATTTCCACTCGTGGGTATGGAGTTTCTATCCATTGCCGCTATTGTTTTTTCTCATGTTGTTTGTTCGATCTATATTGATGACGTTTGTGAAGAAGAAAGTAAATTGGAAAGATCGGGAGATTGAGCTGTAGTGTTTGAATTGCAGTGTACAGCTTTAACTACAAAAACGATTCATACGGGGGAGGAGCAGGCTGGTGCAAATATGGGAGTGGTCAGGACCGATAACGATAGCGGCTGATATTGCGGCATGGTTTATTCTTCATATGAGCATTTCCTATGTGTTCACTGTTCTACCGGAACGGTGGTTTGATGGGCTGCATTTAACGGCTTCTGGCAAAGAACTTTCATTCTATGATCGTGTTCTGCACATTAGACGATGGAAAAAAAGATTGCCCGATGGAGCGGGATGGGTAGGACAGAATTTTAGGAAGCAGCGAATCGAGCAAAATGACACCGCATACCTTCACATATACCAAAGAGAGGCCTATAGAGGAGAGTGGTGCCACTATATATCCATTTTGCCGGTACCGTTGTTCTTCTTATGGAATGTGCCGGCTGTGGCATGGGGGATGGTGGTGTATGCATTAGCCGCTAATGTACCCTGCATTCTGTCCTTACGTTACAACCGGGCGCGTATTGTTCGAATCTTGCAGCGAAGAGGAAAAGCGATCCCTGCTTATCTAGGTAAGATGGAAGAAGACCCTTTAATGGATTGAAAGGTCTTCTTCGTTTTATTTTGTTTAAAGTAAAATAAAGATGCTAGATCGCGTCTTGACTTACCTCAATTTTCTTCAAAATTCGTGCTGGGTTTCCGCCAACAACCACGTTATCCGGTACATCTTTGGTTACAACTGAACCCGAAGCCACAACTACGTTGTTGCCAATCGTAACACCCGGGTTAATGATGGCGCGTCCTCCAATCCATACTTTGTCTCCAATCGTGACGGGTGCGCCATATTCCTCACCACGGTCGCATCTGGAAGTTGGATCAAGCGGATGTGTTGCTGTGTAGATATGAACCCCTGGACCGAGCAAGCAATATTTTCCTATGTTTACTTCGCATACATCAAGAATGACACAGTCGAAGTTAGCATAGAAATGATCACCTACATGGATATTATAGCCGTAGTCACAGCGGAATGTGGGCTCAACATAGAAATGTTCACCAACGGTGCCAAGTAGTTTCCTCATGATCTCGGCCCGATGTTCCGGGTCATTTTCAGTCGACTGATTATAGATTCTTGTAAGACGTCTTGCCTGTTCACGATCTTGTGTCAATTCAGCATCCCAAGCTAAGTACAGTTCTCCTGCGAGCATTTTTTCTTTTTCTGTCTTCATCGAAAGTTCTCCTTTAATGATTGCTGCCATGCGTAGAAAGATGTCTGTTTCCTATCATTTATTGTTCAGTTTAGTGTACTCAGTCATGAGATGCAATGAATAACGAGTTTAATGAATGACGTGTTAAAGAATGACGTGTTAAAGAATGATAAGTTAAAGAATGATAAGTTTATTGAATAATAGAGTTCGCGGAAAGATCAAGCCACTCTACTTCCTCTCGTGTAAGCTGTATCTCAGCACCTTTTTGGCAGGACTCGAGTTCTGCTGGATTCTGAGCACCGATCAGAGCACAGGTTGGATAAGCTTGATTCAGTACGTAGGCAAGAGCAATCTGGATGGTAGTGACTCCTTTTTTCTTAGCCAGCTCCTCGGCTCTGTGAAGTCGTTCCCAGTTATCGTCATTGTAGAATACACGCACCAAATCCTCATTATCTGTGATTTCAGGCGTATACCGCCCTGTGAAAAATCCTCTTGCTTGGGAAGACCAAGAGAGTACAGGAATTTGGGTTTGTTCATGGAACCTACTTGTCTCTTCATCAACGGAAACACAGCCGTGCCAAAAAGGTTCTTTGGCTTTGGCTAGACTAAGATTAGGACTGCTGAAGGTAAAGCCTTGCAGCCCGTTTGTTTCCGCATAGTGATTTGCTTCCTGAATTCGTTCCCACGTCCAATTTGACGCGCCGATAGCTCCGATCCGCCCTGCGTCAATATGTTCATTCAGCGCCTCAATAATATGTTCAACAGGAATAGATACATCATCCCGGTGAAGACCATATAGTTCAATATGATCTGTCCCAAGCCGTTCTAGACTTACAGACAGGTCATGGTCAATTGCTGCTTTATGAACTCTTGCTCCCGAACGATCCGGATGAGCACCTTTGGTAAAAATAACGATCTCGTCACGATTATTCATTTCTTTCAGATACCGGCCGATAACTTCTTCACTTTGTCCGCCGCAATAAATATGAGCAGTGTCAATGGTATTTCCGCCAATCGCAAGGAACGCATTAAGGTTGGTTACGACCTGATCATAGTTGTCATGACGAAAATAATCCGTTCCTTTAATGAGCCGTGAGACAGGTTTGCGAGAACCTTTGATCGTTATTTTTTCCATGGACAGTTCCTCCCTATAGTTCAATTCGTTTCCGTTGCTCGGCTGAGCGCAGGGCAGATTCCAGTACTTTCATGTTAAAAACAGCATCTTGTGGATCAAACTTAGGCTTGCTTCCATCCAGTACAACATCAGCAAAATCATCAGCCATTAAGGAATAATGATTCACACGTGGGACTTCTACCACTCGATTACCGAGTTTTCCTGTAATGGAGAAGGATGAATCGGTGTCTTTATCACTCGCAAAAGCAGAAGGGACTTTGATTACGCCGTCTGTGCCGAGTACTTCCATTTCATTCCGGAAGGCAGCCCACATTCCACAGTCAAAGATGAGAGAGATGGAATTCGGGAATTCAACAAAACCTGAAGTCATCATGTCTACTCCGCCATGCTTCTCTGAGAACAATGCTTGTGCAGTTACCGCCTCCGGTTCTTGACCAATAAGAAGTCTTGCTACGCTGATCGGATAGCAGCCGACATCGTAAAGCGAACCGCCGCCCCAATCTTTATGATAACGAATATTTTCGGTGCTCGCGGCACTATTAAAAGTAAAGTTCGCATGAATTCCGCGCAGCTCTCCAATCTCTCCAGAATGAATAGCATCTTGAATCATTTGATACCTAGGGTGGTGCCGATACATGAATGCTTCAGCAAGATGAACACCAGCTTTTTGACATGCATCCACCATTTTCTCAGCTTCTGCTGCATTCAGTGCAATCGGCTTTTCGCATAAAATATGTTTACCGGCTTCTGCCGCACGTAAAGTCCACTCAAGATGGAGATGATTCGGCAGCGGAATATATACTGCATCAATATCGTCACTGGCGAGTAATGCTTCATAACTTCCAAAAGCGTTTTCGATATGTAACTCTTTTGCGGCCTCATCTGCTTTTTCTTGATTGCGGCTTGCTATGGCAACCACTTCATTTCGGATGGATCCGCGAATCCCTGGAATTACCGATCTTTTCGCAATACTGGCTGTTCCAAGAATGCCCCAACGTAACGTTTGATTCATGTTTATACCACCTTCTGATATATTATTATCATGATATTGTCATTGTATTGAATTCTATTCAAATTTAAAATGATAATATTTTGCAGTTTATTAACACAATATTGTCTTTATAAGGGAGACCAGCGATGGAACGCCAAAGTCACTTAGTTACGATAACGGATCAGCAATTTTTTTGTTACCCTGAGTCTGTCGGCATGTTTAGCAATACCCCGAAACATTCGGTAACCCGTGGAAAAGGGGCCCTAAACAATTTTAACATCCATTTTGTAGCAGCTGGCAAAGGTTATGTGGAGATGGAGGGGGCTGTATACGAACTCGAAGCAGGTGACGCCTTTTTGTACTTTCCTTTACAGGAACAGAGGTACTACAGTAGTACAAGTGAACCTTGGGATATTAGATGGGTACATTTTTATGGAAGCAGCAGTTTAACGGACTATATGCTTGGACGCGGGTTTCAGGATCACCGCATCTGGACGCTCCGTCAGCCGGAAGGGTGGAAGAAAGCGCATCTTCATCTGCTAACCGAAGCAGAGAATCATAAAATGCTAAACCCGACTATTCTGTCTACACTAACCTATGCTGTAATTACGGAGTTTGTCCATCAAGCAGAAGCGCATACGAAGAGCAGAACGGGACGTTCTACGGACCGAATTACGAAACTGCTGCCTAAAATTCAAAAAGAAGCGGCAAGTCCGTTTATTTTAGAAGATTGGGCGGAAGAAGCAGGGGTTAGTGTTCATTATTTTTGTAAATTATTTAAAAAAGCGATGCAAATGACGCCAATGGATTTTATAACGCAGTGCCGTATTCAAATGGCGAAGCAAGCATTGCTGGAACATACAGATAGAACAATCGGTCAGATTGCTTCCGAAACCGGATATCCAAGCGCCAGTTATTTTAATCGTCGGTTTCTTGAACATGAAGGGATGACGCCAACCGAATATCGGAGATTATTTGGAAAATAACATGGAGTTATCTGGATAAAATGAATTAGATTACGGAATGTGTTCAGATAACGGGATGTGTTTAGTGGTGCGGGAAGAGTCTGAACAAAAATTTGATGTTTGTATTATGGGAACATTTGTTCTATAATGAGGAAGTTGAATTGTTGAGCTATAAATTTCCTATCAGTCCGTAATCTAGGAGGCGCTGCTATTTATGTCAAGTCTACTGAGTAAGAAAGAGGTCATCCGTCATCGTGAATTTCGTTTCTTAGGTATGGCAGCTGAGACCAACAACCAAGCTGAATTCAAGGGAGAAGGGGTTATTCCTTCGCTATGGTCTGATTTTTATGCAAACCATGTACTAGAACGTATACCAAACAAAATAAATTCATCCATGATTGCCTTATATACGAATTATGAATCAGATGAGACCGGTGCCTATACATTTGCGCTTGGAACAGAGGTTGTAGAAGGACACGATGTCCCTTCCGGTTTAGAAGAATGGGTAGTTCCTGAGTCCAAATATGTGGTGTTTACGACCCGTAGAGGTCCGGTACAAGAAGTTGTTGTTGAGGCTTGGCAAGAGATATGGGAATGGTCTAAATATAACGAGCGGGCATTTCAGTTTGATTTTGAGTTATATGACCTGCGTTCAGTCGATCCTATGAATGGCCAAGTCGATATTTATATCTCCGTTAAGTAATGAACTAGCTGCTGATTGAACTCGAATGCCGGCAGGTATGTAACGCAGCTTTGTTATTGTTCCTCCTCTTTGTTTCTATTAAAAAATAAGACCCGCCATAAAAGTTAATATAAGTATTTACAGTTACATAGATACACCAGGTGACCTTAGCAGCAACTGATGAAATAATTGTTCCAATTCGTTATGTTCTTCCGCTAAATAAAGTGTGACCTCATTACGCTTCACTGCCGTTCTCTAGTTTATGCCTTTATGCTTTTTCTAGCTGCAGTCATGATCACTCTAGAACTATGGATTCATAAACAAGCAAATACCGCCTGCAAAATGTTATATTATTCTTGTATATAATCGTATAGAGCAGGAGACAGGATATGAATCAAAAGGTACTTACACAACAAGAAGAAGCTTTGCTTGAAGCAGCGGAAGCATATGTAAAGAAAGAACTTAGCGGAGAAGGGACAGGGCACGACTATTGGCACATCTACCGTGTTGTTCAGACAGCAGAGAAAATCGCGATCGCAGAAGGAGCGAATCTATATATCTGCAAACTGGCTGCTTATTTGCACGATATCGCAGACGAGAAACTGAATCCTTCCAAAGAAGCGGGGATGGCTAAGGTAGACACATGGCTTAAAGAACATCACGTATCTGATGAAGATCGCTCGCATGTACTCGAGATTATTGGGAATATGTCTTATAATGGCGGTCATAATCCGCCTATGAGTACGCTTGAAGGCAAGGTTGTTCAAGATGCCGATCGGCTGGATGCAATTGGTGCGATTTCTGTGGCTAGAGCTTTTGTATATGCCGGTTCTAAAGGACATTTAATCTATGATCCAGACATAAAACCGAGAGAAGACATGACACAGGAACAGTATCGTACAGGCAAAAATACAGCAATTAATCATTTCTATGAGAAACTTCTAAAGCTCAAGGACTTAATGAACACCAAACATGGAATTGAACTTGCTGAAAAAAGGCATGAGTTTATGGAACAATACCTAGATCAATTCTTTAAGGAATGGGAAGGAAACGTTTAAAAAACAGCAATTTATTTAACTAACATAATTGCTTATCATGCCCCTAAGAATAGACTACGCATTTAATTCACAAAATGCATAGTCTATTTTATTTTCCCAATCTCTGAAACAAAATTCGCGTAACAACGTTATATGTTTTATGTATGGTTACAGTACAGAGAATGAAGGGAGAGAAGGGTAGATGAAGAGATCACAAGTTCTTAAGATAGGGACAGCTGTTATTGCAGCAAGTCTATTATTCACATCCCAGCCCGTACAAGGAGCTGCTGCTTCAAGTCCTTCCTACGAACTAGTATTAGATTCAGGGAGTGTTATTGAAGGAAAAGCAGTAATCAAGCAAGGGGTATCTTATTTGCCGCTTCTGCAGATCAGTAAGGATCTTTCATTATCCGCTTCATTAGATCAATCAGGAAAAAGAGTTACGGTCCTCAGTCCCACCATGAATGTAGCAGTTAGACTAAACAGTAAGCAGGCAGTAGTTAATGGCAAGGGAACTACGATGTCAGCCGCTCCTTTTAAGAATGGACAAGAGATATACGTACCCGCTTCTTTTCTTGTATCCGCACTGCAGGGAGAAGGACTGACATATGACCGCTTGGCAAAGAAGTTATCCGCTACGGGTATCTATTCGGGGAATGATTCCAGCGTTTATGGTGGACTGCGGTACGAGATTAGCCAGGATGGCAAACTTTTTACAACCAACGCAAAGGGAAAGAAAAATCAACTTTATGATTTTAAAAAAGAAATATATCGTCAGCCCGTGTATCAATTTACGAAAACAGCGAAAGGTCTTGTTATATTGAATATCTCTGATTATTATGGGGAGCCCATGCTGAATAAGCAGACTTTTACGGTTGTCATTAAGAATGGCGCTGTCATTAGACAGAGCTATGTGAAGTATTTCAATCGTTTCGAAGAAAATGCAGTTCTTTCTGTAAATAAGAAGGAAATTATTCTTACGGATGGAGATACATTACGTATACTTGAAGATGGTACAGGGAAAGTTTCTCAAACATACGATTTGAAAAAACTAGGCAGCGAAGAGGATACATACTTCGTAGAAGCGGTGGACAAAGAGTATATTCTTATTCGTCCGAATAAAAAGGGATTGTTAACCTATATTAATCGAGCTACGGGTGAACGGACGTTACTTTACAAAACATTGCTTGGTAAAGCAGATCAGGAATATGCGGAAATCAACGATGTTCCTTTTTTTGGAGATCAAATTAGGTTTACCGAACGTAAAGGGGATACCCTTACTTTTCATATCGGACCTATGACGGGAGAAGCTTCTGATCAGACAATGAAGATTCAGTAGAGTATATAAGCTGCTAAATAGTGAATAGACCTTCTGTTATGCTTCTATAACGGGAGGTCTCACTTATAAATTCAAAAAATACAGTGATATTTTTAATAATGTGAAAATAATCACAAACAATTCCTGCTTCTCATGTTAAATTGAATTCAAGAGATAAAACAAGGAGATGAGAGAAATGAAAGCAACAATCGAAAATGACCAAGTAACCCGGAACTTACTCATGTACTGTTATACTTGTGAAGATGCAACATTTTGTACTACAGAAGAGGAGTGCAGAGCTTGCTGGGCTGACCAAGGATTGTTTGATGCAGAAGTAAATGATGGGGCAGGAGAAACAGAGCAATTTCTACGCATGGTACACATGTAAAGTTAAGAGAGAAACCAACTGTATAGTAATGGAGAACCCAACTGTATTAAATGGAGAACCTACTGTAGAAAGACCATTCCGGTATCATTAAAAAATAGAGATCATACCAGGAATAGAAGTAAGCAAGATAGAGATTGTAGAGAGATGGAGATTATAGAGAGATAGAGATTCACATCATAAAAAATGAATACAATCGTAAAAAGCAGAGAACTCCTGAGGGTCAAAGCAGAGGGGTGTCTGCTTTTTTGGTTTTTATTCATCTGTAAAAAGGATATAATAAGAGTAGGTAAAGGAGGTGAATCCTTTTGTTATGGTTTGAGCTTCAAGAACTTCATGATTTTATTCCCTATTTAGTATCGATTGGTTTGATCTTTGCTGTTACTTGTATTTCATTGTTACATCTCTCAGGCGAACTTCGTAGACTGGGTGTGCAAGGCGAAGCCGTGTGGCCTGAATACGTTCCAGAACCGATGCCGTCGGATGCCGATATTTTTGTAACATCCGTTATTTTGCTCCTTCGAAGATATAAAATATCGCCTGATGATGATTCTGATAAGTACCACTCCTCGTTATTGAACGATGTAAAACACAATAACGAGGAGGATATACATGACAAAGACAAAAGGATTCTTTCCTATTCAAAAACGGACGGTGCGGATTTACGCTATACTAGCAAGTTTACTAGCGGTGTTTTTACTTTCGGGTTGCAGCTCTAATGTGAGTGAAATCAGCAGTACAACACCAGGGTTCTTTAATCACTATATTGTCTTTCCGATTTCTTATATCACACAGCATTTGGCGGGATGGTTTAACGGCAGTTATGGGCTGGCCATTATTGCGCTGACACTCATCGTTCGGCTGTTATTATTTCCGCTCATGATGCGCCAATCGAAATCACAGCAGAAAATGAAACTTGTGATGAAGGCAATGCAGCCTGAACTCGATGCGCTGAAAAAAAGCTATGAGAATAAGAAAGATACAGCCAGTCAGCAAAAAATGCAGCAAGAAATGATGGAACTTTATAAAAAGCATCAGTTTAACCCGCTTAATATTGGCTGTCTGCCTATATTAATTCAACTGCCGATTCTTTCGGGAGTGTATACTGCGATTCGGCTTATGCCGGATATGAGCAGTCACTCGTTTTTATGGTTTAAACTCGGGGAACCAGATATGATTCTGGCACTCATTGTAGCTGCTATTTACTTGCTCCAATCTCGGATATCTATGCAAGGAATGCCAGCAGAACAGAAGAAACAAATGGCCATCATGGGCTACATTTCACCGATTATGATGGCATTCTTCTCCATGAGTGCACCTGCAGCAATTCCGCTGTACTGGATGGCAGGCGGTACATTCCTTATTTTCCAGACACTTTTATTCCGTAAAATGTATCCGGTAGATCAAGGAACAGGTAGTACGGAAGCAATATCACTTCCTGGTTCAAAGTCGAAGAAAACAAAAGATCCTAATCCCGCATAATATAAACATTAAAAAGGACAGCTTCCCGATAAAATGTACCCTATAAGATAGACACTTTGAAAAAAGTCATCTTATTAGGGTGCATTTTTGTTTATAATCAAGAAAAAACGAGCGGTGGGGTAACTGAAATGACAAAGAAAATATTCACAAACCAACAACAGGCACAATTAAAATTAAATCCGTATGTCAAAAACGTGAGTGCAAAAGCCATTACGTACACAGAAGAATTTAAAGGATTTTTCATTGATGAATATGACAAAGGAAAAATCCCGAGTGAAATTTTTCTGGAGGCTGGTTTTGACATTGGAGCCCTTGGTCTTACACGGATTCATAAAGCTTCGAATCGTTGGCGTTCGGCTTATCAAGATCACGGGCTCATCGGATTAGAAGATGCCAGAAAACATGCGTCAGGTCGCCCTTTAGAGCGTGAATTAAGTCTAGAAGAAAAATATGCCCGCTTAGAAGCAAAGCTGAACTTGGTAGAAGCAGAAAACGAATTCTTAAAAAAGCTCGATCTACTCGAAAGGCAGATGAGAAAAAAGAAATAAACATAACGACTACACAAAAATTCGAGTTGATTCATCAAATCATCGATAAATATCAATTAAAACGTATCGTGCGGTATCTTTGCCAAATCGCCCATGTTTCACGTTCAGGCTATTATCGCTATTTCAGTAAAGAAGCAATGCAGGCTCGTCAGAAACAGGATGAAGCAGATGAAGTAGTAAAAGAAATCATTTTGAAGGCATACCATTTCCGGGGAAGAAAGAAGGGTGCACGGCAAATCAAAATGACGTTAAAAAATCAATACGGTATCACCTACAATCTTAAGCGGATCCGTCGTGTGATGAATAAATTTAATATCTACTGCCCTATTCGCAAAGCGAATCCTGCACGCCGTATGGCAAAAGCAACAAAAGAACATCGATCCTGTGAAAACAAGTTAAACCGAAAATTTAAGCAAGGTCTGGCTGGTAAAGTACTGTTAACAGATATTACGTATTTAACTTATGGGAAAGGAAATCGAGCCTATTTATCTACAATTAAAGACGCTGAAACCAATGAAATTCTCGCCTATGAGGTCTCTTCTACGCTGAGTTTAAAGATTGCAATAAACACACTTCATCAACTAAAGAAACATCGTCATCTAACCAACGATGCGTTTATTCATTCGGATCAAGGATTTCACTATACAAATCCGCAATTCCAAAAGCTTGTGAAGAATCTAGGATTAGGTCAATCGATGTCTCGTAGAGGAAACTGTTGGGACAACGCGCCACAAGAATCATTCTTTGGGCATTTTAAAGATGAAACAAATATAAAAGCATGTGCAACGTTAGAAGAAGTAAAAAAAGAAATTAAGAGCTACATGATTTACTACAATCATTATCGAGGGCAATGGAATTTAAAGAAGCTGCCGCCTGCAAAATACAGACAGCAGCTTAAAGAAGTTGGCTAACCTTTTATTAAATGTCCTTTACAAGGGGTACATTTTACGATGGGGAACGCTGTTCTTTTTTATGTTTAGAGTATACGTTCACCAAGAAGTGATCCAATAAGACCGACAAGGAGCTCGGAAGAACGCTCATGATCGTCAAAAAGGGGATTGTTCTCTACGATTTCAGCTGAAGTAAGAATGCTGGATTCGTAGAGCATTTCCATAGCAAGGTGGACTTCCCGGTAACTAAGCCCTCCAGGGACCGGAGTACCTGTCGCCGGAGCAATCTGCGGATCTATACTGTCAATATCAAAAGAAAGATGGACACCATCTGTTCCAGACGAGGAAATACGAATGGCTTCTTGCATGACATGCGCCATACCAAGTTTGTCAATATCATGCATCGTAAAGCAAGTAATACCTTCTCTACGAATCAATTCTCTCTCTCCATGATCAATTGATCTTGCCCCTACGATAACGACATCTTTGGGATCGATGGTCGATTTTAAGCCGCCAATGGATGTAAGCTTTGGATCTCCCATTCCTAGATTAACCGCTAGAGACATGCCATGAATATTACCAGAAGGAGTAGTGAGGGGCGTGTTTAAATCCGAATGTGCATCCATCCAGATGATTCCTAGATTCTGATAATGTTTTCTAAGTCCACTGATCGTTCCAATCGCAATACTGTGATCTCCGCCAAGGATAAGGGGGAAAACTCCATTTTTAGATATACGGTATACCTCGTCAGCAAGTTTGGAATGGATCCTTATATTCTCGTTTAGATAGTTTAATCGTGGGGAACTTGAATACCTTTCTTCTATAAAAGGGGGGAAGTGAACTTCGTGGATCGTGTGTTTCATTTGGAGAGAATGAAGTTTGTTTACAAGTCCTGCCTTCAAAATGGCTTCTGGTCCGAGTTTTGTTCCTCGCTGACTCGCTCCAAGATCAAAGGGGACAGTCAAAATAGATACAGGGGTATTTGGATTTTTCATTACCTTGCCAACCTCCTCAAGACTTGAATAAATTCCTGTTTAAGATCCCGAAGAAGTAACGTAAAGGCTGTCTATCTTTTTTAATAACTTATTCAGATTTTGGTTAACACGTTCACTTCTTTTCAATGTATTTTGCAGCAGGGCATTCCATTCCTTATGTAGTTGTCATGTGATAAAGGTTTGTATATGATTAGTCATAATTGCAAATCTAGTATTTTCGAATTCTCATTCTAATAGGGTAAGGAGGGAATGAAAATATGAACATAGAAGAACTAAATTTAGCTGCTGATCGTCTAAAGTTGCTTGGTGATAAAACAAGATTGCTAATGTTATTACTCCTACAAGAGCGGGAATGGTGTGTATGTGAATTCGTTGATATTTTTGAAATGTCCCAGCCAGCGATAAGTCAGCATCTCAGAAAGTTGAAATCTCTCGGTATTGTAAAAGAGGAAAGACGCGGGCAATGGATTTATTACTCTCTATTTATTGAGGATAAGCCTTATATTTCTGCAGTCCTCGAACAACTTCCCAGTGGAAGTGCTTTACTCCGCGAGAAAGGCATCAGCGAACAACGATCCGAATGTGTTCCAAAAGGTTAATAATTTTCTGTAATATATAATCATATTCCTATATAATAATGATCTCATAGAGTTAATTAGCTGAAAATTAGACAACAAGAATTTGTAGCGGGAGGCGTAAGGTGGGCTTGGTAGTTATCCCTATTATTATTTTTATCGTAACACTGATTTTGGTCATATGGCAGCCTCGAAATCTATCGATTGGCTGGTCAGCTTGCGGGGGAGCTGTGATTGCATTACTTGCAGGAGTGGTTGACTTCCATGATGTGTGGGATGTGACCCAGATCGTATGGAATGCGACACTGGCATTTATAGCGATCATTCTCATATCGTTAATACTCGACCGGATCGGATTCTTTGAATGGGCTGCACTACACATGGCAAGAGCCGCTAATGGTAGTGGTGTTCGTATGTTTATTTACATCGGTTTGCTTGGCGCGATGGTGTCTGCTTTTTTTGCTAACGACGGGGCAGCACTTATTTTAACGCCCATTGTCCTTGCTATGGTCCGTGCTTTACATTTTGATGTGAAGAAGATCTTTCCATTTATTATCGCGAGTGGATTTATTGCGGATACGACATCACTTCCGCTTGTAGTGAGCAACCTCGTAAACATTGTGTCTGCAGACTTTTTTGGAATAGGATTTGCTGAATATGCGGGCCGAATGATCATTCCTAATCTGTTTTCATTAGCTGCAAGTATCGGTGTGTTATATTTATTTTTCCGTAAAAGCATTCCAAAGCACTATGACTCTGCACATCTGCGGAATCCATCTGAAGCCGTCGTAGATGTAAGATTATTCCGAATCTCATGGATTGTGCTTGCTTTTCTATTGATCGGCTATTTCACAAGTGAGTTCATCGGTATACCGGTCTCCTTTATAGCCATTCTTATTGCGATGATATTCTTAATAGCAGCTAGGAAAAGCGAAGTCGTTCCCGTAAAAGAAGTCGTGAAAGGTGCACCTTGGAACATCGTGTTCTTTTCCATTGGAATGTATGTCGTTGTTTATGGACTTAAAAATGCCGGATTAACCGATATTTTGGCACAGGTGATCGAGGTTATTGTGGAGAATGGACTCTTCGCAGCGACGATGGGAATGGGTTTTATTGCTGCCATCCTGTCTTCTGTTATGAACAATCTGCCTACAATTATGATTGGTGCACTTGCCATCGATGCAGCAGAAGTCACAGGAACGATAAAAGAGGCATTGATCTATGCGAATGTCATTGGATCCGATCTCGGTCCGAAGATAACGCCGATTGGCTCTCTTGCGACACTATTATGGCTGCATGTTCTCTCTGCAAAAGGAATCCGGATCTCGTGGGGAACCTACTTTAAGACTGGCATTCTCATCACGATTCCTACTTTATTTATCACACTGCTTGGGTTATATCTTTGGTTATTAATTTATTAAAATCCACTTTCTTGTTCCGCAGAATAAGTCGCATTGGTTTAGAATGCAAAAGATAGAGTGTAATGAGAGCTATAAAAATGGTACCTGCTCAGGGACATTTGATAGCTCTTTTTTTATCCCGTGATGATTCAATACGTAATGAATTTGTTTATTAACATGAATCAATTTCATAATACCTTTAGTTGCTTTAATCAGGGGTATATATAGATCAAAATGGTTCTATTTGTCTATATATCGTTACAAATTTATCGTTTTAATGACTTGTGAAATTGATTCACATAGGGGTTAAATTTGTAATAATTGACTTTGTAAAAAGGATATAGTATCATTCATGTCATATTAATGCATGTGCATACATTATTTAACTGACTGTAAGCTTTTGTTGGAACGCGGTTCTTCATACCTTAAATGTAAAAAAGGAGAGTGTATATATGTTAGATTTATTTAGTTCGTATCAGATTAAAGGATTAGATCTTAAAAACCGGGTGGTTATGCCCCCGATGTGTCAATATTCAGTTACCAAAAAAGATGGAGTAGCAAACGATTGGCATCATACTCACTATGTTAGCCGTGCAATTGGAGGTACGGGTCTGATTATCGTGGAGATGACAGATGTGGAGCCGGATGGACGAATTACTGATTATGACCTTGGACTATGGTCCGACGAACAGATTGCGCCGCTTGCCAAAATTGTAGAAGATGTTCATCACTACGGCTCAAAAATCGGCATCCAAATTGCTCATGCAGGACGTAAAGCGGAGGATGCGAATCCGCCTGTCGCTCCGTCACCGATCGCTTTTGATGAGGGATGGAAGACACCAAGAGAACTGACAACGGAAGAAGTAAAAGGAATGGTAGAGAAATTCCGCCTTGCGGCACGTCGTGCTGTACAGGCAGGATTTGACACGATTGAACTTCACGGAGCACATGGGTATCTTATTCATCAGTTCCAATCACCGCTTACGAATAAAAGAACGGACGAATACGGACAGGATCGTAATAAATTTGCGGTTGAAGTCATTCGTGCAGTAAAAAGTGAAATGCCGGAAAGTATGCCGCTGATTATGCGTATCTCAGGAACCGAATTCGTAGAAGGCGGCTATCGTATTGAAGATAGTATCGAGTTCAGCAAAGCTTATAAAGCAGCTGGAGTAGATATGATCCATGTAAGTGCAGGGGGAGAAGGCCAGATTACAGCAGCAGGACGTCCGGGCACGCATGTTGCTTATCAGGTTCCTTTAGCAAGAGCGATCAAACAAAATGTGGATATTCCTGTCATTGCTGTAGGCAGACTAGATGATGCTGCGCTTGCGAATGCGGTTATTGGTAACGAAGATGCAGATCTTGTTGCGGTTGGCCGGGCAATGCTTAAGAACCCATACTGGACTTTAAATGCGGCAGAGCAGTTAAGAAAAGAAATAGAACTTCCCGAGCAGTACAAAATGGGATTCCGATTGAAATAAGCACAGAATGTATTGTAACTCGTGTTCATTCTTAATGTTTGCTATACTACAGTTATTGATTGTTTTGTCGTTGCATGGGTTCATTTATTATCCTGAAGGGAAATTACAATATGGAATCAAATCTTATGAATGACTTGATCTCGAACTGGCAGTCGCTAACTCAAATGATAACGAATATCGAGAATACACTTGAACAACAGTTACAAGAAAAACATGATTTATCGCTGAATGAATATTATATGCTCTTGTTCCTATCGGAAGCACCCATGAAGAAGTTGCGATTGCAGCAGCTTGAATCCATGGTGGGACTCAGCCAGTCGGCTATGTCGCGACTCGTAGCTCGCTTTGAGAACAAAGGGTGCGGGGCGCTTGCTCGGCATGCTTGTATAGAAGATCGCAGAAGTGTATATACGGCGCTGACAGAGATTGGTCAAGAAAAAGTGAATAAGGCTACACTTACGTTTCAAAAAGCACTTGCAGGTGCATTGCCGGATAAGGAGATGGAAGAGCTTATTGTTAAGCTTCTTCAGTCCAAGCGTAAGTTTAAGTGAATAGGGTATTACCGAGAAGGCTGTTGATTGATTACAATCAGCAGCCTTTTTGGTATATGCAAAGAAGTTATCTACATGGATTATTGTAAGACTGAATCAATTTCATAACTCATGAAAACGATAAATTTGTAACTGTATAGAAAAATAGAACTATTTTGATCTACATAGTCTTATGTAAAGCAACTAAAGGTATTCCGAAATTGATTCACTATAATTGAAATCCAAACATATATATTTTTTGTAATTTATATCCATAATATGTCACGCTGTGATACAATCACGATATGACATATTCATTTTATTTTAGCTGCATGGGTATTAGTAAAAGGAGGAAAGCAGTCTGGCTATCGAAAAAACACTAAAAAAGTATCTGCCTATGTCAGAGACGGCATTTTATATTCTGCTATCCTTAGCAGAGCCAAGACATGGATATGGAATTGTGAAACATGTAGAAGACATTTCGAGTTCAAGAATTCGCTTAGGATCGGGAACGGTATATGGAACGTTAACCAAAATGCAGAAAGATGGCATTATAACGGTGTTTGCCGATGAGGAAAGAAAGACGGTTTATGAAGTGACTGATTTAGGCAGGACGCTTATCACAGCAGAGATCAGCAGACTTGAAGAGTTACATAATAACGCGCTGAAATACAGGAGGTTTTTTAGTGAAGATAAAAGTATATAAACCTTTTTGGAGTTATGATGTGCAGAAAACAGAGGAATGGCTTTCATCGATGTCGGAGAAAGGTCATGAATTAGTAGAAATTAATCGGTTCACTCGATATTTTATATTCCGGCAAGGAGAACAGAGAAAAAGGCTATACAAGATCGGGTTCGATAAAATGAAACAGAAGTCATTGTCCAGCTTCTTAACACGTAATGGATGGGCCATGATTTTGCAGAGTGGAAACTGGTATGTAGCGGCTAATGATAAACCTTCAAATGAAATTGAAAGCTATCCTGTGCGTGAAAACATAATCAAACATAATAAAAAAATCATGTATCTTTTTGGGAGCATCTTTATTTATTTAACAGTAATTGTTTTATCCTACTTGCTAATAGGATTGGCTATATCCTCAAGCGTTCAGTTTGGTTTTGTGAAAAGCCCGCTTTGGATTATCACCTTCCTCTATGCAGGAATGGGAATCATGCTATGGGCACTTTCGTTTTACTCTATTACCAAGATAAAGGGGTCAAATAAGAGGTTGCTTGGTGAAAGCAACTACTCACTAGAGAATAATCATTCACTAGAGAATATTTATTCACAGGAGAGCAGACATAAGGAAGAAAGCCCGAGCAGGGATGAAATAAAGCGGCTAAGACGTTCAGGGGAAATCGTAGTAAAGCGAAGGTATGCTTGGACTTATGAGCCGGATAAGCTTGAAAAATGGCTGGAGACAATGGAGGAAGATGGGCTGAGTTTATATTATGTTGGGAAAACAGGAACCACATTTTATTTTAAAAAGGGGACTCCCCGTAAAGTAAGTTATTGTGCAGATTATCAAAACTATGTGAATGAAGATTACTATACATTTCACAAAGAGGCGGGTTGGAAGCTGATTTATTTTACTTCTCTCAATCTTCAGCAATGGACCTTATGGAGTCATGAATATTCCAGGGATGAGAAGCCGCCGCAACTCTACAGTGATAAATTCCATCAATTGAAACATGCTAAACGGGTCGCACTTACCTACTCATGTTTATCTATACTTATTGTAGTCGTCCATCTTCTACAATTAGAAGAATACAGTCAGTTACTACAGGCTGAAAATTTTGATATATCTCAAATGGTTCAGTTTCTGTTTAGTATTTTGGTCATTTTCATTTTTGGATCTTTAACGATTCGGACTTGGTTGTATTATAGACGAATTCGATCCTTATAGATAATTAGTAAAACCGCTTATTCCAAATAGCAAGGCCAAGCATATGATAATCTATCACTAGAAATAGGAGGTAGAGAACGTATGAGCCAATTTATAGATTCTAGAACATCTCAGAATGCTTCGACATCAAACTCGATATCCATCCCTATTCTTCTGCTTAATACCCCGCAATTGTTTGGCCAAATTGGACTGTTAACTGCTGGTGCAGGAGCCAATCCCCGTGTGGTATTCAGTGGGACGATTTCCGTACAGGTTCCGCTTGCTTTAGCAGGTATTACGATAAGAATTGTGAGAGGGACAGCACCGACAGATCCCATTGTATATTCTGCAACTTCCACATTTGACCTCAGCTTATTAGCTCCACAGATTATTAACTTTACTGCAACAGATTTTAATCCGCCAATCACTCCTCAGTTGACCTATTCCGCATATGTCATCTCAAATCTACTCGGTACGATACGTGTAGGACCTGAGACATTTAACGGACAACTATATTCGGATTAATGTGTGTTATTAGGATCTGAGTATTAATACTACTCATTCTTTTTTTCAGAAAAAGAGAAAGGCAGTGAGGACACCTCACTGCCTTTCGTATGTAACAACGTTATCCTTCCATGATCTTAATATAACAGTCCCGGTTACGTGGTCCATCAAATTCACAAAAATAGATCCCTTGCCATCTTCCAAGCAGTAATTCTCCATTCTGTATAATAACCGTCTGAGATGTTCCTGTCGTTATTGCTTTCAAATGGGAGGCTGTATTGCCTTCGGCGTGCCGATATTTTGGATGATTCCAAGGGTAAACTTCATCCAGTCTCATAAGTACATCATGCTTCACATCGGGGTCAGCATTTTCATTAATGGTAATCCCAGCAGTTGTATGCGGGGTATAGATGACTGCTAAGCCGTCTGGAATCCCGCTTTTACGTACATAAGACTGCACCTCCCGCGTAATATCTCTCATTTCATCTCTTTTGGATGTATTTAGTTCTATTTTGTGCAACATGTCTTTCCCTCCTGAACAAAATGTTATTTATACATTACACATCGTTTACGTAAATATAACGGTTTCTTTAATAATGAAGCAAACAGTTGTGAAATTGATTCTATACATTATGTATTACATTATGAAACGAAGTAAAGCCATGCAGACAACACCAATAATGACGGTGAGAGAGAGACTTTTTGTCCATATAGCAGTAATGACGGATGGAATGAGGGCAATCACTACATGCCAGTTAAAACGAAGCAGGCTGCCCGTATCTTGCAGCATACTTTCGGTAACTAGCGCTGTTAGAATGCATACAGGGATATAAGAAAGCCATTTTAGGACGACCTCAGGCATCTGAACACTACGCACAAAAATAAAAGGAATAATGCGTGGTAGCAAGGTAACGATCATACATCCTAGAATCAGCCAAATCATATTCATACTTATCGTCATCGATCTGTCACCACCCCAATGGTTGCCACAACAATGGTTGAAATGAGTACGGCGATATGAGAAGGAAGCAGGAAAGAGAGAACAATCATCGAAATGATCATATACAGAACTAGGGACAAGCGGTGCGTCAGTTTGTTTTTTGGAGTGGATTGTAACTGCAATACTAATAAAGCCGCAAACATAGCGACAAGAGCAAAATCAAGCCCAAGTGCTTCAGGATTAGATATCCACTGACCTGAAACGGCTCCTAGCGTACAAGCAGCGATCCAGCATAGGTACGCTGTAATATTTAAACCGTTCATCCACCGATTATGAAGTTCACCCTGTCCGGCAATCCGGCTTGCAGCCACACCAAATGTCTCATCCGTTAATAATGCTCCAAAACCAATGTTTTGCGGCAACGAGTAACGGGTCAAATAAGGTGCAACGGTCAGACTCAGAAGAAAGTGCCTTAAATTAACGATAAAAGTTGTAAATATGATCGCTGAAGCGGGCGTACTTGTCACAAGGAGCGCGCAGATAATGAACTGTGCTGATCCCGCATAGACAAGGATAGATAATAAGGCGACTTCAAGAATGCTTAGATCAGAGGAGATGCCTACGATTCCAAAAGCGAAACCAATGCTCATATATCCCAGCAAAGTGGGGACACAGTCTTTTACACCCTGTACAAACGAATCCTCGTTAGCTGTTCGGGTTTGCTCAAGCAGAGGTAAGCTCATGATGATTTCTTCCTTTCAAGTAATAAAGTGCTTTTTTATTATCAGATTACTATAGTAAAGAGTTCAGCTGATTGTCAATCAATGGGAGAGGAAGATGAAATCTGTATTACAACTTCATATGAAGATTGAAGAGTCTCGGGAAGCGATCATCAGAAAATCTGTAAATGTCATATACGAACATATTAAATATTATTTAGAATTGTCTTCCTTATTCTTTCTAGGTATGCTAATTCCCAAACACAGATGGATGTTTCTCCGAAAGGAGGAAAGCGGGGATCCGTTAAAGTGCTTGATCAGAAGCATATTGCTTTTCCAGATCGTAACGGGAATAAGAGAGCGGATTCTTTACTTAGCATCATTAATCATAAGAATGGTTAGACGAAAGCTGACCTCAGAAAGACGAATTGCCTAATGCTTCTGACATGTATAGAGCACATCTCCAGTTGAACGGGATCATGTTATAACTCTTTTTGTTTTAAGAATGGAACAGGAGGAATGGACCAAGAATGCTGAATATACCGCAAATCACGTTGCTGAGTAAAAATCGAAATATATTCTGGGCATTTGTCGGTATGCTGATCTCTCGTCTAGGAGATGGTGTATACTCTGTGGCTGTCATTGCGCTTGCTTATGGGATTACACAATCTGGAGCTGGGACCGGAATCGTACTGGCTGCTTTTGCACTTTCGAGCTTTCTGTTTGGATCCCTATCTGGCGTAGCATCGGATCGGTGGAATCGGAAGATGCTGCTCATTAGTTCGAGTCTTCTATGCAGTGGTGTTGTAATAACAATGGCTGTACTGTCTTACTCAGGAACATTGAACGTGACAAGTTTAACGATCCTTTCCTTCTTACTAGGTGCAGCTACTCAGTTTTTCGAACCTATTGTCAATGCCTTAATTCCTAGGTTTGTGACCAAAGATGAACTCACAACCGCAAATGCAACGATCGGGATGACAGATAGTCTTGGCTATATTGCGGGGCCGGCTGCAGCTGCCGTTCTTCTTGCATGGTTACCGATGGAGGTCGTTCTCCTAATCAATGCGGCTTCCTTCTTATTCGCCTCTCTTGCTGCAAGTTTCCTACATATACCGCAAATATCCAAGACCGAAAGGAAGCAAACTTCTGTTTTTACAGAGGCAGTGGAAGGATTTACATTTGTCTATCAAACGAAACGGATTCGCCAATTGTTCATCATTAGCTGCTTGTCCTTACTAGCTTATTCCCCCTTCTTTGTGCTTCTACCCTTATTTCTAGACCAAGATTTATTATTATCTGCTGAGCGTCAGTCTGCCGTGATTGGAATGATTTATTCTTCACTTGCGTTAGGACAATTAGCAGGGTATGCGGTGGTATCGTATCTGCGCTTCAGTACATATAAGCTGCTCGGCATAGGGTATTTGCTGCAAGCGATTGGCTTTGGCTGCCTGATATTCGTTCATGAAGAGCTGTGGATTGTCTTCTTTATTTTTATCGCCGGGATTTCCTTTGGTCTAACGGGATCTGCTTTTCACACGAATTTGCAGTCTAACACTCCGGATGATCGCCTGGGAAGAGTCTATGGTGTGAATTATACCGTCAGCGGGCTTATTGCACCGATCGGAAGAAGCGGCTCAGGTATACTGGCGGATGCTTTAGGAGCTAAAGTAATGTTTTCAGGTATGACGTTTCTGTTTCTCATATCGTCAGCGATGTCATTTTGGCAGACGAAAGAGAAAGCGACTGCACATGAGGAAAATAACCACTTGCCTTTGTAATAGATCATAATACTCTCATATATAAATTAAAAATGCTTTTAAAACAATTCCAAAACAAAGCATACGAAGGGACATTTAGTTTCTTCCTTGCTTTGTTTTTTTCTGATTTAAGGCTAATTTCATTTCACAGCTCATACGATGAGTAAGGGAAGTAATTAACCATGTGAAATAAGGGGAGATGGGAAGTTGTTGTCCTTCTTATTATTTGTTTTTGCTGTGGCGGCAGCGATATCAAGTGTGGATACGACATGTGGACTAAATGTGCTGGGAAGCCTTGAAAGTACAAAGGTCAGCAAAATGAAGTATGCAGTAGTCTATATTTTTTTCTGTACACTTGGCGGTTTGTTAACCGGATTAATTATTGGCGGAGCAAACTTTTTACTGAAATCATTTCAACTGGACTTGTATTATAAGCCTGTTATTATCCTTATTTTCCTGCTTTTTATTGGACTTGAGCTGTGGAACAAAGCAGGGCTGTTACCTTCCGGTAATTTTATCGTACCGTCGGTCTGGATTAAAGATGCAGGATACCGCACAGCAGCGCTATGGGGAAATATTCTGGGGATGGGCTTTATTACTTTGCAGGCAGGCGTATTATTTCATTGTTATGTGCTAATCTCTCTGTTTTCTGCACCCTGGTGGCTAAGTGTAGCAGCTGGTTTTTGTTTTGGAATGGTCCGAGGGATGGTGTTTAGTCTTCCTTTTATCAGGTCTTTCGTCTATCAGATGCTGGAGAAAAGGGTGTTCAGACACACAGCGCTTACTGCCATGCGGCTATTCGCTTCTTACATCCTTCTTATAGGTTCCATAATTCTTATCTTTATGAACTAGTCCAAGATCGAAGGAGTCCTGATGATCATGTATGATCTTATAGCTATATTACTAACACTTCCCATGCTCTTTTCTATAGTCAGCTATCTATGGAGTAAGATCTTCCGTGATCTGCATCATTTCCCAGGTAATTCCCAGATGCATCTATTATTAATCGTAATGCAGTTTATCTCGGTTACAATCCTTTTTACAATTTCAACCGCTATGGGATTACTTAGTTTGGCTATTCTTTATCTTATTCAAGGGACAGGTGTCATCTATTATTTACAGCGTAATGGAAGGGTCGATTGCGGGTGTTTTGGTTCACAGATTGCATCTAAACTAAGCTACCGGCTTGCCGCTGGCAATGGGATTCTAGCTGTCATCTCTCTCCTTATTTTCATGAGCCGCTGGCTGCAGATGAAGGAACTGCCTTTATCTTTATCTCTGGAAGGTCTCATGATGGAATTTCTGTGTATGATAGTCGCTCTCGTTTGTGTGGTTGGAGTGCCGGATGCAATCTACGCGATACGTGCTTACCGCGCTATAGCCGCTATCTATGTTGAAAAAATAACGAAGTAGAAGGTGCTTTCTCATGTCTACATTCTTTTGGGTATCCTATGCGATTTTATGGCTGCTCGTTGTTCCGTTAGTGATCCTTAATCTCATCTTGTTCAGGCAACTCGGCATCATGATTATGGGGACCGCGCGAGGCGTTAATCAGTCCGGTATTCCTGTTGGCGAGAGGCTTCCGGCAGCCACAACCCCTCATTTAGATGGCAGGCAGTGGTCAACGGAGGAACTGAAGGGAAGCCCCGCTCTGATGTTATTTGGCTCACCAACGTGTAGAGAATGTGCCGAAATTCTGCCTGATTTTCAGTTGATGACAAAGGAATATGAGGTACAGCCGGTTCTTATGTTATTTTCATCGGCAGAACTGGCCGAGGATTACGCCCATCAAATGGAGTACGAGAATGAAGTTGTTCTAGTAAGTTCCGAATTTGCCCATCAGCTGGATGTTCAAGTGACTCCTTATGCTTATGCCATCGATTCGCAGGGCGTCATTAGACATAAAGGACTCGTCAACAGCCGGGAACAACTAGAAAGTTATATTAAATCAGCAAAGGTTTCCTAGTTGTAAGGGGGAATTCTGATGTGGCGTAAACCTGTTAATAAAGACGAACAAACCCAAGATTCGATCAGCCGAATAATTCGAAAATGGACGCGCAAAACCTGGTTGAACCGAATTTCTGAGCAGATTGCTTACATGCTCGCTAAGATTCTAATTCATCCAAGAGAAGATGTGGCTAAAATCTCTTTTTTATTAGGAGCTTGCTCTCCGCCGCATGGACAATTTTGCACCGGATGCGGAGCGGATGGCTCTTGCCCTTCCACGTATGTTACTTGTACAACGAACAATGCATTAAATGGGTGCAGAGGTTTATGTCCTCACCCATCCGGCTGGTGGTATACGAGTGATCCGGTAGGGGTAAGAGCGAAATGTATGGATTGTGTGAGTCAGTACGTTCAGCCTAACAGCGGGAATATGTGGTGTTATAAAGGTGCTCAGATTACAGGCCAGTATGTCATTTGCGGTTGTAAGTCTACGAACTTATATTGATTTAGGTGAAACAATTATATAATATCTTTCGTTGCTTTAATCAGACAGAGTAGAGTATATATAGATTAAAATGGTTCTATTTGTCATATAGATACGATTTCACCGTTTTAACAAGTTATATAATAGATAGAAATAAATTAGTTTAATCAAATGAAGATCATAAAAAAGGAGCATTCGTACCTGATAGATCAGGTGATGAATGCTCTTTTCTTTTCTTCAAAATGCTCATTTATTTAATAGGATTAATGTACGAGTTCAATAAATTTGCTGGCAGCCGTGGACAGCGGCATATTACGCATCGTCATAAGACCCACTTGAGAGGGAGGCATTTGGATATCGAGTTGAATTTCAAATAGAGAGCCTTCTTCAAGTTCTTTCGAAATAAACTCTTTCGTTACATAAGAGATGCCAAGACCTTTTCGTGCAAGTTCAATTAACAAATCTACACTGCCTACCTCGATTTCAGGTTTGATTTGATGTCCGTAGGTCTGAAAAAGCTCAGTAATTGCCATTCGTGCCCGGCTGTTGCGTGAAAATAAAATGATTGGATACTCAAGCAGGTGTTCAAGTGTTAGTACGCGATCCTTAAGTTCCGCATAACGAGCTCCCGCCACAAAGCAGTCCTGTAGGTGAACTCCACCAATGACCTCGATTTGTGGATCAACAATCGGCATCCGAACGACTCCTAGATCAATCTTACCTTCCTTCAAGAAAGCAATGGTTTCTGGAGTTGTCCCGTGATTAAGGTGAAGCTTAATACCCGGATATTTCTGATGATAGCTCTCTAGATAAGGAAGCATGTAATGTTTGAACAAGGAATCGCTTCCGCCGATTCGCAGCTCACCGCTATCTAGTTTCTTAAGTGCCGTCATTTTTTCTTCAGCGAGTGAAATTAGAATATGGGACTGTTCTATATAGGAATATAAAGTTGCTCCTTCTTGGGTTAAAGAGACCCCTTTGGAAGTTCGGTAAAACAAGGTGATACCCAGGCTCTCCTCCAGTTGTTTGATTGCATGACTGACACTTGGCTGAGTAATAAACAGCACTTTCGCTGCGCTGGAGAGGCTTCCGGTTTTCGCTGCCCAATAAAATACTTTGTATAGTTCGTGATTGATCATAGACGTCATCTATAGCTCCTGTGAAATATATTAATTACCTGTATAGGTGTGATTTGTATTATAGTGGATTAAAGATTGAAATACCAGATTTAACTAAAATGTTTACTAACAGGCATCAACCGAGAGGAGATAAATCATGGAGGCTATTACATTTGTATTGTTTGGAGCCACAGGGGATTTAGCGAAAAGAAAAATCTACCCTGCTTTATATAATTTATTTATTGATCAAAAATTACCCGAATCGTTCTCTGTATTCGGTCTTGGAAGAAGAGAACTTTCTGATCCTGATTTTCAGGCCAATGTTGAGAAATCTTTACGGATGTTCTCCCGGCGCAAAGTGATAGATCAAGAAAATCTTCAAAAATTTATAGAGGTATTCCGCTATCGTGTTCTTGATGTGGGTCATAAAGAAGACTACAAAACATTACTGCAAGAAATTGAACAACAGGAACAAAAATTGGGGACGAAGTCGAACCGGATGTTCTATTTGTCTGTAGGACCTCAATTTTTTGGAACTATTGCTGCTAATATTCAGGAAAGCGGACTTGGAAAAACAAGTGGATGGAAGCGCTTGGTGATCGAGAAACCGTTTGGACATGACTTGCAGTCTGCACGAGAGTTAAATGAAAGTTTGTCCATTGCTTTTAAAGAAGAAGAAATTTTCCGTATTGATCACTATCTTGGCAAACCAATGGTTCAGAAACTGGAAGTTCTGCAGAATAACAATCCAGTCTTTAAAGCCCTGTGGGACAATCGCTATATAGCGAATATTCAAATCACGTCCAATGAAACCGTAGGTGTGGAAGAGCGAGCTGGCTATTATGATCAAGCGGGAGCAGTTAGGGATATGTTCCAGAATCATATGTTGCAATTGCTCATGATGCTGACGACTCACTCTCCGAATAATACTACAAATGATGATGTTCGGGAGAAAAAGAAAATCGTCATGAATTCTTTGGAACAGCTGCATAAAGAAGATGTCAAATCCTCTGTGATCCGTGGACAGTATGGGGCAGGAGTGATTGATGGGAACCCAGTCGTAGGCTATACTTCGGAACCGAATATCCCTGAAGACTCCAGTAACGATACTTTTATCGCGGCGAAGCTGAAAATTGATGACTATTTCTGGCGCGGGGTTCCTTTCTATATCCGTACTGGTAAAAGAATGAAAGAGAAATCGACACGTATTGTAATCGAGTTCAAAGAGCCATTGAAGAAGTCCGGCGGAACACAAGATGAGAATAAAAAGCCGAATTTGCTTGTTTTTGAAATCAGTCCAGACGAAAGAATTTCGCTGCATCTGAATACAAGAGATCCTCAGAATAAAGAGAAGATCAAACCGATGTATATCGATTTCCACGAGACACAGGCGAATTTACCGGAAGCTTATGAGAATCTAATCGGAGATGCGCTGAACGGAGACTCTACGTTCTTTGCACATTGGGAAGAAGTGGAGTTGTCATGGCAATGGGTTGAGCCGATTTTAGAAGCTTACAACGAGAATCTTGTACCTCTTCACATATATGCTGCGGGAACCAACGGACCTTCTGCTTCGGATGAATTGCTTGCGCAAGATGGATATCACTGGTGGTTCGATCAAGAAGACGAAAAGAGAACCGAAACCATAGAAGAAGATCTTAGTTTTGAAACAAAAAGCCCTGTGCTTCAATAGAAGGAACGTATACAACACGTTTACGATAAATTTGAAGCCTACTAAATCATACCCAATAAACGGAGGTAATATCGATGAAATTCTTTATTGACACAGCTAATCTGGAAGACATCAAAAAGGCTTACAAAATTGGAGTGTTGTCTGGAGTTACGACAAATCCCTCTTTGGTTGCTAAAGAAGGTGTGAAGTTTGAAGATCGTATCGAGGAAATCTTACGTGAAGTACCGGAAGTTGAATCCGTATCGGCTGAAGTAACACCTGATGCAGAAACAGCGGAAGAAATGATTGCACAAGCGAATGAACTGATCAAGATCAATAATAATGATAAAAATATTACGATTAAACTGCCGATGACACTTGCTGGTTTAGAAGCATGCCGTTATCTGACTAAAAAAGGTGTAAAAACGAATGTAACCTTGATTTTCACAGTCAATCAGGCGCTTTTAGCAGCACGTGCGGGTGCAACCTATGTATCCCCATTCCTGGGTCGCTTGGATGATATCTCAGAAGATGGCGTACTGCTTGTAGCTAAAATTGCTGAATTGTTCAAGACTCATAATTTGGATGCACAAATTATTGCCGCATCCGTTCGCCATCCAGACCACGTAACACGTGTTGCAATGGCAGGTGCACATATTGCTACGATTCCTTTCTCTGTTATTGAACAATTGTCCAAACATCCGTTAACGGATCAAGGAATCGAGAAATTTGCAGCAGATTGGAAAAAAACAGTTCAAGTATAATCGAATCTAGGTTTAGATATGTAATGGCAGCTCTCAAGCGGGGGCTGCCGTTTTTTATATCCCGTTTTATATAACGAATAGTGATTTCCGGCTTATCGAGACATCTGACTGCATAATTAATGGCATACCTGTCATGTAAAGTTTGGAAAATAAGAGGTTATAAAAGTATAATACGAGTGTAACAGTTTATTAAAAGGAGTGAAGATCATGCAAAACCTTACAGGGAAAGTCGCCCTAATTACCGGTGCAGGAAGAGGCATTGGACGAGCAACCGCTATTGAATTTGCAAAAGAAGGCATTCACGTAGGTCTCATTGCACGAAATAAAAACCATTTGGAAAAAGTGGCAGAGGAACTAGAGCCCTACGGTGTCAAAGTTTCCATTGCAACCGCAGATGTATCCGATCTTGAATCCATTACAAAAGCTGTAGAGCATGTTAGTCAAGAACTCGGACCGATTGATATCCTGATTAATAATGCGGGTATCTCGAAGTTCGGTAATTTTATGGAACTTGATCCGAAGGATTGGGAACAGATTATTCAAGTGAACTTGATGGGTGTATACTATACAACCAGAGCAGTTCTACCGCAAATGATCGAGCGTAAATCAGGCGATATTATTAATATTTCTTCTACAGCAGGTCAAAAGGGCGCACCTGTAACAAGTGCATACAGTGCTTCGAAAGCAGGAGTTCTGGCATTAACAGAATCTTTGATGCTGGAAGTGAGAAAACACAATATTCGTGTAACTGCGCTTACGCCAAGCACCGTGGCCACAGATATGGCAGTAGATCTGAACCTGACTGATGGCAATCCAGATAAAGTAATGCAGCCTGAAGACTTGGCTGAATACATGGTATCTCAGTTGAAACTGAATTCCAGAATCTTTATTAAATCGGCTGGTATGTGGTCCACAAATCCTTAGAACCTAAAAAAATGATGGATCGAATGTAACCTCTTTCTATAGGCAAACACCCTTTCTGAGTCGGCTGCATACATTGTGAGCAGGATGATTCATAAAGGAGGAATAGGAAGTGGCATATCGCGGACATCAATTAATGTATCAATGTGAGCATCAGCTCGCAGACCACTTGAAAAAACATAAAGAGCATGCAAAACATACTTGCAAGCAATTGGTTAATCACAAGGTGAAAGTACTTACCATAGATGGAGAATCAATTGAGGGTATTGTCGTAAATGTCGATGATCATTATGTGTTTTTGCAAGTGGAAGATCAGCGTGGATTTTATCCAGGCGGATATGGACCGGGTGGGGGAGGTCATAGCCACGGCCATGGTTACGGCCCAGGACCTCAGTGGGGACCTCCCGGGCACGGACCTAATCCCAATGTGATCCTTCCCTTAGCTTTATTTAATTTACTGACAATCAGTTTATTATGGTGATTGTTACGGAGAGCCGCAGACTGCGGCTCTTTTTTATATTGTTTGCTTCCAAAAGTTTTCACAGCCTGCTTAGAGAACTGTACTTTTCATACATATAAGCGATGATTAGAATAGAAGTAAGGTCATTACCTATCAAGAAAGGCAGGCTATGAAATGAAGCAAGAAAAGACAAATGCGATGCGAATGTTGGATAAACAGAAGGTTTCCTATGACATGCTGACTTATTCCGTTGACGATGGAGACATTGATGGTCTATCTGTGGCGCGCAAAGTAGGAAGGTCTCCAGAACTTGTCTATAAAACCTTAGTAGCGCAAGGGAGTAACACAAAAGGGTATTTTGTATTTGTCATTCCTGTGCAGTGTGAATTAGATCTGAAAAAAGCAGCGAAAGGGGCAAAAGAAAAGAAAATTGAACTAATTGCTGTCAAAGACCTGCTAGAAGTGACAGGTTATATTCGAGGGGGATGTTCTCCGATTGGAATGAAGAAGCGTTATCCTGTATTTATTGATGAGCAAGCCAAAGATCTTGATAAAATGATAATTAGTGCAGGAAAAGTAGGATTCCAGCTGGAAATCGAGACAAACCAGCTCGTAAAAGTAACCGATGCGACATTAGCTCCATTATGTAAGTAAGCTCGAACTTGCTTGGAACGATACGTGTGGGTCCCGAGTCATTTAATGGACAACTTTACACAGATTAAAGGGTAGGGTTCTTCATTAAAAAGAGATGCCTTTCTCGTTATCAGAGAAGGCATCTTTTTCTTATCCTTTTCGAGTTGTTTTAGAGAGTGCATTCCATTCCTCTTCGGTGAGTTCTACTAGCCCGTTAAATTGTCCCGCGCCCTGAAGCCACTCCCCGCCGTCGATAGTAACGACTTCCCCGTTAATATAACCTGCGTAATCAGAAATAAGAAAAGCAGCTAGCGCACCGAGTTCTTCTTTGTTTCCGGCACGTTTTAAAGGTACTCTGTCGATTAATTTTTGTTCGAGACCCGGAGTTGGAGTTAATCTGGAACCAGCTCCCTCGGTAGGAAAGGGACCCGGCGCAATAGCAACTTGGCGAATGCCGTAAGGAGCCCATTCGACTGCAAGTGAACGTGTAAGCGCAAGTACCCCTGCTTTGGCTGCAGCAGAAGGAACAACATATCCCGACCCGCTGTCGCTAGATGCATAAGTAGTTACGATATTCAGCATGGTTCCGGTTTCTTTACGCTCAATCCATCTTTTCCCGACCTCCAGTGTCATGTAGAAGGTACCATGTAACACAATATTTAAAACGGCATCTACGGCCCGCGGAGATAGCTTCTCCGTAGGACTAATAAAGTTCCCGGCAGCATTATTAACAAGGATATCAATCTGACCGAAATGAGCAGTAACCGCTTCCACAAAAGACGCTACTTGTACTGCATCTCGTACATCACAGCTTTGGTAGAATACTTCAACTCCTTTAGCTGCGAATTTATGGGCTGATTGTTCGAGTACTTCGGATCTCCTTCCGCACCAAGCGAGCTTTGCGCCTAGGTCAGCAAACGTTTCGCTCATGGCAAGTCCGAGACCGGTTCCACCGCCGGTAACAATGATGACTTTGTTTTTTAATAGGTCAGGTGAGAAAGGATACATAATAAATCACTCCTTTGGGGACAAATCTAAACTTGTGACATGGGGAGGTATATAGGCTGCAATCTTTCTACAGACTATCATGTAATGCAGGTCCCGTCAGTATGTAGAGGTTCATATGATGAAGGATAGGGTACCGTACTAAGAGGATAGAGGTTACGTTAAAGTATATTCAAAGAAAGGAACATGAAGAATGAGTAATCCCATAGCGATTCAGCCTTATTATAAAATGGAGCGAAAAATCCACTCCTTAAAAATAGAGATCATCGAACATCAGCGGCTCTTAAAGTTATATCCGGATAGAATTGTATCTGCCTATCGGGAGTTTCCCATCGAAAAAGTATTTGATTTATCCTACCGCTCCATGGGCAGTGGTCATGGGATGCTATATATACATACGCAGCAAGGTGTGTATCCTTACACACTAAGAGAGAACCCAAAGTCTTTTATCTTAGCAGTAAAACAATTCATCTAGAAAAAGACATAGGGTCACTGTCAGGTCGTCTTTTGTTTTACATATCTAGTAAGATCATATTCAAAAATATAGTATCCAACTTTTTTAGTTTTTTCGTGTTTCTATAGTATTAGTAAATATTAGTGAAAAGGCGGCGATTCCATGTCAGATATCATACGTTCAGAGGCCGATCATACAAAAGAAGGACCGTCGGCTGATGAATTATTAGAAAAAAGTAAACAAGAATATATGGGGATGTGGACACATATCTCTGAGCTGAGTCCAGCAGACAGCAAGAAGATTGTGGATGGAATCCAGCAACAAGTCTTTCTAACCAGCGAAAAAAGAGAGTTTATACAATATATGAAATCACCGACCCCTTATATTGCCATGGCGATCGGTGTTATAGTGCCTATTTTATGTATCTTTCTTTTCTTATGGTATTCTTTACTGCTAGAATAATACGCTCATTTCCTGATTAGGATTTATCATTTTGGTGTAAATAACTATTCTATATAGAGTTTTTACTAAACTGGTAGAGGTGAGTCTGTGGTTGGCAAATTATTAAAGAATAAAGTATTTTCCATATCTGCAATAGTTGCTGCTGTTATTGCTTTATTGGGCGCAATTATGCCTGTGGCTTTCGGAAATACTGCAAACTATTTATTTGATTTTTCTAAAAAGAATTTTGGTTGGTTTTATTTATTGTCAGTAGTCGTAATCATTGTATTTCTCATGTGGCTTGCGGCTAGTAAGTATGGTGCAATTCGTCTTGGAGGAGAAAAAAGCAAACCAGAGTATTCATTTTTTACGTGGTTAGGTATGTTATTCTCCGCTGGATTTGGCGTTGGTCTTGTATTCTGGGGAGTAGCCGAGCCGATGAGCCACTTTTTTAACACACCGTTTGCGGGTGTGGAAGCAGGAACAACGGAAGCGGCACGCGTAGCGATGGGATATTCTTTCTTTCATTGGGGGATCAGTCAGTGGGCTGTATTTGCGCTCGTAGGTCTCGCGATTGCTTTCCTGCAATTTCGTAAAAATAGGGATGGTCTTATATCCACCGCTTTAGAACCTGTAACCGGGAAGAAGACAACCGTTAAAAATGGGATCGATATCTTAGCTGTGATTGCAACCGTGATGGGGGTTGCCACTTCCATCGGGCTTGGTGTTCTTCAAATGAGTGGAGGAGTAGAACAGGTTTCCGGTGTAGGAAACAACACCATGATTCAACTGTTGATGTTATTTCTTATTTTCGTATGCTATATGATCTCGGCGATGACAGGACTTGATAAAGGGATCCGTATATTGAGTAATTTTAACCTTATTTTGGCGATAGCATTTTTGTTGTTTGTATTTACAATGGGTCCAACGGTCTTTATACTCGAGTCATTTACATTAGCAATCGGGGATTACATAACGAGTTTTGTTCAGTATAGTTTGCGGCTTCAACCTTATTCCGAAGGAACTTGGGTAGGAGAATGGACTATTTTCTACTGGGCATGGGCAATTGCTTCATCACCTTACGTCGGTGCTTTTATAGCAAGGGTATCGAAAGGAAGAACGATCAGGGAATTTATCGTGGGTGTTACGATTATTCCGACACTCATTTCATGTTTATGGATTGCCGCATTCGGCGGTACGGCCCTATGGTTCGATCTACATGAAGATGCAGGAATTGCTGCTGCTGTAAATAAAGATGTCTCAGTAGCTTTGTTCCAAATGTTTGATCAATTGCCGTTCGCGGGAATCATGTCTGTATTAGCAATCGTGCTCATTTTTACTTTCTTAGTAACGTCTGCAGACTCTGCAACTTATATTCTCGCAAGTATGACCAGCGGCGGCCGTTTGAATCCATTAAATATTGGTAAACTTGTGTGGGGTACTTTAATGGCTTCTATTGCGGGAGTGCTACTATACTCAGGCGGGCTTGAAGCTCTGCAGACCGCTTCCTTAATCTCTGCTTTACCATTTACGTTATTATTGTTACTGCTTCTTGTCGCGATGGCAAAACTGATCCGAAAAGAACCGCTTCCCGTCAAGAAAGCTGATCTCAGACGTTATCAGAAGATAAAAGAAGAGGCTAATAAAACACAGATGTAATTGCAAATTAGTATAGTAAATAAGAGGAACCTCGATTTCATATTCGGGGTTCCTCTTATTTATATAAACGTGTTTATAATCGATATCCAATCGATTGCAAGAACCAATTAAGCGATACGATGGCTACAGCAATGTGCAGTAAAATATTTAGCAAGGATTTTCGGGAAAGCTGAATGTCTTGAACAATCATTACAACCGACCAAATGAAAATAACAAGATAAGCGAGTTGAACCAGGATGGTTGGCATGATTCACCCCATTTCTTCACCGTTTAAAATTTTACTTGAATTTAATTTTTACGGGCTTCTTCGTATCTTGTTCTGCTGCTGGGTGAATGACATCACCAATCGCCTCTGAAGCTTGCTTCACCGTCTTCGTCACGCTGTGAATGGCTTCCCCTACATCCCCGGCAGAGTTAAAGATGGGCTCAACGGAACGGATTTTACCCTTTACATCCGAGGTGATGACGTTCGCTTTTTGTATGAGCTTGGTTGATTCCTGTGTCAGCCCATGAATTGCATTTCTGACTTCGGATAATGTTCTGTTCGTTTCACTAAGTGTGCTCATCCCTTTCACCAGAACTCGGACTAGATAATAGACTAAAACAATAAAAGCAATAGCACTTGCGGCAACACTGATCGATATAATCATCTTCATGCCCTCCTTCAGATAACTATATGTCGTCCACATTAGGTTATTCCAAATTTAAAGGTAAGAACGGTATATTTATCTTTTTTCAACAATACGATGAGGAAGGATACTGTTGTAAAAAGGAGGCCTCCATTTATGTCTACTCATCATGAAGCCCAGCTAACTCAGCTTGTTTTGTCCCATCTGCCTAATACTGCTACGGTTATAAACATAGAAGGACCATTGCCTCGTCAGGCCATTTATATAGGGGATCTAACAGGAGATGAAATTCCTGAAATTTCTGTCGTTTACAAGGCAAATGAAGAGTTATATCTGATGGTGCTTATTTTTACTGATCAGGAATGGAAGGTCGCTGCGCGAATAAAAGGACACGGCTATGGTCTTACGCTGATGATAAGTGAGCCTATCTTATATCATGATAGGAAGAGTTTACTGATTGGCTGGCAGATCGGAGCCGTTCACTCGAAACTGTCGATCTATCAATGGGAAGATGGAGAATTCATCGATGCAGCACCAGAAGATTTATATTATAGTTCCATTGAAATCATAAACACCCCTGGAATATCCGGTGGGAATCAGACGAGTGACATGGCCCTTTGGATACATGATACAGGGGAGGCTTATCGTGTTGAGGTACTCCGCTTCAGAGAAGGAAAGTTCGTACCCGCATGGGATGTCTATCCTTATTATTTGGTGAATGTAGTTCGGTATTACGAGCGAAAAACGGAAGAACATCCGAATTATCCACTGTATTGGTATTACCTCGCGGATGCTCAGTACCGTGCGGGAATGCTTCCTGCTGCGCTGCAATCGATTCAGAAGAATCTGTTATTCCAAAATCCATATCCTTCTCGTAAAGAGATTCAGCAGCTGCAATCAAAGATTGAAAATATTTATAAACATATGGGCGGGCAAATTACGGATGAACAGATTATAGAAGAACAAAAGATGGGAAAACAAAAAATGGAAAAACAAATGACGGAAGAAGAAATCGTGGAAGAACAGGAACAGTTCATAGAACAAACGGCGACACCTGCTGTGACTAAACGAGGAACATCCCTATTACTCATGGCGGAGAAAACAACTGAAGGTACGAAGTGGGGATATATAAATGCAGAGGGTGAAACGGTAATTCCTCTACAATACAGTGAAGCAAGGGATTTTCAGAAAAATGGACTTGCTGTGGCAGCTCAAGAACGGAAATATGGATTGATAAAGCGCTCAGGCGAGTATCTAGTAGAACCTGTGTATACATCGATCGCCCCTTTCGTAGAGAAACGTGCGATTGTAACTGTGGATGAATATGATTTCGCTATGCTGAACGAAGAGGGAAAGATGGTTACAGAGCAAACCTATCCTTTTATCTCTAATCTGACTGAGAATCGGTCTGTATATTCTATGGAGACCACAAATAGCAACACAGGAAGTAGTGTTATACAGTATGGATATCTTGATTCAGAGGGAGAAGTAGTCATTCCAGCACAATATGAAGAAGCAAGCGACTATGATCAGCAGAAAGCGGTTGTGAAAATCAAGGATTATGAGTATGCGTTAATTAACGAAATGGGAGAGAGATTAGCTACATACCCCTATTATTATGTAGGAAACTATAGTGATGGATTCCTTGTATTTAAAGAAACAGCTAGTGGAACATATGGGTATATGGATGTGAGAGGAACTGCAATGATTCCTCCTTCTTTTACAGGGGCAACCGCATTTCATCAGGGGCAGGCTATCGTAAACACGTCAGATGTTTATAAGCCAGGCTATGGAGTGATCGATAAACAGGGGGTCTATATCATTCCTGCGGAATATCAGGATATTCGTGTTCTAGGAGAAGATCGCTGGGCGGTGGGAAGAAACTTAGATGCAAAACATCCGCTTAGTTTACCGCTTTACGCAATAGCTGATCGAACAGGTACACTGCTGACTGAATTTTTATTCTCTGATGTATCGGGGTTTATAGATGGTCTTGCTTCAGTAAATGATCAGGAACAGACCTATTTTATCGATGTTAGTGGGACTCCGGTTCCAGGGTATCCACGGATAGAAGGCAGCGGTACATTAACGGTTAAAGAAGACGATGTGATCCAGGCGTTTATTGATCAAAGACTTTTCTATGTGAACCGTACGGGAAATGTTATCTGGGAGCCGAATAAAGTGATTTCACTGAATGGAACATACCGAGTTAAGGAGGAGAAATATAAGCCAAACCCAAATTACCTTGTTTATTATCCTGTAATAGAAGGAATGCCGGATGCAATTAGCGAACAAAGAGTGAATATCCGAATGAAGCAGCTGGCTGAAGTAAAGAAGGTTCCTCTAAATGAGGAGAAAGAAGAGACGTTCACAGGGGATTATGAGGTTATCTATTATAAAAAAGATCTTGTTGTCATTGAACTAAACGGTTACCACTATACCATAGGAGCGGCCCATGGCTTACCAACAAAAATACACGCGCTGATTCATCTCGTCACGGGCCGCATATTTATGTTGAGAGATTTGTTTAAAGCAGGTGCAGATTACGTAAAAGTACTAAGTAAACGGATTCGAAAGATCATTACAGACGATCCAGCGTATTCTTATGTATTTTCCGAGAGTTATCAAGGGATCAAACCCAATCAGCCTTTTTATGTATCTGACAATGCTCTTCATCTATATTTCGCTCCTTACGAAATTGGACCCTATGCTGCAGGTTTCCCTGCATTTACGATTCCCTTTGATGAGATCAAGGAACTGATCTATAAAGAGGGTGAGTTTTGGAAATCGTTCCAAATTTGATGATAGATGACGTTAGTTAAAAGCTTTCCTGACTAGCGGGGAGCTTTTTCTTCTTATTTCATCTTAGCTTTAAAAAATTGCGTTAATCTATGAAAGAAAGATAGTGTCTTAACAAAAGGAGGGGATATTATGGTTGCTGGATTTATGCTGTTAATTATTGTACCTCTTATGCTGGTGATGCTGGGCTTGTATTATATTACGCTAGCGATATGGGAACTTCGGGCAGGAATCGACAGAACAAGATATGTGAAACTGATGTTTGGAGGGCTTGTTCTTGTAGTGATTGCACCTCTTTTGTTTATCATTTATTGGTATATAGGTATCTTGAATCTTAAATTTATATAAAATGGCTTATTACAGATCATTAGACCTTACATACACGTAGACGTGAAATCGCTAAACCGTATAATATATTATTATCTTTTAGTATATTGCAGATATTGGTATAAACTTGGAGGATAACAATAGGAACAGGAGCGAAACACCATGGACATAAGAATCGATGATCTAACCGGGCCGGAGATCACTAATTTAATTGAGGAACATTATAAGGAAATGCTGTCACAGTCTCCGGAAGAGAGTATGCATGCGCTGGATTTGGATCGATTAAAGAAACCAGAGATTACCTTTTGGACGGCATGGGAAGGTAAGGAACTGCTTGGCTGCGGGGCATTGAAAGAACTTGATCCCACACATGGAGAGATTAAATCGATGCGCACTGCTTCCATGCATACCCGAAAGGGAGTCGCGAAGCGAATCCTTGAACATATGTTAGAAGAAGCGCAAAGAAGAGGATACCATCAGGTCAGCCTGGAGACAGGCACGTTAGACAGCTTTAAGCCGGCAATAAATTTATACATAAAATTAGGATTCGAGTATTGTGATCCTTTTGCCGATTACGTAGAAGATCCATACAGTGTGTTTATGACGAAGCAACTGACAATGAGTTGACGAAATAAAGATAAAAGAAGTACGACTCAAACATTACAATGAAAGACGGAGAAATCTAAAGCAAGCCTGAGAAATCAGGCTTTTTTCGTTTTTTGCAAACGAATATAGCATGTTTATATTCGATTTATATTCGTACGAGTATACGTGTTAAGAGAGTTAGTAGATATAATTTATATCTAAAAAATGTTTCATTTTACCTTAATTGATAGTAATTACTTATATAAGAATCGATTACATAAGTTATGGAATGGATTCAACTTGTGTTTATTACACTGTATAGGTGGACGTAATTAACATGAGGGAACTCGCTAACAGGAGGAATCATATGTCTATACAGAAGAAAAGAATAGGGAAGGTCCTATTGCTGTTCACAAGTATCCTGATGGCAGGAATAGCTTTCTCACAAGTAAACGCTGCTGATGCGAAGAGTTCAAAAGTTTATGTAGAGGCAGGAGTAGAGACCGGAAATCAATATACCAAGCTTGAGGACCCGATCATTATACAGCAAGGTCGGATTTTGCTGCCTATTCGTGAGATTAGTGATTATCTAAGTCTGAATGTTGCCTGGAACCAGAAGACGAAGTCGGCTGTTCTGTATGGTGTGAATAAGGAAATTAAACTAACACATGGAAGCAAAACAGCGTACGTAGATAAGAAAAAAGTGCTGCTTGATGTACCTCTTCAAATGGAAAAAGGGAAAATTTACGTTCCGCTGCAGTTTGTTGCCTCCTCAGTCAAACAGAAAGTTACCTGGGATCGTACGCATAAGACGATTCTTATCCCTAGAACCTATGCGAAGGGGACTGCGGATCAAATGACCTATTGGATCAAACTGACTACAGGAGAGTTATTCCAAGCGAAAAGTAATCAGATAGGAACAAAGATCGGGCAGGTCAGTAAGAAGTTTAAAACATTGAGGGAGTTTGAGGTGGAAAAGATCGCAGCAGGTACGTATTATTTGCGGATGGAAGAGAGCTTTGGCATGGCAGGTACCGCTAGAAACACGGGACAAGTACTCGTTAAAAATGGGAAAGTCCTTGATGAAGACAGCTTTTCATTCCAAGGATATTACGAGGATACAACACTTCATAAGTCACATGGAAATGTGCTGCTGACTAACGGGAAGCAGGCAAGATTCTTAGATAAGAATGGTACAGTAATTGCCTTATATAACCTAACAGACATTATGCAAAAAGATGAAATCTACATGGTGGAGCATTATAATCAGCGCATGATGATCTTACGAGAGTATGCTTCGCAGCATCTTATTGTTTATAATGTACAGTCTGAAAAAGCGGCATACGTTCATGAACTTCTCACGCTTCCTGAAAGGGAAAGAGAGTATTTAGAGCAGGCAGGATCTGATCGAAATAATGAAATGGAGAGGGATCATATTATCTTTTTTAACAGTATCATTGATGGCGTGATGACTTTTCATTATAAGAATAAATCGAACAACATGGTAAATACGTATACTCTTGATTTAAGTCAGATCTGATAAGAGAAGGTTCATCTCTTTTCGATTATGCTTATTGTTATATTAGAACAAAAAAACAAACCGGCGTGATATGAAGTGCACCCTGTCAAGTAGACAGATAAAAAAACAAAATTATAAATGTTCAATCCCCTCGGTTATCAAAGCTGAGGGGATTATTTTTTCTTAGTTATGCTGCTTGCCGATATTCGTTAGGGGATAAGCCGTTAAGTCGTTCGGTGTATCGAAAATTATTGTAATAATGGATATAAGTTCTTACACTACGAAGGAGATTGTCGTATGTATCGTATTTCTCCAGATAAAAGCTTTCTGTTTTAAAGGTACCCCAGAATCGCTCAATAGGTTGGTTGTCCAAACACCGACTTACACGAGACATACTTGTTCTAAACTTGTATTTCTTTTGAAGTCGTTGGTATTCATGTGAGGTGTATTGAAAACCTCTATCACTGTGCAAGAGTGGCTTAGCACCTGGGTTCCTTTTGTAAGCTTTCTTTACTGTATTCATAACGAGTTCATTGTTATTGGAATGGCTGAGTACCCATGACACCACGGAGTTGTCATATCCGTCAATAATGGCACTCAAATAGGCCTTACGGCCATTTCCGTACTTTAATTCTGTTACATCGGTGCACCACTTTTGGTTAGGGGCATCCGCTTGGAATTTTCGGTTCATGACATTCTCTGCAATATGAAGGGCTGGAGCTTTCACGTAATTTGGCCGCTTTTTGCGAATCACTGCCCTTAGTTCAAGGGCGCGCATGATACGGTAATAGCGTTTACGGTTGTAGCCTTTTTTAGTTTGCGATTTAACTGAATACGCATTTGGCGATAACCGAGTATCCCTTTTCGTTTGTCATAGCGACACTTGACTTCCTTGGCGAGTTTAAGATTTTCGAGTTCCCTGGTGGATGGCGTCCATTTCAGCCACTTATAATAGGCAGATCGGGCGATTCCTGCGAGCTCACAGAGCTTGGTGAGTGCATATCCCTTTTCGCCATGCAGTTCCTTAATCGCTTGATAGATGTCTGCATGCCGAACGTAGGTTAGTGTGTATTTCTTCGCCGGATCTCTGCCAACTTTTTTGCGAGTGCATTCTCCATTTCAAGGTACTCATTACGCGCTTCGAGTTCCTTAATCCGAAGCTTTAATCTTTCCTGTTCATCTAGCTCCTCTAGCGGTTTTTTACGACCTCGGAGGTCTTTTAACCCTTCGTGACCATTCGTTTGATATTTACGAACCCAGGCGTAGACTTGCTGATAAGAGACATCGTACTTGTCGATGGCTTTCTGGTAATCTAAATCATGGGCGATGGTGAATTGTGCAATTTCAATACGTTCTTCGTAAGTCGTTTTCCGTCCTTTATTCATATGAGGGGATCCCATCCTTTTCGGAGTTGGTTTCATTTTCGCCCCTTCAGTATACTTGGAAATCCAGCTCTCTAACACAGATTTACTCGAAATATGGTACTTTTTCACCACTGATCGTACAGAGTGTTCACCAGAAAGTGCATCTTGTATCGCCGCCAGTCGTAACTCTTTGGAGTAAGCTTTCCAACCTTTCGATTTTTTTAAACCTTCCACTCCACCTGCTTGATATTTTCTTATCCATTCGGTAACCGTGCTTTTATGGATCCCCAGTTGTTTTGCCTCGTAGTTGGGATTGGATTCATGCTGCAGGCAACGTCTTACAACCTGAATCTTAATTTCATATGGAATTGGGCTTCTTTTAGACATTACAAAAACTCCCATCATGATAGAGGTAGAAGTTTTGTTTTTTCTACTGTCTACTATGATGGGAGCGTATCAGATAAATCGCGGCGGTTTGTTTGCTCGTATACTCGCAGGGTAGTTATATCTCTAACTATATTTCTATCGAGCAGATATTTGAGGTGATTTTATTTTACGAAAATGAGCCATTGATTTTTGCTGATACCGGAAAGGATGATAACCAGCAGCGATAATCATATTCTTCGATCTTCCTAAGCCTCCTGCATATAGAGAAAAAAGATCAACTACAGGAAAAAGAGAGGAAAGAGACCGGTAAAAGGACTGTACGTAAGGATCCTGAGGTCCTCTTCCGATAATGTTCATCAGAAGGGTTCCATCTTCAGTTAGTTTATCGCAAGCCGTTTCAAAAAAATCCATCGTTGTCAGTTGCTCAGGAATGCCGCCTTCATGGAAAGCATCCACAACGATATAATCAAAACGGCCACTCGTCATCTGTTTCAGTAATGTATATCCATCCTCAATGAGAACAGGGGGACCATTGTAGCCGAAGTATTCTTTACTTAAGTCTGATACTTTCTGGTCAATTTCTGAAATGACTACATATTTGTCACGCAAAGCAGAGGATAAAGTACCGATTCCATGCCCAATCAAAAATACATCTTCGTAAGAGGGATTGTTCATTTCCATTAAATGCAGAATCGCTCTTGGATATTCAAACAAAATTCGCTCCGGCTGATTTAGATCAAGGATTCCCTGAATTGCATCATTGCCGAATTCAAGCACACGAAATATTCCTTTTTCTCCGTATACCTCAGAAGTATCATAGACGTAAATGGGCCTAGGTTCCGTTTCTTGGTGTAAGAACTGTGTCATGTCTAAAACTCCTTTAACTAAAGCCATCTTCTTATCTCACTATACCAACTTCTGTACAAGAAAATACAGTTTTATGTCATAATGGAGGATGGAATAGCAAAGAAAGTATAGATCAAGTTTATTCTCGCTTATTTTTGCCGGTGTCCGCTGAATAAGTAGAAGGTTCTTCGTACGTAACTCTTATTCCTAGAGCGGGATAAAATTCTTCTTTATATTCACACTCCGTACAGGATTTGATTACATGCAGTATGGTGAGCTTGCTGGATAAAGGCTGCTTGCATTTGGGACAATGCTGGCGAAAAAGACGGTTCAAACCGATCATAAGTATCACCTTTATTCCTATTTATTTAGTTGGGATTATTATAACTTGCCTTTTCGAGTTTGTATAGTCATGTAGGTTGGGTAAATGAAATTATTGTGTTGTGAGCGAGAGGAGGGAACATCTTATGTTTATACTGCTTATGATCCTGCTCGGATTCATTGGTTCGTTTTTTTCAGGTTTGCTGGGAATTGGCGGTGCTATTATCAATTATCCGCTTCTCTTATTTATCCCGCCGCTTCTTGGATTGGGTGAATTTACAGCCCATGAAGTTGCTGCTATTAGTATATTCCAGGTGTTTTTCTCATCTCTTTCTGGAATCATAGGGTATGGACTTCAATCTCGAAAAACAAAAACGAGATTAATACATTACTCACTCGCGGCATGGATGGGAACGAGTATATTAATAGGAAGCCTGCTTGGAGGATTGTGGTCTGCGCGCTTCGAGGAACAGACGATTAACATCATCTATGGGATCCTTGCGGTGCTTGCTGTAATTCTTATGTTATTCCCTGCAAGAGGCAAAGAAGAGTTACAAAGGGTAGAGGAGATTACATTCCACCGATTTTTGGCGAGTTCGCTTGCTTTTGTTGTCGGTGTAGTTTCAGGTATTGTGGGAGCCGGGGGAGGATTTATCCTTATTCCGATTATGATGAAAGTGCTTCGAATACCCGTCCGAATTACGATTGCGACTTCTTTATCGATCGTCTTTGTCTCGGCAATTGGCGGTGTGATCGGTAAAATAAGCGGGGGAGATATTCCGATTCTTCCTATCCTTTTCACCGTTATTGGAAGTATTGCAGGGTCTCCTATCGGTTCTTTGGTAGGTTCAAAAATGGACGTTAAGTATTTAAGGTATGCCCTTGTCCTTTTGATTACGATAACGGCAATAAAGGTATGGTCGTCTGTTTTATAATCGTTGAACTCACAAAAAGCCTGCTCACGGAAAGGTGAACAGGCTTTTTGGAGTTGTTGTCATTTCATTTTCAGGGTAACATCTCGCGTCAAAGTGGTAATGTTAGCTTAGCATTTTTACTATTAAAGTCGTTTGCGTTTGTAGAAAGTAACGAAAAGACAAGCGATTATGACTATGAGTAGAGATACGGCAACTGTAATTAAGTCTTGTGTAGTTCCTTGCTGCACATTTTGTTGATTTCCTCCACCGCCAGGGAATCCACCACCTCCCATCATGCCGCCTTCAGGACGATTCATCCCGCCGCCAAAACCATCGGGTGCTTCTCCCATTCCGCCGCCGAATCCATCAGGAGGTGTTATACCATTCCCTTCTTCAGGTTGTGCGCCTGGCTGAGCTCCATCAGTAGGAGTGGTGTCACTCTGATCACCATTTTGGCTTGTTTGGTCTGATGGGACTTGACCAGCTGGTGGTTGATTTGTCGTATTTGATTGCTCGTTAGAAGCTCCGTTAGCTGTGTCATTAGCAGCGCCGTTAGGAGCAACATTGTTAGTAGTAGCATTAGGTGCGCCATTAGCTGCCTCATTGTTAACCCCGCCAGCAGCTCCGGCAGGAACATTATTAGGAGCAGCACCTTCTGCATCACCTCTGTCTATACCTCCGCCTCTGCCACCGCCGCCCATGCCTCCGCCGCTTCCGGAGCCGTCGCCGGCAGAAGGAGAGGTGCCATCAAGCTGTTCAGAAATATCGGTGACTTGTGATGCATTGGTGGAGATCAGACTTGTAACTCCTTTTTCAAATTCTTCATAGGTATAAAATGCATTCGGGTCTGCTTTTACATATTCTGCAATCATCGATTTCACTTCTTGTACTCGTGCAGTAAAAGTATCATTAGCAAGGTATCCATCAACCGCTTCTTTCAGGATCTGATGATACTGCTCTTTATATTCATCTACAGCAAGCAGTTTTGCAATGAGTGGACGTTCATCCAAAGCTCCTTGCGTTGGCTCATCGATATACAGACTGCTTCTTCCGAGGCCCCCAAAAGCCATATTGTAATCCCAAGGAAGGATCGAGAAGACGCCATCTTCTTCATACAGATAGTAGTTTTGTTTATTTGACCCAAGATAACTATCTGTATTATTCGTCAGCACGTTCAGGGCAATATATCCTAATGCATCCTCTATATCGATATATTTCTCGTAGTCAGTTCCATTATTAAGTTCATTCAGCATGGCGATCAGTGCATCGCCATCTGATTTTTCAGACTTCACTTCAAGACCCGTATACAGATCCGGATCATCACCGAGCCAAGTTAAATCGCTGCCTTGACCGGTCATTACACCTTTGTATAGTGATCCATAGGAGGTACCGAAGTTTCGCTCCAAATAGGATTCATCGATCTGCTCAACAGCAAGATAAAATCCCCATAGTTCATCATTAATATAGATATTAACGAAAGAATATTCAGGAGTAGGAAGTCCCATTAATTCTGCTAATTCATAGGTCAAAAACTCTCGCATGCTGCTGGCATCACTATAGTTGTTGTTTAAGTTGATTTTGCTAATGCCTTCGAGTGTCTGATTCACATATTCATCAAAGGAAAGCTTGAAGCTGTAGCGATTGGAGTCTTCCATTTGAACAACAGAGCGAAGACTTAAATTCCCTTTCGTACGAATACCGACATTTTCAAGTTTAATACCGTTATATTCTACAATGGCGGGCTTATATTCTTCCGCACTGGCGTTGTCCAGCATATCTTGAAATTCATCTTTATCAATCGTTATTTTTACATCGACCACTTTATCTTTTGGAAAAATGGTTTCTTCTATTTTCTGTGTTTTCTTGGATACAGCGGTTTCTGATGAATCCGTGGAAGAGGTCGAGCTGCCAAATTGGCAGCCGGCCAGAATCAGACAGATGGAGCAGAAGCATAGAAGAAGACGGGTCATTTTGTTCTTCATCTAGAGCACCACCTTATCTTTAGGATACATAGTCACCGTTATAGCTGATGAGCACCGCATTCTTAACACCTTGAATTCCAGTAAGCTGGTTAACAAAGCTGCCTTCGCTGTCCTTCAAACGAACTTCAAAGGTGACTTCAATGTTGCCTGCAGTAACGGTTTTTTGTTTTACGTTGTAGCGTTTTACGATGCCGACTAGTTGTTCGTGAATTTGTTTTTCCGTAGCATCGCTGTCGCAATTTACAACGAGAAGGTAAGGAGTATCAAGAGATGTTCTCTTAATAAAGAAGAAGAGAATAAGACCAATAATAGCGGAACCGAGAGCTGCAAGTGTATAGAATCCTGCACCAGAGACAATCCCTGCTGCCGCTGCCCAGAACAAGAAAATCAGATCTGTCGGGTCTTTAATCGGTGTTCTAAAACGAACAATGGACAGCGCACCAACCATACCAAGAGACAATACGAGGTTAGAGTTGATCGCAATGATGACCATCGCAGTTACCATCGTCATTCCAATCAGAGAAACATTAAAGCTTTTGGAGTAAAGCACTCCACTGAATACACGCTTATAAAGTGTGAAAATAAAGAGACCAATCAGAAAAGCGACCGCTAAACTGATAATAATTTCGGAAATACTAATATCGGATGTGAAGTTTTCCATCACCGATTTTTTAATAATATCTGTAAAATTCGTAGTGTCGGTAGTAGCTTGTGTCGCTGCTGCCGTCGTAGAAACTGTTGCTGACATCTTAATAATCCTCCCAAGTGTTATACTTTAGAAACTTACGGCAAATGACATATTTTGAAGCCGATTGCCGGTTTAATCCTTCAAGCTGTAATGCAATCCGTATGTATTCCGGAATGTACTCATCAAATTTCACTTCCAGAATCATCAGATTTTCATCGATTGCCCTTACAGGATGTAAATCTTTGTTGAACATATCAAGAGAGTGTAGGCCGGTTCGAAGGTCCTTATCAAACGTAATCCTCACATTGCCATGGTGACAAACAAAGGGCTCTCTTACATAATCAACAATGACTTTGGGACGTAACATCCGATCCCGCATTTCATGATAAATTTCGTACATCAGCGGTTTTTCGGGAACATTCAGTACTTCGTAATCACCAGCGATAATGGATTCATACATTTCTCTTGTCAGGGATACTTTTTGTTTTGCGATGAGATCCCCTTTTTTCACTTTCTTCTCAAAATGAATGACCTTGTCTTCCACATTGTAGATTCGAATCCGGTATTTAGCCCGGTCCCGGACACCGCCCAGTTTTTCGTGAAGAGCACGGTTGTCCATATCATCAAAGTACAAACTTCGAATGTGATACTCTCCGGTATCTCCTACATTCTCATCGTACTTTACAATGTTTCTAAGTCTTTGACGCAGAATCATATACTGATGCTGATTGATAAGAAACTTAAGTTCATTGCGGTACTTTACAGGTTTACTAAGCTGCACATGAGCTGGGGTGAGCATAATTACACCTCTCTTTCTAGGGTAGATTCACAAGTTACGCAGCTAACTTGCATCTGATTGTTTTCGGCTTGAGACCCATCTTACTTGGACTGTGTGAACTGTATTTGAACTGAACCTTAAAAATAGATGAATTTTACATTCTCATTACAAAAAGAACGAATAAAGTTAATGAATGTCACTGGAAGCAGATAAAAAAAGACGGCCTACCCCAAAGGGGAGACAGTCTCATAAGTTTTTGATACTGAAGATTAAAGACGTTTCCGTTTATAGAGATGTACAAATGCGGAAGCGAATAGAAGGAAGATGATCGATACTACAGAGGCTATGAAATCGGTCATTGATCCTTGTTGTGTCTTTTGTTGATTAAAGGAAGGAAAACCCTCTCCTCCACCACCTGGTGGAAATCCCATGCCTCTTTCAGCACCCCCTCCAGGAAATCCTCCGCCAAATCCTCGATCTTCGCCGGGTACCCGGCTTTCCTCCGCACCATCTGGAGTGACAGACGGCATGGTCTGTTCAGGGGTGTTTGCATTCTCTGTAGTAGGAGTGGTAACAGCTGCTGCAGCAACGAATGAAGAAGACGAACTGCCGAATAGACTAAGGACCAGAATCAGACAGATGGAGCAAAAGTATAGAAGGAGAATCGAATATTTCTTTTTCACAAAAGAGCACCACCTTATTTTATATTTTAAAACTTGGGCAGATCCCTTCTTCAAGGTGAATTGCCGCTTCAAATGAAACGAAATAAATGAAGTATAATAAAAGTGTGTGAACTGAATTTGAACGGAACCTTAAAAACGGATGAATTTTACATCGTACCCATAAAACTGCGTAATGAATAAGGTAAATGTTCGTTTGACTTCTAGTTTCATTCGGGTGTATCTTAGCAAACAGCTGCAGTTACTACCTCAGACTTTAAGTTACGTTTATGGAATGGAGGAAGGGGATGAACCGAAAGGATACAATGTGGATTATCATATTTGCTGTGTTTCTTGTTGCGGCAGTGCTAGGTATGCAGTGGTACTCCAAAGGGAATTTAGATACGCAAGCAAACCCGGTCGTAATAAGTACGATAAGCGAAGATTCTACGACGAGCCGCGCGTTTACTTGGCAAACGGATAATCCGAACTTGTCTGCAAGACTTCAGATTGTAAAAGGGAAGGACACCTCTTTTAAAGGGGATCAAATCTTGAATTTCGAAGGAACAACGACATCTCTTGTGCTGGATAATGGGGAAACGGTCGGAGTTCATAAAGTAGAGGCAACCGGACTATCACCGGGTACCGTATATCAATACCGTGTTGGAGACGGATCAAAGGAAGGATGGAGCGATGCACTTACCTTTGAAACCGCTCCTGAAGAAGAGGATTTCTCCTTTATTTATGCTGCGGATTCGCAAGGTGAGACGCAAAGTGATTTTGAACTTTGGAAGAATACAATGGATCAAGCCTTTACCATGTTTCCAGATGCCTCGTTTGTCGTCCATGCGGGAGACTTTGTGGATGATGCGGGTTCAGATGATGCGTGGAACTATTTTCTGGAAGAGAGCACTTCCTGGATTAGCCGTATCCCGATCGTGCCTGTCATCGGTAATAACGATGTGATGGATGATAAGTTTGAGCGATTTGCTTCTTACTTCTACACGCCAGATAACGGTGCATCTAAATTAAGCGGAACAGAAACCAATTACTCCTTTGATTATGGCAGTGCCCATATCGCTGTACTCAATACCGAGGGAAGTATCAAGCAGCAGACAGAGTGGCTCAAAGAAGATTTATCAAGTACAGATAAAGAGTGGAAATTGGTAGCGATGCATCGTCCAGTATATGGCGGAAACATGTATAAGAAAATCCAGGACTGGGCGGAAATCTTTGATGAATATGAGGTGGATTTGGTGCTTCAAGGCCATAATCATGAGTATTCGAGATCTTATCCGCTTAAGCAAGGAGAGATTACGGGAGATGGGTCTGATCTGATTCGTAATCACGAAGGAACCGTATATGTGGTTGCGAATGCAAGCGGTCCTAAATTCAATGAGAAAAAAGAGAATCAATTTTATCACAAAATTCATTTCCAGAATAATAAACAAATGTTTGCAGGAATCACGATTCGAGGTAACACTCTGACTTATCAGGCTTATGATGTGGATGGCAAACTGTTAGATGTGTTTAGTATTGAACATGAAGAATAGCAACTTCTAATTAATATAACGGCTGATTCGGTAACGATTCTGCGTATTACTGCAGATTGTTCCGAAACAGCCGTTTTTTTATTTTATTAATAGATAAATATAAATGGACCATACACCTCTTATTATCTTGGTAAAAGAAGATTCTACAATCTGTAAGGGTTTCCATTTTTATATTGAAAGAATATATGAGGAGTGCTATTATTTAACAAACAACTAAATGAATTTACATAATTATTAAGCATAACAATTCTGTAAGCGTTTCAACTGTGAAGTGTATTCCCTATTAACTACTTGAAAAGGAGAGGGTAACGTTGTATCCATTATTCAAGCGCAGTAAGAAAGCAGCACTGCTCACGACAACCTTGACGGTTTTGTTAAGCGTCTTTGGTTCTACAGGAGCGATTTCTGTTAGTGAAGCGAAGGGGGCGAATGAGCAGACCAGCCCTGTTTTTCAAGAAGCTTCTGTTCATGATCCGTCCGTAATTAAAGTGGACAACACGTTTTATGTTTTTGGTTCTCACCTTGCCGCTGCCAAATCAACGGATTTAATGAGTTGGAACTTGATTGATTCGGGAGTGAAAGATGGGAATAAACTCATTCCGAATGTTACGGAAGAACTAAAAGAAGCTCTCGCCTGGGCACAGAGTGATACACTTTGGGCAGCGGATGTGATTCAACTCGAAGATGGACGTTTTTATATGTACTACAATGCTTGTAAAGGAGACTCTCCGAGATCAGCGCTCGGCGTAGCGGTTGCGGACAATATCGAAGGTCCTTATAAGGACGAAGGTATTCTGCTGAAGTCAGGTATGTGGGATGAGATCTCAGAAGATGGCACGATTTATGATGCTACAAAGCATCCAAATGTAGTCGATCCTGATGTGTTCTACGATAAGAATGGGAAGCTGTGGATGGTATACGGATCCTATTCGGGCGGAATTTTCATTCTTGAAATGGATCCAAAGACAGGCAAGATCTTGCCTGATCAAGGGTATGGCGAGAAATTAATTGGCGGTAATCACAGCCGTATTGAAGGACCTTATATTTTGTATCATCCAGAGACGGATTATTATTACATGTACTTATCTTATGGCGGACTTGACTCTGTTGGCGGATACAATATGAGAGTTGTTCGTTCCAAGAATCCGGATGGTCCTTACCTTGATGCAGAAGGCAATGATATGACTGAGGTCAAAGCAGATCCATCACTGCCGCTCTTTGATGATCGTTCCATCGAGCCTTTCGGCGTGAAACTAATGGGGAACTTTCAGTTCACAAGAGAAATTGGTGACCCTGGATCAGGTTCCGGTTTAGGTTATGTATCTCCGGGCCATAACTCCGCTTATTACGATGAAAAGACAGGCAAATCATTTTTAATCTTCCATAGTCGTTTCCCGAACCAAGGCGAGGGTCATGAAATTCGTGTACATGAGATGTATATGAATCAAGACGGCTGGCCTGTGGTAGCACCTTATCGTTATACGGATCAGGAATTTAAGAAGAATATTAATGCAAATGATGTTCAAGGCACCTACCAAATCATCAATCATGGTAAAGAGATTACGAATGCCATTAAAACTCCGTCAAAAGCGGTGTTTGACAAGAAAGGTAAGATTACAGGTGATGTGAAGGGTACTTGGAGTCTTGGGAAAAATGGGGAAGCAGTAGTGAATGTGGATGGTACACAGTATAAAGGCGTATTCTCCAGAGAGTGGGATTCATCCAAAGAACAGACGGTTATGACGTTTACTACACTTTCGAATCAAGGGGTTGCTCTATGGGGCAGTCGTACGGAAGAACGGAAAGATAAAGATGTGGTAGCTGCGGTGAAAAAAGATCTGTCGATCGGCGATACGACCTCCGTATACCAAGATCTTGTGCTACCCGTTAAAGCTAGTGAAGACAGCACAATCAGCTGGACTTCGTCTAATAAAGAAGTGGTTTCCAATACAGGGGTAGTGAAAAGACCTATAGCTGGTAAGGGTCAAGCTACGGTTCAACTTGTTGCAAAGATACAAAAAGGAAAAGTCACAGGAACAAAAACGTTCAACGTGACCGTTCTGCCCGAACTTACAGGGCCCGTCATTGCGAATTATAATTTTGACGATGTACAAGGAACGAAAGTAAGTGATCAATCTGTAAATGGACTAAACGGAGTGCTACAAGGGGGCGCAACGCAACTAACTTCAGGTAAAAAAGGAGCTGCCCTTCAGTTTAACGGAAAAGATGGTTATGTGCAGGTACCAGGACTCGTTACCGATGCTCAAGATTTCACATTTGCTGCATGGGTGAAATGGAATGGTGGAGGAGACTGGCAACGTATCTTTGATTTCGGAAATGGGCTTGGAAAACACATGTTCCTGACTCCTTCTCAGCATACAGGTGTACTACAGTTCACGATTCATAACGGTGTTGATCAAAGTTTGCTGTCACAAGCGAAACTTCCTCAGAACGAATGGACGCATGTAGCCGTAACGCTTGAGGGGAATACCGGTACGATGTATGTGAATGGACAGCCGGTTGCTACGAATAAAGAAATGACGTATAACCCGAAAGACTTGCTTGCTAACGAAGCATACCTTGGTAAAAGCAGATTTGCAGCGGATCCCTACTTCAATGGAAGTTTAGATGAGGTTAGCATCTATAATCAAGCCTTGAGCAAGGAAGATATTCAGAGTCTATTTTCAAAATAATAAACTTACAAGAGCAATAAAAAGCCGTAAGATTCATGGACTGGTTCACACAGATCCATCTGTCTTACGGCTTTTTCCTTATTTTTTATGTATTTGAACCCAATTGATTTGCTTTATTGTCTCTTTCGAAATGAGGAAGGCCCCCAGAAAAGAGAAACAAGTGATAAAAGTAGAAAGCTGATAATGACGGAGTCAATCACTCGCACGACAAGGACTCCATATTCAGATAAGGATAACGGATCTATCACCATCCATAGCACGAATATTACAATCATCAGAACGCCGAGAGATAACCAGTATCTCCACTTCTTTGAATTGAAATGTAATGAATTAGCAGAGATCCGCACTTCGCTCGGGTGCTTCCATAAACGGCTTAGAGAGAAGAGAAATATAATGGTTAAACCAAATAAAGTACTGCCATGCTGCAGTATTTTATAAACGGGAAGGTCATACGTGGAAATGGATAGGGTTTCTTGTAAGAGACTCCACCGTAAGACCATAAACCCTCCTTGGTGTGTAAACGAATCCCAGATCACATGGGTTGCCATACCGAGCCAAGCGGAATAGACAAAAACAAGGACATGGATTACTTTTGGTTTCCTTGGGTGTTTTGACCTCGGGAACGAAGAAGAAGATGAAGAAGTGAGGACATTCTGCACATCAGCAGGAAGATTGGTGAATATAGGAGGATATACAATATACCGATATACCAGATAAGCTAGGACAACGAGGAAAAGGTTTAGCGTCATGAATCCAATGATCGTATGGCCGATTTCGCCTGAAGGTCTACCTCGCAGGAAATACTCGAAATCGGGTGCCATACTTCCAAGAACAAGTGCGGGAAAATGAAGATAAGTTCTGTTTCGAATGAAAGGAAGTACAGCGGCTGGATGAGCAAAGGTGAGTGGCATCGATGTTCCTCTTTCTTTTTTTATTTAGCTAACTTTATAGCTTCTTAGACGTTAACTATGTGTATGGTTTAGCAATAACTAAGGAAATGGCGGGAAGTACATATGAAAGACGAAGTGGAAGAACAAAATGTAGCACAAATGATGAAAAAAGTATCGAATGACTCTTCTAAAAGTCAAACTCCGGAATTAGATACCGCGAAATTACCTAGAAACAGTAAGAAACCTAGAAATAGGTGGTCAAAACGATTGTTTTATATTGCGGGATTTACCGTTGTCTTTCTTATGACCATCCTCGTACTGGAGAAGAATGGAGTATCAGAAGAGGAAAGGATCGTAATGGAAAAATTATCAGGGGAATTAAGCTATTTGAAGCTGATAAGAGACGATCAAACGCTCTATAACGCGGTGAAACATGATTTATTGCAAGATGTACATATGACAGACACAGATGGAGATTATTCACTAACGGTAGATGGCCTCATAGCTGATGAGAAAAAAGTGGTAATGTTGTACACGTTAACTGCACCGAATCAAGCAAGCAGGAAAGATTCTTCACTTAGGTATGAAATACTTGATGGAAATAAAGAACACCTTAGCAGTTACAGTCATGCGAGTCTGCTTACCGTCTACGATAAAGAAAGTTCTAACAAAATGTTGACAGATGTTGGCTTTATAGACATCACATGGTTTCCCGAATGGGGAACCACTCCCGATACATTAGTTCTCAACATTGAACTCGATGATAGAAAATTTAGTATGACTATTCCGAATGATCAGAGTCGTTATGTTGATATGAAGAAAACATACCAACTTGAAGAAGCTCTTACTATTGGGGATCAAAAATTAACGGTACATGAAGCCGTTGTTACTCCTCTTGTAGCTTACGTAAGAATCTCAGCAGATCCGCTGAATACAAGGAATATAAACGGGATGATTTCCTTAGCTCTAATGAACGAGGAAGGGAAATACTATCCAAGTCGAGGGGGATTAGGAGATCTCATGTCTCCAGAAGGTTTGAATGCACGATTTATCAGTAATTACTTTGATTCCTCACCAGTATCTCTGGTGTCAGAGGGGGCTTACATTTCGGATAAGAATAAAAAGTTAGTTATTAATACAGATACAAAGAAAACTCTGCTTGCTCCAAGTGAGCACATTACCCTTTCGGAAGCCATTGAGAAGGATGAAGAGATTGATATTACGATTCAGGCTAAAAATATAGATGTACCTACTCCAAATGGATATTGGCAATTTAGGTTATTAGATCGCAGCGTTGCCTTTACAGATGCAACAGGTACTGAATTTATGATACTGGATGATTCGAGAGCAGGATCGAGTTTTAACGAGGAAACGGCAGAACAAATGTTTTATTATTCATTACCGAAAGAGGATTATAAACAGCCGCTGACCTTTGAAGTCCATGAGTATCCTGGTTTTGTGAAGGAAAAAGTAAAAATTATGCTTGATTCAAAATAGATCATTTATAGGGAAGAGTCACAGCTTGTTCTGGTGGCTCTTTTATTTTTGGCGTGATAAAAACCAAATGGACTGCACGTCAGTCTAATTAACGAATAGAGGAAATCAGACCGGATGGAAAGGGGGAGGGAATAAGTGGATTTAGTAGAACTCGCTGTAAAAGCAAAACAAGGAGATGAAGAAGCGTTCGTAGAGCGAATGAGTGTAGACAAGCATAAATTATACGGGATTGCCTATTCCTATATGCTCAATCAGCAGGATGCGCTAGATGCGGTCCAAGAAACGGTGAGCAAAGTATGGGCAAAACGGAAATCACTGAAGCAACCCGAATATTTTACAACATGGGTCATTCGAATCTTAATACGCGTATGTATGGATGAACAGAAGAAGAAACGTAGAGAGGTACCTACAGCTGCGAGTTACATGGGATATGATGCAGTACTTGCTCCGCAAAGTGTAGACTCGGATCACAAATTAGATATGGAGAAACGGATTAGAAAATTGCAGCCGAAATATCGGATGGTCATCGTACTGAAATATTACCGTGACCTTACTATTCCTGATATCGCTGAACTTATGGACAAGCCGGAAGGAACGATCCGAACCTGGCTTCATAAGGGACTGAAACAAATGAGAACAGAGATGTTGGACGAAGAGGATCAGGAAGAAAAAGAAAGGCCATGGACTGAGGACAGGAAGGTGAGGAAATATGTCTGAACATCAAAATAAGAATTGGGAGAATACTTTTGAGCTAAATAAACAACTTCATGAGCAGCGGATGATGATATCTGACTTCGAACTTGATCTTGCAATCCGTAAGGGACTGACACAAGGAAAGAAAACGGAGGGGAATGTGAGAAAAAGGCGAACTGTTTTTGTAGCAGCTGCAGCGATGATGAGTGTTTTTATGATATTCGTTGCCAGTATCAGAGTGTCACCCGCCTTTGCTTCCACAGTTCGGGACATGCCGGGTATGAATAAATTTGTGGATCTCATTCGGTATGACAGCTTATTTGCAAAAGCAATGAAACATGATTTTCTACAAGAAGTGGGAATTTCAGATACATCGGAAGATACCGTGTTTACGGTGGGAAGTATACTTGCGGATGAAGACCGGATTCTCATTCTCTATTCCCTGAAGGGTCCAGAAGTGAGGGAAGGGAAAGCGAATGATTATATGGCTTTTGAATTGACGAATGAAAAAGGAGAAAAGATCAGCGAGCAACGACTAAACGTTCTTCCAAAAGAGATTGAGGAAGCAGTTGATACTTATGAAAAACTTGATTTTCGATTGTTAGACGGTCAGACGATGCCGGAACGGTTAATTCTGAAAGTGAATATGGTTGGTCATCATTATGAAATTCCATTTACCGTGGATAAAAAACGTTTTGCAGGTATGAGAGAGGTCATTCCAGTCGATAAGCAGATGGAAGTAGATGGTCAGAAAGTGAACATTGATCAAGTAACGATTACGCCTCTTCAAGCAAAAGTACATGTCACAGCTGACCCAAATAATACAATGCAGATCAATGATCTAGTGGATTTAAGATTGAATGATAATACCGATTACAAAAGAAGAATGGAGACTGTACAGGGCGACTTATCAACAGGAGAGCGAACTTATTTTTTTGAAAGTCCTTATTTTAGTCAAACGGAGTCTTTGACTTTAGAAGCAAAAGGATTCTTTATGAATAAACGAGATCAAGTATTTACATTCAATACAGAGACGGTAGAGACCTTACACACTCCAAGTTCACACATCGTCTTAGATAAGGTAGAGGAAACAGGAGACCAAATGCAAATAAGCATCAGTGCAGAAGGAATTTATGACCAGACGGAATATCCATATTTCAATCCTTATGTACAATTTTTTAATGAAGATAACACATTCACAGATGCTGCAGGTAAAGAATACCCAATGAACGATGCTAAGTTGTTAATGTGGGCGGGACCCGGCACGGAGAGCCACGAAATGTCGTTCTCTATCCCCAAAAGGGAATATAAACAGCCTTTGTCTTTCAAGGTAAAGGAATACCCAGGATTTGCGAAAGCAGAGTTCAAAATAAAAATAAAATAGAATTTGGCCTTATGTCGTTCATATATTCCTTACAAGAAATGTGACGTGTAAACTTTTCAACTCATTCCATAAAAGCTATAATAGAAAGGATTGAGCCTGATTCTAAGTGAAAGAGAGCGATATATTATGGGTCGTAAATGGAATAACATCAAAGAGAAAAAGGCAAATAAGGACGCTAGTACTAGCCGAATCTATGCCAAATTTGGACGTGAAATATATGTAGTTGCTCGCCAGGGTGAACCTGATCCTGAGTCGAACCGTGCACTGAAAGTAGTCCTTGAGCGTGCCAAAACTTATAACGTACCAAAAGCGATCATCGACCGCGCACTGGAAAAAGCAAAAGGCGGTTCCGAAGAAAACTTTGACGAACTTCGTTATGAAGGTTTTGGACCTAACGGTTCCATGGTTATTGTGGATGCCCTCACGAACAACGTGAATCGTACTGCTTCTGAAGTACGTTCCACTTTCAGTAAAAACGGAGGAAACCTCGGTGTAAGTGGTTCCGTAAGCTACATGTTTGATTCAACAGCCGTTATCGGTGTAGAAGGAAAAACAGCGGATGACGTGCTTGAACTGCTGATGGAAGCAGATCTTGATGTACGTGACATTATCGAAGAAGATGATTCTGTTATCGTATACGCTGAACCAGATCAATTCCACGCTGTACAAGATGCATTCAAAAATGCAGGCATTTCCGAGTTTACGGTAGCTGAGCTTACAATGCTTCCGCAAACCTTCGTATCTCTAGAAGGCGATGCACTTGCTCAGTTCGAGAAACTGATCGACGTGCTGGAAGATCTGGAAGATGTGCAGCAGGTGTATCACAACGTGGAGTTCGACGAAGAATAGGAAAAATTACTTTAACCTCGACGTTTTAAAGTCTTTATGTTTTGTCTACCATGGGTATCAATTTGTGACTCAACGTAGTTATCAATCAGCGATGGTATGTATTAGGTCATTCGGTTGAAATGTATGGTGATGTACGTTTTTGAGAATGGGATTTGATTAAAACTCACTTTTTGTATGGGATGTGACTATACAAGGAGTGAGTTTTTTTTGTTGTTTAAAGAAAGTCACGAGAGGTTTCATATTGATCGAATAAGAAGAAGGATAACAGAATGCTGCAACCTTTCTTTAGGCTTTTTCGTCTATATCAGCGAGAGGTGAAAAAAATGAAAAAGGTTCTTACAAGTCTAATCTTAACTATGGTTATAATTTTCTTAGCAGCATGCTCACCCCAAGATATGGAGGGCGGCAAAGGGTTAATAGTGAATCCGATTAACAATGTAGAGGGCTCCGAAGAAAGAGAAAATGAAACAAAAGATCAATGGAATGACAAGGAGTTTGAAACGCTAAGGGATTCTGTAATAGAAGGCTTCCTGGTCGAAAACCCAGAATATGAAAAAGAAAATATCGAGAGCATACGGGCATTTGTGTTAGATATTGTTCCTAGTAAGAATGAAAACCAGATATCTGTAAAGATAAAAGACTACGACACACAAGAGATCCTTATACTTAAGGATGAAAAAGAGAAATTAACAGGAATAAAAAAAGGTCAAGATATCGTTGCTATAACAACGAAGCTATGGAAACAATCTGCACCACCGCAGAATAGCCCGTTAAAGTTAATTGTCTTATAAGAGATAAACAATGGCTAAAAGGAGATAAAACTAGGTTCGTAGCCAATTACCTTTGCTGTAGAATGGCTGGAAAGTCGCTATACAAAACTTGTTGGTTTAAATGTATACGAACTGCTTTGTTAAGAAACCTCCTATTATGAGAGCAGACTGTAGGATGCTAGCTTTGCTAGTTTGCCTACGGTCTTTTTATTTACTAGAATGATAAGAAAGTATAGACATCAAGGAGAGAGACATGAAACTGGTATCTTGGAACGTAAATGGACTTAGAGCTTGTGTGAAAAAAGGGTTTATGGATTATTTTCATCATATGGATGCGGATATTTTCTGTCTTCAAGAGACAAAACTGCAAGAAGGACAGATTGAACTGGAGCTGGGGGAAGGATATCAAGATTACTGGAGTTACGCCGAGAAAAAAGGCTATTCAGGAACTGCGGTATTTACTCGTATAAAACCATTATCCGTCCAGTATGGAATGAGTGAAGAAGACCCAGACGTGGAAGGCCGAATGATCACTTTAGAATTTGAGTCTTTCTATCTGGTGAACGTGTATACACCGAATGCTCGAAGAGATCTATCGAGACTAGCTATGCGGCTGGAATGGGAGGAACAATTTCGAGAGTATATTACGGGCCTTGATCAGATAAAACCGGTGGTAATTTGTGGAGACCTGAATGTCGCACACGAAGAAATAGATATTAAGAATGCAAAGAGCAATCGGGGGAATTCCGGATTTACAGATGAGGAACGAGAGAAACTGACAAAGCTTCTGGATGCCGGATTTGTAGATACGTTCCGTTATTTTTACCCTGATCAGACGGATGTATACAGCTGGTGGTCTTATATGGCAAAGGTTCGAGAGCGGAATATCGGCTGGCGTATTGATTATTTTTTAGCGTCAGAGAGAATGGCTCCCCAATTAATAGACGCATCGATTGATAGTGAGGTTCTCGGAAGTGATCATTGTCCAATCGTGCTTGAAATAGATATAACTAAATAACTACTTAAACAAAGTTTTGTTTTGTTAGGTTAGTTATGTCATCTATTTTATCATAAGATCTATTTTTGTTATGAAATTTTGCGAAAATCTATTTCCAATTTGAACTGATAGCGTTATCATAGGGAATGGAAATGAACGTATATATCAGGTAATTGGAGAGGGGAAGTAAACCGTGAGCCATCCGTTTCAACAGGGAGAGACCGTTCTTTTTATAGGAGACAGTATTACAGATTGTGGTCGAGATTATAGTAATAAATGGAGCCTGGGCAGTGGGTATGCGCTGCTGACAGCAGCTGAAATCGGAAACCAATATCCTGAGCTAAATATGAAATTTTTAAATCGGGGTATTAGCGGGAACCGTATTACGGATCTTGAGCGAAGATGGGAAGAGGATTGTATCGCTCATCAGCCTGACTGGGTGTCGATCTATATCGGTATTAATGACACTTGGCGTTATTATGATCAAGGTGAATTAACTTCAACCGAAGATTTTTATCGTACATATCGTGATCTGATTGTTCAAACCAAGGAGAAAACCAATGCCAAACTGGTCCTTATTGAACCATTTGTTCTTCCTGTTCCGGCAGGGCAGAGAGAATGGAGAGCAGACCTTGATCCAAAAATCCATGCGATTCGCGAGTTAGCTCGTGAATTCAAAACCTATTATATTCCTCTAGATGGTTTATTTGCTTCAAAAAGTACCCAGCTCGACCCGGCTTTCTGGGCAGAAGATGGAGTACATCCCACTGCGGCAGGTCATGCACTGATTAGTAAAGCATGGCTCGAAGCGGTTCAATCCTGATATAAGAAAAGCACAATACTTATATGGTTTAATGAGAAAAGAAAACATCCATTAAAAAATATCTAAACTTCGATTAAAGAAAACTACCTCCTGCAAGCATCCATATGGATGAAAAGCAAAAGGTAGTTTTTTATTTTACAATCCTATTAATTTCGTAGTTCAAGCATCCCAACATCAATGAATTATACAAGCACTTTACGGAATTCTTCGGTGAGAAGCGGTACCACTTCAAATAAATCGCCAACGATACCATAGTCTGCGACTTTAAAAATCGGTGCTTCTGGATCTTTATTGATCGCAATAATGACCTTGGATTGACTCATGCCCGCCAAATGCTGGATGGCTCCGCTTATGCCGCAGGCGATATAGATCTCAGGAGTTACTACTTTACCGGTCTGACCGATTTGAAGGGAGTAATCACAGTATCCTGCATCGCAGGCTCCGCGGGAAGCACCAACAGCCCCCCCTAATAAATCGGCAAGTTCTTCGAGAGGTTTAAAACCATCTTCACTCTTGACACCGCGGCCCCCAGAGATCACCACTTTAGCTTCCGTCAGATCAACTTTTCCTGTAGCTTTGCTCACGACATCTTTAATCACAGTCCGCAGGGAAGGGGCGGGATAAGCGATATCTACTACACTTGATGGAGCAGCATTCTCGCTTAATTCCGCAGGTTTAATATTGTTAGGACGGATGGTAACGACAGCAGGAGTGGATTCAAATACACGTTTCTCAAATGCCTTCCCTGCATAAAGAGGCCGCGTAAAAATCGTTTCCCCTTCTTCATGATCAATCGCGGTTACGTCGGAAATCTGACCTGCCTGTAAATAGGCTGCAACTTGCGGAGCGAGATCCCGTCCAATGGCGGTATGACCAAAAAGTACGATATCTGGTTTCATTTGATCCAGTGCAGCCTTAATTGCAGCAAAGTAAGCATCGGGATTATAGTGCACCAGGTCTGCATGTTCCATGGTAACAACATGATCTGCTCCGTAAGGAAGGATCGCAGATATCGCTTCCGTAATTTGAGACCCAGCAACAAAAGCGCAGATGGTATCCCCTTCCTTCGCAATGAGCTGAGCTGCACCTAACGTCTCCTTAGCAACTTGACGTAACTTACCTTCACGGCTTTCAGCGTAAATGAATATCGTTCTGCTCATAAGCTTAACCTCCCGGGCAATATAGATAAATCAAGCAGGGGACCATGGTTCACAAAAAAATTGCATGTAGGACATTCTACTTGCCATACAGTTATAAAAACATCACAATTGAAAACGCATTCAAAAGTTAAATCACTTTAGACTTCGTTCGCAGTAAGGAAACAAGTTCGGATACCGCTTCGGCAGGTTCACCTATTAGAATTTGCCCAGCACTTCGTTCTGGGGGGAGCGTGAGTTCGGTTTGTTTTGTCGCTGGCTTCACTTCATCCTCCGTAAGGTCGAGATCTTCAAGCGTGTAAGTTTTGAATGGTTTTTTCTTCGCTTTCATAATGCCGGGCAGGGAAGGATAGCGGGGTTCGTTTAGTCCTTGTTGAGCAGTGAATAGAGCTGGTAAGGGGAGGGTAAGTATTTCAAGGTCTCCTTCTGCATCACGGTGTACTTCAGCGGTGGTTCCGTTGATCGTCAGTTTAGTGATGGAAGCGGTATGGGGGATACTCAGCATGTTCGCAAGCCGAATCGCCACTTGACCCGATCCGCGATCGACTGAGAAATTACCGCCAAGAATAAGGTCTGGATTTTCTTTGGATAGATAGGTATATAGAACTTTGGAGACAGCATACTCATCATCTGGAATTCGGTCATCTGAGATGAGGACTGCCTCATCGGCACCCATGGCAAGGGCAGTGCGCAGCGCTTCTGCGGCTCGACTGGGACCGAGGGATACAAGGGTTACACTGCCGCCAAATTCATCTCGAAGCTTGACGGCTTCCTCCACTGCATATTCATCATAAGGGTTAATGACAAACTTGACTCCATCTTCCACAATGTTACCTTGCTTCACTACGATTTTTTCCTCTGTATCAAATGTTTGTTTCATGAGCACTACCATTTTCATCGTTTACGCTCTCCCTTCAAAATGATGCTTGTGAGTTTTTTATATGTGAATCGCAGAGATGTAGAACCTCTCTATTTGGAAACGCCATGAATAAAAAACTGAAGTGTTTCATTCACTTGATCACGCAAGGAGTACTTTTGACCCGATAAAAGCCAAGAAGTAACAACTTCGTCCATGGAACCGAAAATTAAATTCCGCACAAGTTTCACATTGAGGTTCGCCCGAAACTGTCCATTGTCGATCCCTTGTTGAACAATATTCTCGATCAGCTCGATGTAAGGTTTCAGCGTAATCCCTATTTCTTTTCGCAGTTCCAGCTCACTTTGCCGCATTTCAATCTGAGTCACATAAGCAAGCTCTGGATTATTCTCAAGTTCCGTGTAATGAATGGTGCAGATCATTCGCAGTGCTTCACATGCATCATTTGTCTCAGCTACGCTTTCATGAAACTTATTTACCAGTTCTCCAAGCTTCTCTTGGAATAGATGAATGAGTATGTCCTCCTTTCTTTTAAAATACAAATAAATCGTTCCATCCGCTACGCCTGCTGCTTTGGCAATTTTGGAAACTTGGGAACGGTGATAGCCGTTTTCAGCAAATACCTTGAGAGCGCCCTGAAGAATCAAATCATATTTTTCTGTTTTTTTACTTGTCATATCGTCACCCCGATGTTAGACTACAATTAAATTTATGAATGAATACTCATTCAGTTTCTTTTGATCATCATAGAATACGTTCTGATCATTGTCAACGACGGGTTAACAAATACTAAATATGCGGCAAATACATCTACTTTATAGAGAATAGAGACGTTCATCATTCACGTTATTTGACGAATCCATGTTGTAATACAGTCAAACGGAGTATGGAGGTCTCTTTTTTATACATTAGATGAAAGCGCTTCATATGTAAGTTTCCCTAGTCTTGACTTGGTGAGAAATATAGAAGGGAGTGACACATCGTAGAAAACGGTAAAGAGAAGGATTCTAGGTAAAGAATGAAGATACAAGGGGCTGATGAGGATGATCTTGCAAATCGGAAATGCGCTGCTCTTTTTCCTCGTTACTGGTCTGGCGGTATATCTGTTCCTAAGAGTCGTGTATCATCGGTATCTGTATATTCGTTTAGGAAAACCGGCTGACCTCAGGCGAGATGTGAACGAACGATTACGCGCCTTTGCCGTTCAGGTATTTGGTCAAACGAAACTTTTTAAAGATCCAAGAAGCGGCATTATGCACTTTGTTGTCTTTTACGGTTTTATTATTTTACAGTTTGGCGCTCTGGATATTATATGGAAAGGTCTAAGTGGTCATCAGCTTCCGATTCCGGGTTATGAAGGATTTATTCTCATACAGGAGATTACTGTTGTCCTCATTCTTCTGGCTATCGCATACGCCGCATACCGCAGATATGGGGAGAAGCTGGACCGGTTAAAACGTGGATTTAAACCTAGTATTGTCGTCATCTTCATTACTGCGCTTATGATATCTGTACTATTTACCATGGCATTCGAAAGAGTAAGAGAAGGAGGGGCATCATCTCCACTGGCTCCGATCTCATCAAGTCTTGCGGCTGCTGTAAGCTGGATGCCTGACATGGCAATAAGCGCACTATACTATGTAAGCTGGTGGCTGCATCTCCTAATCTTGCTGTCATTCCTGCTATATGTTCCTCAATCCAAACACTTTCATCTCATAACAGCCCCTATCAATATTTTATTTCGCAGAACAAATGCCCCAGGAAAACTAACCGCATTAGACCTCGATGATGAAGAAGCTGAATCCTACGGTGTAGGTAAAATCGAAGATTTCACTCAGAAACAAATGCTTGATTTCTATGCATGCGTTGAATGTGGACGCTGTACGAATGTCTGTCCTGCAGCAAGTACAGGAAAGATGTTGTCGCCCATGCACATGATCGTGAAACTGAGAGATCATTTGACGGAAAAAGGAGCTCTGCTCACTTCCAAATCCCCTTGGGTACCGGCTGGCGTATTTGGATACTCGGGAGTTTATAGGGTGGATGAAACAAAGCACGAACTCACGGAGTGGAAGGGAGAAGGTATTACTGATATTCGTCCTACGATGGCAGCTCAGAAGAAAGCATGGCATCAGGTGGAAGGTGTAAATGTCAGTGATGTTCAGCTTATTGGCGGAGTGATGACAGAAGAAGAAATATGGGCTTGTACGACTTGCCGTAATTGCGAAGATCAGTGCCCCGTTTCCAATGAACATGTAGACAAAATTGTTGATCTGCGCAGACATCTTGTTCTTATGGAAGGCAGTGTGCCGCAAGAAGGACAAAGAGCGATGCAGAACATTGAGCGTCAAGGGAATCCTTGGGGCATCAGCCGGGCTGATCGCAGTAAATGGGTAAAAGAAATCGATCCGGAAGATACCCTTCATCTTCAGATTCCGACCGTGAAAGAGAATCCGACCTTCGAATATTTATTTTTTGTAGGTTCGATGGGTTCCTATGATAATCGCAGCCGGAAAATAACCCGTGCGTTTGTTCGCTTGATGAATGAAGCAGGCGTGAACTTCGCTATTCTGGGTAACGAAGAAAAAAATTCAGGCGACACACCGCGCCGAATGGGTAACGAATTTCTGTTCCAGCAATTATGTGCTGAGAATATCGAGATTTTTAACAAATATGGTGTCCATAAGATCGTCACCGCTTGTCCGCACACTTTTAACATTTTTAAGAACGAATACCCTGATTTTGGGCTAAAGGCAGAAGTACTGCACCATACGCAGCTCCTGGACCAACTTGTGAAAGAAGGAAGACTCTCTCCGAAACATACGGTGGAAGAAAAGATTACGTATCACGATTCTTGTTATCTTGGTCGGTACAACGATGTATATGATCAGCCGCGTGATGTACTGAGGGCGATCCCGGGCATAACACTGCTTGAAATGGAGCGAACTCGTGAAAATGGAATGTGCTGCGGTGCCGGCGGGGGGCAGATGTGGATGGAAGAGGATGAAGGAAAACGGGTGAATCTAGCCCGAACAGAGCAAGCCCTTGCGGTATCGCCAACGATGATTAGTTCCGCTTGTCCTTACTGCCTGACGATGCTGGAAGATGGTACGAAGCTGCAAGAAGTAGAAGAGCAAGTGAAAACTCGGGATATTGCTGAGATTTTGGAGGAGTCTGTGTTTGGAAGAAAAGAAAAAGAAACTCGCCAACGGGAGGTCGTAGTGAAATGAATAAAACGTTAGCAAAAGATACGGCTCACAAAACTGCTTCTAGGACGATTTCAAAAGCCGCCGTGATCGGGTCCGGTGTTATGGGGTCGGGTATTGCAGCCCATCTGGCCAATGCAGGCATTCCTTGTTTATTGCTTGATGTTGTTCCAAAGTCGCCAAGCGCAGAAGATGAAAAAGCAGGGTTAAGCCTTGGGGACCCTAAGTTTAGAAATAAGCTGGCGACAAAAGCAATTGCAGCTCTTCCTAAATCGAGTTCGGCCCCGCTTTATGCGGCAGATTTTGTAGAGCGAATTACACCGGGGAATATAACAGATCATTTCCATCTACTGAAAGATGTGGACTGGATTATCGAAGTGGTGACGGAAAAGCTTGAGATAAAGAAATCCATCCTAAAACAGATTGAAGAAGTGGTGAAGGAAGGAACGATCGTAAGTACCAACACTTCGGGAATCTCAGTTAATGCGATGGTGGAGGACTGCAGCGTAAATTTCCGCAGAAACTTTATTGGAACTCATTTCTTCAACCCTCCTAGACATATGAAGCTGCTAGAGATCATTCCAGGATACGATACGGATCCGCAGATCACCGCATTTATGGCAGATTTCTGTACAAAAAGGCTTGGCAAAGGGGTTGTCCTAGCAAAAGATACACCTAATTTTATATCTAACCGAATTGGCACATATGGACTGCTCGTTACTTTACATGAAATGCAAGAGAACAACTATACCGTAGAAGAAGTAGATGCAGCGACAGGACCTGTTCTCGGCAGGCCGAAAAGCGCGACCTTCCGCACCCTGGATCTTGTCGGCATCGATACGTTTGTTCATGTTGCTCAGAATGTATATGACAGCGTTCCAGCCGGACCGGAGAAAGACATTTTCACTGTACCTGATGTCCTAAATGAATTGGTAGCACAAGGTTGGATTGGAGAAAAGGGCGGGCAAGGTTTCTATAAAAAAGTGAAAGGGGAAGAGGGCAGCAAGATACTCTCACTTGATCTGTCCACGATGAACTATAATCCAAGCGCAAAAGTTAGATCTGCTTCCATTGAAGCTGCAAAAGCGGTAAAAGGGTCAAAGAAGAAAATAAAAGCATTCCTTGGTGCGAAGGATCGTTATTCGGAGCTGGCTTGGAATGTGCTTAAACAAGTACTAGTCTATTCTGCTGAAAAACTGGGGGAAATTGCAGATTCCATTGAAGATATCGATAATGCAATGAAATGGGGCTTTAACTGGGAGCTTGGACCCTTTGAAACTTGGGATTTGATTGGATTACCCGAATCCGTACAGCGGATGGAAGCAGAAGGTCTTGTCGTCCCAGCGTGGGTGAAAGAATGGATAGCTGCGGGCAACAGGTCTTTCTATGAGCAAAAAGACGGAGCTGTATTCCACTTTTACAAAGGAGCTTACAAAGAAGTCGAAATACAGCCAGAAGTGATCTCTCTTCAAAGCTTAAAGGCACAGAACAAGGTCATTCGCCAAAACTCGGGTGCGAACCTGATTGATCTTGGAGATGACGTCGCTTGTCTGGAGTTTACTTCGCCGAACAATGCGATTGGTGCAGATATTCTAGTCATGATCCAGCAAAGTGCCGAGGAAGTGAGAAATAATTATCGCGGCCTTGTTATTGCGAATGAAGGGCGTAACTTCTGTGTGGGCGCAAATCTCATGCTCATGCTGATGGAAGCACAAAGCGGTGACTGGGATGAAGTGGATGATATCATCCGTTTATTCCAAGGCAGTATGATGAAATTAAAAGGACTTGAAAAACCGGTTGTGGCAGCACCTCACCGAATGACCCTCGGCGGCGGTGTGGAGGCTTGTCTTCCAGCAGATCGCATTATTTTCTCCGCAGAATCTTACTTTGGATTAGTCGAGACCGGTGTAGGACTCATTCCTGCGGGCGGCGGTTGTAAAGAACTGGCACTCATGACAAGTGACCGTTATAGAGATCCTGATTCAGATCTTCAGCCTGAGTTAAACCGTATTTTTGAAATGATTGCTATGGCGAAAACATCAACGAGTGGTCATGAAGCACTTCGTATGTATGGTCGCCGTCATGACAGTGTCGTTATGAATCAAGATTTCCGTATATACGAAGCAAAACAAGCGGTGCTTGAAATGGAGCGGGCAGGCTACCAGCCAAACCTACCTGCTAAAGCAAGAGTAGCGGGAAGAGACGGCCGCGCGGTTCTGCAAGTGGGGGCCCTTGGATTAAAAAACAGCGGGTATATTAGTGATCATGATTATCTGATTGCAAGGAAATTAGCACACGTTCTGACCGGAGGAGATGTGGCGCAAGGAACAGTGGTTAGTGAACAATATTTGCTTGATCTGGAACGGGAAGCTTTTCTCAGCCTGCTTGGAGAAGTGAAAACACAGCAGCGTATGCAGCACATGTTGTCCAAAGGAAAACCGCTGCGTAACTGAATCCATTTCATACTACCTAGTTGCTTTAATCAGGGCATTATATAGATAAAAACGGTTTTGTTTTTCTATATATAGTTACAAATTCATCATTTTAATGGGTTATGAAATTGATTCAACTAGTCTTTTAATCCAAAAGATGAGGTGAAAATCATGAGAGAAGCCGTGATTGTATCGCTGGCTCGGACTGCGATCGGGAAAGCGAAGAAGGGGAGTCTCGCGCAGACGAGAGTAGAGGATTTAGGAAAAGCGGTACTCGAAGCCGTTATTAACCGTGCACCGGGACTGCAAAAAGAAGATGTGGACGATATTATCCTTGGCTGTGCAATGCCAGAGGGTGAGCAAGGTTTAAATGTAGCAAGAATTATTTCGCTATATGCAGGGTACCCGGTTACGGTTCCTGCGCTGACGGTCAATCGCTTCTGTTCTTCTGGCTTACAAGCCATTTCTTTTGCAGCAGAGCGCATTATGCTTGGGCACGCAGATGTGATCATTGCTGGTGGTGTGGAGAGCATGAGTCATGTACCCATGACTGGATTCAAGCCTGCTCCTCACCACCGAATTGTGGAAGATATGCCGGAAGTGTACATGGGCATGGGGCATACGGCGGAAGAAGTTGCACGAAGATTCGGTGTGGATCGCGAAGCGCAGGATGCCTTTGCAGTAGAAAGTCACCGCAAAGCTGCAGCAGCGATCGCGTTAGGTAAATTCCGAGAAGAAATCGTGCCTGTCACTGCAGCCGCCACTTCAGTAGACGAACAAGGAAGAGTGCGGAGCCGTACGTTCACATTTGATACCGATGAAGGAGTACGTGAAGATACTTCAATGGAAGGACTCGGTCGTCTCAGACCTGCATTTTCCATCAAAGGTACGGTAACGGCAGGGAATGCTTCTCAGACCAGTGACGGAGCTGCGGCTGTTGCAGTGATGAGCCGGGAAAAAGCGCAGGAACTTGGACTTACACCGCTTGCTACTTTTCGTTCATTTGCCCTTGCCGGGGTGGAACCGGAGGTGATGGGAGTAGGTCCCGTCGAAGCGATTCCCAAGGCGCTTAAAATGGCAGGAATCGAAAAAGACGATGTAAACCTCTATGAAATCAATGAAGCTTTTGCATCGCAATGCCTTCATATTATCCGAGCCTTAGAACTTGATGAGAACAAGGTGAATGTGAACGGAGGGGCAATAGCCCTGGGTCACCCACTAGGCTGTACAGGCGCCAAACTTACGGTTAGCTTGATCTCCGAACTAGCTAGGCGGGGAGGAGGTTACGGAGTAGTAAGTATGTGTATCGGCGGAGGGATGGGAGCTGCCGGGGTGTTTGAAGTCCATGCACAGAAACAGTTCAGTATGGGTTATTGAGTCACAAAATGACATATCTTACTGAAAAAATATAAGACACTGATAGACATAGCATATGCAGACAATGTTTTGAAACAAATTGCCGAGAAATGCATTTACATCCTATCACTTGATTTCACCCGCTCTAATCTGCTTGCATAGAAGGCGGAATCATTCTGGGGAAGCAAGCGTTCCCTTTATGAACCTGGATTTCACCTACCTAATATCCTCTAATAGAATGCTGCAGTGATAAAAATGGACTGTTTAACGAGTACTGAACCATGAGAACTGAATTACCTCATGAGTTCCCAAAATGTCTTACGAATTACTGAACTGTCTTACGAATTACTGAACTGTCTTACGAATTACTGAACTATCTTACGAATTACTGAACAGTATTACGAATTACTAAACTGTCTTATAAATTACCGAACTGTTTTACGAGTTACTGAATGCTACTCGCGTACCCGCTTTCATGTCTAACATCCCAGTCTAAGGGTTACTTCCTTAGATTAGGATGCAGTGAGCCGGTATAGAGCTTAAAAATTCGCGCTGGAAGCAAAACTGGAAGCGAAACGAGCCCAAGCTGATTCTTATTACCTCATTACTCATACCTACACTCATACTCGCACTTGCACTTTTACTCACACTCACACTCTCACTTGCACTCATACTCGCACTTGTACTTGCATTCGCACTCACCTCACATTCGTACTCGTTCTTGCACTAGAACTTACACTCGAACTTATACTCACACTAACGTTCGCACTTGCACTCATACTCGCACTTGCATTCGCACTCACACTCACATTCGTACTCGTTCTTGCACTCGCACTAAGTAGGTCACTTTACCCAGGGCAGTTTCAAGGGGAGAAACCTTGAAACTCGCCCTTGCCTACACCAAATTTGTGTAGGAGCAGTATATCTTGTAAGCATTATCCAACCCTGCTTGCGTAGAAAGCGGAATCGTCCTGAAGAAGCGAAGCGCTCGTCTTTGAATCTGGATTTCAACCTTACCCGAGTTCCATCCAAGAAATCCAGATTCAACAGCGATCGTAAGGATGATCCGCATTCGAAGCATCACCTAACGATGCCCACCGATCCGCATTCGAAACACCACCTTACGATGCTCAATGGATCCGCATTCGAAGCACCACCTAACGATGCTCAATGGATCCGCATTCAAAGCACCACGCTGATTCACCACAAATCCCCTCCTGGAAGGAGCTACCACCCAAATGAGCGATAACCAAACCAAAGAACCAAAAATTAAAGGCGGAAGTTTTATCATCGATAACGTAGATGTGAATCGCATCGTAACCCCCGAGGATTTTACCGAAGAACACCGGATGATTGGAGAAACGGTTCGTGATTTTATTGATGGCGAAGTCATTCCTAAAGATGAGGAACTAGAGAAACTAAATTATGAGCTGACTGTAGAGCTGCTTCAAAAAGCGGGAGAGCTTGGACTTCTTGGAGCAGATGTTCCTGAGATGTTTGGAGGAATTGGTCTTGATAAAGTAAGCTCAACGATCATTACCGAGTATTTTTCCAAAAGTTCAGGGTTTGCCCTTTCCTTTGGAGCTCACGTAGGAATCGGGACGCTGCCCATCGTTTACTTTGGTACAGCGGAGCAGAAGCATAAATATTTACCCGACTTAGCAAGCGGAGCGAAAATCGCTGCATACTGTCTGACCGAACCAACGTCTGGTTCAGATGCCCTGGCTGCAAAGACAACAGCTCGGCTCTCAGAGGATGGGGAGCACTATATTTTAAATGGATCAAAACTATATATCACGAATGCGGGATTTGCCGATATTTTCATTGTCTATGCGAAGGTGCAGGGAGAACATTTCACTGCTTTTATTGTAGAGAAAGAGATGGAAGGATTTACGATCGGGCCGGAGGAAAAGAAAATGGGAATCAAAAGTTCCTCTACACGTCCGCTCTTTTTTGAAGATGTGAAAGTCCCAAAAGAAAATGTACTCGGAGAGATAGGAAAAGGTCACCGAATTGCTTTTAATATTCTTAACATCGGTCGGTATAAACTTGCGGCAGGTACTGTGGGTGCGTCGAAAGAATCGATAGAACTCAGTGCCAAGTATGCGAATACGCGCAAACAATTTGAAACACCGATCTCGAGCTTCCCGCTTATACGTAAAAAACTGGCTGAAATGAATATTATTACGTTTGTGATGGAAAGTATGGTATACCGTACAGCGGGGCTGCTGGATGAAGCGCTCGCAGACATTGATTACAATCATCCGGATGCAGGTGCTCACTCCGCAAACGCAATATCGGATTATGCTATTGAATGCTCGATTAATAAAGTGTTTTCTTCAGAAGGTCTCGATTTTATTGCAGATGAAGGAGTCCAGATTCATGGAGGGTATGGATACATTCAGGAATATAAAATTGAACGAATCTACCGAGATTCTCGTATTAATCGAATTTTTGAAGGAACGAATGAAATTAACCGGCTCCTTATACCTGGTACCTTAGTGAAAAAAGCGTTAAAAGGGGAAATCGCTCTTCTGCAAAAAGCACAAGGGCTGCAAGGTGAACTGCTGCAAATGGTTCCGGCTCAGGAATATGAAGGGGTGCTCGGACAAGAGGAACACATTCTGGATATAGTGAAGAAAATATTCCTGCTCACAGGCGGCTTTGCCGTGCAGAAACTAGGTACCAGCCTAGAGAAAGAACAAGAGACTTTATCCAACCTAGCGGATATTTTGATTGATGTGTTTGCACTGGAGAGTACGCTGCTTCGTACAAAGAAACAACTAACCCGCGTATCTGAAGAAAAAGTCTTGAACATGGTGGAGATGACGAAAGTGTATGCTTATGAAGCGCTGCAAAGAGCAGAAGCTGCCGCCAAGGAAACACTGACTTCGCTTGAATCCGGTGATCTGCTTCGGATGCAGTTATCTGTGCTGAAAAAACTAACAAAATTAAGTCCCGTAGACAAGGTAGCACTGAAACGCAGCATTGCCGCTAGGGTGGTAACAAACGAACGTTATACCGTATAACTGCGCATCATCTTTGCTAGATATAAAATCGTTTTGGATGAGGAGTAGGTCAGCAGGAAGCATTCCGAGAGGAAAGGATTGATATTCGATGAATGCAAAGCCCTGGCTTCCGTATTACCCGACCGAAGTGGCCCCTAGTTTTGATTATCCGAAGCAGAATCTGGCGCAGTTTTTGATCAGCTCTTCACAGCAGTATCCGAACCGGCCGGCCATGTATTTTATGGGAAAGACCATTCGTTATAAAAAGCTGCTGGAGTCTGCTTACCGTATGGCAAACGCGCTGAAAAGCAAAAGACTTAAGAAGGGGGATCGGGTGGCTATTATGCTGCCCAATTGTCCCCAGGTTGTAATTGCCTATTATGGAACTCTCCTTGCAGGGGGCATCGTGGTCATGACGAATCCGCTCTATGTAGAGCGGGAACTGGCATATCAATTGCAGGATTCAGGGACGAAGATCATGATTACCTTGGATCAATTTTATTCAAAAGTTCAGAATGTTGCTGAGGAGACGATGATTGAGCATACGATTGTTACGGCGATCCCTGATTACTTGCCTTTTATCAAAAAAATACTGTATCCCTTCGCCGCAAAAAAACAAGGACCGCTGCCACAAATTGAATACAGCCGATCGGTCCATTCGTTTACCGCACTTCTTGCTTCAGCGGACGATACACCTTGCTGTGAAAAGGTCAATGCAGACCATGATTTAGCATTATTACAGTACACTGGCGGGACGACAGGTGTTCCAAAAGGGGTCATGTTAACCCACACGAATCTCATCGCAAACACGATCCAATCCGCCAATTGGTGTTATCAAGTGGAGAATGGCAAAGAACGATATTTAGCTGTACTGCCTTGTTTTCATGTGTTTGGGCTTACTACGCTTCTCAGCCAAGGGGTCTACCGTGCAGGAATGCTGATCCTCATACCTAAATTCGATCCAAATTCCCTTCTCAAAATCATCGATAAGAAAAAACCAACCCTTTTTCCAGGAGCACCGACGATGTATATTGCCCTTATTAATCATCCTAAGATAAAAGAGTACGACTTATCTTCGATTAATGCCTGTATCAGCGGCTCGTCTGCGCTTCCGCTTGAAGTGCAAGATCGTTTTGAGGAGCTGACAAAAGGAAAATTAATCGAAGGTTACGGACTTACCGAAACTTCGCCTGTAACGCATGTAAACCCGATATGGGGGAGAAGAAAGATAGGAACAATTGGTATCCCGGTTCCTGACACCGAAGCGAAAGTGGTGAATCCAGCAACAGGTGAAGAAGTTCTGCCGGGGGAAGCAGGGGAACTCATTGTCAAAGGACCGCAGGTGATGAAGGGATATTGGAATAGACCAGAGGAAACCTTTGATACGATTCGAAACGGGTGGTTATTTACCGGTGACATGGCAACTATGGATGAGGAAGGCTACTTTTCGATTATTGACCGGAAAAAAGATATGATTATTGCAAGCGGATTCAATATTTATCCGCGTGAAATTGAAGAAGTTCTTTACGAACATCCAGCAGTAAAAGAGGCTGTTGTAATAGGAATAAAAGACGCATACCGCGGTGAAACAGTGAAAGCCTATATTGTCCTTAAGGATGGAAAGGCGCCTGATCCAAAAGATATAGAACGGTTTTGTCGTTCCCAGCTTGCAGCTTATAAAGTGCCTAAACACTATGTATTCCGTGAATCACTCCCGAAGACCCTTGTAGGTAAAGTGTTGCGTCGTAAATTACTTGAGGAAGAGGAAGAAACTCCGGCAGGTTGAAAGTTTGCGGCCTGCTCGGATAGAGAAGGAGGCTCTTTTTGATGGAGAGCATGGAAGGAAAGCAGTATCTTGAGTCATTGACGAAGGCAGCGGAACACACGTTTTGGGGATACCTGGGATGTGAGCTTACAGCTATTCAAAAGGGTGAAGTGGTGGTTACGCTTGATACGAAGCCGCACCATTTGAATCTCATGGGAATTGTTCATGGGGGTGTACTTTCTTCGCTGATGGATAACGCAATGGGAATTGCGGTCATGGTAAGGCGTCCTGGAGAAGCTTCAGTGACCAGTAACCTGAATGTGCATTTCGTTAAACCCGCGAAAAAAGGCCCGCTTACCGTTACCGCAAAAATAGTTCATGAAACCGGCCGATCGCTAACGACCGAATCACGAGTGTTAGATCGTGACCATGAACTGGTTGCCCTAAGTACGGGATCATTTCGGATCACAAAATAGATAGAAGCGTGAACCAGGGCAAAGAAGATAGTTCATTTTAGCTGATAGAACTCAGGCGAACCACCAAAGGTTCGTCTGTTTTTATGAGTTCACTCTTATATGAATATGATTACATATGCGCATATGGTTTAAGTAGATCATATAGGAAAACATGTAGACAAAAATCCGTCAAGAAGACAGGAGGCACGGTCAATGAAAATAAAAAAATTTACAAAAGGAATAGCAGCACTTGCAATGAGCGCCGCATTAGTAGCGGGTGTAATTCCAGCAGAGGCAGCGCCTCGATCAGCGAATGAGTTGTTTGGTAACAAGCCGGCAGGCTCGGATTATTTTCAGATTCGTGATATTCAGTTCTTGGGCGGTACTACCGGGAGAGCTGCTGGAAACGGGTTTATGATTGGTACTTCAAACTCCGGTAACGATTGGCAATCGATCTATACAGGGACATGGCAATTCACACAGCTGGATTTCATTAATAACACAACCGGTTGGATGCTCGCGAAATCCGCGGTGAATGGTCCGAATGCTCTGCTCTATACGAAAGACGGCGGCACAACACTGACCAAAATAATAACGGGATCTATGAATCTGGAACGGATCTCTTTTAAGAACAAAAACATAGGTTTTGGTTACTCTCGGGCATTTACCTACAAAACAGCAGATGGCGGACACCACTGGACGAAAATAAAAACACCAGCGAATACGAGATATGCTGATTTCACAGATGAGCAGAATGGATATGCACTTGTCGTGGTTCCTGGCTTCGGATACAAGATTCACAAAACAACAGATGGAGGCAAGAACTGGCGCTCTATTTTATCCGTCCCTTCAAAAGATATTAGCGGCGGGGAAATTGCGGCAGATAGAAATCAAGTGTGGATTAGACTTAACGGTGGAACGGGAATGTCCCAACAATCGTATGCGCTGTACTCTTCAAAAAATAACGGAGAAAGCTGGACGAAAGTAATCAGCCAAAATACAGCAGGCGGAGGTGAAGCACCTGGGAATTCAGCAGGTATGGTGCTAGAAGGACCCGCTTCTCCGGGTGGTCATCCTGGAAACCTATCGATCGCACAAGGCATCGTTTACCTTGGGGGATTCTCCCCGGCAGGTGAGAAGATTGGAGTAGGACGCTCCGATAATGGAGGCCAAACTTGGACTAACATGCCGCCGATCACCGGTTTCGAAAACGATATTGATTTTGTTGATGGGAAAATAGGCTGGATGGCGGATACCAGTTCAGATGGGGCTATTTATCTGACCAAAGACGGAGGGAAAACCTGGACACAGAAGCTGAAGATTGAGTAAGTAGTACTCTTAATAAATAGGGAATGATCGATTGAAAAAAGAGCTTTTCTGCCTGTGCGTTAAGGCTGAATTGCTCTTTTTCTTGTTTCCTGTACCTAAATTTGATTCATCCTCAAATTATTAATTTTCAGAGTCCAAGTAACGGTACAGCGTCGATTTACTGATCCCCGTTTCCTCGCGAATCTGGGCGAGACTATACTTATTACTCTGATACATAACAATCGCTCTTTTAACATTATCATCCGCTTTACGAGGCCGCCCTGGGTGATTGCCTTTCTGCTTTGCTTCATAAAGTCCTTTTTTCGTCTTTTCACTAATGACATCACTCTGAAAATCCACTAGATGTTTGACGATTTCAGGAAAAGGATACCCTTCGGATTTACTCGTATCAATGCCTTCAGCATATGAGTAGAGATGAGCTTGTTTCTCTTCCAGCTTTTGTAGTAGTTCTACAAGATGCCTGGTCGAATCGGCAAGTGCAAACAATTTGTATACAACAACGATATCGCCTTTGCTGAGTTCATTCATTAATTGTTCAAGTTCATATCTTCTTTTAGCGGATGCATGTTCTTCTATAACAATTTTATCACAGGACAACGGATCCAAAGCGCGAGTCTGCATGCTCAGTTCCTTGTCATCCTGATAGGGTCTCATATATCCGATGCGCATAGGTTTTTCTCCTAAACTATACTTTTACTCGTAATCATAACATACTTCAGAGTATCAAAAAGGTTCCATTTAGGAACGATTCGTGATACACTCATGGAAAAATACTACATGATTTATATCATAATGAAAAGGTGTGGAGTTAAGTTGGTTGAACGGTTAAAACGCAACTGGTTTTTTAATGTACGGGCAGATATATTATCAGGTATGGTCGTTGCGCTGGCGCTGATCCCAGAAGCGATTGCTTTTTCCCTGATCGCAGGTGTGAGTCCGATGGTAGGTCTTTATGCATCTTTCTGTATAGCCATTATTATTTCGTTTGCAGGAGGAAGACCGGCTATGATTTCAGCTGCAACCGGAGCTATGGCACTCGTGCTCGCCCCGCTTGTAAGAGATCATGGGATTGAGTATATGATTGCGGCTACGATATTAACCGGTGTTATTCAGTTTCTATTAGGTACTTTCAAGGTTGCTCGCCTAATGAAATTTATACCGAGGGCGGTAATGATCGGTTTTGTCAATTCCCTCGCTATTCTTATCTTTATGGCGCAGGTCCCCTATTTTTTAGGAAAATCACCCATGACCTTTGTTTTTCTAGGAATTACATTATTGATACTCATCTTCGTTCCAAGGTTTGTAAAAGTGGTCCCGGCTCCTTTAATTGCGATTGTTGTCCTTACGATTGTTTCTACAGTAGCGGGTGTACACCTTCAAACGGTAGGAGATATGGGCACAATTACAAAAACTCTTCCCAATTTATTGATTCCTAATGTTCCTCTGACGCTACATACGCTGCAGATCATTTTACCTTATTCCTTTGCGCTGGCACTTGTCGGTTTATTAGAGTCCCTGCTGACTTCTTCTATTATTGATGATATGACGGATACAGAAAGTGATAAGAACAGAGAAGCAAGAGGACAAGGCATCGCGAACTTCATCAACGGATTCTTTGGCGGTATGGCAGGGTGTGCGATGATTGGTCAATCGGTCATTAACGTGAAATCAGGAGGCAGAAGCAGGTTATCTACCCTCGTAGCTGGACTTTTCTTAATGTTCCTCATTCTAGTTCTTGGCGATTTTGTTGTCCTTATGCCCATGCCGGTATTAGCGGGAATTATGATCATGGTATGTGTGGGCACTTTTGACTGGACTTCCTTTCGTTATTTGAAAAAAGCTCCACGAGGAGATGCATTTGTCATGCTTATGACGGTGATCATCGTGGTAGCAACTCATGATTTATCGAAAGGTGTCATTGCTGGTGTCCTACTGAGTTCCATCTTCTTTGTTGCCAAGATTTCTAAACTTACCGTAACAAGTGAGAAGAAAGAGAATAAGCAAGTGTTTTATGTAAAAGGACAATTGTTCTTTGCTTCCACCCAAAGTTTTGAAAAAGCGTTCGATACATCGGTTCAAGAACAGCATATCGTTATTGATTTTTCAGATTCTCATATTTGGGATGATTCGGCTGTAGGAGCGATTGATAAAATTAGACTTAAATATGCAGAGAGTCATAATGAAGTTACCTTGATAGGTCTTAATGACTCCAGTCAGAAAATACTTCATCAGCTAGCCGTTATTCCTGAAAACATAGCGAACAGTGTAAGTTCGTAACCTGTAATTGGTTTATACATGTGCCGTCTGTTTAAATATTCATAATCTTAACCAAATCAAGTGATAAAAGAAGGATCGATATGAAAAAAACAAAGTACATTCCAGCGTTATTGATATTACTTATTGGATCTTTATTTCTAAATATGTTTCTCTATCAGTCACATAAAAATGAACAACATATATTTCAGACCAATCTCAATCAAAGAATAAGCAGTGAGCTTACTTTCTTTGCTTCTCAATTAGAAGAGGGGAAAATTCCGAATACTTCTCTTTTAAATTCGGCATCCATCATTGATACTTTATCGTATTACTCTGATATGAAAATAAGCTTCAATTTAGCATTTCTCATACAAGAGAAAATAGGAAATGATCAAACTATAAAAGATACAGATAAACTTAAAGAAAAGATTAGGAGTATACAAGAAGCTCCGGATCAAGAGAAAATAGTTGAACTGGGTATCCTTCTTAAACAATAAAATAAATAAAGGCCGATCTGTTTGATACGCTCCCATCATAGTAGACAGTAGAAAAAACAAAACTTCTACCTCTATCATGATGGGAGTTTTTGTAATGTCTAAAAGAAGCCCAATTCCATATGAAATTAAGATTCAGGTTGTAAGACGTTGCCTGCAGCATGAATCCAATCCCAACTACGAGGCAAAACAACTGGGGATCCATAAAAGCACGGTTACCGAATGGATAAGAAAATATCAAGCAGGTGGAGTGGAAGGTTTAAAAAAATCGAAAGGTTGGAAAGCTTACTCCAAAGAGTTACGACTGGCGGCGATACAAGATGCACTTTCTGGTGAACACTCTGTACGATCAGTGGTGAAAAAGTACCATATTTCGAGTAAATCTGTGTTAGAGAGCTGGATTTCCAAGTATACTGAAGGGGCGAAAATGAAACCAACTCCGAAAAGGATGGGATCCCCTCATATGAATAAAGGACGGAAAACGACTTACGAAGAACGTATTGAAATTGCACAATTCACCATCGCCCATGATTTAGATTACCAGAAAGCCATCGACAAGTACGATGTCTCTTATCAGCAAGTCTACACCTGGGTTCGTAAATATCAAACGAATGGTCACGAAGGGTTAAAAGACCTCCGAGGTCGTAAAAAACCGCTAGAGGAGCTAGATGAACAGGAAAGATTAAAGCTTCGGATTAAGGAACTCGAAGCGCGTAATGAGTACCTTGAAATGGAGAATGCACTCGCAAAAAAGTTGGCAGAGATCCGGCGAAGAAATACACACTAACCTACGTTCGGCATGCAGACATCTATCAAGCGATTAAGGAACTGCATGGCGAAAAGGGATATGCACTCACCAAGCTCTGTGAGCTCGCAGGAATCGCCCGATCTGCCTATTATAAGTGGCTGAAATGGACGCCATCCACCAGGGAACTCGAAAATCTTAAACTCGCCAAGGAAGTCAAGTGTCGCTATGACAAACGAAAAGGGATACTCGGTTATCGCCAAATGCGTATTCAGTTAAATCGCAAACTAAAAAAAGGCTACAACCGTAAACGCTATTACCGTATCATGCGCGCCCTTGAACTAAGGGCAGTGATTCGCAAAAAGCGGCCAAATTACGTGAAAGCTCCAGCCCTTCATATTGCAGAGAATGTCATGAACCGAAAATTCCAAGCGGATGCCCCTAACCAAAAGTGGTGCACCGATGTAACAGAATTAAAGTACGGAAATGGCCGTAAGGCCTATTTGAGTGCCATTATTGACGGATATGACAACTCCGTGGTGTCATGGGTACTCAGCCATTCCAATAACAATGAACTCGTTATGAATACAGTAAAGAAAGCTTACAAAAGGAACCCAGGTGCTAAGCCACTCTTGCACAGTGATAGAGGTTTTCAATACACCTCACATGAATACCAACGACTTCAAAAGAAATACAAGTTTAGAACAAGTATGTCTCGTGTAAGTCGGTGTTTGGACAACCAACCTATTGAGCGATTCTGGGGTACCTTTAAAACAGAAAGCTTTTATCTGGAGAAATACGATACATACGACAGTCTCCTTCGTAGTGTAAGAACTTATATCCATTATTACAATAATTTTCGATACACCGAACGACTTAACGGCTTATCCCCTAACGAATATCGACAAGCAGCATAACTAAGAAAAAATAATCCCCTCAGCTTTGATAACCGAGGGGATTGAATATTTATAATTTTGTTTTTTTATCTGTCTACTTGACAGGGTGCACTTCAGTTTTTTTATGTTCATTGTGATATTGATTTTTATATCGCTGCGATATATTATAATATAGGCTTATATCATAACGATATATTTGAACGGAAGTGTACTCCAAAATAAGAAAAGGAGGGTATGTATTTTGTATGAACTATTTGTTCTGGGAGAGTTAATGGATAGACCTATGCATGGATACCTACTTCATCATATCCTGTCCAGAATTATAGGTCCGGTAAGACAAGTTAGTTGGGGAGTGCTGTATCCGCTTATTCAAAGACTTGAAAAAGAGAAGTTCATTCAAATGTCAGGGAAAGATGGTAATAGGAAGGTTTATTGTATTACAGAAGCGGGTAAAGAGCAGTTTTTTCGATTAATGGACGAGAAAACATCGTATAATTCCGATGCAAAAGATTATTTTGATATCAAATTTGCAAATCTTCACCATGTTTCTAAGGAGCTGCAAGAACGGATCTATGAGGACTATCGTCAGTACTTGTGTTTTCTTCAAGAACATTGTGATCTTGGAATGAAAGTAGTTAAAAGAAATCCCATATTTACTGAGAAGGAACGCAAAAGCATTCAGAGGACGTTACTTCACCGGGCACATTTCATACGTTCAGAGATTTCTTGGCTTGAAGAGCAGCTAAGGGAACTACAGGACGAGGAAGAAAGTGAATAATAATCTTTTATGATTATTTCATATATACTTAACAGTTTTATAAATTGGAGATGAGAAAATGAAAAAGAATCGAGCTGCCTCGTTTGTAACCATTGGACTTTTGCTTGGAATTTTTGCTTCGGCTATTGACAACACCATTGTAGCTACAGCTATGGGTACCATTGTAGGTGATTTGGGTAACTACGACCAGTTTATTTGGGTTACTGCAGCTTATATGGTGGCGATGATGGCAGGTATGCCGATATACGGTAAACTGTCTGACATGTATGGAAGAAAGCGGTTTTTTCTATTTGGATTAACTGTGTTTATTATTGGTTCAGCCCTTTGCGGATTATCTCAGACGATGGGACAGCTTATCGCGTTTCGGGTCATCCAAGGGATTGGCGGCGGAGCACTGATGCCTATCGCATTTACCATAATCTTTGATTTGTTCCCTGTTGAAAAACGTGGAAAAATGACAGGGATGTTAGGTGCCGTGTTTGGATTATCAAGTGTGGTAGGTCCGCTATTAGGTGCGTTTTTGACGGATTCCTTAAGTTGGCACTGGATTTTCTATGTAAACCTTCCGATTGGTGCGTTATCGATCTTCTTCATAGCTAAATATTATAAAGAAACATTGGAACATCAGAAGCAGAAAATTGACTGGGCAGGGGCATTTACACTTGTTTTGGCAATCGTATGCCTTATGTTTGCACTGGAGCTTGGCGGTGGCAAATATGCATGGGATTCTGCTTTAATTATCTCCTTGCTTGTAATCGCAGCTGTATCTTTTATCATCTTCATATTTGTTGAGATCAAAGCAGAAGAACCGATTATTCCCTTCTGGATGTTTAAGAAACGTTTGTTTGCCACTTCACAAGCGCTTGCCTTTATCTATGGTGGAACATTTATCATTCTTTCGGTGTTCATTCCGATCTTTGTACAAGCTGTATACGGCGGTTCAGCAACGAACGCTGGGGTTGTACTGATGCCGATGGTCATCGGGACAGTAATCGGCAGTATGATCAGCGGGATTACACAGACAAAAATCCGTTTTCGTTCGCTGATGATTTTGTCTGTATTTAGTTTCCTGGCAGGTATGATTTTACTGTCAACGATGACACCTGAGACTTCAAGAATCATCTTAACGTTATACATGTTTATTGCTGGTTTTGGTGTTGGGTTCTCCTTTTCACTGTTGCCAACGGCTTCCATCAACAAACTTTCCCCGCGCTTCCGCGGAACGGCGAACTCGACGAATTCTTTCTTGCGTTCGTTCGGGATGACAGTAGGTCTTACCATCTTTGGTACGCTGCAGACACATACTTTCACTAGACGTCTAACAGAAGCTTTTGGCGGAGCGAGCAGCGGTTTTGCTGGAGATATGGACACGAGAGAAATCTTCACTCCCCAAGGTCGTGCACAAATTCCGCCTGAGGTTCTAAGTAAAATTACGCAAGCGATGTCGGATTCCATCACACATGTATTCCAGATCGCCATTATCCCGATTGCGATTGCTGTTGTTATCGTGTTCTTCATGGGATCGGAACGTGCACAGTCAAGTGAAGCGGAATTGAAAGAGTCAGTCTAATTATTAAGGATGTAAACTGAATATCTATTAAGACAAAGACCATGAGAAGATACTCCTCTCATGGTCTTTGTTTATAAATAATAGAATACTTCTGCGGGTCTAGCTAGAAAACATCATCTCTAGCAGATTAGAAAGGAGCAAATCCTTCCTGACTGATCCGGACCTGCTGTTCGGGATAGACTTCACGCATCCGGCGAGCCACCACTTGATATGCTTCCGGATGATACCAGTCACTATATCTTAGTTCTTCGTATTTATCTCGTATGCCTAGTTGCTGCGTTCGTCTTCCATGGGCTCCATCTCCCATGAAAAAATCATCAATGCATACTAAATCTACGACCGGACGAAGGAGTTCGGGAAATGCTTCACTGCTAGGCAGTACGGGTGCGATGGCAACTTGTGTAGGAATTCCAGCTTCGCGCAGCTTGCGAAGTGTTTGTATACGAGCCTGAATAGGTGGGGCAGAGGGAGAGAAATGGGAGCGAATCTCATCAAGATCGGTTTCCACAGTCATACTTACCCGGACCCGATTACTCAGTTTTTGTAGAAGATCAATATCTCTTTTTACGAGCGGACTTCGGGTTTGTACCAGCAGAAAATCGGGCTGAACCTCTGTCATAACTTCAAGCAAAGAACGCGTGATTTCTTCTTTGTATTCGGCAGGTTGATAGGGGTCCGTACTTGAAGACATAAAGATCGTAACCGCACCCTTTTTCTTTTCTCTGATCAGTTCTTTTGTCAGTAGTGCAGCACTTTCTTTCTTTATGTCTACCCAGGTTCCCCATTCTTTTCCTCGGAATAAAGAAACGGGCATTTTACGAACGTAACAATAGGAACAGCCAAACGTACAGCCCGTATATGGGTTAAGGGAATGGGAGTATCCAGCCAGGAAGCCAGTGCCCTTATTTAGTAAAGTTTTAGGTTGTTTATATTCATAATCTATACTCATAAGTTAAATCCCTTTCAAGAAATGGTATTATCTTTCCTCATTATATTACACCTATAATATCCAATAATCGAATATACGGACATGTACTGAATGTTCGAGCAGACACCTAAGGACGTTAAAAAGTAGAACCTAAGGAAGTTGAAGAGTAGATATCAAAAAAAGCAGCGAGCCTATTAGTAAGGCTGCTGCTTTTCATCATTTAGTGCTGGAATACAGGCTGTTCCGTGAGTACGCCATCTTCCATATATACGACCCGATCACAGAGATCGAGCATCCGGGTATCATGTGTAACCATGATTGCCGCTTTGTTTCTTTCTTTTACTTCTTGTGAGAGCATTTCCACGACGGCCCGGCCCCGTTCAGAATCAAGACTTGCTGTTGGTTCATCGGCCAGCAGAATTTCTGGGTCATTCATCCAGGCTCTAGCAATCGCAACACGCTGACGTTCACCGCCCGAGAGATTTTCCGGATAAGCATGGGCGCGGTGACTTAGCCCAAGTCTACTTAACATCTCATCGGCTTTCTGGTTTGCTTGTTTTCCTTTCTTACCAGACAGTTCAGCGATTAAAAGGAGCTGATCCTTTACCGTCAGATAAGGGATGAGATTGGCCGATTGAAATACAAATCCGATTTTATCAAGACGTATTTCATTCATTTGCTTCTCTGAGAATTGACTCAGATCTTGTCCACCAATGACTATACGTCCACTGGAAGGCGCAAGCAGTGCACCAGCAACGGAGAGAAAGGTGCTTTTCCCGGAACCGGATGGACCGACTAGGGCAACAAATTCACCGGCCTTTACATTCAAGGTTACATTCTTCAGTACTTTAATAGAAGAGTCGCCGTCACCAAATGTTTTTGTAATATTTTCTAGTTGTAATTTAAGATTTGCTGTGTTCATTAAGCAGCCCTCCCTATAGCTTCGATCGCATCAATTTTAGCAACTCGGTACACGGACAGTAGAGAACCAAGGATAGATACTACGATAAACAGAATCGAACATAGAGCAACTAGTGATGGACTCAGGTCAAATGGCATACTTGCAGGAAGAATAGCTGCGACACCATAAGTTAGCAGGATGCTCAAGGCGAGACTGACAATCGTAATTATTAAAATTTGGGACATCACATTACGCACCAGGTAACTGTTTTTTGCGCCGATGGCTTTGAGTACACCGAATTGATTCATCTTTTGAATCGTAATCACGTAGAAGAACACGGCCAGAACAAAGGCAGCAATGACAAATAAGAAGGCAATCATCATGAGAAGCGAGCCGCTTTCTTCTTTATACCCAGGAATTCCAGCTAACGTGTCATCCTTGGCGATGACTTCAATGTCACTGATCTGACTGACTTCGTCCGCAATGGCATCTGTTGTTTTTAAAGCGATCGCGCTAAAATGGTAAATCTCACTATCCGGATCCGCATCATGAAGTGCAAACCATCCTGCCATATTCATGTGAAGAACCGGAGTATGGCTGTAGGATTGTCCTTCTGTAAAACCGATTATGGTGAACGACTTTCCAGAGGATTGATCCTGGATTCGGTCGCCAACCGCAAATCCTTCCTCCTTCAGAGAAATATCAGCGACCACTTCGTCCGCCGTTTTATTGTCGATCATTGAACCTTCTACAACGGTCGGAGCGATAAAGCTGTCCGTATCAATAGCAAAAAAGGAAGCATCAATTTTGGTGCTTGTCCCTTCTTTGGTTAATGTACTCATCTGCAGACCAAGAGGTGTAGCCCCTTCATCCCCAGTAATGGATCTTACTTGGTCCAATGTTTCACTCGATAACAAAGAACGATTCAGTTTGAGTTCGGATTCATTCTGCATAACAATGTAATCAGCGTCCATATTTTGCAGCGACGATACGTTGTCATTACTGAGACCCTTGGCAAGACCCGTAACGAACAAGACGAGCCATGCAATGAGAACCATAATGAGACCGATCAGCAGATAGCGTAATTTGGCGTGTTTCATTTCTCGTAAAGCTAAAAACATACGTTTCAACCCCATTCCTTAAGCTTTTCTATATTTTTAATTTCTCACCCACTGCTTAAGTATCAGGTTGAAATATGAACGGAGGATGAACAGCATATTACAAATGGAACATATAAAAAACCCCCCCAGGTTTTCAATCAGGGGAGGAGATCGGGATCCATATTTGAATGCATGTACCTTTTCCTAGTTCACTATGAACCGTAATTTGTCCATCGTGCATATCCATAATTCGTTTTACTATCGCGAGTCCAAGACCACTGCTGCCTTCGCTGCGATTTCGAACTTTATCGGTTTTATAGAATCGATTGAAGATATAAGGAAGATCTTCTTCTTTGATCCCTATGCCGGTGTCTTCAATTTCGATCAAATGATGGTTATCTTTCTCTACAAGCCGAATTCGAATGGTTCCTCCGGGCTCAGTGAACTTAATACTGTTTGTAATTAGATTAACCCATACTTGATGCATCCATTTTGGATCCGCATAGACCTCTGCGGAAGAGAGCTGTAGATCTAAAGCAATTTCTTTTTCCCGCCAGTTCCATTCCAACATATACACAACCTGTTTAATCTGATCTTTGGCAGAATAAAGCTGCTTATCAATGATGGATTCCTCTTTATCCAGTGAGGCTAGAGTGAGCAGTTGTTTACTTAATTGAGATAGTCTTCGGCTCTCGGAAGAAATAATATCAAGGTAATGCAACCGTTCCTCTTCTGTTAACTGATTTGATTTCAAGCGCTCAGAGAATCCTTGGATTGAAGTAAGAGGGGATTGGATTTCATGAGAAACGTTCGAGACAAACTCTTGCCGCATGGATTCAAGTTGTTCTAAGCTTTTTGCCATCTGTGAAAAATGATTAGCCAGCATACCGATCTCATCTCGTCTTCGAGCATGTAACTTAATATGATAATTGCCTTTGGCAATTTGTTTGGTTGCTTCCGTTAAGCGAGTGACGGGCTTCACAATATATCTCGTGCTAATGAAGACAAGTATAATGCTGATTAGTGTTGTCAGAACGAGAAGTAAGGCAAAGAAAATACGAAGTTCTCCGAACTGCAGCTCTACATTAGGGCGAACAAAAAGAGCGTGCGTCTTTCCGTTAACAGTAATAGGCATCCCAATCGAGTTGCTGAGTGAATTGTCAAAAAAACCAGTAATAAATAATTTTGCAGGAAAGTCGGCAATGCCGTGATATACTTGTCCGCCGAGCACCTGGCGAATAACGTCTGAATCTAAATTTTTCTTACGAAAATCTCCGCCATAAAAAGTTCCTTGGTCCGGTGAGTCGGCTAGATAGATTTGATACCCTAAATCTCCGATGCTGTTAAGATAAGCAGGTAAGTTCACTTCCGGGTTCTCTTTATAGAACTGAATGATATCGTTTGTCATGTCTGTCATCTTTTCATCGTTATAAGGCTTCAAATTATACTGGTAGTACGTATTAGAGATGACAAAAGCCAGCAGGCTGCTGAGCAGCATGACCAAGGCAGTCGTAAGTACAATACGAAGATACAGTGTTTTCACCTTGAGCAGACCTCCAGTTTATACCCAATACCGCGAATTGTTTTTATAACAAAATCATCGCTTCGATGTTGGAATCGCTCTCTAAGACGTTTAATATGTACATCAATTGTACGATCATCTCCCTTGAAGTCGGCTCCCCATACGAGATGAATTAATTCTTCTCTGGAATAGATTCGGTCTGGGTAGCTGGCGAGCTGGGATAATAACTCGAATTCTTTCATCGGAAGCATTAATAACTGATCATCACAGTACACTTCATAGCTGTCTCGATCAATGATCGTTCTTCCGAGTGTAATCTTTTGAGAATTAACCATTCGGTAACGTCGTAACAGTGCTTTGATACGAAAAATAAGTTCTTTTGGCTCAAAAGGTTTGGTTACATAATCATCTGTTCCTAGCGCATATCCTTTTTCCTTATCAATGAGTTGATCTTTCGCAGTCAGCAAAATGACAGGGATATCATAATACTTGCGAATTTCCTCAACCAACTCATACCCATCTTTGCCAGGCATCATAATGTCAACGACGGCGAGATGAATTTGTTCCGTAGATAGAAGCGAGGAAGCCATCGTTCCATCAGCCGCTTCGTATACGGTATATCCTTCTGCAGATAGATAAAAATGGACCAGTTCCCGGATATGTACGTCATCATCAGCAACTAAAATGTGGATCATAAGAGTTCATACCTTTCTTTATTGTTAAAACTTTGAAATAGAAGGATATAACGCACAAATTTTAGGTTAATGTACAGTAACCCATGCTATTCAACAAATTATCTTATACCCCGAACCGAAGAAAGGCAAATGAACACATCATAATAGTGGATTAAGAAGGGATGAAGAATATGATTAAACAACCTACCGTTACACTTCCAGATGGAACGAAGCTCCCGGCAATTGGACAAGGAACATGGCATATTGGAGACGACCCAAGCAAAAGAATGGAGGAAATAGCAGCACTCCGGCTGGGTGTAGAACTCGGGATGAAAGTGATTGACACCGCCGAAATGTATGGTGAAGGTTTATCAGAGGAACTGGTAGGTGAAGCGATTCACGGGATCAGAGATGAAGTTTTTCTTGTATCTAAAGTATACCCCCATAATGCAGGAAAAAACCGAATTATTACAAGCTGTGAACAAAGCCTTAGAAGACTAAAAACAGATCACCTGGATCTTTATTTATTACACTGGAGAGGCGACATTCCGCTTGCAGAAACCATCCAAGGAATGCAGCGACTCGTTGAGGAAGGAAAGATTGACCGCTGGGGTGTATCGAACCTGGATAAGGACGACATGGAAGAATTAATACAGCTGGATAAAGGAAATCGATGCATGGTAAATCAGGTGCTGTATCACCTGGGATCGAGAGGAATTGAAGTCGATTTATTACCGTGGCAAGAAGAACATCAGATGCCAATCATGGCTTATTCTCCTTTAGCTCAAGGAGGAAGTCTTAGAAAAGAGTTAGTGCAGCACGAGACGGTGATAAAAGTAGCCGAAAAACACGGAATTAGTCCATATCAATTACTATTAGCCTGGACACTCCGCTCGGGTAATGTCCTTTCGCTGCCTAAATCTTCGAGTGAAAAGCATGTTAAGGAAAATGCATTCGTATATGAAGTAATGTTGTCAGCGGAAGATCTTAAACAACTGGATGAGGCTTTTCCCGCACCTATGAATAAGGTTCCACTTGATATCGTATAAAAAATAGAATAAACAAGCCCCGATTAGATCACCATACACTATGTAATCGTGAAATGGTTTTACATTAGACACCATTACCCAATGGTGATAACACTTGGATCAAAAGGGGCTTGATATTCATGTCAGTTTTCATTGGTATCGTCGGAATACTCTTGTTGCTTGGTGTATGTTATTTACTGAGCAACGATAAAAAGAATATCAATTTCAGGGCCATTATTGTCCTGATTTTAGTTCAATTGGCAGTAACCATAGTCATGTTCAAAACGACATTTGGTAATATGATTGTAGAAGCAATTTCTAATGGAGTTTCCCACGTACTTACCTATGGACATGAAGGAATTAGTTTTATTCTGGGTGATCTGGTTCCGGCAGATGGCAGCATCTTTTTCTTTAATGTTCTTTTGCTGATTATTTTCACGTCCACGCTGCTTTCCATTCTTACCTATATTCGAATATTGCCAATGGCAATCAAGTACATAGGTGGTGCTTTGGCTAAAATTACTGGATTATCGAAAGTACTCACTTTTAACAGTGTGAATAGTATTTTCTTTGGCCAGTCAGAGGCATTTCTTGCGATTAAATCCCATCTCGATAAGATGAATCGGAATAAGTTGTTTGTTGTATCGACTGTTGCGATGGCAAGTGTCTCTGCCTCGATCATGGGGTCTTATATGACGATGATTCCTCCACAGTATGTACTTGTCGCGATGCTGCTTAATGCACTATCGGGACTCATTATTACGACCTTCATGGCACCGACGAAGGAAGCAGAAGAAGAAGTCATTAATATTAAAGATGCCTCAAATTCTAAATCTTTATTTGAAGCAATATCAGCCGGAGCGCTCGATGGAGGAAGGATAGCACTGATCGTAGCAGCTATGTTGGTTGCATATGTAGGTCTTATCGCACTCGTTGACGGCTTATTAGTAGCTGTGATCGGACTTTCATTCACTCAGCTTTTAGGCTATATATTTAGCCCGATCGCTTTTATTATGGGGGTTCCATCGAATGAAATAACAACAGCAGGTGCGATTATGGGGACAAAGCTCGCAACGAACGAATTTGTAGCCATGTTGGAGTTTCAACCTTTGATTCCGGGGCTATCCGCAAAAACGGTAGCGATCGTGTCTTCGTTCCTGGTTTCTTTCGCTAACTTTAGTTCTATTGGGATCATCTCGGGTTCCATCCAGGCGCTAAATGGGGAAAAAGCAAAGATAGTCGCTACTTTTGGACTTAAAATGCTGCTCGCAGCTACCTTTGTTTCGATCCTGACGGCTACGGTTGTTGGATTGTTCGTTTAAAAAATTTGGACAATTAAAGAATACCTTAATGACGGAGACAACGTGTCTTCGTCTTTTTATTTTTACTCAGCAAAGAAGGAAGTGGAGGGAAATCGAAGCTTTAGTAATGAAACTGTTACCGTCATCGTAAGTATAATGATGAGGTGATAACATGAACGAACCGTTTAACAATGAAAATAAAAAAACAGAGCAATTGAAATCTTTTATACGAGATAATACGGGTAAACCACTCACTTCAAATGAAGGAATTAAGATTTCAGATGATGAAAATTCACTAAAAGCAGGAGACCGCGGACCTACCCTGCTTGAAGATTTTTTATTTCGGGAGAAGCTTGCTCATTTTGACCGTGAGCGAATTCCCGAACGTGTGGTCCATGCCCGGGGATACGGAGCACATGGTATTTTTCAGGTATATGAATCTCAAGAGGAATTAACAATGGCTCATTTTCTGCAAGATCCCAGCTTGAAAACACCTGTTTTTCTAAGGTTTTCACAAGTTGCAGGATCGAGAGGAGCGAATGAAACTGACCGGGATGTACGCGGTTTTGCAACTAAATTTTACACGGAAGAAGGAAATTTTGATCTGGTAGGCAATAATATTCCGATCTTTTTTATTCAGGATAGTATTAAATTTCCGGATCTGATCCATGCCGTAAAGCCAGAACCGGATAATGAGATACCGCAAGGGCAGACAGCACATGATACATTTTGGGATTTTATTACTTCAAATCAAGAGTCGGCAGCGATGACCCTCTGGATTATGTCGGATCGAACGATCCCTCGCAGTTTCCGCATGATCGAAGGGTTTGGAGTACATACGTTTCGGCTCGTTAATAAACATGGAAAATCACGATTTGTGAAATTTCACTGGAAACCGCTGCTGGGTCTTCATTCTCTCCTATGGGATGAGGCTCAAAAGATTGGGGGTGTTGACCCTGACTTCCATCGCAGAGACTTGTGGGAGAATATTGAAGCAGGCAACTATCCAGAATGGGAACTAGGCATTCAGGTCATTGAAGAAGAGGATGAGTATAATTTTACCTTTGATATCCTTGACGCTACAAAATTGTGGCCTGAGGAGCTCGTTCCGGTACGTAAAATCGGGAAGATGACACTTAATCGAAATGTAGATAATGTTTTTGCAGAAACAGAGCAGGTTGCTTTACACCCAGGAAATATCGTCCGCGGAATTGATTTTACGAACGACCCGTTATTACAAGGCAGATTGTTCTCCTACACAGATACACAAATTTACCGGGTTGGGACGAATTTTCAGCAACTTCCGATTAATAGACCGGTTTGTCCCGTTCATAATAACCAAAGAGACGGTAATGCCAGGTATGTAATCGACCAAGGGAAAGTAGCCTATCATAACAATTCACTAGCGAATAATACACCCTATACGGTCCCTGGAACAAAAGGCGGATTTGTAACTTACCCATCATTAGTACACGGATATAAAGTGAGAGCTACAGCCCCTAGTTTTGATGATCATTTCTCACAAGCTAAATTGTTTTGGAACAGTATGAGTCCCGTAGAAAAACACCACATTATTGACGCTTACTCTTTTGAACTTGGAAAAGTGAACTCGATCGAAATTCGGCAAAAACTGGTGAACATGCTTGCTCATATTGATCGGGTACTGGCTACACGCGTGGGGGAGAATTTAACTTTACAACCGGCAGAAGTTCCCGAATCTACAGTGACTGAATCGAGCCCCGCACTGAGTATGATGAACACCCGTTATCTTACGAATACCTTAAAAGTAGGTGTGCTCGTTGATGAAGGATTTGCAGGTGAAGAAACAAGAGAAGTATTAGAAATGTTAATTAAAAATGGATTGAAACCTGTGATCATCAGTGTTAGAAATGGCATGATTCGTGATGATAAGGGAGACCAGTGGGTAGTCAATGCGAGTTTTTTAACGACATCTCCTGTACTCTATGATGGTCTTTATCTAGTAGGAAGTGAGAATGCTGATCCGTATTTTATTAACCGGGCGAGGGCATTTATTGTGGAATCTTATAATCATTTTAAACCCATTGGAAGTTCACCCCTAGGCGAGAAGTTGCTCCAGGAACTCGGCATCGCCGGTAAACCAGGCGTAGTTACTAACCATTCAGCAAATGTTTTCTCAAAAGTATTTACCGAAGCCATGGCAAAACAGCGCTTCTGGGATCGTTACTAAGCACATTTTAGAAAAAAGATAGTGAAAAAAGAGGGTCTTTCCTGAATACAGGAAGACCCTCTTTGTATGAACCATATCATGATTTATTTATCACTTGAATCTGAATCCATTTATGAATTTGATTCACTTATGAATCTGTTTTTTGCTGCTCCAAGCCCGCAGATGAAAATTAAGATACTTGCTGCGAACAATAAGAACAGCGGAATCGCCCAGCTTGCAGTCAGATCATGCAGGTAACCAAACATCATAGGACCGACAGCTGCCATAAGATAACCAACGGACTGCGCCATACCTGATAATTCGGCTGCTTCACCTGCTGTTTTTGTACGAAGATTGAAAAACATCATCACTAGACCAAAAGAGAAGGAACCGGCAATTCCAATCAAGGAAACCCAGAGAGGAACGAAAGCGGTACTTCCGAAAATCAGTCCTAAAATTCCAACCGTATACAGCGAGAAAGTTACGTAAACAAGTGGAATTTGGCTTTTCATGCGGCTAGCCAAGATCGGAACCAGAAAAGTAAATGGCATCATCGAAAATTGGGTGAGGGATAACATCCATCCGGCCGTGTCCGCTACCATTCCCCGGTCCATAAGGATCTCTGGCAACCAGGATACAATATTATAAAAAATAAAAGATTGCAGTCCCATGAAGAAGGTGATCTGCCAAGCGAGCGGTGACTTCCACATGTTCACCTGAGATCGGTTAGAAGCTGAGGTGGCTGCACTTAGCCGGGCCGATCTCATCCGAGGCAGCCAGGTCGCCAGGGCAAGAACGGTAAGGATGACCCAGCAAGCAAGAGCACCTTTCCAGCCGATTCCAAGCTGCACAGCAAGCGGGATGCTGATTCCTGAAGCGAGAGCACCGCATATATTCATTGACAGTGTATAGGCACCAGTCATAACTCCTACTTTATTCGGGAATTCCTGCTTCACCAGACTCGGTAAGAGAACATTACATACGGCGATGCCAAGTCCAACGAGTATCGTACCTGCAAAAAGGGATCCAGCGCCAAATAAGGTGCGTCCTATGGCCCCAAGCGCAATGAATAACAAGGCACAAAAAATAACCCGTTCCATGCCGAATCGGCGTGAAAGTTTTGAAGCAAATGGGGAAAGTACAGCAAAAGCAAGTAAGGGTACAGTGGTGATCATACCGGCTAATGTGTTAGATATCCCTGTACTTTCTTTAATAGAACCAAGCAATGGTCCGATGGAAGTAATGGGAGCACGTAAATTTGCTCCTATTAAAAGAAGGGCAACTACAAGAATAAAGCTTTCGCTTATTCTCCATTGCCGCTGTGTTACTGCGGATTTTTCAATTGATTTCATTCATGCTGCCTCCAAATTGTATAAAATGTTGTTTAGATTCTTCGATGTAATGATGGACAGCATCTACTGCTCGTACCTGATCTTGTTCTACAATTGCGTTTAACAGTTGTTCATGCGTGTCTTTACTGTAGTAGGCGTCGCCTGTCTTAGCGGTTATCTTGGTTACCATCTCTTTGAGGGCATCCGTAATATGTTCATAGAGGTCCATTAGAAGACCATTCTTGCTTGCTGCAACAATCGCCTTATGAAACGCTACATCCCAATCCGCAAAATCTTCATACTGTCCATTCTGTATCGCTTCATTCTGACACTCAAAACATAGCCTGATTTGTTCTATGTCGGAGTCGGTTCGGTTATTCGCTGCGAGATAGGCCGCTTCTCGCTCCAAAGCGTGGCGTACTTCGAGAGATTGTATATAATCCGTTCTGTTCACTCTTTTCTGTAATACGGGTCCAAGGGAACTAGATGCAGAAACATAGGTTCCATCGCCTTGCCTCGTTTTCAAAAGTCCCGCATGGGTTAAGGCCTTAATCGCTTCTCTAAGCGTATTTCGGCTAACTTCTAATTGACCCATCAGTTCGGGTTCAGGGGGAATCTTTGATCCGAGAGGCCATTCTCCTGTTTCAATTAATTGTTCCAATTGGTCTACAATCTGTTCTGTCAGCGAACGCTTCGTTATTTTACGTAAACTCATTTCTGTACCTCCAAACGTAGGATGTTTGGCCCTTTGATATTATAGCTGTCCGAGGAGGAAAAAGAAAAGGATAAAAACGGAAATGGTTCTCTTTATGAAAATAAGGTGAATCTTACGTAACTCATGTAGGGTTCAAAGCGTTTACATAAGATAAGGAGGTGTTCTGATGAGAAAAAAGATGAAAAAGCGGACCGCTGTGCTCATTACCATCTTGGTACTTACACTGGCTGCTTGCGGGCAGAATGGAGCAAGCGGACCATCAACAGAGCCTGGCACCGATCAGGAAAACAATCGACCAACTGAACCAGAAGTGATCGTGAAGGAAGCCAGCGGAACATTTACAGGACTCGCTGATTCACATACCATTGAAGTCATTCTTGAAAACGGGGAACCGCAAGCTTATCAATTTGGCGAATCGCTGATGGAAGAGATCTCTATTCTTCAGGAGAATGATATCGTATCTTTAAAATATGAAGAGAAGCCGATTGAAGGAGAAGATACCTTGAAGCAGCGGGTACTTATCGAGATAGTTAAAACAGGGACAAGCGGTGGTGCTGTGCCTAACGAAGATGCTGACAATGCTGAAAGTAGACCCGATACACAAGAGCTGACACTTACGTTAGAAGGGATGACTGAACAAAAAGAAGCAAGAATCATCTCGGCTGCCGACGGTTATTCCTTTTATGTTTTTGATATTTTCACATTCAATCCGGAAACAGGGCTGCTCACAATGGACGTTGATCCGAATTATGCAGTCCAGATCGAGAAACTGCCTGCTGATCTACAGCTTCAGGAACAGGAGGAGAAAGGAACGCGAGTCCTTGCTGAGTATGGAGAAGTAGAGGTCGTATCTGAAGAGGAGAGACCTGAAGCAATGAAGGATGCCAGGCTCTTTCTAACTGCCAAGGAAGAGAAGAACGGAACAGTACATCAGTATATTATGAAGGAACAAGACGGTAATAATTTAGCTTTTACCATCACCATCCCTGCAGGTGAACCATCGGAAGGTTTTGTACCGCATGTTTATGCAAGTTTAAATACGGTTGAACTAGAACATGAATGAGCAATTGCCAAGGAAAAAGATTAGAGAAAAGACGAGATAAAAGACGAGATAAAAGACGAGAGATAGGACAAAAGATACCAAGTGAAGAATGCGAAGAGAAAAGCGCTCCCCTTAAGAACAAGGGGATGCGCTTTGTTAATCCATAAAAAACTGCTGGCGATATCTCCGCGGAGAGATGTTCTCCTGCTTGGTAAAGCAAGAAGTGAAATAAGCAGCTTGATTAAATCCGACTTCTTCTGCAACACGGCTGATACTATAATCGGTTTGCATAAGCAGAAGCTTGGCTTGTTCTATTCGGTACCGCTGTAAGTACTCTACTGGAGAACAGCCATATTCTTTTTGCATACAGCGAGCAATATATACGGGATGAAAATTAATGTTCAGACCCATGGTATGCGCTTTGAATTCATCTCGGTAGTGTGAACGTAAATAACTGGCTGCTTTCTCAGCACAGGCTAAGGAAGGGGAAGCGGAAGGATGTACGCCTGTTGCGGCAAGCAGCTGAATGAGTTCTTGAAAAAGAACTTGCTGATTCCACAGCGCTCTTGTCTGATGTCCATTTTGTACAAGTCCTGTGAGCGTATATAATAATTCGATCGTGCGCTGCATTTGTGTCAGGCGACCGAACTGAGGGACTTCAATCGTAAAATAGTTGGGGATCATAAACTGCAGCTCAATTGCATCCTCCCTTTGAAACATCAGTGACTTGTCGATACCCCATTCTCCGCTCGTCTTAAAATGCAGCCAGTAGTAGGTTGTATCTGCAGAACAATCCTTCGTCCCATAATGATGAGCATCCGGCCGTAGAATAAGGTACATCCCAGATTCAACTTGGTACGGTACGCCGTTCTCGATCACATCAAGTTGACCGCTGACGACAACAAGCAGATCAAAAATGCCGAAATTCTTTCGATTAGGCTGTTTGCCTGCATAAGGTGCCTCACACAGTCCGCTTATGATGTACTCAGGAAGAGGCGGGACCGTAAAATGTAAAGTTGTCATAGGTATATCCTTTCAAACCCGATTGAGGTTGCAAATTTATAAGTTTGAGTTCATAAAATGATATTTTAAATTCATTATACCAACTATAATTTGAAAAGTTAATGCGCTGTACTCGTCATTTTACTTATAGCGCCACTTTCTCATCGGAGGTTGGAATACTAGATATGAATACCAAAAAATTTACCCTTTGGGTGCTGGCTTGGCCTATTTTTATTGAACTGTTTCTGCAATTTTTGCTGGGAGCCGTAGATACATTAATGGTCAGTCGTATTTCGGATGACGCAGTTGCCGTCGTTGGATTTTCAAATCAACTGTTTCAAGCGATGACAGTTCTGTTCACAACAGTGGCCAGCGGAGCAGGAATACTAATCGCTCAGAAGCTGGGATCGCATAAAAAGCTGGATGCCCGTGTCATTGGAATCATGGCGTTCACGGTAACAACCATCCTTGGAGCGATATGCAGTATAATCCTTATAGCATCTCCGCAAAAAATTGCAATGGTATTACAATTACCGGAGCATCTGCTGCCGCTGGCAGGTATTTATATCTCGATTGTTGGCGGAGGTATGATTCTAATCGCAATGATGGCTACCATGAGCACGGTCATACGGAATACAGGGAATACGAAAGGACCCATGTATGTCGCACTTGGGATGAATGTGATTCATGTGTTTTTGAATTATGCCTTCATTTTTGGAGCGTTTGGATTCCCGCAGTGGGGCCTGACCGGCGTAGCCATTTCTACTGTAGCAAGTCGCTTGCTCGCGGTTATTTTGCTTCTTCTGATGTTCTTACGGTCCTTTGAATACCGGATCAAGTGGCGAGAACTTACCGTATTTCATCGGCCTTTATTCGGTGAAATACTGAAGATTGGATGGCCGCTTGGCGTTAATATGTCTTGCTGGGTGTTCTCTCAGCTTATTATTTACTCTTACATCGCCACACTTGGTGCGGCAGAACTAGCGGCGCGGACCTATATGAACACGCTTGAATCATTCTGCTTTCTGCTTGGGTCATCGATCGCGACGGCAGCGCAGATTCAAATCGCTCATCTCTTCGGAGCTGGCCGAGTTCGGGAAGCTTACCGGAGTGCTTACCGTGCACTGGGGATCGGGGCAATCTATGTAGTTGTAAATGCGCTGATTCTTTTTGTATTTGGAAGACAGCTTCTCGGACTCTTTACGGATGATCAGACGATTATCGCGATTGGTGCATCTTTGCTTGGGATGAACCTCATTCTACAGCCGGGTAAAATGCTGAATATGGCACTTGGTAACTCGCTTAATGCGATCGGTGACACGAGATTCACCATGTATATTTCGCTCGGTTCCATGTGGATCATTGCGACAGGAATGTCATATGTACTTGGAATTCATCTAGGTTTTGGTCTGATCGGCATCTATTCTTGCATGATAGTGGATGAGTACCTAAGAGGGATTTTATCTTATGTGAGGTGGCGGGGACAGAAGTATTTACGAAAAGCAGAAGCGGCAAAGCAGCAAAAACCGGATGGCATGACGGTAGAACCTGCTGTAGTAATTTAAGCTTGACAAAGGAAATAAATACCAATATACTCCATTTAACCAATTGAACATATCAAATGTGCTGATTAGAAATAGTAGAAGTGTGGAACTCTTTCAGAGAGCCGTTGGCAGGTGGGAATACGGCAGCAGGGACCACTTTGAACTCGTCTATGAACAGCTGCCTGAATATAGTAGGGTTTGCCGGGATTCCGCCGTTACAAGGATAGATGGTCTTCGCCATCGAACAAAGATTGTTTCTTATCCGTATATTTATAGGGGTAGGAAACGAATTAGAGTGGTACCGCGGGTTAACCTCGTCTCTATAGCAGAGACGGGGTTTTTTGTTTGCTAAATTCCGGGTTTAGCAAACCTCGTGTTTACATAAAATGAATTACATTCTTATTTTCCGTGAGGAGGAAATTTTCATGACAAACCGCAATGTATTGGTACTGGACACGACGCTGAGAGATGGAGAACAAGTTCCTGGAGCGAAACTAAACACCTTGCAGAAAATTGAATTTGCACAACAGCTGAAAAGATTACATGTAGATATGATCGAGGCAGGTTTTCCTGCTTCTTCACAGGGAGATTTTCATGCGGTTCAACAAATTGCAAAAAAAGTAGGAGATCAAATCTCAATAACGGCTCTTGCAAGAGCGGTAAAAAGTGATATTGATGCTGTTTATGAAAGTATTAAGCTCGCACAGAATCCATTCATTCATATCGTGCTTGGAACTTCTAATATTCATCTTGAAAAAAAATTCGCCCGATCAGAGGATGCCGTCATGCAGATGGGGGTAGATGCGGTGAAATATGCGAAGACGCTGCTTCCTGAAGTACAGTATTCGACGGAGGATGCTTCTAGGTCTGATTATGAATATTTGTGGAGAACCATTGAGGCAGTAGTGAAAGCGGGGGCGACCATCATAAACGTTCCAGATACCGTTGGATACGCCGTTCCTGAAGAGTTTGGTGATTTGATAAGAAGAATTAATGAGCGCCTTAAGAATCTAGACGATAAAGTAATACTGAGTGTTCATTGCCATAATGATTTGGGGATGGCGACGGCAAATACGCTGAGTGCCATTAAGAACGGAGCGCAAAAAGTAGAGTGTACCATTAATGGACTCGGTGAGCGTGCCGGGAATACCTCTCTTGAAGAAGTCGTCATGGGACTGAAAGTAAGAGAGAACTTTTACGGCTGTACGACCCGAATTCAAACGAAAGAAATTTTGCAGACTTCCCGGCTATTGACGCATTTAACGGGGCTGGATGTCCAAGTGAATAAGGCGATTACGGGGGATAATGCTTTTGCTCACTCCTCTGGAATCCATCAGGACGGTTTGCTCAAAGATAAAAATGTATATGAGATTATGTCACCTGAAGAAGTGGGCGGAGAAAAAATGGAGCTCATTCTTACGGCAAGATCGGGACGTCATGCATTTAAAAATGCAGTGGAGCGTATGGGGTTCAGCGTTACGAATACCGAAGAATTTGAATTGTTATTTGAAAAATTCATTACCCTGGCCGATGCTAAAAAAGAAGTGTACGACCATGATGTGTTTTATCTGGTGACCGAACATTTAAATAAGCCGCAGTCAAGAGGACATTTATATGAACTGGCATCCTTTCAAGTAGTGACGAATGATCAGTATCCAACAGCCAGTGTAGAACTGAAAAAGGGAAGCGATGTGCTCAGAGGAAGTTCCATCGGTGACGGGCCGATTGATGCGCTGTATAGTGTCATTAAAACGTTAACGGATCTCGATGTTCAGCTGACCCACTACAAAATAAATAGTATATCGAGAGGGAAAGAAGCAGTCGGACGAGTGCATCTGCAGATTTCATGTGATGGAAAGACGTACACAGGGCGTGCGATGGATACGGATATCATTAAGGCTAGTGCGATCGCATATATTAATGGGATTAACGCAGTGATCTTGGATCAGATGGAGCTTGCGGAAAACTTGGTGGAACAGTAACCATTCATGAACTTCATATCATGATAAATCAAATAACGATCAAAAAAGATGACTCTCGGAAATATACCTGAGGTCATCTTTTTTGATTAATTCAATATGTTGAATCTATTCCATATTACCTTTTGTTGCTTTAATCAGTTTTAAGTTGATTTCGCGAACCTTATTTAAAGGAAGCATAGCCTTGGTCAGCCATTACTACACTGCCGTTAATCGCTTCCGCTTCTTCTAGAGATACAAGATATACGGTTTTAGCTACGGCTTCCGGTTGAGTCAGCTTGCCGCCCATGACTTTATGAGCCATCTCATCGGCCATACCTAGATCTTTGTAACCTTGAATGATAGGAGTGTCTACTACACCTGGAGCAACCGCAACAACACGAATATCATACTGCGCAAGTTCTAATGCAGCCGATTTACTCATCATAATGACCGCACCTTTGGTAGCATGGTAAGCGAAAGATCCTGCTGATGCAAGGAATCCGAATACGGAAGCCGTATTAATAATAACCCCTTTGATACCAAGTTCTCTCATTTTTTTGCTGGCTGCGATAATTCCGTAAGCTACTCCGTGTTGGTTCACATCTATGACGCGATGGTAGGCATCCCAGTCCAGAGCAGCAACGGGGGTAGGCAGGCCAATTCCCGCGTTATTGAACATGACGTCAATACGGCCATATTGTAGTACGGTTTGTTCCACAAGCGCTTCTACACTTTCATAATTAGAAACATCAACTTGAATAAAAGCAGCTTCGCCGCCATTTTTCTCGATCAACGCAACGGTTTCTTTACCGCCTGCTTCATTATAATCTGCAACAATAACACGATCGCCTTTTTTTGCGAAAATAAGGCTGGTTTCGCGGCCTATTCCACTTGCCCCGCCTGTAATAACAGCTACTCTTTTTTCATTACTCATGATAAATCCTCCTATATAAATTACGTATTTGTGATAGATATCATTGCTTCTGTTTACCTTACATTTAGTATATACTCGTTTTACCATTAACTATATTTAAAGTATTTTAAGTGAAGTTAAGAATAAGTTAACTAAAGGAGGGGAGATCTATGAACATGGATCAACTCTTGTATATCACAGAAACCGCCAGAACAGGATCGCTCACCAAAGCATCAGAATCATGTAATGTTACGCTATCTGCAGTTAGTCAGGCGATTACAAGTCTTGAAAACGAACTGGGATTCTCCTTATTTACAAGATCTCGTGCGGGAGCTATCCCTACAGAAGATGGGAAACGTATTTTATCCAAAGCATATAAGGTACTTGATGCACTTGAGGAACTGAAACAAGAGACTGAGGTTCAGCCCGAACAGCTTACAGGCGTAATAAGAATAGCGACTATTCCGCTTCCGACACTGATTTATACCGATGCAATTATTGATTTTAAGAAACAGTTTCCCGGAGTTACGCTGGAACTATGTGAGATGAGTACGAATGATATCATTCATGAAATAAATGAAAGACGTTTTGATGTGGGACTGATTATATTTGAAGAAGAGCTGAGACAGCAGCATAAATCCTTATTATTCGGTAAGCTGATTCAGCAAGAAATGGTCGCAGGCGTTAGCAAACGTTCTCCCCTTGCATTGCAGGATTCGATTACCCCGGAGGAGATTCTGAAGCATCAGATGGTTCTATATAAAGATGATCTGCTGTTGAAATTTTACGAAGATCTCCAGCAGAATTATGGAAAAGGTCCACTCTTATTTTCAACGAATCAGACTTCCGTCATATGGAAATTGGTTCGAGAAAATATGGCAATAACGATTGGATTTGATTTGTCATTTGGTAAACATGCTCATATGTCCAGCAGTGATATTGTAGTCTTACCGATTGCAATCCAAACTTCCGTCTCCTCTTATGTAGGGTGGGTACAGCCGAACAGGAGAAACATCCCAAAGCAAGTATCGGCTTTCTTGAATCAGTTGGCAAATCAATATCGTTATCATGAACGTAACGAGAGCTTGTAAAATAAAAAAAGACAGTAGGCAAACTAGTGTAAGCTAGATTGTCTACCGCCTTATAACCTTTTTATAACCGCTCAAAAACCGCTCTAAGACCGCTCTAAGACCGCTCTATAACCATCCTATAACCGCTCGAAAACCATCCTATAACCGCCTTATAAGACGGTTCTTTTACTTAACTGCAAGCTCTCCGTATTTGGTAACATATCATCGATTACCTCATCATTTACTTTAATGCTCAGTACTACACCTATGCAGAGCATATTAATGAGCAGTGAAGAACCTCCAAAGCTAAGAAAAGGTAAAGTAATTCCCGTCAAAGGCATGAGTCCGATAAACATGCCGACATTCTCAAAAATTTGATAGATGAACATAGCCACAATACCCACAATTAGAATAGGTCCCGCCTTATTTTTACATTCAAGTCCGATATAGATGAGCCGGTAAATTAGTATGAAATAGAGAAATAACAAAAGAGATACCCCGAGAAACCCAAACTCTTCTGCAGCGACGACGATAATCGAGTCCGAGTAAGTATAAGGAACATATCCCGTCTGCACCATCGTCCCTTGCTTATATCCCTTTCCTAATAAGCCGCCTGACGCAATCGCGATTTTCGCATTTCTTGTATGGTAAGAAGCATCTTTGCCTGCTTCTTCAGGCAAAAGCCAGGGATCGATCCGATCGAGCCAGTGCCCTTTTTCCGTATTCGAAAGATAGGTAGTAATTTGATCATGAAAGGTGATATATGACTTAATTCCACCAATGGAAAGAGCAGCGATGAGCAGAAGTATAATAAGTGCATGTCTGTTTTTAATGTTCCCGATCCACAGCATACCGATTAAGATGACCAGATAGCTGAGTGCATTACCCATATCATTTGTTTTCATGACTAAGGCAAAAGGAAGAAGGGTGACAAGTGAGAGGGGGATGACATTTCCCCAGAAGGTGAGTTTCTTGTTCTGTTTCATTAAGATACCGCCCAGCGTAATGATCAGTATTATTTTAAAGACTTCGGCGGGTTGCACATTAAATAAATGAGGGATAGAGATCCAGCCCCTGGAGCCGTTGATGACCTTGCCGAAAAACGAAACATAGATAAGCAGCAATATACCTGCTCCGTAGATATACCAATAATATTTCAAGATGAGTTTGTAGTGAAATAACGCAGTCACAAGTAAAGCCGCAAAACTAAGCAGGTAATAGATCACCATTTTCATTTCGGAACCGGCGAATTTTTCGGGGCTGTATTGAATCCCGCTATGTATCAAAAGAATGCTGGCGAGCATGAAAAAACAAAGGATCCAGATGATTGTAGAATCTATCTTTTTTAGTTTTTGCAACATGTAAATGAGTCACTCCCTTGTTAATCTAATGCTACATATCCCTAAATTATAGATGAATATTGTTTTATTTACCAACCGAGGAGGAGTTTTCATTCTGATTTCGAATGTTTGAAAGACAGCACTTTGGTTTAAATGGATGGTCATTCATCCCTACTCTATACATAAGGAGAGGAAGCGGTATGGAAATCGTATCTTTCGCAAGAAATAAATATAATGACCAGGCGGCAGAACTATTTTTGCAGGAAAATAAGAAGTTGAAAGAACGTCTTGAACATGCAGATATTCATCATGTAGGAAGCTCGGCCATTCCCGGCACCCTGACAAAAGGAGATGTCGATATTCAGGTTCGAGTGAAGCAAGAAGAATTTGATGAAGCAGTTCGTGTACTGGAATCTTTATACCCTGTCGATGAAAAAGGAGAACAAACGGCTTCTTTTCGTTCCTTTTATACAAAGGAGACGGTCCTGCCATTAGGTGTTCAGTTGACCGTATGTCATTCCAAACATGATGTATTTCATAAATTTCGCGATGTATTGTTAATTAATGAAGGATACCGTGATCAGTACGATGAACTGAAAGCTTCCTATGAGGGAAAAGATTTGGAGAGTTACCGAGAAGCCCAGCGTCATTTTTTTGATCAGTTAAAGAAAACGCCGGAATATAGAAGTATGAAATAACCTGAGAATGTAGACATAGTAGGAGGACTACAACATGGTACAATTTAATGAAATCATCCCTTACATGGACGGTGTAAGAAATCAACTGTTTGAAGTTCTAGATTCTTTTGGTCCCCATGAGAAAGAGTTAAAGGAAGTGGAGAGCGGCTGGAATGTCACGGAAATTGTAGAGCATTTGGCTAAAATAGAAGGCATGATTCAGCATCAGTTGAAGCAAGCACTTGCTACGGAACCGGTTCTGCCTTCAGAACCAGTAAATGAAAAGAAAACAGATGTTATGGATATTGTGAAAGAGAGCGGTTTGATCGATAAAAAGATGGAGGCACCTGCATTAGCAAAACCAAGCGGTCAACTAAGCTATGATCAAGCGTTGGATCAATTGAATGAGATTCGAGCGGAATCGAAGAAAATAATTCATCAGCTGGCCGAAAGAAATACGAATGATTTGAAATTTCCTCATCCGGTCGGGTTTGAATTAAATGCGAATCAGTGGGCTCATTTTATTGCCATTCATGAAATAAGACATATTGGTCAATTACAAAGAATTCGTAAAGCGCATGAATAAGAATTGTATATTCGTTATAGCAAACGATTTAAGAAACGGACATCAGGAAGGATGAATACGAGATGAGAGAGCTGATAGTAAATACAAAATATGGTGCGTTAAAGGGACGCAACATAGATGGAGCAGCAGTATGGAAAGGAATCCCTTATGCGAAACCGCCTGTGAATGAACTTCGTTTTGAAGCGCCCGAGCCGCCTGATTCCTGGGAAGGTGTCAAGGAAGCTGATCAGTTTGGACCGGAGTGTATACAGCCAAGAACAGAAGGGGGACTATTTGAGACTCCAGGATATGAGCCGGTAGAATCGGAAGATTGTCTTTATCTCAATGTATGGGCTCCAGAACAAGTAGCGAAACAAAAGCTTCCGGTCATGGTATGGATTCACGGAGGTGCATTCGTCAGCGGATCAGGCAGCACCTCGTTCTATGATGCTACAGAGTTTGTGAAACGCGGTGAGATTATTGTTGTTACCCTAAACTACCGTCTGGGTCCCTTTGGCTTTATGCACTTATCACCGCTTGGTGAATCATTTATTTCGAACGCGGGACTGCTTGATCAAATTGCGGCCTTGGAATGGGTGCAACAGAATATAGATGGTTTTGGAGGAGACCCCGGCGCAGTGACTGTGTTTGGTGAATCGGCAGGAAGTATGAGTATTGCTGCTCTTATGGCCATGCCAAAAGCAAAAGGACTCTTCAAACAGGCCATTATGCAAAGCGGCGCTTCGCAGCATATACCAGCAGAACAAGCAGCTCAGGTTACAGCTGGAATGCTGCAGATGCTGGGAATCGGTTCTGACGAGGTCCACAAACTAAAAACCCTGCCTGCTGAGCAAATCCTTGCTGCAGGAGAACGCTTCAAACAGCAGACCGGTGCAGGTCTTGCTATGTTATTCCAGCCTGTGGTGGATCAATCTACACTTCCAAAATCACCTGTGCAAGCAGTAAAAGAGGGCGATGCCGGTGACGTTCGGCTCCTTATCGGAACCAACCTTGACGAAGGAGCACTATTTATCCGTCCAGAAACGGATATCATGAACGATGGTGATATTGTAAGAGCAATGGAAATGATGACAGGTGTAACTGATGGGCATGAGATCGTCTCCCAGTATCCGAAAACAACAGATGGACAGGCACAGTTAATGACAGATCTTTTCTTTTGGCGTTCTTCCGTGCAGTTCGCTGCTGCTCAGTCTACATATGCACCGGTATTTATGTACCGGTTCGATTGGACACTTGAAAGTCATCCGCTGTTAAATAAAGCGATCCATGCAGGTGAAATTGCTTTTGTATTTCATAATCTGCAGTTTTTTAAACACTTGGGAATTAACCCGAGTGATTCAATGCAGCAACTTGCTTCTTCGATGCAGGGCGCATGGATTGCCTTTGCAAAAGGGGAAAATCCCGTTCCGGGAGGTCATCATTGGCCTCCCTACTCAATAGAACATAGAGCAACAATGATCTTTAATACCGATCTTGAAGTGATTCAAGATCCAGACCAAGAAAAAAGAATACGTTTCGGATTATGATATAAAAATAACCCCTTGATGAGCCAATCTCATTAAGGGGTTATTTATTGTAAATCTAGCAGAAAGAAGAGAAATTTTCTCACTATTTGGAACATTTTATCACTTATTATAGATTTATCCCATTTCATCAGAAACTTTTTCAGGGATTAAGCGTCTAATAGTAGACGAATTCGAAGAGAATAGAAAATAGAATCAAAAGGAGTCTAAGCATGAAACTGAAGAAATTATCTATGCTGACCGTCCTAGCTTTGTCCCAAGTGGCAACAGCAGTTCCGGTGAGCGCACAAGAAACAGCTACTTCTGCTGCTCAGCAGGTCGTTGCTCAGGAAGTTTACGGAGTGAACAAAACAGCAGAAGAAGGTCAAAACGCACCACAAGCACGTGTAACGAAACAAGAAACGGAAAACAAAGTGGCAACAGAGTCAGCAGAAACAGCAAATGAAAAAGAAACAGCAGCGGATTTAAAAACAGAGAAAGCGACATCGATTACGGAAGAAACAAAACCCGGAGCATCAGCTGAATCCGCAACAGGAGTTACGAAATCAACAGAAAAAACAGCGGTGACGAATGAACAAACGGACGATATTACAGGCGAAGTAACAGCCGCACCGAATGTGAAGTCGGCACCAAGCGAAGAGTCTGCGGAAACCAAACCAGCGACGAACGCAGTTAAAATTGCTACACCAACGGATTTGGTTCTTTATTTTAACAGTACAAAAATGGAACAAGGCGGAGTCACATACAATGCTCCTCAGCCTATGCAAGTGAAAAAGGGAGTATCTTATGTTCCGATTCGCGCTCTAGTAGACCGTGTCGGGTATAAAGTTAGCTATGATAAAAAGACGAAGGAAACCGTCATTGTCAGTGGTGCGAATGAACTGCGGTTTAAGACAGACAGCAGCAAATACACGGTTAATGGCGTGACGAAAACGATGAAAGGTACTTCCTATCAGACGAAAAATACGTTTATGGTTCCGTTGACTGCGATTACAGCAGCCTTGGACATTAAATATAAAGTCGATAATATAGGTAAGAAAGTCATTATGGATCTGGCTACCAAACCTGTTGCTAAGTTCACGATTCAGCCGGGTGAAATTATGGCGGGACAAACGGTAGTTACATACAGTACAGAATCTTCTTCACCGCAAGGGCTGTCTATCGTTGACGAACGCTGGGAAGGAAAACAGGAAGTGTTTGCATCTGCTGGAAAGTATGATGTTTCCTATTCTGTACAGGATTCAAATGGTACGTGGAGCGATCCTTATACAGTAACCATTGAAGTTAAACAGCCTAATCTTCCCCCAGTAGCTATGTTTACAACGGATAAGGAAGAGTACAAAATGGGTGAACTCATTACGATCAACGATCAAAGTACAGATGATGGTAAAATTGTAAAACATGACTGGAATAACAATGCTTATGCGTTCTTTACACCAGGTCCTAAAACCATCAGTCTGACGGTAACTGACGATAGCGGACAAACAGGTTATTTCGAAAAAACTATAGTGATCACAAGTGAGACACTATATTCACAAGATGAATTTAATCGCTTGTTCTTGCCAGCCGGCGAAAAATTCGCATTTGATGGTTCCGCGGTTCCATCCTGGACTAAAGTTCCCTATACTTTTAGCGATGAACCAAGTACTCTGATTCGTAGTAACAGCCCGGAAACCGTGAACTCGGAAGGGATTGTATACCAAGAAACGGCAGCTGGTAACACACGCTTCATGATTCACCATGTGAACAATACAGGTAAGAATGTGAAAATGTACGTAGTTGCAACCAATACGAACTTCACAGAAGCAACGATTAAAACAGAAAATCTTGGGTTTGCAGGACCAAGTCCCATTGCGACCGCTGCTGGGAAATCATCTGTTGAACGTTACTTTGAGTCCATGCAAGATGGAAGCAAACGTTCATCCATAACACTTGCTCCCGGCGAAAGCAAACTTGTCATGACGGAACTAAGCAAGTCTGTTATGAAACAGGGCGGGGTAATCTCATTGTTCTCGGACATGAGCAGTGATTATCCAATTCAATACGATGTAATCATGATTGATGAGAAACTGGATCCGTTAACCGTACTGGAGAAACTTCCTATTCTAGATCGTGATGGCGTTCATAACCGAGGTACGTATCCGAATTCCACTCGCGTAATTCGTTATTCGGAACCGGTAGGGGCGACTTCTATGCGTCTTGCTCTCGGAGACAACCAAGACGATCCAAACCTAGCTGGTATGGACCCCATGCTCGGTGTAGAAGCTTCTAACTCCGGGAATTTCGGTGTATTATACAAAATCACACTTGACCGTGTAGCGCCAAATACACTAATTTCTTTTAACCCGCGCGGAGGAAAGTATTCTGGTTTTGCCATGGTTAATGGAGATATAACAGCGATCTATTCTAAAGGCCAAGTGAGTGCTCCAAATGAGCAAGCCGTACTCTACCGCACAGGTGACTATGAGCAAAAAGTAGAAATCCTACTGACGGCAGCACCAGGAAGTAATCTTCCTGTAAACTTGCTGTTTACACAGATGCCTAAGAAATAAATACGTTCACCAGAGTCGTCTTCTATCTTGTATAGGAGACGGCTTTTTGTTATGGAATGAATCCTTAGGAGCAGGCTAATGATATCGCTGCCTTGTTAATGGGTAATAGAGATGAAATAGGAACTCGTAGATGAGGTGTGGAATGTGGATGAATATGGTCTCCTCTTGATTAAACTCATTACTGCTTTTACAGCATTATGGGCAGCGACAAGATTATTAGGAAAAAGAGAAATTACTCAGTTGTCTCCTTTTGATTTTATATCAGCTCTCGTATTTGGAGACCTCGTAGGAGATACCATATATGATGAAGAAGTTTCCGTATGGAAACTGATCTTCTCTCTAGTTATATGGGCGCTCTTATCCTATGTATTTGACAAGATTATGGGATATAGTAAATCTTTGCGTAAAAAGTTTGAAGGAAATCCCGACTTGTTAATTAAGAATGGTGAGATTAATATGGAAGCCATGAAGCGGAATAAAGTGGAATTTGAAGAATTAAAAATGATGATGAGACAGCAAAATGTATTCTCATTAAGTGAGGTTGCTTATGCCTTGTATGAAACAAACGGTTCGTTAAGCATTTTGAAGAAGTCGGATTCCGATCAGCCCAGCCGAAAGGACCTGGGGCTGGATACGAAACCTGTTCAACTTCCTCGTACTCTTATTGAAAATAGTAAGCCAAACAGAGAAGCGCTAGCCGCAATTCAGCGGGACGAAACATGGCTGCTTACAGAACTAGCTAAGCAAGGTTACCATACGTTGGGTTCTGTATTATATGCGGAATGGACAGAGGATGGAGAAGTTCAGGTCATAAATACTTATCAGAGTAGCAAGGAGAATAATAACGAAATTTCATTATAGGTACATGATAAATAGGAGCTTACGATAAAGATGACTTGCATCTGATCGTAAGCTCCTTGCGTTTTTTTGCTTTTATTTGTTACATGAATTCATCTGTTTCGGGCATCAATTAGTAACTTTTAAAAGCTTTAGCGATGATAACGAGCAAAATGAACAGAACGAGAATCGCTGCAACGCTAGATTTGTTGTTTCCGTATCCTTCGTTGTTTCCATATACTTCACTCATGTAGTTCACCCCCTCTTTTGTTTCTAATCTATCTTATGCGTAAACCAAATCTTGCGATTGCACGTTTATCATAAATGAGAGAGAACAGGTGATTATTCCTAAGTAATTCATCTACGATAAAACAAATCGCTGACACGTTGTAGATCTAACCCGTGTTTCATTTGAAAAGCATAAAAAGATTTGAATACCGGCAAATCGTGTCGGTATTTTTCAATAATCCATGGTAGAATTTGGGGTGATACAATATTTACCTTGTGAACCACAATTTAAAATTGAAGGAGTGGATCATACTTGTCCCTTGAGCCCAAAGATCAGCATATTTCTGAGCAGGTTACGTGTTGGAAGGATCAGGCTTTTCAACAAGCGGTTAAGAAAGTACTCATCACCTCGGAGCGAATCGGTGCGAGTTTTCCACATGCTAGTCATCAAGGGGTATACGTGTTAGAAGAACCTGCATGGTGGACTGCTGGTTTTTGGCCTGGTCTGTTATGGATCCTCTATGAAGGCAGCGGAGAACAGCAGTTTCGGGATATTGCAGAACAATGTGAAAATCATCTGGACAAGGTACTTGATGGCTATGAGCGGCTGGACCATGACATTGGATTTATATGGACACTTACAAGTCTAGCAAATTATAAACTGCAAGGCGGTGAAGAATCGCGGCGCAGAGCTTATAAAGCGGCTAATTACTTGATGGGGAGATTTAATCTTAAAGGAAATTACATAAGAGCGTGGAATCCATGGAGACCGGGAGAAAACAACTCTGGACTTGCAATTATCGATTGTGCGATGAATGTACCTCTACTCTACTGGGCTTCTAGGGAGAGTGGGGATCCAAGGTACGCTCATGTAGCGAATGCACATATGAATACGGTTCTATCACATTTTATTCGGCCTGATGGGTCGGTACGTCATATCGTTCGGTTTGATCCAGATACAGGAGAAGCGGCAGAATATCTCGGGGGTCAAGGATATGCACCAGATTCAGCGTGGTCAAGAGGAAACGCATGGGCTTTGTACGGTCTAGCGCTTGCCTATCATCACACCGGTAATGAGGCGTATTTACATGCATCCAAACAAACGGCGCATTTCTTTTTATCACAACTGCCTGATGATCTCGTACCTGCTTGGGATTTCCGAGCGCCGGAGGATACTAGACACATCAAAGATTCTTCTGCTGGAGCATGTGCAGCTAGCGGACTTATACTACTCTCCACACTTGTTCCGGAGTGGGAAAGAGCTGTTTACCGGCAGGCAGGAGAGCGAATTCTAGAGTCCCTCTATAAAAACTATGGAACAATTGATCATTCCGAAGAAGAAGGTTTGATTATGCACGGTACGAGCCATTATCCCGAAAAACAAAATGTAGACGTTTCATTAATCTACGGTGATTATTTCTATGTGGAAGGTCTTGCTAGACTGCGCGGGAATCATCAGATCTTCTGGGAGTAGAGCTTAGAATAAAGAAGCAGGGTTCGTAATAAAAAAGAAAATAAAGGTGGACTCATCATGACAATACATACAGAGAATACAAAAGGGTCTTGGCGTGCTGCCAAATTAGATCATTTAGGCTCATCCATTTTTGCAGAAGTGGCAAGCTGGAAAGAAGAAGCGAAAGCAAATGGAAAAGATTTGATTGATCTTGGAATAGGCAGCCCAGATCAGGGACCATCATCTTATATACGTGAGACCCTAAGCAGGGAAGTATTGAAAGAGGGAAGCTATGCGTACCCCAAATCAAGTGGAAGTGAAATCTTCCTTACTACGGTGGCAAAGTGGATGAATCACCGATTTCAAGTCGATCTCCATTCGCAGACCGAAATCATATCTCTGATGGGCTCACAAGATGGTCTAGCACATCTGGCTCAGGCCATCTGTAATCTAGGGGACTTAGCGATGGTCCCAAATCCAGGGTATCCCATTTATTCTGGATCACTTGCTATTGCGGGAGTTCGAGCTTATGAAATTCCGCTTAAGGAAGACAATCAGTTTATGCCGGACCTAGATGCGATACCTGATGAGATTTGGGCAGAAGCTGTTTTTATTTTACTGAGTTTTCCGGGAAACCCGATTGCATCTGCTGCGTCGCAGGAGTATTTCGAAAAATTAATCGCGAAAGCGAGCAAGTGGAACGTACTCATTGTACATGATATGGCCTACTCTGAAATGGGCTTTGATGGTTATCGCCCGATGAGTATTTTAAGTATACCGGGTGCAATTGAAACCGCGGTGGAATTCCATTCATTCTCGAAAAGTTTCCAAATGGCAGGCTGCCGGATTGCTTTTCTCGCTGGTAATGAACAAGCGATCCAGTCTTTAAGGATCCTCAAGGAAAATATCGATTATGGTGTATTTGAACCGATTCAGCAAGCCGCGGTCACAGCCTTGGAACAAGCCATCGCAGAGGGAGAAAATTATACAGGGCCGGCTCCGCTATATGAAGCCCGCCGTGATTTGTTCGTAGATTTACTTGCCAAAGAAGGTTGGAATATTAGAAAACCATGTGCAACGATGTTTCTGTGGGCAAGGCTTCCAGAGCCATTTCGAGGGAAACCTCAGGAATGGGATTCAAGATCATTTGCGAAAGCATTATTACTTCACAGCGGCGTGGCTGTCATACCTGGTGATGCATTTGGCAGTGAAGGCGTGGGTTATGTACGAATTGCACTTGTGCAAGAACAAGAGCGGCTGGAGGAAGCGGCAAGAAGAATTGGGGAATTTATTCGCAGTTATCGCTAATTGATTGATCATGAGAATCCTGGTGACAGGATTCTTTTCTTATTTAATGTAAAACTTTACTTGAGGTACTACGTTATTATGTATAGACAGAAAGGGGCAAGCATATGAAAAGAATCATCTTGGGAATTACTTGTGTAATCATTATTGTATTAGGATTATCACTCCGATCCAAAGTACCCTTTATGGGTGATTTTTTATGGGCAGCGCTCATTTTCTTTTTGTTCTCCTTCGTTTTTTTGAATGTTCCTCGTAGATATCAATTCATTATTCCTTTATTATTCTGTTATTTCATAGAATTTACTCAGTTAGTTCATGCTCCTTGGATCAATGAGCTCCGTGAAAATAGGTTCCTTCAGCTGATTCTAGGACATGGTGTTTTCGGTGTCCTGGATCTCATTGCCTACACTTCTGCAATTCTGGTATCTTACGTAATAACCGGTATTATAGAACGCCGTATTGTCCGGTATAACTAGCAACAATGGAGATAGAATTAATTTATTAATGTAAGCATACATACGACGAGAAAAGCGATCGGTACTATACCAGTCGCTTTATTCATTTTCAAAAATATGAAATAAAAGGAATTTATTCTTGTTTAAGGTAGAAATTAGTTGTACTATATACATAGATTTACGATACATAGATTTACGAGGTATGAAAAGGGGATGTGAAAATGTCTGTAAATAAGGAGCTCCTTAAGGGGAGTACAGTAATTCTGCTGCTCACTGTGCTAAATGAACGAGAAATGTATGGATATGAGTTGATCAAAGAAATTGAAAACAAGTCGGATCAGGTGTTTGTCATGAAAGAAGGGACTCTATACCCTATTCTCCACACACTCGAGTCAGAAGGTCTGCTTAACGCTTACTGGAGTCAGCAGGATGGGCGTAAACGAAAATACTATCAGATTACAGATGAGGGAAAGAGAAAACTTCAGGAAAAGAAGAAAGAATGGATTCAGTTTCGTACAGCAGTCGATACTGTAATAGGGGAGAGAGGATAACGTGCAGAACAGTGAAGAGAATGAAGTGGTCCAGCAATTTTTGGATCAAGTATGCCGCCATATTAAGGTCAAAAAGATGCACCCTGAAATCCGAGAGGAACTTACGAATCATATCGAGGATCGGATAGAGGAATTGCAGCTCCGAGGCAGTTCGAAAGAAACTGCGATACATAAGGCTATCGAAGAAATGGGATCTCCCGATGTGATTGGGAAAAGCATGAATGAAACCCATAAACCAGTGCTCAATTGGAGGATTGCCCTTATTGTTGCGATCATATCATTAATTGGAGTTATTGGAGCAGTCAGTATTGACGTATCGGGTTCATCTCCTATTCCTGATTTGACGGCTAGAAAGACACTGCAAATGGGCATTGGAATCATATTGCTTGTTTGTTTTTATTTCTTTGATTATCAGAAGCTGAAGAAATATTCAGACCAAGTTTTTTTCCTTCTATTATTTATGAACGCATTTATCTTAATGAATAGTCCTATGATTAATGGTGTTAAGGGTTATGTGATACTAGGTCCTTTCTCTATAAATATGTTATACAGCTCTGTTATATTGCTCTTGTTGGCACTTGCGGGAATGAAGCCGATAAAAGAAATGAACTGGATCCATACCATCCTGCACACTTTTTATCGAGGAGTCATCCCTCTATTAATTCTCACTTATATAGGCAATTCTGTACTTTACGGCGGTATAATGTACATGACTTTGTATATGATGTTGATGTGGCTCACCAAAAGAAATGTAAAACAGTTTGCCATCGTTACCATGATTCCTACTGTAGCTTTGTTGTATTTTACAATGCCTCATTTCAATACAATCAAGGAAAGATTCATGCAATTTCTGCAACCGATAGAGGATAATGCCTATCTTCAGATGAAATCAATGGAGGCAATCCGATCGGCAGGATGGTTTGGACAAGGATTTGCTTCCAGTAATCCTGGACTTGGTTATGTTCAAAGTGATTCTTTATTTCCTTATCTGATCTATTGTTTTGGCTGGATTTTTGGCTTCATCACCATTATTCTAATCGGATTGTTCCTTGGATATTTAGTACAGTTACTATCCAAAGTCAAAGAATCATACGGCAGGCAACTTATTTTTGTCGTGTTGTTCTTTTTTACGATAAGATTTGCATGGCCTATACTTATGTCATTTGGATTTCTGCCGTTTGTAGGCATGGAATTACCCTTCATCGGCTATGGAGGAACGAATCAGTGGCTTGACTTATCAGCTATTGGACTAGTTCTATCTATCTATCGCAGAAAAAATATCATTCCTACGGCTGAATTTGCTTCTAGCCATCTTTCTTCATCTAAATCATAAAATATTTGGGAGTCGCTGATTTACCTTTCGTTTCGAAAGTGATAGAATCATTCTCGCATATAAACAAATAGAAGAAGAAAAAGTGAAATCGTACTTTCGATTTCACTTTTTCTTCTTCTAGAAGCAAGTTATTTCTGGAATCTTTATTATGTAATGAAATTGAACTAATTAAATCGTCCTATGATGGGCACTCCTTTTTCTTTGGTATATCAGCAGATTGATAAAGAATATTGATAAAAAAGGGCTTTTTAAAAAAGTGAATGTATCCATCCTTTATAAACTTGGGATAGCGACTCTGATTCTAGTAACTATATACTCTAATATAGACAGTTATCTTCTTAAGCAAGCAATACAACAGCTCGAGATTGTAAATGCCGATCTTGTACTAGAAGATTTTCCTTATTTCGATGGTCTTTTTAGTGCGGTCGGATTCTTTATCTTTGCCTTTGCTTTGAACAAAGCGATTCTTGCCATCGAAGGAAAAGAACAATCATTAAAGAAATACTGCTAAGAAAAGATAGGGTAAGAAAAGAGGTGTTGCTATAAAGTTCGGGATGCTCATAAAAGTAAAGATTTACATAAGAGAACACAGGTTCAAACGGTCCTAAAAACAAAGTAATCGGATGATCTGGGAACCACAGATGAAAGACGTGATCGATCACAGTAAAAATACCGCCAAAGACGGCTGTGATGTAAAATAAAATCATACAAAGAATGTAACTGGGCTTAAGCAACTTTCTTAATTTCATAAATAAACTCCTTTTAGTAGTCTTGGTTGTCATATAAAAGATCTTAAACGATTCCTTAATGTTAAACAATAAATTCCAGAAGTTATTTTAACCCTCCTTTGATAGGAAGTGATTTGTTATAATGAAATCGTGATGGAGGTATAGCCTTTATGGATGATAATCAGAATAGGATTCAGCGAAGTGCAAATGACGGGAAATCGATCCCGAAGCAATCTATTCATCAGAAGAATGAGATTCGCTTTGCGGAATACGAATGGATGGATGAAGAGAAAGAAGCAGAGATTCCGAGAAGAGAAGATTTTTCTCATGCCCTTTCAGAACCTGAGGAAGAAGTTCAGGATCTTACTTATGTGCCTATTGACGCTGAATGGGACGGGCTTGATTTTCTAGATGATATGCAGGTGGACGACTGGAATCCATGGAATGAGGAGAGCAGTGAAGACGTCTTCTTAACTAAGCAAGTAAAGAACAACAAGACTCCGGCTCCCTTATATAACAGGGAGGTTGATCCTGCTTTTGATATAGACAAAGTAAAACCAATCATGATGCCAGAAGATACGTTGAAGCGGAAAGGGAACCTTGTCGTGTCTCCACAAACGTTTGAACGGGATGCTGATTGGGAGAAGCAGTTCATATTCCTTACACGTGAGCAAACTTTTGTGAAGCAGGCCAGAGAATTTGAATCTGTCGTTTGTTCGGAAGCACCCTTTGTCTCTTATCGGGCGTACTGGCCAACCTATGAACAGATGAGTTCAGCCCAGAAGAGATGGTATTTTTATTGGCGTAAGGAAGTAAAACAAGGCAGATATCCAGATACAGATCTATCCTACTTGTTTCTTTATATCTATGAACTGATTCATGGTGTAGGTTGGTCTGCTCCAGAGGAAGGTCTCGCTTTACTGGACGAAGTCTGGTTTGGTTATGGAGAACGCGAAAAGAAGATTGATATGTACATGCGCGAATGGATATTTGATTTTTGCTTAGTACACGGACTTGAAATGCCATATAAAGAGCTCATGGAGAAAATTCCGCGCAAACTGTCTGACGAATTAAAGGAACGCGAATGGATGCGCAGGTTTACTTCAGATCCTTTAGATTTGTCTTGGGATATGCTAATGATGTTAATAGATTATAATGCAGAACAGAGCAGCTTTTTCAAGGAACAAGGACGTAAAGAGATGAAAACTTATGCGCCTAAGGTGATCGCCTTAGTTGATCGGTACTGGTTGAAAAAGCATGGGCTTCGTCTAATCCATCGTTTTTGGCCTGAAGAAGTGACAAGTAAGAGGATATTATTCCGCAGTGCGGTGTATGATCATGATTTTTATGGAAAACACGCCGAAGTCAGGGTGTTTCCGATCAGCGAGCATCCACCGCTTCGTGCCTATTTAACACAGCTGGTGCGTTTTACGGAGAATAAGCTTCGTGAATTGATGGGGGTTAAAGGACGGCTTCGCGGAGTGAAGTTGGAATCCGAGGTGGAAGAGCTGGTAACCCGTTACCTCAGAAGAGAAATAAAAGAACGTGAAGTACAAGCAGCGAAGAAAGCTCGTCCTGCAGTGAAGATTAATACGAAGAAGTTAAGACGTTTACAGCAAGAGTCGGAAGAAGTAAGAGACATGCTGACGATTGATGATAATAATGCAACACATACTGCAACAGAAGCAGGTAATGTTGGTACGCGGAGAAAGCAAGCTGCACCGAATCCAGGTAAACTGCAAACGATCCAAACCGAGATGAATTTTGGCGGTTCTGTGCTATACAGCCCTCCACCTGCAGATGAAGATCAATCTCCTAATATAGAAATTTGGAAGGCAGAAGAGACTTTTGTAGAAAGAACTGAGGTTGAAAGGACGGTCGCAAAAAGTTCTGTCATAGAAGAGACTGACGTGAAAACTACCGATGTAGAAACGACTGGTGAAGAAACGCATGGTGCAGAAACCACTGGTGCAGAAACGACCAATGTAGAAATGAATTCTGTTACAAGTGTGGAACAGCCAGGTTATCACTTCGTGTGGAATACCGACAATATGGAGGAAGAATGGCAGGAGCTGGCGGAGCGGTTAAGCGCAGCTCAACTGGAAGTTCTCTATATACTTAGGGATCAAAAAGGGTCTGCTGAGCTGCAAAGGATCGCTACTAAGGCGGGGTCCATGCCTGAACTAATGATAGAAGAAATTAACGAAATATCGATGGAGATTATCGGTGATATTTTGATTGATGGGGAAGAGATTACAGAAGAATATATAGAAGCATTACAAACTTTGAGTTATACGGATGAATAGAGGTGAACGGCTTCATGAAACAACTGAAAATACCAAAAAGACTAACGACAGCACTCGTCAATTCTTTAACCGCAGGGGTCGTGCCAAGAGTGGGTCTAGAACATATCGCGGTTGGACGGAAACCGGAGGTCGAATCGATCCTGAGAGACATGGATAATATTGCGGAAGGCGGGGCTGCTTTTCGGCTGATTACAGGACGATACGGGAGCGGGAAAAGCTTTTTGCTGCAGATGATTCGGGGCTATGCCATGGATCGTGATTTTGTAGTAGCGGATGCCGATTTATCACCGGAGCGCCGACTTGTGGGAACAAAAGGCCAAGGTCTCGCAACCTATCGTGAACTGATGATGCATTTATCAACGAAGACGAGGCCTGACGGCGGTGCACTTGAAATCATGCTGCAAAAATGGATTGCTTCCCTTCAGCAGGAAGTGATGATGAGTAGTGGTCTGCGCCCGGATGACCCGGCAATGAATGAAGCGGTCGAAATGAAAATCTACGCAGTAACGAGTGACATGCAGAATCTTGTGCATGGATTTGATTTCGCTAAAGTTCTTGCCGCTTATTGGTCGGGTTATAAACTTGCAGACGAGGACCGTAAAGCAGCTGCACTGAGATGGCTTCGGGGTGAAGTCCCTACAAAGACGGAAGCGCGCAAGGAGCTTGGTGTTGGCGTAATTATTGATGATGACAACTGGTATGATTATATGAAACTATGGTCTGAATTTGCTGCGAAAATCGGCTATAAGGGACTACTGCTTTTCATCGATGAAGGGGTTAATCTTTATAAGATTACGAACACGATATCGCGGCAGAGTAACTACGAAAAACTGCTGACCATGTTCAACGATACGATGCAAGGGAAAGCAGAACATTTGGGGATTTACATGGGCGGAACTCCGCAATTTGTTGAAGATGAACGAAGAGGGCTGTTTAGTTATGATGCCCTGCGCTCAAGACTGATCGATGGACGTTATGGCGGCGGTGCGCTCAAAACGTACACTTCACCTATATTAAAGCTGGACTTGTTATCTCATGAAGAGATTCTTATCTTGCTGCAAAAACTGCGCGATATTCACGCGATGCATTTTGGATACGAAGCACAGCTAACCGATGAACAGTTGATCGCGTTTATGCAAGCAGCTGTTGGACGGCTCGGCGCCGAAGAGATGTTAACCACGCGTGAAGTGGTCAGGGACTTTATGGATCTTCTTCATACTTTGCATCAGCATCCGGAAGCAACATTTGAAGGATTGCTCGGTGAGAAAGAAGCGGTATTTGCCGGCAGCCAAAAAGTGAATCCATCTAGGGACAAGGACGAGCTGGATGATTTATTCACGGAGTTTGAACTATGAGCAGCGGGCCCTTCAGAAGACTGGCACCGTTCATTCAAGAATTTATATACAAAAAGAAATGGGACACACTGCGTGAAGCGCAGGTAGAAGCCTGCCGTGTCCTTTTTGACACAGATCATCATCTGCTTATCGCATCCGGAACAGCTTCGGGGAAGACGGAAGCTGCTTTTTTTCCTGCGTTAACGGAGCTGTATCATGATCCATCTGAATCGGTAGGGATTCTATATATTGGCCCTCTTAAAGCACTCATTAACGATCAGTTTGAACGGGTTAGTGATCTGCTGAAAGAAGGACAAGTTCCCGTGTGGCACTGGCATGGAGATGTCAGCCAAGCAGAGAAAACAAAACTGATGCAAAAGCCATCGGGCGTACTTCAGATTACACCTGAATCCTTAGAGGGACTCCTGATGAATCGTCCGAATGCCATACCTGCCCTGTTCCATGACCTCAGGTACATTATTATTGATGAAGTTCATGCATTTATGGGCGCAGATCGAGGAATGCAGGTGATCTCCCAGCTAACTCGTATTCAGCGAATGGCCTCCTGCAAGCCAAGAAGAATCGGTTTATCTGCGACACTGAGTGATTATGATGCAGCAGCTGGATGGCTTGGAGAGGGTACGCCTCAAGCGGTGGAGGTGGTATCCCCGCAAGGAAGACGGAAACTGCGAATCTCGATCGATCATTTCTCGTTCCCGGATGCGAGAGACGAGAAGCAGGCGGAACAACTGGAACTGGCTAAAAAAGCCTACTACGATTATCTATACGATGTAACCCATCTAAAAAAAGCGCTAGTATTTACGAACAGCCGGTCCGATGCAGAATTAACTACGCTTGAACTGAGACGAATTGCTGCAAAAAGAGAACAGCGAGATGTATTCCATGTTCATCATGGAAGCATCTCCGCTATGCTGAGAGAAGAAACAGAAAATGCCCTTCGTACCGGGCAAGGCCCGGCAGTAGCAGCGGCAACATTAACGCTCGAACTCGGAATTGATCTCGGCGAGCTGGAGCGCGTGATTCAGTTAGGTGCGCCTTATAGCTGTTCAAGCTTTGTCCAGCGTCTTGGAAGGTCTGGCCGAAGGGGAGATCAGGCATCTGAGATGCTGTTTCTGTGTCCCGAAGAAGAGGATGAAGAGGCAGAACTCCCAGCCCGAATGCCGTGGACTTTGCTTCGTGCCATTGCAGTAACGGAGCTATACGTAAGGCATAAATGGGTCGAACCAGTCTACATCCGTAAAAAACCAATAGGCGTACTCTATCATCAAACGATGAGTACACTGAAAAGCATGGGAGAGGCAGAACCTGCTGAGCTGGCTAGAGCGGTGCTTACGCTTCCTTCATTTCGGCAGATTGAACCTGCTGAATATAAAACGTTCCTGCAGTATCTCCTTGATATCGATCATATAGAGCGGACAGAGGAAGGAACGCTCATCATCGGACTAGGCGGGGAAAAAATTGTGAATAACTACCGATTCTATGCGGTGTTTAAAGATGATGAAGAGCATACCGTATATAACGGTTCGGAGGAGATTGGCTCGATCACCACGGTTCCCCCGCCAGGTTATTGTTTCTCACTTGCAGGCAAGCTATGGAAAGTAGAAGAAGTAGATACGAAGCATAAATCCTTATATGTAAAATCGGCTAAAGGCAAGGTGGACACGCTTTGGCTCGGTGCGGGCGGAGATATTCATACACTGGTGATACAGAAAATGCGCGAGGTACTGGAGAGTGATGATCTCTATCCTTACCTTACACCAAGTGCAGCTAATCGACTTGAGCGTGCGAGAAGGCTTGTGAGAGAAAGCGGACTTTTGAAAAGTGTCGTTATTCCGGCAGGAGGAGACTCGTTTTTTATTTTACCTTGGGCAGGCAGTAAGCAGTTTCGTACCCTTGAACGCATGCTGAAGCATAACCTCGCGGGACGGCTTGAACTTCGATCTCTCGTTCCAATGGAACCCTATTATATGGTGGTTGCCGGGAATACGGATGAATCAGCAATCTGGAAAGCGATTTTGTCCGAACTTGAGAACAATAAGGACGCAAGTACACTTCTTGATGAAGATGAGGCTCCTTATCTCAGTAAATATGATGAGTTTGTATCTCCGCAGCTTGTTCGTACCGCATTTCATGTAGATGGTCTTGATTTAGAAGGACTTGCGAAAGTATTAATAGATCGATATTCAACGACGCAGGTTTAACTAACTATTTTTTTAAAAATCTCATTCTTAAGTGGACAAGTCCAGACTATAGACAAACTAGCTATACTAGTTTGCCTGTAGTCTTTTTTTATTGCGCTAAATGTAATAGGCAAGGAGAGCCGAGGGTAATCTAATTTCAAGATGATAAGTAAAACTTAGAAAAAGAAAAATAGGTAAATATTGGTTGACATACATACCCTTCATGCATATAATACAATTAACAAAATGATAATTGTTATCTAAGGAGAGTAATGCGATGTCTAATAAAGCAGCCCTAGAACAATATGATATTAAAAAATACAGAACCCCTGATGGATATACTTCGGACATTGCTGTTTTTACCATTGTCCCCGTTAAGAATCAAGAATTCAGACCCCCTGTAATGGATCTTAAAATTATGCTGATCCAAAGAAGTATGGTTGATGGGGAAGGAAGGCCTAATATTGAGGCTGGGAAATGGGCGCTCCCCGGTGGCTTTGTAGATGCGAAGGAAACCGCTTTTCAAAGTGCTGAGCGTGAGCTGTACGAAGAAACCGGAATTCAAAATATTCATTTGGAACACTTTGGGGTCTATGACAAACCAGGTCGCGATCCTAGAGGCTGGATTATAACCAATGCACATTTTGCGATTGTACCTGAACATAAACTCTCAGCAAGAGAAGCGAATGACGACGCATCTGATGTTCAGCTTTTCTCCGTAAGTGAGGTGCTTGAACTAGATCTTGCCTTCGACCATGCGAAGATCATTACGGATGCCATACAAGTGATTAGGCAGAAGCTGCTTGAGACGACAGCTGCAAAGCAGTTCCTACCGGAAGAGTTTACTTATTCTGAACTTCAGGCTGTTCTTCTCACGGTAACGAATGATTCGGCGATCGCCCTTGAAGCAGCCTTTGCTCGAAAAATTAAATCCTTGCCTTTTATTGAGGAAGTAACCGGACAGAAGACCACAAGAACTTCGAAAAGGCCGACTCAATTATATCGGTTTGTAGACGTACAACTTCATAAGTCCATCTATCATGCGAAGCTATAATCTGATTGTCTCTAAAGTAAGGGCACTTCGCAATCACCTTTGCAATCATCTGTGAAGTGCCTCCTAAACGTGTATGTGAATATATATAGCAGAAGTAAAAGGTAGGTGAAAAATAATATTCGCTGCTTTTCGCTATAATAATTAACAAAAGGATAATAGTTAAAACAAATAATAAAGGAGATGTTACCAATGAAGATGAAAAAGCCCTGATCAATATTGATTATACAAATGATTTTGTTGCAAAGGATGGAGCACTCACCTGTGGAAAACCGGGTCAAAGAATTGAAGAAAAGGATTAACGCAATAACAAATGAGTTTATATTCATAATCAGGAGGATGTCTTTTTTACAATCGATCTTCATCATAAAGAAGATTCCTATCACCCTGAAACGAAACTTTTCCCTCCGCACAACATAGAAGGTGCAAGCGGACGCAAACTATTCGGAGGTTTGGGGAAAATATATGAAGATCATAAAGATGATAATCATGTATTTTGGATAGATAAGACGAGATACAGCGCGTTTCAAGGGACCGGTTTCAGGCTTGTTATTCATGAAGATGCCGTTGCAAGCTTATGATCAAGCGGTTATCACTTGGCACTGCGCATTTTGCTGGGACACTAGGCTCAGCGATCTATAGAAATGGAGGAATAGTGAAATGAAAAAAATGAAACTTACGCAGTATAATCATTTAGATGATAGTTTAGCTCTCCATACAGATCGGTATCAGATAAATATGGCTGAGGTCTATTGGAAAGAGGGAATACATAAGCGTAAAGCTGTATTTGAAGTGTACTTCCGCAAGCTTCCTTTTCAGAATGGATATGCTGTTTTTGCTGGATTGGAACGCGTCATTCGATATCTACACGACTTTTGTTTTACCGAGAGCGATTTGGCGTTTCTTAGAGAAGAAGGATATAACGAAGATTATCTTGAATATCTGCGCAAATTAAGGTTTACTGGTACGGTGAAATCAATGCAAGAAGGAGAACTGGTATTTGCGAATGAACCGCTGATGCGCATTGAAGCGCCGCTTGCTGAAGCACAGCTTGTAGAGACGGCTATTCTGAACATTGTCAATTTTCAAACTTTAATAGCTACAAAAGCTTCTCGCATTAAGCAGGTTGCGGGTAATGACTCATGCATTGAATTCGGAACAAGAAGGGCTCAAGAGCTGGATGCTGCGATATGGGGGACAAGAGCTGCTTATCTAGCTGGGTTTGAAGCTACCTCTAACGTTAGAGCAGGAAAAATGTTTGGTATCCCTATAGCAGGAACCCATGCTCATTCCATGGTGCAGGCCTATCGTGACGAGTATATTGCATTTCGAAAATATGCCGAAGTTCATCAAGATTGCGTGTTTTTAGTGGATACTTATGACACGTTAAAATCTGGCGTACCCACAGCGATTCAAGTGGCGAATGAACTTGGTGATCGGATTCATTTTAAAGGTATTCGCTTGGACAGCGGTGATCTCGCTTATCTATCTAAGGAAGCCCGCCGTATGCTCGATGAAGCAGGATACACGAACGCCAAAATCTATGCTTCTAATGATCTTGATGAACATACGATAATGAACCTCAAATCCCAGGGCGCACGAATCGATGTGTGGGGAGTCGGAACAAAGTTAATTACGGCCTATGATCAGCCTGCACTAGGTGCAGTTTATAAACTGATTTCGATTGAAGACGAGCAAGGTGAAATGGTGGATACGATCAAAATTAGTTCGAATCCAGAAAAAATTACAACGCCCGGGCTTAAAAAAGTGTTCCGTATCATTAATAAAACGAATGGAAAGTCAGAAGGAGATTATATTGCACTTGAAGAGGAAGAACCGGGTAAGGAAGAAGTGCTTCATATGTTCCACCCTGTTCACACTTTTATTGGAAAGTTCGTTACCGGATTTGAAGCTAGAGAGCTTCACCAGACGATTTTCGAAAATGGAGAATTGATATATGATCTTCCAACCCTTCAAGAAATTCGTGATTTTGCTCAGCGTAATCTCCATTTATTGTGGGACGAATATAAACGGACACTGAATCCGGCAGAATATCCTGTGAATTTAAGTAGAGAGTGTTGGGATAACAAAATGAAACGGATCGAGGAAATAAGAATAAAGGTAGAAGCGTTTATGAAAAAGTAAAGGAGGGAAGATAGATATGAGCGTCCAGACAAAATAATGAATACAGCGGTCAACAGCGGATGAACAGGGTTAACCTGGTGATTCAGAACAATCCAAAATTGGAAGCATTTATAGGAATGAATTCATTTCGTACTCATGAAAAGGTATTATGAAATTAACTCGAATAGGGAGGAATGTAAGAATGGATAAGCAACAAGAAATTAAGGAGTCCTTGCACGTAAAAGAGGTCATTGTTCCATCGGATGAAATTCGTGAGAGAGTTGATTTTCTAAAAGAGTACTGCAAGAAGGCAGGAGCGAAAGGGTATGTACTCGGAATTAGCGGAGGACAGGACTCTACGCTCGCTGGGCGACTTGCACAGCTTGCTACTGAGTCACTGCGTCAAGAAGGATACGAAGCTAAGTTTACTGCAATACGGCTTCCTTACGGTACGCAAAAGGACGAAGAAGACGCTCAGGAAGCACTGAAATTTATTCAGCCCGATGATACCATCGTGTTTAATATCGAAGAACCTGTGGATGCCTTAGTAAGTGCATATAGCTCCTCCACGGGTGAAGAATTAGGGGATTTTCACAAAGGAAATGTCAAAGCAAGAATGAGAATGATTGCTCAATACGCTGTAGGAGGAGAAAGACAAAGCCTTGTTATCGGTACAGATCATGCAGCAGAAGCGGTTACTGGATTTTTCACTAAATTTGGTGATGGTGGCGCGGATATCGTTCCTCTTACAGGGCTTACAAAGGGGCAAGGGAGAGAACTGCTCAAAGAATTGGGTGCGCCTGAGCGGCTCTATTTAAAGACTCCGACTGCTGACTTATTAGATAATAAACCACTGCAAGCGGATGAGACAGAACTTGGTATTAAGTACGACACGCTGGATGATTTTCTTACAGGAAAACAGATCGACCCGGCAGCAGCTGCTAAAATCGAGCAGCGTTATCACATTACGAAGCATAAAAGAGAACTTCCAGCTACCCCTTTTGATCAGTGGTGGAAGGAATAGAGCAGGTAGAGAAAGTCGCTTAAGTAGCGGCTTTTTTTGCTGGAGATACTTATCTATTTAGAAATCAAGACTTAGAAAGTGAAATTTAGGGAATATTTATTACTACACTTTAAGTTTGAGTAAAGGAGTAAATAACCTTGAATTTCCTTGAATTGATTACGGCAGCTATGCCGATTCTTTCGGTATTGATTTTTCTTGTGATCTTGCGGATGCCCGCAACCGTTGCTATGCCGCTTAGCTTTGCAGTAACTGCTGTTCTGGCTTATTTTGTATGGGATATGCCGCTGATCAACCTTACAGCTTCGGCAGTAGAGGGTGTATTTGTTACTCTTACCGTGTTATTTATCATATTCGGCGCGATTTTGCTTCTGAATACGCTCACTCATGGGGGAGCACTTGCTGTGATCAGGGAAGGTTTTATGAATATCTCCGAAGATATGCGCGTACAGGTTATTATCGTAGCCTGGTGTTTTGGAGGATTCATCGAAGGAGCAGCTGGTTTCGGTACCCCGGCAGCAATAGCAGCGCCATTGCTGTTAGCTCTTGGATTTCCTCCCCTAGCCGCTGTAGTAGTGGCACTAATCGCAGACAGTACGCCCGTTGCTTTTGGAGCTGTAGGAACCACTTTTAATGTGGGAATCAGACAGGGCCTTGATGAAACATCACCTGTATTTATGAACTATTTGACAGAGCAAGGTATGGATATCAGCGGCTTCTTGCAAGCCATTGCGATGCGGCTAACTCAGATTGATATCTTTATCGGTACCTTTATACCTCTTATTTTAGTTCTTATGATTACAAGGGTATTTGGTAAAAACAAGTCTTTTAAGGAAGGATTTCAAATGGCCCCATTTGCGATCTTTGCAGGACTAACCTATACCATACCAGCAGCACTTGTTGCTACTTTTGTAGGTTATGAATTCCCTTCTCTGCTTGGAGCCTTAGTCAGCCTCATTGTTGTTGTCCTTGCTGCTCAAAAAGGATTTCTAATGCCTAAAGGTGAACCGTGGTGTAAATTCGGTCCTTCTGAGTATGTCAAGAAAGAGATCAGAGCAGAAGAGGAACAGGAAGCGTCAGGACATACGCTAACGTTGGCTAAAGCATGGGTACCCTATATTCTGATTGCAGTATTACTTGTTTTAACTCGAGTGATTAAACCATTACAGCGGTGGCTTCAGGGGATAAGCATCTCATGGAGTGATATCCTCGGTACAGGGATTAGTCAGAATTGGCAAATTCTATACTCTCCCGGATTCATCTTCTTGCTAGTTGTCGCCATAACTGTGGTTCTTCATGAGATACCAAGAAATAAAATGAAACGCGCTTTTTCTGAAGCAGCAGGCTCGATGGTAGGAACCGCCATTGCGCTGGCATTCTCTACAGCCATGGTACGGATCTTCCTGAATTCGGGAATCGAGGGAGCGGCATTACAAAGTATGCCGACGGAACTAGCAGAGCTTGCATCTAATGTGTTCGGAGGAGCGTGGCCAATAGCTGCCCCATTCATAGGAACACTTGGCGCTTTTGTATCAGGCAGTGCAACATTCAGCAATATGATGTTTAGTTCTCTACAATTTGATGTAGCTTCCGTGAATGGATTTGCCCCAGATCTTATCATTGCACTTCAGGCGATCGGATCTGCTGCGGGAAATATGATCTGCGTTAGTAACGTCGTCGCTGTATCCGCTGTCGTTGGGGTACTGGGTAAAGAGGGGCAGATCATAAGATTAGCGTTAATCCCAAACTTGTTTTATGTTATCTTGTCGGGAATCATCGCTATGTTGATTGCGATGGTAATTATATGAACGAAGAAGCAGAGTACGTATAAAAAAGATTGGAAAGAAGCGGCTGAACATAATCAGTCGCTTCTTTCTGTTTGTGATGAGTATATCGAGTGGTCCATCTTGAAGTCCTATTCCTTCTCTTGTCAAAGCAGCGCAGACAAGAAACCCGTTTTCTATAAAGTAAAGACCAATCTCTTATTTAACCATATAATAAAATATCTTATTTATAGAGGAAGGAGAATACAATGGCTCAAGGCTTAGAAACGATAGGGCTATGGATTGCGGCCTTGGGAACCACACTGATCGCTTCCGTCTCTAAGGAAGGGGAAACTTCCAAATTATACGTAAACGGTACCTGTTCTGCGGCGATTGGAGCTATACTATCGGCTTTGGCTGCAACGAGGACAGTGAAGATTAGAAAGACAGTTCGAGAAAAACTTGAAAGACGAGGCACCTTTCTAAGGGCCGTTGGTTTCGCATTAATCGCCGAAGCAAAAGGTATGCCGAGCAGTATACGTATCGCAGGTGCCTTTAGATCCATCGGTAATGCAGTCGCATTGTTAGGTCTTGAACTGCCTAGCAGCAATAAAAAAAGAGAAAAACGGATAGAGGAAGGCAATGTTTTGGCTGTACTGGGAGGAACTTATGAAATTGTGGAGGCAGAAAAGCCATTAACTAGAGTAGAACGAATTCGCTTCTACGGGAATATTCTAGAGACAGTCGGAGATGCCCTCAGTCTAAATATAGAATAAAAATAACAGGCATTTCGGGTAGACGAATAAACGTCTGGGGAAATGCCTGCCTTGTTTTTATTGTTTCGTGGCGTCAGCTTGATTTGCTGTCGTATTTTCTTGCTCTTTCGCAAGTTCAGCAACGATCTGGTCGGTTGGCTGAGTCAGCAATTGGTACATAAGGGCTGCTGCTTCTTGACGAATAAGCGGTTTTACCGATTGGTAATTAGCAGAACCATTTCCTTGCAATTTAACTTCTGGTCCATATAAACCTAGTTCGATCATCATTTGAACAGCAGGGACTGCCCAGGTATCTGTTTTTCCAGAGAGTTTTACATTACTGAACAATTGCTCTCTGTATTGCTGTTTAAAAATCCTCCATAACAACACTGCTGCCTCTTGGCGGGTGATAACCTGATCTGGTTTGAACAGCTTCTCCTCTGCACCTTCAATCATCCCGATCTCGTAGCCTGCCTGGATGTAACCGGCAGCAGAATGAGCAGCCCAGTCGCTGTCAGCATTAGGCTTGGTTTTGCTTTCTGGGATACCGCTGAGTTCAAGGATTTCCTGGATAAACTCTGCGCGAGTAAGGGCATCTTTTGGATGGAAATAGGTGCCTGCATCGTTCGAATAGTGACCAAGTGATTGCAGTCCATAAATATACGTTTCGTAAGCACTGCCTGGGCGGACATCTTTAAACCCAGCTGCTTTTTCCCCTTTCTTCTCGTAGCCGAACGGGTTTAAATAAGGTTCTTTCATATATATACTTCCATCTGTATTTTCTTTAAAACCGGTGAATTGACCGCTCAGTTCATCCATGAATAGATTATCATCTACTTGAATCAACGTGCGAGAACCAAGATATGCATCGTATATTTCCATTTTTCCAGCTTGGTCGTCCGCGTCTTTTAGTTTGCTGACAATCGTTTTCAGGCGAAGATCGGAATAAAGCCCCGCATAACGCTGAAGTTCTTCAGCTGGTTGCGGTTCGTAAGGATTGAACTTTGCAGGTTCTGCATACTTAGGAAAGAAAGTAGAGATGAATGCTGGGTAGAATAAATTACGCAAAGCCCCCGTCTGGTTGTACGTAAGGAATACACCCGTATTTTGCTCTGGAATAAGGAAGAGATAAGAACTGAAACCGATCAGATCTCCTGCTTTTGTAATAATTTTGGAACTGCTTCCTGCTCCCGGTATTTGAAACGGTGATTCAAATCCATAGGTGGTATCTGGCAGCAGGGGATGAATTTCAGAACGGTACGTTTCCATACTTGTTACTGTATTTTCATTCAGTATGCGGTTCTTACCGTCAGTTCCTCCATTCAGGAAAGCAATCATAAATTTACCGATATCCTCTGCAGTAGACATCATGCCTCCTTGCGGCATGGGCGATGGTGACAAAGCGTAGAGATCAATCGGATTACGAGCAGCATCATAAGCGATAGAAAGTTGTTTTTTGAATTGATCGTTCAGCATAAAGCCGCTGTTTTGCATGCCAAGAGGCTCAAATACATGTTTTTGCATATAGGATTCAAAAGGTTCTCCGCTGACATTTTGGACAACGAGTCCTAATAGTAGTGATGCGAAGTTATCGTACATATAAGAACTGCCAGGTTCACGAACAACAGGAGGCATGTGCTCTTGAACATAGTCCTCCATGGATATGTATTTATTAAAATCGGCATGAATATCTTCTGCCTGAGGATCGCGTATTTCAAAACCAGTCGTATGGGTAAGTAAGTTTTCTATAGTGACGGGTTTATCATAAGGGTTATCGAATTCAAGGCCCGGGATATAAGTTTTAAAATCGTTCGTAAGACCTATTTTCCCTTGTTCGATTAACTGCATAATCGCAACTGCGGTGAAAGTTTTAGATATGGAGGCAATGCGGAAGGCTGTTTTTTTAGGATCAACGGGAGACTTTTCTTCGAGGTCAGAGTAACCATACCCTTTTTCTGCAATCACTTTGCCGTCCTTAACAATAATAACGGAAGCACCTACATAATGTGGTGAAGCCTGCTGTGAGTTGAAGAATTCATCTAGAAATACCTGAGCTGTTTCGGGAGAAAGATTTTTTGGTGCGCTAGCAGGTGATGAGAGGGATGAATCGGCCTGTGCGGTTGGCAAGAGTACGCCCAAGAAGAGGAACAGGGCTAGAAAAGCAGCTAATAACGGTTTCCTTCGAATAAAGACAGGTGAAAAATTCACACAATCACTCCTTCTTTAATATCGGTATTCCGTGGGTTCTTCACGGATATCAAGCTCATTATAGCAGAGACTTTATTCCAATAAAAGGAATTTCATCGTTATTACTGATCAAGGAAAAGGAAAGGCACAGGTTAAAAATATATACATTAATAATGTAACAATTGTCATAATCAGGAAATATAAATTTCAGTATGTTCATCTTTATTTAAACAAATAGAAAATTCCCGGAAAAAATAAATAAAAAAAGGTATAAAAAATCCTTGAAGAATAACCGATTAGTTAATAGGACCTATGGTGGAAGGGGATATCTACATAGGGATATACGTAAAATAACTTTTTTTGGGTTTTATTAACATTAATTTCTTAGAATTAATAATGCTGTACTACATTTCAGTAGGGAAGGGATGGATGACATAAAGAGAAGGTCACATAGGATCAATGAAAGATGGGAAAATGAGTTGTTTTCCTATGAAGAACTACAAGGACATATTGGGAGGAGAAATACAAATATGAATAAAAAAAGCAACTTTATTCAGAAGCTGAATTCCATCTTTAAAAATCAAAGTATTGTCACACGAAATATGATATTTACAAGTCTTTATATTATTCTAACGGGCGCGGTAGTGATTTGGTACAGTTACTATATTCAAGGTAATGTGCTGACGCATCAGCTTCAATCTGATTCCGGAAAAATAATGGAAACTCTAGCTAAACAGGTGTCAACGGAAGATGCCAAAGAAGCAAAAGATACAAAAGACCCGACTTCTCCTGTGCAGCAGAAATTAATGAAAACCTTTGAAGAGTTAACCGCTACGCATCCTAATATTGCACAGGGGTACATATTTGGTCCTGAGCTTGAGAATGGGAACAAGACATCAATAATTGCTCTTTCCCCAGTTCTATTAGAAATGTTTAAAGAAAGTAATATGGGGCTTGGTGATTTATATGAACAACCCAAGCTGCACGTAGATGCCGTAAAAGAGATGTTTAATACAAAAGAAATCTCCTATACGAAAGCCTATAACGATGATTTTGGTACATGGATCACAGTCCTGTATCCTTTTGTAGATCATAACGGAGAAATATTTGCCTACATGGGAATTGACGTAGATGCAAGTTTAATTGCTTCAGGTAAGATCGAATTAATATCTTCTACGCTTATAGCGCTGCTAATTACATTAATCATTGTTCTTGTAATGCAGTACTATACGATGAAACGTACTTTTAAACCAATCAGTGATTTAAAAGGCGCCTTAGAAGAACTAAGTAACGGTGATTTTACAGTTCAATTAAAAACAAGTGATGATGAATTTGGACAAGTAAATGCGAAGTTTAATATGACAGTTAACCATATGAACGAATTAGTGAGAACGATTAAAAAAGTATCAGAACAATCCGCTGAGCAATCAAACCTTCTATTTTCAACGGTAGAATCAAATAACAAAAACGCCTCAGAAATTACGAAGAACATGAAAGAAATGTCTGATAGTGCAGATATGCAGAGTGTTTCGATTACCGAAAGTGTGGTCTCGCTAGAAGAAATAACGACAGGTGTTACTACGATTGCAAGCAATACGACAGAATTATCCGAGATTTCTTTACATATGAAGGAACAGTCCGAATTAGGTAATCACAATATCGAGCAAGTTATTGAGCAAATGAATTCGATTAATTACTCTGTCAAAGATTCCGTTGATATTATCGAAAAATTACAGAGTCGATCTCAAGAGATTGGACAAATCGTACAGGTAATTACTGAGATTGCGGCACAAACAAACCTACTTTCTCTAAATGCAAGTATTGAAGCAGCTCGTGCTGGCGAAGAAGGACGCGGTTTTGCGGTTGTAGCAGGTGAAGTGAAAAAATTATCCGAGGAATCAAGAAAGTCTGCCGATCAGATTGCTGAGTTAATAAGGTTCATTCAAGACGAAACGGAACTCGCAGTGAAAGCGATCGGTGAAGGGGAAGAGAAAGTCGAGACAGGCATTCGTGTCGTCAGAGAAACGGGTTCGCTATTTGAAGGAATATTACTTTCCACAGATTCCGTAACGAGTCAAATCCAAGAAGTATCCGCAGCTACACAGCAAATGGTTGCCGAAACGGAACAGATTACCGCTTCTATTAAGCAACTTGCTGTACTAGCCGAGAAAAATTCCTCTGTATCTACGGGCATTCAAATAAGTACTCAGGAACAACAAGCTACCTTTGCTCAAATCTTCGAGTCTGCTGAACAACTGAATCAGGTATCAGGCAAACTAGAAAGCTTAGTTGAACAATTACAAGTAAAATAGGAGCTGATTAATTTTGAATACAACACTACTAACTAGACATGGCAAAGAGTATTGGATGAACGAGTTACAGCTGCCTTTGCCAGGATTTTATATGTATACAGACTATCCGGCAAAGATGTCAGGCAGAACCATGAAGGAAATGGACATTTCACTGACTGGAAAGCTATCAAGATTTGAACAACTACATTCTTTGTATGATATGAACACTTGGATGCTCTCAAGTTATATCGTATTTTTGTACAAGATGAGTGGTGATAAAGATTTGCTGGTCGGAGTGAGCGATCATAAAGGCGGTATTCTCCCACTGCGCATCATGCTAAGTGGATCAGAAAACTTTCAAACCGTATATGATCAAGTAGACATGAAGCTGAAAGCAATCGAAGAAACGGATCATACACTGGCAGAAATCGGGGAATTTCTAGGTCAAACTATAGCTTTCCATACGCTCTATGGAGATCAGCTTCACCATCCGAACAGTGATTTACATTGGTTTGTAGGGCAGGGAGTGCTGGATAGCTGGAAACTTCATATTACCTATGCACAAGAGCTGTATGAAGAATCCACGATTCGCAAGTTTAGCGATAATTATGTATATCTCTGTAACGAGCTCATTGAACATATGAATATGCCAATTGATCAAATTTCTATAGTAACACCTGCAGATTTAGCCGCCTACGAGCAGCTCAATAATAAGAAGAAAGATCTGCCTTCTGAACTAACAATTACAGCCATGTTTGCTGCGACAGTAGAGAAATATCCTGAGCGGACCGCCATTTCCTATGGTGACCAAGAGATCACTTATCAGGAGCTTAATCATCTATCTACTTGTGTAGCTCAGATGCTGCTCTCTAATGGACTGCAGAAGGGTGAGTTCGTATCTATTTTTATGGAGCGCAGTCTTACTACTATTGTGAGTCTGTTTGGTATTATCAAAGCCGGGGGAGCTTATGTTCCGCTTGATCCTTCCCATCCGGATGAAAGAAATGCCTATATTATTGAAGATACGAAGTCAAGACTGATATTAGCTCAGCCAGATTTCACAGCAAAATTAAATTCACTATTATCAGATTTCGAAGTAAAACCATTAATTATTTATCCGCAGGTGAGTATGGAGTCATCCGAGGTAGATACGAATGTTACTCCTGCTATAGACTTGAACGGAGATGATCTAGCTTATGTTATCTATACATCCGGTTCAACAGGGAAACCAAAAGGAGCACTCATTTCTCATAAGGGTGTAGTGAATTTGGCGTTCGGCACTATGGACCATCTCCAGTTGACGGAGCAAGATATCATCTTACAGTATTCTACTTTCAGTTTTGACGCTTCGGTGTATGATTTATTTAGTTCACTTGTCAGTGGTTCCAGACTTCATTTGTTAGCAGATGAAGAACGTTTCTCTATTGATGCTTTTACAGAGGCCGTAAAACAAACAGGAGCTACAAGATTTGCTATTTTGCCGACGGTCTTTTTCAATCAGCTTGCAGCCCATTTGCCAGAAAATGAAATACATAGTTATCGTAATATTAAAAGTATTGCGGTTGCAGGGGAAGCTCTGCCTGGTGAAATGGTAAGAATGCTCCAGAAAAAACTATCCGTACCTGTTATAAATCTATATGGACCGACAGAGATTACTTCTGTTGCAACAGCACATGTGATTGACTACGAACTTCCAGAACATATCTCAACTGTAAGTATAGGTAAGCCGCTTGCGAACTATGAACTCTATGTGGTGGATGCGAATAATAAGCTTTGTCCGACCTGTGTGACGGGTGAACTCTTGATTAGTTCGATGGGTCTTGCGAAAGGATACTTGCATTTACCGGAAAAAACAAAGGAAGTATTCATAGCTGATCCGATTACAGAAGGTTCTGGAAAAACACTCTACCGGACGGGAGATCTGGTTAGACTTTTGCCAAATGGCGAAGTCGAGTATAGAGGAAGAAAAGATTTTCAGGTGAAAATCAGAGGTTTTAGGGTTGAAATTGGAGAGATTGAAGATAATTTAGCTAAGCATGAACTCGTTAAAGATATCGTTGTTTTAGCAAGACAAGACCAAGATGGTACAAAGATTTTGGTAGGATTTTATACATCAAATCATGGACAGGCAATTGCCCAAAGTGATCTTGTACAATTTTTAAGCAAAAAGGTTCCAAATTACATGATCCCTAAATACTTTAACCATTTAGAACAAATGCCTTTATCACCTACAGGCAAACTGGATCGTAAAAAACTAGCTCTGTACGAAATAAATATAGACCATGACGATACTGAATATGAAGCTCCTGAGAATGAATTACAGATACAAGTAAGCGAAGCTTGGCAAAAAGCGCTGGGACTCACTAGAATCGGTGTCCATGATGACTTTTTTGAAATTGGAGGGTATTCACTAAAAATTCTAGAAATTCTAGTAATTTTAAAACCTCATTTTCCGCAGCTGAAAATTAATGATTTCTTCGTGTACCCTACGATCGCAAAATTATCAGAGAGAATAGAAGAGATGGGTAGAGAAGAGATGCTTCAAGATGCAGCAGATCTGGCTAACCTTCCGATTCAAGATTTGGTAGAATATCCGCTTATCTTTGGTTCAGACCAAGCCAGGGAAGAGAACTTGTCGAAACAAAATAATATTTTACTTACTGGTGCGACAGGTTACTTAGGATCCCATCTGCTCTATGAATTGTTACATAAATCAGAAGCCGTTATTTATTGTCTGGTACGCCCTTCCCGTGAGCAGTCTTCTTTGGAGCGATTAACGGATGTAATGGAGGGATACTTCGGAAGTTCGATTGCAGAAGTGATGAATAACCGTGTAGTCATTATTGAAGGAGATCTCTCACAAGAAAACCTTGGTTTTAGTGAAGCAGACCGGATGCTCGTAGATAAGCTGGTTGATTCGATTGTACACTGCGGTGCTGATGTAAAACATTTCGGGGATTCTGAACATTTTGCAAGTGTGAACATTGATAGTACGAGACGACTCCTGAAACTAGCGAAGAAAAAACCTGATACCCGTTTCCATTTTATTTCTACACTGGGTATACCGGAGGATTTAGCTTTTAACGGTCAATGGGATGGTGTTGTTCAGGGATCAGGTTACGAAACTTCCTATATTGAGAATGTATACACGAACAGTAAGCTCGAAGCTGAGAAGCTTGTTGTGAAATATGGCGAGGAAGAGGGCGTAGCCGCTAGTATCTATCGTGTGGGGAATCTTTCTTGCAATTCTACGACAGGGGTCTTCCAGAAAAATATTGATCAGAATGCATTCTACCGGATGCTAAAAGCAATGCTTCTATTAGAGAAGGCGCCTAATGTAAGATGGGAAGTTGATCTGACTCCGATAAATTATGCGGGGGAAGCCATCATTGCTCTAGCTCTTCAGAAGGAAACGGTCGGTAAGGTGTTCCACATTTGTAATCCGGTTGCAGTTTCGTATGAACAAATGGTTGAATACTTTACCAACTATGGTTATGAGATTAAATTGTTAGGACTCCCTGAGTTTGAATCTTGGCTGCTGAATCCTGCAGAACCGAAAGATCAGACAGGACTTGAACTGGCTATGGCGCAGCTGGAAGGCGATGGAGCGAAAAATTCAGCATTTCGTTATGCTTGTCCGCAAACATTAGAGCATCTGATAGAGACAGGTGTAGTATGTGCTGAACCGGACGAATCTTTTATTCATCAACTAATTAAACATGCCGTAGATATTGGATATTTTCCTAAGGTAAGCAGCTAATTCACATGAGAAAAAAAGAACAAAAAAAGAACCGGCATTGCTGGTTCTTTTTTTGTTGTAATAGTAGAAAAATACTGTCCCTAATATGGGTGGATGGGATCCTGTTAGAACTCCTTTTACATGGAGCTTCCGCTGGCAATATAGAAACGCAGGAACGGTAGGAGGAGATATGGGTTTCTAGCTTTTCTCAGGAAAATCATGCGAATGATGAGCCGGATATAGGATAGTAATCTTGGTACCAGCTGAACTGCTCTCTACATGTAAACCATACGGATCGCCAAAATGATACTGAATCCGGTCATGGACATTTTTGATGCCAATATGATCCATATCAAGGCTGCTTGCCGGGTCATAAAGTTTGTTGCGAATCTCAAGCAGCTGATCTTCACTAATGCCTGCTCCATCATCTCTAATCTCAATACACATGACTTGATCTACGATTTCAGCAGTCACCTCCAAATTACCGGTTCCTTTTTTTTGCTCCAGTCCATGTACAATCGCATTTTCAATTAAGGGTTGAAGTGAGAAATGAACGACAGGCAGCTGGAGAACTGCTGGATCGCAAGTTTCACGATATTTGATTTTATCTCCAAAACGCATTTGCTGGATTTGAATATAAAGACGAGTATGAGCGAGTTCTTCTTCTAAGGGCACAAGTTCTTTGCCAGTCTGGATATGTACTCTGAACATTCTTCCCAGAAGCCCAACCATTTCCCCTATATCTCGTTGTCCTGAAATCACCGCTTTCATCTGAATTGATTCGAGTGCATTGGCGAGAAAATGAGGATTGATCTGGCTTTTTAATGCCCCATATTGCGCTAATTTTTGCTGAGCCAGCATATCAGATGTTTTTTCAAGGTTATTCTTCAAATCTTCCGCCATATTACTGATCCCTTGATATAAAATACCAAACTCATCCTTACGATTCGTATTGAGTTGTATATTCAGATTCCCCGAACCTACAGCACGGACTTGTCTGCTTAACAATATGATAGGTTTTGTCACTCTAGCAGAGAGGATCGCAAGAAATAACAAGGCTACGAGCAGTGTACATACCGCAAATCCAAGCAAGATAAAACGAAGAAACTCCGCGTTTTTCGTCATTTGTTTTTCATCTACATATTGAATGACTTTCCAGCCCGAGTAATCAGAGGTGACAAAATTAATATAGGATGGGGTTCCCTGAACAGAAGCATAGAAGTTACCCGAAGATTGCTTCGTGACTTGTTCCAATACCGACTTCTCGAGCATCGTTTCTTCACCGTCTACTTCAGTTTTCCCTTTGTAATCTCTCGCAGATGCATACACGGTGCTTCCCTTCTCATCTACAATGATGAAGCTTTGGTTACTGTTTTCTGAGAGACTGAGAATTTCTTTTAGTGAATCTGGGCGGAGGTCAACAAGAATGACACCCAGCGGCTGTTTGCTGCCGGTAATATTAATAACTCTACCGATGGAAATGACAGAATGCTCTTGCTCTCCTCCGATTCGGTGAAAAGGAGTATGTGTACCAAAGAGGACAATCTTCCCTTTTCCTTTCAAAATTTCCTGATACCATGGCTTATTTAGGAAGTCAGTCTCTACATAACTGTAACGATTAAAATCAGCTGAATAAAAGACTCGATTTCCTGCATAAATCTGAACACTGTCTACATTTTTAATCGTAATTTCGATGGTACTGACAAACTGTTCAATGACATTTCGATATTGATAGTTTTGGTCTTCTTCCGGATGCTGCAGCCATCTGTAAAGGGAATCCTGAAGACTGCTGTCAAGCTGAGCATTCAGCGTTCCTTTTTCAATACTTTGCAAATATTGATCAATGTTAAAGGAAAGATTGTTTAGAATCAGATTGGCACTGTTCTGATATTCATTTTTGATCGATTGCACTGAAAATAAGTAGATAAACCATGACATTACGGCAAGAGGAATCGTGATGATGAGAATCATGAGGACGAAAATTTGCTGATTTACACGTTTGAAGTGAAATTGTTTCAGCCAATGGGTGAGCAGCTCCAAATAAAATCACATCCCTATTCGTTTGCGATAGTCGGTTGGTGTCATGTGAGTAATACTGCGAAATGTTTTTACAAAATGCTTGTAACTTTTGTACCCACACATCAGACTAACATCGCTGATGAGAAGACTAGGGTCTTTCAGACATTCTTTGGCGTATCCGATACGAAGTTCCGTAACGTAAGTCATATAGTTTTTATTTAATTTTGTTTTGAATAATCGGCTTAGGTAAGAAGGGTTATAGAAAAATCGCTCTGCGACCATCTGAAGTGAGAGATCATGATCCAAATGCTGCTTCATAAACTTTTCGATCTCTAAAAAGATGTACGTATCGTTCGTTTCGGACAGGCCGCTGCTGCCACTCTGTTCTGGATTAGAAATAATCTGCTCTGCCCAATCGGCTAGCCAGGTAAACAACTGCTCTGAAGTTTGGAAATCTTCTATAAAGCGTAGTTTAATCAATTGTTCACTATAGATTTCGGAGGACAACGGATGATGATGATCCGTATAGCGCAGGATTAAGCTAATGACCTCTTGAAGAAAAATGAGCCATTGACGCGAATTTCCCCTTAAGTTCAGTTGATAAGTACGATGAGAGAAATTGAGAATAAGCTTACGAAGAGCCGTTGTATCTTTTTGTTCGAGTGTGGTCATGAGTTGTACTTTCTCCATTCCATCCAGTCTTATGGCCGAAAACTCTGCTTTTGGATGAGAAGAATTTGAGTTAGGAGAGAAGAAGTAGGTTTCCCGCTCGGAGTAACGAAGTAACAACAATTCCTCCGTATATCTAAAATGTTCTCCCATCTCGTACAGGGAGGACGAGGGATGCCCAATAGAAATATACGTTTTATGTGTTTGACCTTGATTTACCTTTTTCAGCGCTGCAGCAAGGTTGTGATCGTTCGGGTTCACATGCTGACAACAAACAATCACATATAATCGGTTCTGATGGAGGTACGAGAGTAGGGGGGAAGAATGTTCCTCCAAGCATATTGGAACGATCGGTATATGATCTGCAATGAATTGTAACATTTCACCGGTCCAATTTAGATCCGGTAAGGACAGGCTTCCATAGGGAGCAATGTGGGTACTGACAATGGGAATGTACATCGCATGCTCAGATTCTAATGGATAGGACAAAGAAAACGGTTTGTCAGGCAATTTTTTATCAAAGTTAGAATCTAATAACTGTTTTATAAGTTCACTCTGATTCCATTTGTTTTGTTCCTCCACTAGCATTAATCTCTTCTTCTGCTCCTCTTTTTTCGCTTGAATGAACTGGACTGTATTCTGGACTGATCTCATGCTCTCCTCGTACTCCAGCGGTTTCAGCAAATAATCCTGAATATGACCGAGGCGAATGGCCTGCTTCGCGTAATCGAATTCGTTATACCCCGTTAGGATGATAAAAAAAGTATCAGGCAGAAGCGGACGCAGCTGCTCAATCATCTCAAGTCCGTTCATTTCAGGCATCCGAATATCACTAATGATAAGATCGGGTCTCACTTCAAGTGCAAGTTGTAATCCATCTGCTCCGTTTTCAGCTTCATAAATGTCGTTAACGCCTAGTTCCTGCCACGGAAAATACTGCCTCAGTCCGGTTCGTATGATCCATTCATCTTCCACTATAAGCAGCTTACACATAGGTAGCACCTCGCATTTGAAGGATTTCATTACTAAGACAAGTTAATAGGTGATGTTTTTAACAATCATTATACAAAATGCAGGGATATGTAAAGATAGTTCCCTATAAATAAGTAAAAATTGTGTCCCAGATCTCAAATTACAGGGATTCTCGCTCCGCGAATTTTACATTATTCTTGAGATAGATCACGAAAAGAAATTTTTCGAGTATCGACTAACAAGGGGGAATGGCAATGATCGCTGTAAAGAAACGGATCACTGGTTTTATTTCCGTACTTCTCATGGTTTCTATGATAGCTGCTTGTAGTCCAAATCAAGAAGGTGGAACATCCACCCCAAACAGCGGGGAGAAAGGGAACACAGCAGAAAAACCGGCAGATACAAATAAACCGGTAGAGATTACATGGTGGAATTTCCCTACATATCAAGCCCTTGACGGGGAAGTAGGGAAGTACGAGAAACAGTTAATTGAGGCCTTTAATCAAAAACATCCTGAAATTAAAGTGAATCTCGAGATGATTACCTATGATGGAGGACCAGAGAAACTGAATGTAGCGATCGCCACAAACTCCGCGCCGGATGTAATCTATGATGCGCCAGGCCGAATTATTGACTGGGCGAAAAAAGACTTACTTGCTCCGCTGGATGACATGGTTACAGATGAAATCAAAAATGACATTGCCCCTGCATTTTGGAAGCAGTCAGTAGTAGATGAAACCATTTATATGTATCCAATAAATACGGCTCCTTTTATGATGGCTGTCAACAAGACTGTCTTTGAGAAAATCGGAGCACTTGATCTTCTTCCCTTAGATAAACCGGATCGCACCTGGACATTTGATGAATATAAGAAAGCTCTTGAGGCAGTAAAAGAAAAAGCACCGGACGTCATTCCTTCCGGATTCTATGCAAAAAGCCAAGCAGGAGACCAAGGAACACGCGGTTACCTTGCAAACCTTGGTATTTCCAGATTTCTGAATGAAGAGGGAAGTGCGGTGGCTATTAATACGAAGGAAGCAGGAGCTGCGCTGGACTGGCTTGTACAGGCGGAGAAAGACGGATTAGTCATATCAGGATCGGCATCACTTGCTGCTGCAGACGTCAATGATTTGTTCTTGCAAGGAAAACTTGCTTTCAGTATTAACTATTCCGCTGTACTTAGAGCACAGAATGCTCCGTTAAAACAAGCAGAGTTTGAAGATGTTCTTCTTCCTTATCCAACACTGGATGGAAGCGAGCCAAAGCTCGAACCTTATCTTGGAGGTATGGCGATCTTTAATAATGATGATGAAGCTAAGATTACTGCTTCCAAAACATTCATTGATTTTGTCGCGAATGACCCGGAATGGGGTAAAAAAAGCTTAATTCAGACAGGCGGTTTGTCGGTTCGGAATTCTATCACTGGATTATATGACGATTCAGAATATGAATACTCCGAGCTTGCACGGAAATTTGTGACAGATCCGCCGACCATTGCAGATGGTTATGCCGAAGTTCGTACGTTCTGGTTCCCAGAATTACAACGTGCTCTATTAGGTGCAGCTAGCGGCGAAGAAGCATTAAACACATTTGCAACCAAAGCGAATGAAGCGATTACAAAAGCCAAAGCAGCTACAGCAAAATAAGATCTGTGTACCAAAAAGAGAAAGCGTGCTTTCACGCACGCTTCTCTTTTAGTACAGATGTGAGGAAAGAAGGGGAATCATGAATCTTACATTCTTTCGAAATAAGCAGTACATATGGCGGGACTGGATCGCAAGTTATTTGTTTTTACTCCCGGCACTAGCATTTTTTAGTATATTTGTTGCTTATCCAATGCTGAAAGGGATCTACATCAGCTTTTTCTCCTATACACTTCGTGACTTTGATTTTATAGGGTTTGATAATTACCAGCATCTTTTCCAGGACGAAACATTCGGTAAATCGATGTGGAACACAATGCTTATCGTCTTAATCGCCGTCCCCGTTGTCGTCATCTTTTCTCTCTATGTAGCCATGATGATTTATCAAAAATCAGAAGGGATACGTTCCCTATTCAGAGGGATCTTTTATCTACCCGCTGTTTCCTCTGTTGTCAGTATTACAGTTGTCTGGGCATCGATCTACCATACCAATTATGGAATACTTAACTACCTTACAAGCCTATTTGGAATGGAACCTATAAACTGGCTGGGTGATACACGAACAGCACTTCTAGCTATTATAGCAGTTCTGATAACAACGTCAGTTGGACAACCGATTATCCTGTATGTCGCATCACTCGGTAATATTCCGAAATCTTATATTGAAGCTGCGCAAATGGACCGGGCAAACAGCTGGCAAATATTTAAAAACATATTGTGGCCCATGCTGATGCCAACGAACTTGTACATTATCGTCATTACCACAATCAATACGTTCCAGGTATTTGCGATTATTCAATTGCTAACCTCCGGTGGTCCGATGTACGCGACATCTACCGTGATGTACGGAGTATATGAGCAAGCCTTTAAATTAGGTAATTTCGGGATTGCAGCCGCAATGGGCGTTATTCTTGCTATCGTCATCGGTGCCATTTCATTTATTCAGTTTAAATATCTCGGCAGTGATGTTGAGTACTAGGAGGCATAAGGCATGATGTTTTTCTCGAAAATTACAGGATCCCGTCCAAGACCATTATCAAGCGGAACAAATCTGAGAAAAAAGACGCCCAGTATCCCTTCCCTTCTTGCTAATCTGCTGCTCATTTTTTTGGCACTATTGTTTCTGTTTCCATTTTACTGGATTGTCACTGGTGCATTTAAGGTACAAAATGTAGCGGTTGCCATACCGCCTCAGTGGTTTCCAGAAGAACCGACACTTGATAATTTCAGAGCCCTCTTCAAGAATCCGGTATGGCGCTGGGGATTCAATAGTTTTTTTGTAGCATCCTCCGAAATGATTGGGGTTTGCTTAACGGCATCCATGGCAGGATATGTGCTGGCAAAAAAGATGTTTCCTGGACGGAAATTTATTTTTATTCTGTTTGTATCTGCGATGGCACTTCCTAAGCAGGTAATTCTTGTACCGCTGTTTACGATGTTAGCCGATTTGAACTGGATTGATACGTATAAGGGCCTTATCTTACCCGCCATTGGGTGGCCGTTCGGTGTCTTTCTGATGAAACAATTCGCACAGACGATTCCTTCTGAATTAATGGAAGCAGCCAAAATCGATGGATGCTCCGAAATTCGATTGTTTGCAACGATTATTCTGCCGCTGCTGAAACCTGCACTTGGAGCACTGGCCATCTTCACTTTTATTAACGCGTGGAATGATTATTTCAGTCAGCTGATTATCACAAGATCCACACCGATGATGACCCTTCCTTTAGGTCTTGCGACTCTTCAAGGCGAATATACAACCCCTTATGGAGTACTGATGGCAGGAGCCGCACTAGCTTCCCTTCCGATGATTACGATCTTTCTCTTATTTCAAAAAGCATTTACGCAAGGGATTACGATGGGGGCAGTGAAAGGATAATTCGTTACAAAATGATCAGATTTGAGGCAGAGCTAAAAGGGAAGTATGGCACTCTATTTTTTCAGGAAAAGAGGGAGAGTTATGACAACCACGTTTGATTTGTCGAAATTCAAAGGGATTATTCCTGCTTTTTATGCTTGCTATGACGAAAAAGGTCAAATATCGCAGGAGCGTACTTACACTTTATGTGACTATTATCTTCAGAAACAAGTGCACGGTGTATATGTTGGGGGCAGCTCAGGAGAATGCATTTATCATAATTTAGAAGAGCGTAAAGCGGTACTAACTTTTGTTGCCGACCGTTTGAAAGGGAAAATGACGTTAATCGCTCATGTAGGTGCGCCTTCTACAAGAGACAGTATTCTACTTGCAGAGCATGCAGCTTCCCTTGGTTATGATGCTCTATCTGCGATTCCGCCTATCTATTTCACTCTTCCAGATCATGCAGTTTCCCGCTATTGGAACGATATTATTGAGGCGACATCACTTCCTTTTCTAATCTACAACATCCCTCAGACGACGGGTTATACGTTACGTACTTCTCTCTATAAGGAGCTTCTGAAAAATAAAAAAGTGATCGGAGTCAAAAATTCATCGATGCCTACTTTCGATATTGAGCGATTTAAAAGAACGGGGGGGCAAGATTCCATTGTCTTTAATGGTCCGGACGAACAGTTTGTAGCAGGCAGAATCATGGGGGCTGACGGAGGAATTGGAGGGACATACGGAGCGATGCCGGAGCTCTTCCTTATAGCGGATCAGTATATTGAACAAGGAAAATTCAGAGAAGCAACACAGATCCAGAGCGAAATTAATGAGATCATTACGGCACTTTGTTCCTTGGATGGTTCGATGTACGCAGGTATTAAAGAAGTGCTCCGAAGAAGGGGAGTTAATATCGGAGGCGTTAGACTTCCGCTTGCAGGAATCACAGTACAGGATAGTACTCGAATTAATGAGATCATCTCGCTCCTGCAACAAGCAGAAAGCCGGTTTACTTCAGAACGTAACAACTAAACATCATCACGGAGGAGATAGAATATGTCCATTAATAATCATGTACTCCAAAACGTAAAAGGGAAGTTAATTGTGTCATGTCAAGCACTTCCAGAGGAACCGCTTCACAGTCCGTATATTATGGGGAGAATGGCATATGCAGCCTATCTCGGCGGAGCAGCGGGGATTCGTGCGAACAGTGTAGAGGATATTGAAGAGATTAAGAAACAAGTCCTATTACCGATCATTGGAATTATAAAAAAAGTGTATAGCGGTTTCGATGTATTTATTACTCCTACACGAAATGAAGTCGATGCTTTAGTAAAGACAGGTGTGGATATCATAGCCCTCGATGCTACTGACCGAGTGAGACCGGACGGCACAACCATCACTCAGATCTTTCCAGAACTTAGAAAGGAATATCCGAATCAGCTTTTTATGGCAGATTGTTCTACTTACGAAGAAGGGGTTCAAGCAGAGAAACTTGGATTTGATTGTGTAGGGACAACACTTAGCGGATATACAGATGCAACCAAAGGACGGCAACTTCCTGATTATGCAATGGCTGAAATCTTGGTAAGAGACCTTACCATTCCCGTGATTGCAGAGGGCGGGATTTCCACTCCTGAGGAACTTTGCCGTTTATTCGACCTCGGTATTCATACTGCCGTCGTAGGCTCTGCTATAACGAGACCTTATGAGATCACCAAGCGATTTGTACACTCCATTCGGCAAAGTTATCCCCCTCTTGCAGGAAACCAGTAATGAACATACTGGCATGTGATATCGGAGGTACTACAATTAAGCTTGGGCTTTGCAGCTCTCTAGGCGAAATAACAGAGTATAAGGAATATGCAGCGGAAGCTTTTAAAGGCGGCATGTATATTATCGAACAGGTAATGGATTATATGTCGGCTTACGAGGGATATGAAGCGATTGGGATCAGTACTGCCGGGCAAGTTAATCCCCAAGATGGATCCATCTTGTACGCTAACCCGAATATACCGAATTATACCGGTGTACGGATAAAAGATATCCTTGAAGGTCGATTTGATAAACCAGTGAAGGTTGAAAATGATGTGAATGCAGCAGCTTTAGGCGAAGCTTGGATAGGAGCAGGACGTTCATTTACAGATTTTATATGTCTTACGTTCGGTACCGGTATCGGGGGAGCAATTGTAATGCAGGGTGAGATCTATAAGGGGATGAATGGAACGGCTGGTGAGTTTGGACATATGCTTCTGTATCCTATTAATGATATAGATGCGAAGTGGGATAGCATGTATGAAAACGCTGCCTCGACTAAAATACTTGTCCAAAAAGCACAGGTTATTGATCCCAAAATCATAGATGGAAGAATGTTATTCTCTCGAATAGATGCTGGGGAAGTGGAACTTCTCTCTCTATTGGAAAAATGGGAAAAAGAAGTTTCAAGAGGGGTAGCAACGCTCATTCATATTTTTAATCCGCCTGCTGTTATTGTGGGTGGAGGCATTATGGAACAGTCCTGGCTCGTTAAACGGATAGAAAAAAGTACACGAGAGATGCTTTTAGATAGTTTTCAACATACGCCGATCCTTCCTGCGGAACTCGGAAATAAGGCAGCTCTGATGGGAGCAGCATCTCTGTATCATAGGTATTCTAGGGCCGAGTAATTCATTTCATTAGAAAGCAAGCATCCTTATTAGGCGTTGGCCTGTAAAGGGTGCTTTTTTGCATCGTGATTATATTTAGCCAAAAATCCAGCCGGAAATTTATAACTATTTTTACCTAGGAAAAAAAGAAAACATACGGTAAACTGGTAAATATTTACTGTTAAAACTGTTTTTGTTCAAAGTTATATGAATTCATTTTGTAATGAAATGATTTCATTTATCTACATACACACATATGGGGGTGGGCTATATGCCCAAAGAAATGACAAAAGAAAAGAAAGTATCAATGACTTGGTTGTTTCAGTATTTGAGACCCGTAAAAGGCCGATTAGTAATCTTGCTAGTTATGTTACTCGTTTCAACAGGACTGCAGCTCATTAGTCCACAAATTATTAAACGATTTATTGATACGGCAGCAGCTGGAGGTGTACTGACTACACTTATACAGCTGGCAGGTCTATTTTTAGTCGTGGCTGTTCTAAATCAGGTCATAAATGTAGCCGTTAGCTATTTAGGTAACGATGTCTCTTGGCGGGCGACCAACCGACTTCGGGGAGACTTATTGAAGCACTGTTTAAGGCTTGATATGCGGTTTCATAACTTGAAAACGCCTGGTGAGATGATTGAACGCGTGGATGGAGACGTGACGAGTATTTCGAACTTTTTCTCCATGTTTATCGTTCAGGTCATTGGAAGCTTTGTTCTGCTCGCGGGAATTCTCGGGTTCATGTTCACTGTGAATTTGCCTATTGCTATCGTTATGACGGTATTTACCTTTGTTTCGATCTTATTTATGGCGTTCATTCGTAATTTAGGTGTTGGTCCGTCAAAGGATGAGCGTGAGGCAAGTGCTTCCTTATTTGGTCTCATTGAAGAACGAATTGCTGGTATTGAAGATGTGCAAGCGAACGGCAATGTGCCTTACGTGATGAATCGATTTCATCAATTAATGCGGACCGTATTCCTAAAAGGAAGAAAAGCGTGGATGATTCGGGTCATCCCATGGAATACGACGGTGATCTTATTTGCCTTAGCCGTTACTGCGGTGCTGCTGCTTGGCGTACATTACTATTTGATAGGTCAAATCAGTTTGGGTACGCTTTTTCTAATCTACCAGTATACCCAAATGTTAAACGACCCGATTGAGATGCTGGGCGATCAGGTCCAAGAATTTCAAAAAGCAAAGTCTGGTATGCTTCGTTCAAGAGAATTACTATCCCATCGAAGCAGTATTGTGGATGGGGAACAGGAGCTGCTTCCTCAAGGAGCTCTTGGTCTAGAGTTCGAAAAGGTGAGCTTTAGTTATAACAAAGATAAACCTGTGCTCAGAAATATTAACTTTACAGTTAAACCGGGAGAAAGACTTGGCATTATCGGGCGAACAGGCAGCGGAAAATCGAGTCTCAGCCGTATCTTGCTTCGGTTATACAATATAGACAGCGGAGTGATTCGTGTGGGTGGGATCGATATTACTACACTGAAGCTTCCGGCACTCTATCGCAGGGTTGGCATGGTTACACAAAATGTACAGTTGTTCGACGGCTCCCTGCGTGACAATCTAACTTTATTTGATGCAGGTGTGTCTGATGGTTCTATCCTGAAGACGACCGAACAGCTGGGACTTCGCAAATGGATTGATGCACAGCCGAGCGGACTGGATACACATTTGACGGCGGGAGGATCCTCCCTATCAGCAGGGGAAGCACAGCTATTTGCTTTAACGCGTGTCTTTTTAACAAAGCCGAGTCTAGTCATTCTCGATGAGCCTTCTTCTCGGCTGGATGCAGCCACAGAAACGATGCTGCAAATCGCAGTAGATCAACTAATGGAAGAGTGCACCGGCATTATTATTGCACACAGACTGGCTACCTTAGAGAAGGCGGACAAAATTCTAGTGCTAAGCGATGGTGAAATCATAGAGTTTGGGGCACGGAAAGAACTTGCACAGCGTCCAAATTCGCATTATGCAAGACTGCTGGCGACAGGCACAGAGGAGGAACTAGCATGACGGTAGCTGGATTTATAGGAAAATTATTTCGGTATAATCCCTTTTTATTCTTAATTAATGGAGTATTATGGTGTGTATTTCACTCTTTACCTCTTGCTATCGGCATTGGCATGCAGTGGTTCTTTGATCGGGCAACCGCTGCAAGTTCAAATGACTATATGTGGCTTGCGGTTCCGCTGATCTTTATTGCGGTGGTAAGATTCATCAGAGTAGGTACTTTCTTTACCGCATTCTATCAATGGATCACCTATATCTTTCATATTCAAGCGATACTTCGTACAAATATGCTCTCAGGCATAATGCGCTGGCCTGGTCGAAATTTACCTGCATCACCAGGCGAAGCGATGACTCGTTTTCGAGATGATGTGGATGAGACTGTAGAGTATGTAGAGTCATGGGTAGATTTTTGGGGGAAACTTGTTTTTTCGGTCGTATCGATCAGCATTATGGCGAGTATCAACTGGAAGATCATGCTGGTGGCAGTCTTACCTCTTGTACTCGTTACTTTCCTTAATAATTTGTCAGGGAATCGAGCCCGCAGATATGGACAGAAAAACAAAGAGGCAACTGGGCGCATTACCAGTTTTATTGCAGAATCCTTTGGTGCTGTGCAAGCACTGAAGTTAGGTCAGGCCGAAGATCATGTTCATGATCGCTTTACCAAATTGAATGAAGATCGCCGTCAGGCGGCGCTGAAAGATAATCTGTTTAAGCAGTGGATGAAATCACTCAATCAACATGTAATCAGCATATGTACGGGTCTCATTCTTCTTATGTGCGCTTCTGAAATGCAGGCAGGCCGATTTACGGTTGGAGATTTTGCTTTATTCACCACATATCTGGCTAATATCGGGTACAGTATTTCGCTATTCGGGTACATGGTTTTTCAACATAAGCGCCTTAAAATATCGTTTGACCGAATGCGTACTTTGTTTCGTCTTGGTGAAGAAGATCGAATCATTGAATCACGAAAAATCTATTTGAATGAGGAACCTCCTGAGCTACCTATCATTCATAGAGAGCCGAATGAACAGCTGAGAGTCCTCGAGGTAAACCGTTTAACCTACCATTATCCGAATTCAGATAAAGGAATTTCAGATATTAATTTTCGTCTTGAACGAGGGAAGTTTATTGTCATCACAGGCCGAATTGGTGCTGGTAAATCTACGCTTGTTCGCACGCTGCTTGGACTTCTTCCGAAGCAAGGGGGCACGGTCCGCTGGAATGGTGAGGAAGTCGATCCTGCCACTTTCTTAATGCCTCCACGAGCCGCATATACACCGCAGGTTCCTCGCTTATTCAGTGATACTCTAAAAGAGAATATTGTCCAAGGAAAGAGATCGAGTGTAGATGAGTCTTTAAATAAAGCCATTCGTCTTGCTGTTATGGAGAAAGACATTACCCATTTAGATCAAGGGCTCGAGACTTTTGTGGGACCTCGAGGGGTCATGTTATCTGGCGGGCAAATTCAGCGAGCAGCAACGGCACGTATGATCATGACGGGAGCGGATTTGTTCATATTTGATGATCTATCGAGCGCACTGGATGTAGAGACAGAGCAGCTAGTATGGGATGGATTATTTAAAGAGAAGAATGTAACCTGCATTGCCGTATCTCACCGTAAAGCAGCACTTACTAAAGCGGACCATATTATTGTAATGAAGGACGGGCGAATTGAAGCAGAAGGCAGTCTAAATAAGCTGCTTGAAGAAAATGAAGAAATGCAGCTATTATGGCAGGGAGAACAGGTGCCGGCCAGAGTTTAAATAGGCGTATTTACGGGTAAATTTACTACACCTCTTTGTTCATTGGAGAGGTGTTTTTCATTAATTAATGGGGATATACTTCATTTTGTTATCTCTTATGTTCTATGGTAGTATGATAGCGAAAATGAGAAAAGAGATTTATATAATTAAGAAATAATATAAGGTCAACTTTTTCAGACAACAACAGGGGGAACAGCATGAAGAAGAAAAAGAAAATGATAGGTACGATTGGTGGACTGCTATTATTAGTTGCAGTTGTATTTGCTATGTACATACTCATAAAAGGGATGCCAAGTGAACAGAAGTTCAATGAAGATGGGGAAGTTACCATTCATTATCAAAGTACATATATTGACGCTGTGCCTGAAGATTTCAAGACAGCAACGAATGAGGAAATGGCTGAAAAGATGTTTGGCAGTCCTGATTTTTACAATAAAATGAGCGAACAAGATACATTAAAGCTAGATGCAACATTCTCGCCAAATGGAGAATTATATAAAGCGGAAGGGGAAGGTGTTTTAACGATATTTGGTAAGGAATACCCTTTTACGGTATCCAGTTCAGAGCTTGATATAGAAGCATTGCAATCAGGCGATCATCTAATCTGGGGCAATATTAGTGGAGGTTTCGTAGATGAAGGCGGAATAAAAAGAGAGATGATTCTAAGTTTAAGTACCGTCATCGAAACAGAAGAGGTATTTTACTATGCCACGCTCGGAGGAGTTGTAATTTCATTTGGTGATTTCGGATTCGAAACGAAAGAAATCAGGGATATTCTTTTGAAGAATCCAATCTAAACTTGGATATACGCAGGACATGGTACCGAAGCGCCCACTTCCGAATATATTGGAGTGAAAACCAAACGATACCGGAGGGGAACCCATGTATTACAATACGTATTATCCAGTAAGATATTGTTCAGTTACTCCAACTTCTTATTATCCTTCTTATGATCCATACGGGCAGATGCGTCAGGAAATGACTACTTATAAATCACTGGAAGAAGCGCTGGCTTTAATTAAAAAAGCGGTTAGCGGCGAACGTGAGGATGAGCTGTTTTACGATTACTTAATTTCAGAAGCGCCGTCCCAGGAAGAAAAAGAAGTCATTGAGAGTATTCGCAATGACGAGCGTAAGCATAATCAAATGTTCCGAAGAATCTATCAGGACCTTACAGGACAAACCATCACTACTCCAACTGATGTTGATTTCGAGAAACCAAATTCTTATATAGAAGGAGTAAAAAAAGCGCTGTTCGGAGAGCTTTCCGCAGTCGAACGCTACCGGAATATCAGAGCGGGAATGTCTAATCAGTATTATCGAGATATGGTTTATGAAATTATCACGGATGAACAAAAACATGCAGATAAATATAATTATCTCCTGAATTTGTATCTTAGTAAAATGATGAAAAAGTAAAATCAATCAAAAACATTGATTTAAATGGAACCGCGGAAAACTCTGCGGTTTTTTTGCGTTAATCTAGAAATTAAAATATTGACATAATATGGTTATTTTGTATAATCATTAGTAGACCGACCGTCAGTCAGTTATTTGAACAGGAGGCAGAATGGATGAGAGTCACAAAGGATCCGGAAGACCGTAGAAATGAAATCTTGGATACAGCTGAACAACTGTTTTTCACCAAAGGATACAGCAAAACTACCGTGAATGATATGTTGCAGGCTATTGGTATCGCCAAAGGTACATTTTATTATTACTTTACATCAAAGGAAGAAGTGATGGATGCGGTTGTGATGCGGTTTATCGAGACGGGAGTTATAGCTGCCAAGAAAATTGCGACGAATGAGGAGCTCACTGTCCACGAAAAATTGCTCCAGATCATTATGGCGCAAAAGCCAAATACCCCGAGCAAAAGGCAGATGATTGAAGAGTTTCATGAACCTGATAATGCACAGATCCATCAGAAAAGTCTCACGGAAACCATATTGCAATTAACACCTATTTTGACCGAAGTGATTGAGCAGGGAATCGAGCAAAAACTCTTTAGCACCCCTTATCCTCGTGAATCAATAGAGTTTCTGCTTAGTTCATCCCAGTTTTTGTTTGATGAAGGAATATTCAAATGGACACCTGAAGAAATGGTACAAAAGATCCAGGCTTTTATATATATTATGGAGTCGACACTAGGGGCAGAGAGAGGAAGTTTTTCTTATGTGTCCCAAATGTTTGAATAGATTTTTAATGCTGAAAGGTGGGGAGCTATCTGGAGACGCAGACACAGGTCAATAAATCTTTTGGGTATTTTATGGTACTGTGGGCTGGAGAATGGATATCCAGTATTGGCAGCGGTATGACAGCATTTGTGCTCGGTGTATATGTATACCAGATGACAGGAACGGCTAGTAGTGTGGCAATGGTCACGTTATGTGCTTTTCTCCCCATCATTATCCTTGGACCTGTTGGCGGAGTATTTGCAGATCGATTTGATCGACGTCTAATGATGATTATTGGCGATTTATTTTCTGCGTTTGGCCTACTATTTATACTTATCGTGATGTTGCTGGGTGAACCGGCGCTGTGGCAAATATGTATTGGAGTGATGTTTAGCTCCATGTTTGTCTCCTTGCTAGAACCTGCTTACAAAGCTACGATAACGGACCTACTAACGGAAGAACTGTTTGCTAAAGCTAGTGGACTTGTACAACTCGCCGGCGCCTCTAAATATCTTCTCTCCCCCATTATTGCCGGAATACTCCTCACAATTATGGATGTTAGCAAAATACTCGTCATCGACATTGCTACCTTTTTCATTACCCTCTTTGCTGTGTTCTTTGTAAAAAGAAATCTGCGTGTAATACAAAAAACGAGAATGAAAGTAACGTTTGTCAAAGACCTGAAAGATGGCTGGGATATCCTTATAGCTTCGCAAGGTGTTCTGCAGATTACGATCATTCTTTCCATTGTTACTTTTTATATGGGCCTTCTCCAGACACTATTTACTCCGATGCTCCTGCCTTATATGAATTCCAGAACCCTTGGTACCATTATGTCTCTAAGCGCATCCGGTATGCTGATCGGCAGCCTGATTATAGGTATATTTAATATAAAAAGAAACTACATCACTGTGCTAACCATAGGTCTTGGTTTTGCTGGCATCTTCTTTTCCCTATTAGGAATATCAACGAATATTTTCTTTCTATCCGTGTCCGGATTTATATTTTTTGCTGCGCTTCCTTTTATTAATACAAGTGCCGATGTGATGATTCGCAGAAAAATCTCTAGTGAAGCACAGGGAAGAGCATGGGGCATGATCGGAATACTTTCCCAGCTTGGTTATGTAGCGTCGTATGCACTTGCTGGAACTCTGGCGGACTTTGTATTTAATCCATTATTACGTGAAGGAGGACCCCTTGTTCCTGCTTTGGGTAATATTATTGGGACCGGGGAGGGACGAGGTACAGGATTATTGTTCATCATCTGCGGGTTCCTCATTGTGATCCTTTCTCTTATTATTCCACATATGAAATCGATCCGAGCACTAGAGAATATGTAGCTGATTTAAGAAGAAGGGGGAAGGTACCGATCTATGCTGCTGCACATCGTCAAGAGAGATTTTCAAAGAAATAAAATCATCACAACGATCTTATTTGTCTTTATTATGCTCTCGGCCTTGCTCATGGCTACTGCTTCACATGTCCTTATGGAACTAACGAGTTCGCTAAACAATTTGTTGTCGCTATCTAAAGCTCCTCATTTTGTACAAATGCATGCAGGGCCCATCGATGAAAAAGGGATCGAAGATTTCGTGAAGACCGATCCTCTTGTTAAGGAACAGCAGACGGTAGAGATGCTTAGAATGGACGGGTCAAATGTTTTTATAGGATCTTCAGAACAGCCCGAAGCTAATAGTGTGATGGATATCGGTTTTGTAAGGCAGAGCGGCTTCTTTCGATTTTTTATTGAATTTAGAGAATCAAGTTATTCAGGTGGCCCCAGGAGAGATTGCAGTGCCTATTTATTACATGCAGCAGAAGAACCTCAAACTTGGAGATATGGTCCTCATTCAAACAGAGCGTTTCAAACGAGAGTTTACAATTGTTGATTTTGTTCGTGATGCACAAATGAACTCCGCTATGGTCAGTTCAAAGCGTTTTGTCATAAGTAGAGAGGATTTTGCTGTACTTAAAGAAAATGGGGGAGATATAGAATACCTCATTGAATTTCGACTAACCGATCTTAGTAAACTGAGCGATTTTAGTAGTAACTACTTCTCATCCAATATGCCAAATAAGGGTCCTGCCATTGATTATTCATTAATCACTTTGTTGAACGCACTTACCGATGGAATGATAGCTATTGTCATTATTATTGTAAGTCTTCTATTAATGGTTATCGCTTTACTTTGCTTAAGACTTACCATTGCCGCAACGATGGAGGAGGATTATCAAGAGATTGGCGTCATGAAAGCTATAGGTCTACCTACCCTCGATATCAAACGAATCTATCTTGCAAAATATATTGTGATCTCCGCACTAGCAACGTTATGTGGGTATTTACTATCCTTATTAACCATGAATTTAGTCACCGCTAATATTAGCCTGTATTTAGGCGCAGTCACGAGAAGCTTGATTTCTTATGTCATTCCTTTTTTGGCTGTTGGTCTAACTTTCTGTATTGTTGTCTTTTCTTGCAGAGCCATGCTTAGAAAATTAAATCGAATATCAGCAGTAGAGTCCCTGAGGTCAAGTATTTCTATGAAGTCAAAAAATCCGATCGGAAGAGTACAGCTTAGCAGATATAAATATGTAGGAGTAAACGTTTTCCTCGGAATAGAGGATATCTTCAGACGAATCACCCTGTATACATTACTGTTTTTCGTTTATGCATTGAATGTATTTATTATTATGGTGCCGCTAGGTTTGTTGCATACGCTACAGATGCCTAGCTTCATTTCTTATTTAGGGGTAGGGCAGAGTGATATCCGTATTGACTTGCCGCAATCAGCCAACACTCTGCAACCATTTTCACAGATAACAACCGCGTTAAATAATGATCCCGACATAGAAAAATTCTCTCCACTAATCACCTCCCGCTATAAGATACAGAAAGATGAAGGGATTTGGGAGAGTGTAAACGTGGAAACAGGTGACTTTACGATTTTTCCTTTGTCTTATATGAGCGGATCAGCTCCAAAAGGGACTCATGAACTTGTGCTTTCTGCTCTTCTGGCTAAGGACTTGAACAAAAAGGTGAATGACACGCTTGTTATAAAAATAGGCGAGGGTCAAATGAAAATGAGGGTTAGTGGAATTTATCAAGATATAACGAATGGGGGTCGAACCGCGAAAGCACAAATACCTTATGATTCAAAAAATGTGATATGGCATGTCATCGCCTTAGATGTTAAACCAGATGTTTCCGTGGACGAGAAAGTAGATCAATTCACAGAAGCCTTTTATCCGGCGAAAATAACTCACCTAAAAAGCTACCTCACACAAACCTTAGGCAATACAATTAGACAACTCCAGGTTGTCACTATTTTTGCAATTGTTATTTCTTTGTCTATTACGGTTCTCGTTACGTCTTTATTTTTAAAAATGCTGTTAGCAAAGGAAGCGACTCAACTCGCGATGCTGAGAAGTCTCGGTTTTACAATCCGGGATATCCAAATTCAGTTTTTAATAAGAATGCTTTTCCTAGGAGGAATGGGGATTATTATTGGAACAGTAGGTACGGTTACTATTGGGCAGGGGCTTGTTCATGCAGCAGGTTCATTTATGGGGGCTCCAAAAATTAATTTAGAATTTAATCCATTCCTCACCTATGTTCTTTATCCGCTTTTTTTCTTAGCTATGATATCAATGACAAGTTTATTGAACACTCGCGCACAGAACAAACACAGTATTGCTGAACAAATTGCCAAGTGAAAAGGGGGGACGGTATGCTTATATTAGAAGCAAAGAAGCTAAACAAAACTTATGTAAATAGCCAAGGTTTTCGGCAATCCGTGTTACAAGATATTCACTTGCAGATTTGGTCTGGTGAGTTTGTTGCAATCATGGGTCCTTCCGGTTCTGGTAAATCAACCTTGCTTTATTCGATCAGCGGTATGGATAAAATAAGTTCGGGAAGTGTTATCTTTGAAGGGCAAGAAATTGCTGATCGGTCTGAGGAGGAATTGGCAGAAGTAAGGCTTACGAAGATGGGATTTATTTTTCAGCAGATGCACCTGCTAAAAAACTTGAATATTCGTGACAATATCATTTTGTCTGCATATCGTGCAAAGAAACTCAGCCGTAATACGATTAATAAAAGAGCTGATAAGTTAATGAGTAGAACAGGTATCTTATCTCTTGCAGATCGTGATATCACCCAGGTATCGGGTGGGCAATTACAGAGGGCTGCGATCTGCCGCGCACTTATCAATGAACCACTGATGGTGATCGGTGATGAGCCGACAGGTGCACTGAACTCTAAGTCTGCGGGCGAAATCATGGAGATTTTGAATGAGATAAATCAAGAAGGAACGACTATATTGCTTGCAACACATGATTCAAAAGTTGCGGCTAACGCGGAACGAATACTTTATATGCTGGATGGAAAGATAACTGCACAGCTGCACCTGGGCCAATATAATAAAGTGAATGGTATTTTGAAAAACCGGGAAGAACAAATCATAGCTTGGTTATATCAATTGGGATTTTAAGAGGCTGCGGAAAACTCCGCGGTTTTTTTGCGTTTACATGGAACTCATCTCAATGCAATGTCATGATTTATGAATGAATCGAAGATGATACGGACATATTATGTATGCTCCATAGTGGAGAATATTAGCTGTGGTGTAAAACGATGAGGGAAAAGGATAAAGCCATTATGTCAGATTATAGCAAGCAGATCGAAAAACAACTGAAGACGTTATTAAACGAAAGTGAAGGACTGATTACAAAGCCAGTCGGTGACAAAATCGCTATTTGTTTTATGTCTGGTATGGTGGACTGTGAGCAGATCAATCAGAATGTCATTGGAAAAATTATAGAGAAAACTCATTATGAGGACATTGATTCTGTTTCAGATCAGATTGCCATCGGCGATTGTAAAAAGTTTGAGCAAATGTCAGATGCAATCAAGAATCTGCTAAGCGGTTATGCTCTTGTTTTCATGGAAGGGAGCAGAGAAGGGATTCTTGTGAGTGTAGCTAATATTCCTGCTCGTTCACCGGCCAACGCTGAGAATGAAACCACCATTTATGGACCAATGATGGCATTTACCGAGTCCATGGGGAAAAATATTGCACTACTTCGTTCCTACATTACAAGTCCGAAGTTAATTCAAGAAGAAATTCAGTTAAATACAGAAACCAACACGGTAGCAACGATGCTTTATATCCAATCACCCGATGTCCTTCCGTTTATTGAGACGATCCGAAAGCGGATCGAAAGGCGGAAAGTAGCAGGTTTTTTTGGAAGTCCGTTATTACTGAAGCTTTTAACGGATAATAAATATTCACTTTTTCCAGAAATGTCATTAACCGAACGACCAGACCTTACCTCGCGCGCCTTATTAAAGGGGAAGGTTGTTGTCTTAATGGAAGGGAACTCTCAAGTTATTATTGGTCCTACCACATTTTTTGATTTCTTCTACTCGGTAGAAGATCGGTACAATACGTGGGGAATCGGAACATTCACTCGCTTATTAAGAGCGATTGCTTTTATTTTCTCGATTTTCCTCACACCGATGTATGTAGCTGCCTTAACATATCATTATGAAGTGATTCCTGTACCCTTGTTAGAGCCGCTAATCAGTACGAGAATAAGGGTTCCGTTTCCGCCGCTCTTAGAAGCATTGCTTATGGAAACATCCATTGAATTATTAAGAGAAGCAGGGGCGCGTCTGCCGACAAAAGTGGGACAAACCATGGGTATCGTAGGTGGTATCGTTATTGGTCAAGCTGCCGTTCAAGCAGGATTTACAAGCAATACACTCGTCATGCTCGTTGCCCTTGCCGCACTTGGTTCTTTTACGACACCAAACTATATGATGGGTTCTACCATTCGTTTTGTACGATTCCCAATGCTGATCGCTGCCGGGGCTTTAGGGTTAATAGGCATTGCTTTCTTTGCTATCTTCTTGTTGATTCATTTGCTGAAAATGACAAGTTATGGTAAACCATACCTGTATCCTCTCTATCCACCGGATACCAAAGGGATGCTTAATGCCACATTGATTACAAATTCTACACAGTTTGCATATCAAACGGATTTAACGAAAAGGAATGATTCTTCTTGGAGATCCAAATGGATGAAGAAGTTGAAATCTGACAATGATGATTGATCGGGAGGTAGAGCTATGAAGATTAATGTCTTTCCACCTAAAAATATGATGCTCCATGCATACCTTCTCTTCTTTATCATAACCAATACCCAGGTGGGGGTAGGGATATTTACTTTCCAGAGAATAGTATATGAAGCTTCCATGCGAGATGCATGGATCTCCGTTATTATTGCTGGGGTTGTTACCCATTTGATCATGTGGCTTATCGTCCGTACATTGCAGAAATATAAAACGGCTGATCTATTTGGCATTCATTACGACCTGTATGGCAAATGGATTGGTATGGTATTTAATTTGGTTTATATCGTGTACTACTTTCTCGTTACCTTTGCGGTGATGAGAAACTATGCTTCTGTAGTTCAGGCTTGGATATTTCCTGATATACCAACTTGGGTGCTGTTCATCTTAATCAGCTGTTTAGCATTTTATGCAGCGATGGGAGGAATAAGAGTCATTGCTGGCATATGTTTGTTTAGTTTTATAGCTACGGTGCTGACTCTCATCCTGTTTCATTCTTCGATACAGCATGCAATATGGACACAGCTGCTTCCTGTGTTTGATTCAAGCGCTTGGGACATAATGAACGGCGCAGTGAGAATGGGATTTAGTCTGGCAGGATTTGAGATTATTACGGTGGTTTATCCGTTTATACTGAATAAGAACCGAGTTATGTTACATTCACAACTCGCAGTTTTATTCAGTAACGTTCTATACCTTTTTATTATGGTTATATCGATCGGGTACTTTGCTCCAGATCAATTATTACGATCTCTCTGGCCGTCCCTAAATATGCTCAAAATCGTCGAGTATCCTTACCTGGAACGGCTGGAGTTTATCGTTATCTCCGTATGGATGTTAGTCATTCTTTCCGGAATCCTGTTAAATACATGGCTGATTACAAGAGGTTGTAAGAGAATGTGGAAGTTAAACCCAAAACCCATTTTAATCGCCGTGTTTTTTATCATTCTATTGATGTCGTTTGTATTCCATAAGCGTCTTGAAGTGAAAGATTTTATGATTCGACTTGAAGGAAGCAGCATCTTTTTTTCTTTTATTTACCCAGCATTGCTTTGTTGCATCGTGTTTATTGTATTTGCATGGCGTAAAAAGAAACAGCGAAAAGGAGGAGAACATACATAATGAAGCACCTGCGGATCCTGTTATTCCTACTCGTTATGTTTCTTCTTAGCGGCTGTCCTAAAGCAAATATACTAGAGCAGCAATCCCTTACCCTTGCTATTGGCTATGACGCAAAAGAAAATCATTCTTTTCAAGTAACGGCGACTCTATTAGAGTCGGAGGAGCATGCGGAAGATACCAGTCATATAGTCACGGTAGAAGCGGAGACAAGTAAATCTGCGCGGAGGAAACTCAATGAGAAGCTGCCGAATGAAATTGCAACAGGCCAAACAAGGGTCGTTTTATTAAATAAAGCGATCTTTGATCTAAAAATGTTGAATGAGGTTTATGTTTTAAGTCGGGATCCGTTTTTTGGAGATATGATTAAGATTGCGATCGTAGACGGTTCTACAGAAGATTTGTTAACACACCCGTATGAGAAATATAAGAATGTCGGGATGTCACTTAACAGTTTGCTTGATCATAATACGAAATTTAACTGGGTACCTGAGTTAACGCTTCACGATTTCACATATTTCAGGGACACGAATACATTAGATTTCGCAATCCCAACATTAAAAAGAGAAGGGGAGGAAATTGTAATCAACTCGCTCTCTTTGTTACATGGCGGGGACATCGTAGGAGAAGCATCCCCAAAAGAAGGTTTTTTTCTAAAAGCACTAAAAGGGAAAAGAACACCCTTTCTTTATGAAGCTATCATTAAGAAAAAAGATATGAAAAAAAGCGGAATGGATCAGTATTTCCTGACAGAATTCAATGATGAAAATACAGACGAAGTAAAAGTAGTGTTTAGTATTATTAAAAATAAAGGAAAAGTCAAATTAATAGACGAGGAATCGAGAACATTTGAGGCCTCTATAGATATGGATATTAACATTGAGGAAATATCTCAAGTGTATGATTTTAAACAGAATAAAGCCATTATTGCTTTGGAGAAACAATTAGACATAGAAGTAACTAAAGATCTGCAATCGTTTCTCGATAAGATTCGGAAAGTAAATTCCGATATTATTGGTTTTGGTGAGCTTTACCGAAGTCATGCGAAGGACGGCAAGTTTGTCGACGAGCAGTGGGGAGATATTTTTCCGAATACAAAGATTCAGGGAAAAGCACAAATTGATACAATCCGTACAGGAATAATTGAATAAGGACCACATGAAAAGGATGATTCCTTTATCGGGATGGTCCTTTTTTGTGTGTTATTGCCGAGGAAGTTTAGAAGCATAAGTAACTCTCATTTGCTGAAGATGAGTTAGTTTATCTACATGATGTTCCGGCAGGCTCATCCCAATATGTAAAATCAAATTTTCAATTACATACATAGGAGCGATCATCGAATGAAATTCCCAAACTTCGCCTCGCCCTGCATAAAGGACAAGATCAGCATGATCTAACCTAGGATAGATGAAACGATCTGTGATTAGGATGATACGGTAACGAGCCTCTTGCGCATGATCCATAATGACTTCAATTTCGGGCAGAAGGTGAACAAATCCAAATACGAGAATGACATCCTTCTCACTTGCATGCATAAGGGTCTCTAACAATTCGTGACCGCTCGGCGCCATCATTTGAATGCCTATTCCAAAACGACGTAACCGAAAAGCAAACAATTGTGCCAGCGAAATACAAGGCCCCGGGCTATATACATATACTTGTCTTGCTTGCTGAATCATGTCAGATGCGTCCTTTAACAGCTGAGGAGAAAGTCTCTTACTCGTCTCTTTTAAATGGTGCAAGCTGCTATTTAACAGCGTCTCCGGCAGGGAAAGTTCCTTCACTAGATTCATCGTTTCTTGAAGTTTCATCGCGGGTGATGTTTCCAGTCGAAATCGAAGTCTTGCTTTGAATTGTTTGGCATTTAGAAATCCAACCGCTTTCCAAAACCTCGACACCGAAGCGATACTTATTCCAAGTTCATCTGCTATTTCTTGTTCAGTCAAATAGAGCACACGCTGTTCATTACGCTGAATAAATTCTGCAAGCAATTTTTGATTTCTTGAAAATGTTTTCTTATTCCAATTCTCATACATGTTCATTTCACCCCGCAAAATATTCTATATCTCTACCTTACAGGTGAAATGTCATGTAAATATTTTTACATCATTAAAAATAATGAAAAAAAGTTAACACAGCATTGATAAAACTACCAAGTTGCGTTAATGCCTCCTTCCTATAATGAGATTATATTATGAGATGTTAAGGGAGGATTTTATTAATGAGTACGTTGTCTACACGCTATACACTGACACAATCTCAAAAAATGATGATTTTTGTACTGTCGATGTCCTTGTATGGCTTGTCTAACATGTTCACCGAGCTCATACCCAGCATCCAGCTGGGACCGATTGAATTGTCTGTTGAGTATTTTGCATTTATTCCACTCACCCTTTGTATGCTGTTTCATCCTCTTTATGCGGCGGTAGGTGCGTCTGTTGGAGAAATCATCTTCGGTGAGCTGATGCTGGGTCAATTCGGAGGAATTGGCGAAGTAGAAAAATTCATTACTTTCTCCCTTGCGATGTATACAGCTGGCCGAATGGTGTCTGATCCGACGAATAAACGGCAGATTGGGATCGCTGCAATGACAGGAGTCGCTATTCATCAATTGCTGAGTTCTATCGTCGATGTGGTTAAAGTATGGGTTGGGGTAGAGGAACTTGAAGCGGTTCAAGGGCTAGCTGAAAGTATTGTAATCATTGAAGGTGTTGGATTTCTTAACGATGTTTTATTCTCTGGTATTTTGTTTGCACTGCTGCCGACACTGTATCTAGTTCCACGTCTATATGGCAAAATCGAACCGCTTCTTGGAATGAGACCGCGCCACAAAGATACAAAGTATGAGATGTCTAATTGGCTTTCTCCTAAATTTATCATTATGGGCGTAGTACTTGCGCTCCTTGCCGTGGGTGCTGAAGTTATGTCCGAGACGGAATGGAGTTTTGGGGAATGGGAGCTTCCTTTTGCCGAATCTTCGGAAAATACACTGATCTGGGTCAGTATTGCAGCAGCTGCTGTCATCGCTATCGTCACGATTTCTATCCTTCGCAGTAAGGCTTCAAAATCTGCAAACAGGACGGATACGAAAAATGCGTGAGCCTTTAATTGAATTATCACATGTTTCTTTTACATATCCCGGGTCTGAGCAGCCTGTATTGAGTGATGTATCGTTAACAATGTACCCTGGAGATTTCACAGCGATTATTGGAAGTAACGGTTCAGGGAAGTCCACGCTTTGTAAACTATTTAATGGTCTGATTCCTCATTATTATACGGGAGATTACGTAGGAGAGTCCGTCATATGCGGGCAATCGTCTGAGACCAGCAGTGTTGCGGAACTATCGAGAAAGGTAGGATATGTATACCAAGATTTCGAGAATCAACTGGTTCGTCCGACCGTACTTGATGATGTCGTTTTTACCCCGCTCAACTACGGTTATGCTGACTATCAAGCTCGTGGTCAAAAAGCACTGATGATGATGGGGCTGTCTAATGTAAAAGATGAATTCATTTGGTCACTCAGCGGCGGACAAAAACATCTGCTCGCACTTGCGGGAGCGCTTGCTATGGATCCGGACATTTTAGTGATTGATGAGCCGATATCACAGCTTGATCCGCAGCATGCGAGGCATATCTATGATATTTTAAAACGCTTAAACGAAGATTACGGAAAAACCATTGTTGTCATCGAACATCATGCCGAATTTATCGCTGACTATTGTAAGGAAGTTGTTCTCATGGATCAAGGAAAGGTCGCTTGGAAGCGTCCAACTCGGGAAGCTCTATCCTCGGTAGAAACGTTACTTGGGCTTGGGATCTATCCGCCGCAAGTGACTCAAGCAGCATGGCTAGATTTGAAGAATCGCGGATCATTACCACAAGGCGGGACTTTACTTCCGGTTCATATCACAGAAGGAGAAAAGTGGTTTCAATCGCGCCAAGTAACCTTGACTCATGGAAACATAGAAAAACCACCAGTGGTCACAGAGCCCAGTATTCAAAAAAAAGTAGTTGTGGCAGAAGATGTTCGTTTATCATATCGCACCATTCATAAGAAGATGCACCCTGTACTGGATGGAGTGAATGTAACTTTGCACTCTGGTGAAGCCGTGGCGATTATCGGCAATAACGGTGCAGGGAAATCATCCTTACTTAAACTGATCGCAGGAATCGTAAAACCTACGGGCGGATACTTGAATGTGAATGGATTTTCGCTAAAAGGGATGAGCCCCGAGCGAATGGCAGGACATGTATCCTATGTATATCAGAACCCCGAAGAGATGTTTATTGAGGACTCTGTTGAAAAAGAAGTCGGTTATTATGTTCATGCCCACCGTTTGCCGGATGCGGAAGAACGTATTCAGAGCGTACTCGAAAGCTTCCGCCTTACTGGACTTAAGGACCGTGACGCAAGACTGCTCAGCGGGGGGCAGCAGCGGCGTGTAGCTTTAGCGATTGGAGCCGCTATACAGCCATCCATTATGCTCCTAGATGAACCAACAGCAAATTTGGATATTGCAACAAAGCAGGAGATGCTCAGTGTACTCTCTACTTTGAAATCACATGTTGAGACGGTCGCTATCGCAACTCACGATATGCAGCTTGTGGCGGAGTGGGCAAGCCGGATCATTGTGATGCATGAGGGGATTGTCATTGCGGACGGTACGAAGGAACAGATCTTTGAAGATGAGAGACTTCTTGTACGAGCGGGTCTGCTTCCTACGCAGCTCATGGAACTTAGCCGGTGTCTCGGATTGCCGAAAATTTGTTACTCGCTGGATGAATTCATTTCGTTTTACACACCTAGAGAACAATCTCAACGGAAAGGAGAGGATACCGCGTGGAAATCGTCAAAAAGACACTTGACCGCATCTCTGTAGAACGAATCAAGCTGGAATTACTCGGTACGGCTTATGGTAATTCCACCACATTTATCGGGCGGCTTGATCCGCGTACGCTTTTATCTTGGTATTTGTTTTTTGCCATCGTTCCCTGGTTTATTCATAACCGGACGATTCTAATCGGCATGTTCGTACTTATGGTAGGTATGACGGTGTTATCTCGGGTTAGTTCCATCCTTATATTCATATTATGTTTAGGACTGGCCGGTCAAGTAGGGTGGATGTTCTTATTCTCGATGCTGTTTGGAGGCGATTTAACTTCCCTCTTACCTCTCCTTACGTTAACGCTGAAGTTATCGGTGATTTCACTGGCCAGTATCGCTGTATTTTCAAGTATGGACCCGGAAAAATTAAGTGATGGCCTGTCCGCTCTCGGTGTACCGGATACATTCTCATTTAGTTTGTCATACGGGTACCGCATTCTACCTACTCTATTAGAAGAGTTTCATCAAATTCTGTTGTCTTTCCGTCTAAGAGGAAGGTCTCCCGATCGGCCTGGTTTTCTCTACATTCGGGTCATCATTTATTATCTGCGACTGACGGTGCTTTGTTTCTATCCGCTGATGTTAAATACGGCCAAACGTTCCAGAACCACGGTTGAAGCACTTGAAACACGAGGGTTCACCTATGGACTTAATAACCGTGAGGTGAAAAAGATGAGATTATCCTATCTTAAACTCGGCATGCTAGATTTGTATTTTATTGCATTTTCTATTCTTTATATCATCTGGTTGTTCTGGTTCGGTCTGAAATTCCCATCCATTTTGTATTAATTGATATCAACATACTTAGAAGGAGATGAAGTTACATGTTAATCGATTTACACACCCACGGAAAACTATCCAAACAATCCGATTTCTCACTGGATTATTTTCACGAAATGATGCAAGAAGCAAAATTGAACGGGTTAGATGCGGTAGCATTAACCGAACATTTTAATACAAAAAACTATGAAGCGATATATGAAGGACTTGATTCCGCCTTCCCTTATAATGGTCACTACTATGAAGCCCATGGGGTTCGGGTATTCCCAGGAATCGAAGTCGATATAAGAGAAACAGGACATATTCTGCTGATAGGGAAAAAGGAAAAGATCTTGGCCATTCGAACGGAGCTTGAACCATATACCTCGAAAGAAAACTTCATCCCATTTGCGCAGCTGTTAAAGCTTGCTGATACGTACCATCTATTAAAAATTGGAGGACATCCCTTCCGGGATTCAACTCCGCTGCATCAATTAAATAGAGAACTGCTCATTCAATTAGATGCACTGGATCTCAATGCAAAAGATTTATATAAACAAGGAGTAGAAGTGAATCGTCAGAAATTAGAACCGTTTGCTGAGGAGCTTGGTCTTCCCATTGTCGCAGGTAGCGATACTCATCAGTGTCTGCAATATGGAAGCGTTGTGAATCGTTTCAATGAACCCATTCATACGGTGGAAGATCTGAAGCAAGCAATTAAGAATCGTAGATATGAGATTGAAATCTCCGCAGCACTTGATATAAAAGTCAAAGCATCTGTGATGCTGAAGAAAGTACTTAAACAATTAAAAGGTGAACCGCCTTCCCGCGAAGAACTGGAGGAAGTATACACCAGCTAAATATGGTGAGTAAAATGGCAGGCTAACTAGAGTAAGTTAGCTGTCTACCAACTTGCCTAATCGAATTTGATTAGGCAGACTGCAGATCAACTAGCTTAACGAGTTGATCTGCAGTCTTTTTTATTTTTATATGTAGTAAAATACTTATGTAACTATGAACACAGTATAAACGTTAATAATTGAAATGAATGAAGTATTTTTCATTTAAATTAAAGTGATGATGAGGGGGTGTTGATGTGGCGTTTAGTTCATTGGTTATATTATTCATGTTCATCGTACTTATTCTTGCATTTCTGTTTGTACGATTGGTTAGAAAAAAGTTAGCTCCTACATTTGCAGGTTTCACCTTACGAACAAAGTACATATATTCCATCCTTGTGATCATCGTATTTCTTTACCAAATCAGTTTTCTACTTGTTTTTTTAACAGATCAATTATATAAGTTGACAGATCCATGGGCAGATCTATATTGGGGCAGCGCCGGAATATTGGGAATTATGTCTGGGATCGCAGGTGTTAATATGTCTTCGAAATTTGTTGTGCTCTGTTCCATTGTTCAAATGGTCTTAGGCATGTTACTGCTCATGTTATTTGTAATATCTGCTGGCATAACTTCAATGTAAATAGGAAAATAGATACCTTTATCGAAACCACAAGAGATTGTGGTTTTTTCTATTGTAAACCTATAATTATAATTTTAAGTTTACAATAATAAAATCTGAGGATATAATTCTATCATTAGATGTCGACGCTAATAGAATAATCGTTTTACAATGATACTTGGAGGTATTCACTTGAAGACAAAAGAAATGGTATTTGCCGCATTATTTGCAGCGTTCATAGGAGTATTAGGATTGATTCCACCCATTCCTTTAGGATTTATTCCTGTTCCAATCACTGCTCAAACTCTTGGTGTCATGCTGGCAGGATGTTTTTTAGGAAAGAAAACGGCTGGACTTAGTTTAATTTTATTTATCGTATTAGTTTCATTAGGTTTACCATTATTATCCGGCGGCCGGGGAGGTCTATCTGCTATAATTGGACCGGGGGCAGGATACATACTAAGCTGGCCCATTGCCGCATTCTGTATAGGGTTTATGACGGAAAAGGTATGGGGTAAGCTAAAAACATGGAAATTATTTATGATTAATTTTGTTTTTGGTGTCTTGCTTGTTAGTTTAATTGGTGCACCCGTTATGGCGCTCGTAACGAATACATCAATTTGGGCTGGCCTTATAGGAGCTCTGGCATTCATACCAGGAGATTGTATCAAAGCACTCATTGCAGCGATCGTTGCAGTTCAATTAAAAACCATCAGTCCCATTGAAGATAAAGTCCATCGATCCTTAAATACGGAAATTTAAGTCATAAATAGGTGTGATGAAATTGAATATAGTAAAGCCGATATTGCGACATGCAGCGGTTCAGCCAGATAAAATTGCTTTATCTCATAATGGATCTAGTCTTTCTTACTCTGAATTAGTAACCAGGATCAAAAAAATCGCCCATGGTTTCAAACAGAAGGGTCTCCATCATGATAAGATTGCCATTTTATCTACGAATCGCACCCAGTTTGTGGAAGTTTTTCTTGCAGCCATCTTTGCAGGCTGCGTGCCTATACCTCTAGATCCAAAATGGAGTCAGGCAGAGGTTAATGCCATTTTACAGCGATGTGATCCTCGTATAATTTTTACGGAGAAAACATACGCGAATAAACTGATTAGGTGCGATAACGAGATTCAGCTGCTTACCATTGCTTCCGAAGATGAGGGCTCGTATTACGATTGGATCGAATCTTTCGAGCCAACAGCCGAAGTGGATGAAACGAACGAATTATTATTTATCGGTTTCACATCAGGTACAACAGGAGTGCCCAAGGGGTATATGCGTAGTCATTTGTCTTGGATGAAAAGCTTTGAAGCAACAAATGAAGCCTTCGAGTTTCACAACATGGAACATATTATGGCACCAGGTCCCTTCGTTCACTCTTTGTCGTTATTTGCTTTATTACAGAGTCTCGTAAGTGGGGCGACATTTCATATCGTAGACCATTTTGATCCTAAGAAGGTACTGGAACTATGCGAACGTAATCCTGACATGATTTTATTTGTTGTTCCTACGATGATTGAATCGATGATGAAGGAAGCTACTCCAGGCAGGGCACATATGCAAGCCCTGATCAGTTCGGGAGGAAAATGGTCCGAAGCATCCAAGCAAAGGGCCAAGGAGATCTTTGGCGGAGCAAAGCTTTACGAATTTTATGGTTCTTCTGAAGCGAGCTATATCAGTTATATTGATGTATATGCAGAAAATAAACCGAATTCGGTTGGGAAATCATTTCAAGGCGTAGAAATCTCGATTCGCGATGAACATTTTAAAGAGGTGCCTGAGGGACAGATCGGACAGCTATATATTCGAAGTGACATGATGTTTTCAGGGTATTACGGATTACCTAACGAAACGGCAAATATCTTCCGTGAAGGATGGCTTATGCTTGGAGACTATGTATCGAAGGATGAGGATGGATATTTGCATTTGGCCGGTCGTGCTAAAAATATGATCGTATCGGGAGGCCTGAATGTTTTTGCTGAGGAAGTCGAGTCCGTTATGAAGCTTATTCCGGCGATCAAAGAAGTAATGGTACTTGGGCTGCCGGATGACTATTGGGGAGAACAAGTGACAGCACTTGTACAATGGAGTGGAGAAGAAAACCTATCCATAGAAGAAATAAAAAATCATTGCCGCAGGTACTTAGCCAGTTACAAAGCCCCGAAACAACTCATTACAGTGGATCAATTCATCTATACTAGCAGCGGAAAGGTCGCTCGCCATGCGATGAAAGAATACATGAAAGAAGTGATGATATGAGAGAGGCTGTCGTTGTCATGGCAAAACGTACACCGATCGGTAAAATGGGCGGGATTTTTAGTGAGCTGGAACCGGAGTCCTTATTAGCACCGCTTATTGAGCATATCGTATCTGCGACAAACTTGCAGAGGGACCTCATTGATGACATTATTATTGGCAATGTGGTAGGACCAGGGGGTAATATTGCACGAGTAGCTGCACTCGAAGCGGGGCTTCCTGTCACGGTACCTGGTGTCACCATTGATCGGCAGTGCGGTTCCGGTTTAGAGGCGATTAATATTGCAGCGAGGCTAGTTCAGAGTGGTGCGGGTGAAGTATATTTAGCAGGCGGGGTCGAAAGTACAAGCCGTGCTCCATGGAAAATGACCAAGCCGCAAACCTTAATGGGCGTACCACAGCTATATACGCGGGCCTCTTTCACTCCAAGTGCATACGGCGACCCAGATATGGGCGTTGCTGCGGAGAATGTAGCTGAAAAGTATGAGATATCCAGAGAAGAACAAGATGAGTATGCTTTGAAGAGCCATCAAAAAGCAATACATTCACAGCAATTGGGAAGATTTGATGAGGAGATTGTTCCTATTCAGTCGAATGGAGAATGGGTGGATACGGACGAATGTCCAAGAGCCAATACGAGTTTTGCGAAATTGCAGAAATTACCGCCTATCTTTCGGGATCAAGGTACGGTTACTGCTGGTAACGCATGTCCAATCAATGATGGTGCTGCACTGGTTCTTATCATGTCCCGTGATAAATGTACTGAGCTCAAATTACAGCCTATCTTACGTTTTGTGGATGCGCAGGCGGCAGGGGTAGATCCACATTACTTAGGGATCGGGCCCGTTCCTGCTGTCCAAAAATTGTTAAGCCGTCAGCAGCTGACAGTGGAGGATATAGATCTCGTTGAATTCAATGAAGCTTTTGCTTCACAAGTATTGGCCTCATTAAAAGAGCTTCAGATTCCAGAGGATAAGGTCAATCGTGGTGGTGGTTCGCTGGCGATCGGTCATCCTTACGGTGCATCCGGCGCTATTTTAATGACGCGATTATGTGCTGAAATGCTGCGAAAACCTTACAAACGCGGGCTTGCTACACTTGGTATTGGCGGAGGAATTGGTCTTGCGACCTTAGTGGAGGCGGTGAAATGAATAAGCTTCAGAAGCGGATTTATGTATCTGCGAAGTCGATAACTCAGTATGCGAAGAGCATCGAATTCCCCATGCCAACACCAAGCGGTGAGTTGATTGCCCCAGCCACAATGCCGATTATTTTTTGGAGTGAATTTGATATTCCGTGGCTTCCTATGAACGAACCTCTAATTCATGGATCACAGCAATTTAGCTACGAGGCTCCACTTACGGCGGGTATGACTCTGGATTGTGAATTATCGTTACAAAAAGTAGAAAAAAAAGCAGGACGGCATGGGAGTTTGACCTTGTATACTCATAGCCTCGTGTGTACCAGTAAGAACAAACTTATCGTTACAGCAGAAACGGTATTAATCTCCGTAGGTGATGGATTATGAAAAAGCAAATCACAACTGCTCTTGTTCAGCAGTATGCTGCTGCCTCTAAAGATAGAGCTGCCATTCATTTGAATGAGGAAGCTGCAGCCAGGGCTGGGTATAAACGACCTATTGTACACGGAATGTACATCATGGGTATTGCACAGTCCTTGTATTTAGCGGAACATCCAGCTCAGTGGATCAAAACCTGCAACATGAAATTTATCAATCCACTATTAACAGATGCGGTAGCAAGTTTTCATTTTGAAGACTGCGTAGATCAAATTGACATAACTGTTACAGCAGAAACTGGCGAAGTCATTGCGAAGGGCACTTTTTCAGTGGAAGAGAGGTTCTAATGGGTAAAACAGCTTTAATTACCGGATCTAGCAGGGGCATTGGAAGAAGTGTTGCTCTTCAGCTTGGATTAAGCGGTTATCAGGTCGTTATCAATGGTACCAAGCAAAGTCTCATAGATGAAGTGGTAAGAGAAGTTCGAAGCTCAGGAGGCGTGGCTACTGGATACTGTGCTAACGTCGCTGACCCATTAGCAGTTACTGCGATGGTAGACCATGTTGCAGAAAAGTATGGCAGGATAGATGTATTGATTCACTCTGCTGGTAACTTACATGACCAAAAGTGTATACGCATGACGGATTATGAGTGGAACTCGGTTATCGATGTTCATTTACATGGTGCTTTCTATTGCACTCAGCGAGTATTGCCTTATATGACTCCATATGGAGGCGATATTCTGTTCATGACATCGACTGCCGGGTTATCTGGTTCTGTAGGACAGTTGAATTATAGTGCAGCAAAAGCCGGAATGCTCGGCATGGTGTGGACTTTAGCTGCAGAGCTTGCGCGCTATCAAATTCGTGTAAATGGTATTTCACCTGCCGCATTAACGGATATGACTAGACCTGTAATTGAGCATATAAAAGAAAAGTGCGCTAGGCGCAAAGATTCATTTCCTGATTTCTGGAAAATCGGTGAACCGGATGATGTCGCGAAATTCGTAGCCGCATTGCTGGCACAGCCTGATCAGGATATAACTGGTGAGATATTTGGAGTAAATGGTTCAACGGTGACTCGATGGCAAAAACCTGCGCCTGTCTTTTCTGAAGAAGGAATAGACAGATTTTTCGCAGCTTGGTATCGGCAGAAGGGAACGAAATAGATGCTTATCTTTGATCATGTACATTTTTATTATCAACAAGAACATCCGATCTTGGATGATTTGAGCTTTACAATTGAGCCCGGTGAATTCGTCGCGATGGTTGGAGCCAATGGCTGTGGAAAATCTACGGTAGCTAAGCTCATGGATGGACTGCTCTTGCCGAAGCAGGGACATGTGACCTTCGGCAATCTGGAGACTTCAAATCCGGAGGATCTTGTAAGTATTCATGAGAAAATCGGGATTGTCTTTCAAAACCCAGAGGATCAGTTTATCACCACAACGGTGCTGGATGAAATCCTGTTTGGACTTCAGAATATTCGGGTGCCTAGAGAAGAGATGGATCAGCGTGTGGAGGAAGCTTTACATATGGTCCATATGGAGGACTATAAAGAGGCGATGCCGCACCACCTGTCTGGAGGACAAAAACAGCGTGTTGCCATTGCAGCTATATTAGCGATGCGTCCACAAATTATCATTTTTGACGAAGCAACATCCATGCTTGATCCTGAGGGAAGAGAGCAAGTGATGAAGATCATGAAGGAGCTGCACCGTCAGGGCATGACGATTATTCATATCACCCATCACATGGATGAGGTACTATTTGCCAAGCGGCTGCTGCTTCTACATGAAGGCCGAATTGAATTTGATGGGGAACCTGCGACTTTTTTTGAAACTGTTAATGTGACCGATTATCAGTTGGAAAAGCCCTTTTCTGTCCGCTTACATCAAAATCTTCATTTAAATACACCACTTACAGCAGATTGGAAGGAGATGATCCGTTCGGAATGGAATGCGAACTAATAGATGTAGCTGTGGACTATGACGGACGGATGGCTCTAAGACAGATCACCTGCACTTTGCATGAAGGAAAATGGATTTCTGTCATCGGACCAACAGGTGCGGGCAAATCTACCTTTGTCAAAGTATTAAAGGGGCTCATTCCGAAGGTTCAGGGACAGTACTTTATTGATAAAGAGGGGGTTCCAACCGATTCCAAAGGAAGAATGAAAGTCATACCTGAAATCGGCTTTGTTTTTCAGTATCCGGAACATCAAATTTTTGAAACAACGGTGTACAAAGAACTTGCTTTTGCACCAAAGATTCAGGGATATTCGTCGCAGCAGATTGACGAGGCTATAGAAAATGTACTTCCACAAGTCGAACTCTATAAAGACGTATTGAACTATGCACCTTTTCAATTAAGTGGAGGTCAGAAACGGCGGCTTGCTATTGCTTCTGTATTGCTTATGAACCCAAAACTGCTTATTTTAGATGAACCAACCGCAGGACTTGATCCTTTGAGCCGAGTAGCTCTACTCAAGATGCTGAAGGAATGGCAGCACCAAAATAACTGCACGATTATTTTTGTATCCCATCATATGGATGATGTTGCCGAATATTCGGATGAGGTCATGATATTTAAGGCGGGACTGCTCATCGGTCATGAAGATGCAGATACTTTATTTTTGAAAAAAACAGAATTACTAAGACAAGCAGGGTTATCTTTACCAGAACATATAGAGTTCCTGCAGTTCATCGAACAATGGTACGGGCAGCCAATCGAAGTGAAAAGCTGTAAGGAACGAGATGTTTTTGATAGAATATTGCCCATTTGGCATGCAAGGGGTCTTACAAATGGCGAATAGCTTATTACTAGGCGAATATAGGGAACGAGAATCAATGCTTCATCAGCTGGATCCTCGAACGAAGATACTTAGCGTATTCATTATTATGCTTAGCTTTTTGATGCTGAAAACGTTCGTTAGTTATACAGCAGCTACCCTTTTTGTTATAGGGGTTTACCGATTATCCAATATCCCGTTTCGTATCGTGCTGAGAAGTTTAAAACCTGTTTTACTTATATTAGCGTTCACTTTTTTCTTTCATACGCTGACAACGGAAGGCAGGGTTCTTTGGTCTTATTCCTTTATACATGTAACCGTAGAGGGTTTGCAAAATGGTATGCGGTTTGTGATGCGAATTGTATTGCTGATTTTACTTGCCTCGATCTTGACGTTAACTACCAAACCTTTAACATTAGCTCAAGGGCTTGAAAGGCTTCTCGGACCGTTATCCAGACTAAACGTGCCCATCGAACAATTTTCGCTCATGATTGTCATCGCAATCCGTTTTATTCCCACGATCATGCAAGAACTTGAACGGATTCTTCTTGCCCAAAAAGCAAGAGGATATGACATTTCGTCTCTACCTTGGACAAAACGTATTTTTTCGTACATTCCCATTCTCATTCCCTTGCTATTCACAACGGTAAAACGTGCGGAACAACTAACGTATGCGATTGATGCTAGGGCGTATGGGAATGGCAAGGGAAGAACCGTCTATAGACAACTTGAAATGAAGCGGATCGATTATATAGCCTTGGTTATCGCACTTTTATTTACGTTTGTCGTGTTACTATTAAGGATGGGGGGGATCTGAAGTGGACGTTTATGGAGCTGTCTTGGATCGTGAAACGCGCTGTATTCATTATCATTCGGAAAAAGATATCATCGCAGTGAAATTTGCATGCTGCAACCGATATTATCCTTGTTATAAATGTCATGAGGAACATGCTGATCACGCCATTCGGCGCTGGCCGCAGGAGCAGTTCAGTGAACTCGCGATCCTATGCGGGAATTGTCACAGCGAATTGTCAATTAAAGAGTATATGAATACGGACAGCTGTCCGCATTGCCACGCTCTGTTTAATGAAGGGTGTGCTGCACATTATCACATTTATTTTGAAAAAAGAAACCGTCCGTGAGGAATAGGTTTCTTTTTTTTGATTCCACTACTGAACACGATCATAAAATTTCTGCCAATCTTTTTTTCCTACATGAATAAGATCGAGTACGGTCTTTTTTATGACAGTATGGATTGCTTCGCGAAAAAAACGCATTTCTTCTCGAATGGCAGCCTCCACCAAACCATTCGAATTTTCATAGTTTGTTCTTTGAATCCCGAGTTCGATTTGATGTTGTGCTTCATGATCGTCTACCATATCAAGAAGATGATCAAAAGCGATGAGAACGTCAGCATGTAAACCTAACTTATTCTCTGTAATCATGAGATCTCTAAATTCTTGTAAACTTTTACGCATAAAGAGTCACTCCTTTGTTTCTTTCTGAAGTAGCTTGTGCAGGAAAATAATTACATTCCTTATTCATCATTTAATTTAATGGTATTCAGCATATGAAGATATATACATAATAAATCAGGAAATAGAGTGTTGGGATAGTGATTATGGGCTTCAATATGGTTAAGACCATTTAGATAAAAAGACCGCTGACAATGATGTCAGCGGTCTTCTTTTTCAGAGATAGGTTCAGAAATGTTAAGTTATACAAATGTAAATAAGAAATGAGAGCACTTCATTTTTAAATACCCAAATACTCTTTAATTCCATCTACAATGGCTTGTGCTGCTTTATCTTGTACAGCTTCTGTGAAGAGCGCCTCTTCTTCTGCTAGGTTACTAAGGAATCCAATCTCCAGCAGTGCGGCGGGCATCGTTGTTTCTCTAATGACTTGGTAATTCCCTTCTTTAACACCGCGGTCTTTAAACCCAAGTGCCTTCACGAGATGCTTATGAATAACCTTTGCTAAATCTTTACTGCTGCTTCGCTGATAATAATAGGATTCGGTTCCGCTGGCTTGAGGGGAGGCTAGGACACTATTCCCATGAATCGATACAAATAGATCTGCTTTTAATTGATTCGCTAAGGCGACTCGTTCCGTCCGGGTAGGGTATACATCTTCATCACGAGTCATAACGACATTGATCTCCGGCTCACTTTGTAATAATGTTTCTACTTTTAACGATAAAGCTAAAGTAAAATCTTTTTCATGTGTATTTGTAATACCGATTGTACCTGGATCGCTGCCGCCATGACCGGGATCGATTACAACCGTTTTACGTCCTGAATTGTCAACTGGTGGAATAGGAATAGGAGCAGGAAGAGGGACAAAAGTGCTATTTTCATCCGCTTCCGTTACATCGACAACAAGGGTATTTGATTCCATTTCCGTCTGAAACTCAAAAGGGATTTCTTCTTCAGCAACGATAACAATTCGAACAACTTCCGGATCACGACTGAATAAGGAATATCTCACCTCGGAAACAGTTGAGTATCCGCTAACGTCTAGCTTACCTATCGTCCCTATGTTTAAAGATTGAGAAAAGGAGCTGGAGAAAGTCGCGTTCGGGATATCGACCACAATCCGCTGAGGATTAGCAAGTGTAGATATAGAAGGTTTTACATCCCCATCTAAAGAAACGACGAGCTGGTTGTTTGCAAAATACATATCATTCACTTGTTTGACAGGTTCCTTATAGGTCCCTTCTTCAATGCCATTTGAACCTGCTACAGGAATACTGCTTGTAAGCGTAACGACTTTATTCTTATTATCCCATTTCACAGCAAGTCCCATATTTTCACTTACAAACCGAAGCGGCACAACGACCGTATTATTCAGATTCCTTGGTGAAACCTCAAGCAGGGAGGCTATGTCGTTGATCAAGGCTTCTTTTTTATTCACGGTGAGCGTTAAGGTATCTGTATCATTCTGAATTTTGACGCGTTTTATCTTTTGATCCCAGGTTACTTTAAAGTTCAAATTCTCTGCAACAACACGGATGGGAATCATGACCGAATTATTTATGATGCTCACTTGTGCAGGGGAAGGCAGTTTGATTTCTTTACCATCAAGAATAATTTTGGCTTTAGGCGGATTACTCGAAGCATGCCCGATGTTTGGAAAAATACTGCATAATAATAAACTGAAAAGAAATAAAATCATTGTTTTTTTCATCGCGCACCTCAATATTTGAATAATAATCTTTTTATATGGACAATATTCAACATTTTACCAAAATTATCCTGCTTTATTTACACGATAAAATGATTTCTTTCTTCCCGCCAAATGTTTGGGAATTGCTGAACTACGGTATAGAAATAGGAGAGTGAGTAAAATGGAGTTCTATTTTTTTAATTAAGTGCAGAAAAAGAAAGGAGTATATTAAGATGAATCAAAAACAACGAGAACGAATGGAATCAGGAAAAGGATTTATTGCAGCCCTGGATCAAAGCGGGGGCAGTACTCCCAAAGCCTTGCTGCAATACGGAGTAAAGGAAACGGAATATAGTAATGAAGAAGAGATGTATACACTTGTACACGAGATGAGAACACGAATCATTAAAAGTCCTGCTTTCTCTTCGGATTATATTTTAGGAGCGATCTTGTTTGAAAATACAATGGATCGTAAAATAGACGGAAAATTTACTGGGGAGTACTTGTGGGAGGAGAAAGGCATTGTTCCCTTTCTCAAGATTGATAAAGGATTAGCTGAGGAGAAAAATGGAGTCCAGCTCATGAAACCAATGCCTGAACTAGATCGTTTGCTGGACCGAGCAAATGAAAAAGGGATTTTCGGGACGAAGATGCGTTCCGTGATTAAAGAAGCGAATAAAGAAGCGATTAAAGAAGTCGTAACCCAGCAATTCGAAGTTGCCAAGCAAATCTTGGCCAAAGGACTCATGCCGATTATTGAACCGGAAGTAGATATCTATAGTGAAGATAAACAAAAATCGGAAGAAATTTTAAGAGACGAATTAACTAAGCATCTGTCTACACTTGATGAGAACGTAAAAGTGATGTTGAAGCTTTCCTTGCCAAGCGAAGATAATTACTATAGGGAGCTTGTGAGCCATCCTCATGTACTTCGAGTAGTGGCTTTATCTGGGGGATATGAACGAGAAGAAGCGAATGAGAAATTGGCTCGCAACCATGGAGTGATTGCAAGTTTCTCACGTGCCTTAGCGGAAAGTCTTATAGCAGATCAGACAGATCAAGATTTCAATAAGCTGTTAACAAGTTCCGTGGAAACGATCTATAAAGCTTCTTTAACATAGGAAAATATGAATATCATCTTGATTGATGATTCATTAATAACTTTACAGTCTGGGCAGCCTCTATTAGGAGGTTGCTCTTTTTTGTCTGCTTCGTAATAGAAAAAATGATAGTATAGAAAAAGTCACAGAAAATTTTCAGAAAATAGGAGAGATTTATGCAAACCTCATGTACAACACATCCTAATGTTTCAAAAAAGAAAGAGCGTTTTCCTTTTGCGCTCCTCTGTCTGACGCTGGGTGCATTTGCGATCGGTATGACTGAATTTGTAATTATGGGTATTCTGCCTAATGTTGCAAGTGATCTGAGTGTTACGATTCCACAGGCTGGACAGTTAATTACCGGATATGCACTTGGTGTCGCGATCGGCGCACCTGTACTCACCATTCTCACCAATCGAATTCCTCAAAAACCGCTGCTTTGTATTTTAATGGCAATCTTTATTCTAGGTAACTTTATTGGGGCAATAGCTCCTACCTATGAATTATTAATGGGGTCACGCCTGTTAACAGCTCTAGCTCACGGAACATTTCTTGGAACAGGGTCGCTCATTGCAACTCAATTGGTGCGTCCTGAAAAACGAGCCGGCGCTGTATCCATGGTATTAGCGGGACTTACCATCTCTAACATCATCGGTGTTCCTTTTGGCACAATGATTGGTCAAAATATGGGTTGGCGTGCTTCCTTCATAGCGATTACGATTATGGGGATCATCTCACTTATTGGCATCATCTTCTTAATACCTAAAATAGAGCAAACAACAGAGGCGAGTCTATCCAAAGAGGTTCGCAGTCTTTTCCAGCCACAAGTACTGCTTGTGCTTGCTACGGGGGCTTTTGGTGCATGTAGTATGTTTACGGTCTTTACTTACATCACGCCACTTATGACGGATATTACTGGTTTTCAGGAGAGCAGTGTAACCTGGATTCTCGTAATGTACGGTGTGGGAGTAACGCTCGGAAATATAATTGGCGGGCGGCTTGCAGATTGGAAGCTCATGCCATCTCTGATCGCGATATTTAGTGTCTTGACGGCACTGTTATTTATTTTATCAGGCGTGCTGCATTACCCCGTTCTTACGCTGATTTGCGTTTTTTTATGGGGAGCAGCCGCATTTGCTATTTTGCCGGGAATACAGCTTCGCATTATGAATTTGGCACATGAAGCCCCAAGGCTCGCTGCCACCTCAAGTCACTCTGCTCTTAATGTAGGGAACGCTTCTGGCGCATTTATCGGAGGATTCATCATTACTCATGCGGGCCTTGCCTATATCCCGCTGACAGGTGCATTGATGGCGGCTATTGGGATTATGGGAGCTGTATTAAGCTATAATCAGGTTGAAAAAAGAAAAAGAGTTGTGAATTAAAAAATCCGGCTCTTAAGGAACATACCCCAACAAAAACTGTACTCCAATGGTTAGATGGATTCTAGCTATCGGAGTGTTTTTTTGGTTTCTTGAACTATAAAGTTTCAAGCAATGGCTAGAATGGTTTGCGAGCTTAAGTTAAGGGAATGAAAAATTGGGTTTTCCTTTATTACAACAACGTGTTTCTCTTACTTTCCGAAGCTAAAGCATGATCCAGACCGGGGACATCAAGGAAATATAATGGTATTATACAGACAATCCATCTTTATGGAAAAAACATCAGAATATAGATAATGGTAGAAATAATACGCATAAAATGTTATTTATTAGGTAGTAAGACATCCGCAGGCAGCTGATAAAGGAGAGAAGTGCAGTATGGGGATTTTACAAGAACTTTTAAAAGATATTCCTGTTCCAAAAATGGCAAAAGTAAAAGTTGATTTTGATGACAATCAGATCAAAGACTTGGAAACAGAACTTAGAAAGAAGCTGGACCGTGAGAAAATCCTAAGCAAAATAAAGCCTGGAATGGAAATTGCGATCGCCGTCGGCAGCAGAGGACTCGACAGACTTGCGGAAATCACTTACGTGACTGTTAAGTTTCTGCAAGATGCCGGAGCGAAACCCTTTATCGTACCAAGTATGGGCAGCCATGGCGGCGCTACAGCAGAAGGACAGCGCGAAGTACTGGCACATCTCGGGGTAACCGAAGAGACCATGAATTGTGAGATACGTTCCTCTATGGAAGTCGTTCAGCTTGGAGAGCTGTCTAATGGACTACCCGTATATATAGATCAGTATGCGGCTAATGCTGACGGAATCGTTGTTATTAACCGGATCAAGCCCCATACTGCTTTTAGAGGTCCGGTTGAAAGCGGAATCATGAAGATGATTAGTATAGGTCTTGGTAAGCAAAAAGGTGCTGAGGCTTGTCACCAGCTCGGATTTAAATATATGGCCGAGAATGTACCTGCTATGGCTAAAATGATAATGGAGAAAAGACCCGTTTTGTTTGGAGTAGCAACCGTTGAGAACGCATTTGATAAAGTAGCTGTCATCGAGACCCTTACGCCCGATGAGATTGAAGAGAAAGAAGCAGGGTTACAGATGAAAGCAAAGGAAATGTTGCCTAAACTGTTCTTTGATCAATTAGAAGTACTGGTTATTGATGAGATTGGCAAAAACATAAGCGGTGATGGAATGGACCCTAACATTACAGGTCGGTATCCTACCCCGTACGCTCATGGTGGTCCTGACGTGAATAAGATGGTGGTCCTTGACTTGACTTCACAATCGGAAGGAAATGCGAATGGGGTAGGAACAGCGGACTTTACAACTCAAAGACTCGTAGACAAGATGGATCTCGAAACGATGTATGCGAATGGACTCACGTCTACCGTAGTAGCGCCGACCAAAATTGCAACGACGTTATCTAACGATCGTGAAGCAATTCAGGCTGCGATTAAAACAAGCAATATTCTAGATTTTCATCAAGTAAAAATGGTTCGTATCAAAAATACACTCGTACTTAATGAGATCGAAGTATCTGAGGCTTTAATAGAAATGGTGAAACAGCATCCTCAGATGGAACTGGTATCGGACCTATATGATATTCCTTTTGACAGGGAAGGAAACTTATTTTGAACCAGGAGGAGAAGAATGACGAATCTATATGAACTTACAGGAAAATCAGAGGGATTGGCCCAGCTTGAGAATAAATATAACCAATTACAAGCCATCCTTCTGGAAATGAAGTCCGTCGTCGTTGCCTTCTCCGGCGGGGTTGACAGTACCTTTCTTCTAAAAGTTGCTGTCGATACCTTAGGAGCGGATCATGTTCTAGCGGTTACTGCAGATTCAGAGACCTACCCATCAAGTGAATTGGAAGAAGCGAAGGAACTGGCAGCTCAGATTGGTGTAAACCATCAGGTAATCGAAACTTCGGAACTTGCCATTCCGGGGTATGCGGAAAACAATAAGAACCGCTGTTATTTTTGTAAAAGCAGCTTGTTTGACCATCTCATCCCTGTACTTGAGCGAATGTCATTTCAGAATATTGTATACGGTGTCATCGCTGACGATATGAACGAATTTCGACCAGGAATGCAGGCAGCAAAAGAAAGAGGGATTCGCGGTCCTTTGCTTGAAGCAGAACTATACAAACAAGAGATTAGAGAACTTTCGAAAGAACGTAATTTACCTACATGGGATAAGCCTTCCTTTGCGTGTCTATCCTCCAGGATTGCTTATGGGGAGCATATTACGAATGAGAAGCTTAAAAAAGTAGAACGAGCAGAGGCTTACTTGAAATCACTCGGAATCCGCCAGGTTCGCGTTCGAACCCATCAAGAGATTGCAAGAATTGAAGTGGAACCGCAAGATATGAGAATTGTATTAGAACATCACTCTGATATCGTAGAGGAACTTCAAGACTATGGATATAAGTACGTTACGATGGATTTGCTTGGTTATCACAGCGGTAGCATGAATAAAGTTCTTCCAATGTAGTGTAGTAAGAAAAGATCAATCCTTACAAGTGAGACATTCTGTATTCTTTTTATACATTTTCTAATGCAAGAAGCGAAGTAAAGAGGTGCATGAGATGCTGGAGAACATACTAAATCAAGTGAAAAATGGAGAACTGAGTGTGGATGAAGCGAAGGAGTACTTCGCTGCTTTTGAAGACTTGGGCTTCGCAAAGGTGGATCATCATCGAAAAAAACGCCAAGGTTTCCCTGAGATTGTCTATGGAGAAGGCAAAACATCGGAACATATTATTTCCATTGTCCAGTCTCTACGTGCGCAGAACAATCAGGTACTGGTCACAAGAGTAACCGAGGATAAGGCGAAAGAAGTTCAGAATGTTCTGCCTGAGTTGATATATAACGATGTTGCAAGGATTCTTTATTGGAAAAAGCAAGAGACTCCTAGTAACCTGCCCGGATATATTGCTGTGATTGCTGCCGGCACCTCGGATATTCGTGTAGCGGAAGAAGCAGCCGTTACGGCCGAAGTCCTCGGTAGCAGTGTTCACCGAATCTACGATGTGGGTGTCGCAGGCATTCACCGTCTACTGCACCATGCGGAAGAAATCCAAAATGCGGTTGTTTCGGTGGTTGTGGCTGGTATGGAAGGAGCTTTGCCAAGTGTGGTAGGCGGCTTAGTTGCTCATCCCGTCATTGCGGTCCCAACCAGTATCGGCTATGGAGCAAACTTTAACGGCTTGTCAGCACTGCTTACGATGCTAAATTCTTGTGCTTCAGGCATCAGTGTTGTCAATATTGATAACGGATTTGGCGGCGGGTATAATGCTGCACTCATTCATAAGCTGATTCAGAAGGGATTGTAACTATTGAAAACACTATATCTCGATTGTTTCTCTGGGATTAGCGGAGATATGTTCATTGGCGCATTGCTTGATGCGGGGGCTGATCCGGTTCATTTAAGAGAAGAACTAAGCAAACTTCGAATGGAAGACGAGTATGAGTTGAGATGGGAAAAGGTTCTGAAAAATGGCATCACCTGCACCAAATTCGATGTGATTTTGCAAAAAGATAATCACTTGCATGTACATAGTCATACTCATACTCCTGAAAAAGTCGGTCATAAGAATGAATATTCTCATTCTCATGGTCGCGGGGGTCATGAGTACGCTCATTCACATGAACGTGAACATGAGCATGAGCATTCCCAAGAGCACGTCCATACACATGAAGATCAGGAACATGTACATACCCATGAACACAACCATACTCATAAACAAGTACATGGACATGATCATCACCATCATGCTCATCGTTCGTATAAGGACATTGTTCAATTAATTAAAGCGTCTGGCTTTTCAGAACAAGTGGAAAATACAGCCTTGCAAATTTTCAAAAAAATCGGGGAAGCAGAAGGGAAAATACATGGAGTTCCTCTGGATGAGGTACATTTTCATGAAGTGGGCGCGGTTGACTCTATAATCGATATTGTAGGTGGCGCTATTGCGTTCCATCAGTTAGGAATTGATACTGTCATATCGTCGCCCATCCCAGTCGGTAAAGGGAAAATTCGCATTGATCATGGAATATATCCTGTGCCCGCACCCGCAACACTTGAAATGTTACGTGGTATCCCTATAGAGCGCTCTGATATTAGGGGTGAACTGACAACACCGACGGGCGCCGCGCTTATTGCGGTCTTAGCAGAGGAGTTTGGGTCCATTCCCTCTATGAGAATTCAAACGATTGGCTATGGAGCAGGAACAAAAACATTCCCGGATCATCCGAATGCCCTTCGGGTCATCATTGGTGAATAGAGAAACAGAGAGGAGCAGGACTATGCAATCTCACCATCCTCCGAGTCATGAACATGTGGATATGGAAATGGTCAAAATGGAAGTGAATCTAGACGATATCCCCGGAGAATGGCTGGGATATGTTATGGACTTATTATTCGAAAATGGTGCCAATGATGTATTTTATACACCGATTTATATGAAGAAGAACAGACCAGGAACCTTACTTCAATTGCTGTGTTCTACTTCTAAAATAGAGAAAATGAAAGAAATCCTTTTTACAGAAACCACCACACTCGGGATTCGTTATTATCCATTAACCGTACACCGCTTAGAACGAATATTTGAACAAGTGGAAACGGAGTGGGGGAGTGTGACGGTAAAGAAGGGAATCTATGCAGGACAAGTGGTTGAGTGGGCTCCTGAATATGAAGAATGCAAACAGTTGGCACTTTCCCACGGAATCCCTTTAAAAAAGGTATATGATCAGATTCGGAAAAGCGCTCATACGTAAATATTCAAATAATAAGTTGCGGTAACGCGTTATTTAAAGCTGTAGTATTCAATAGATTTGACTTTAAGAAAAGAGAACAATACAATAGTTCTATGATGATCAAACAATACTCTTCAATAAATGATGTAAAACGGGTTAAAATTTTTAAAGCATTGTCAGAGATAAAACGTATAGAAATGATTCGATATCTTTATCACCACCGGGACAACAACACTTGCGGCACGATTGGTGAATCAATGGGAATGGATAAGTCAAACGTATCCTATCACCTTAAGATTTTGTACGAAGCTGATTTAGTCAGCGTGACACGCATGGGTCAGAATAAGTGCAGCAGTCTGCGAGAAGATACATTTACCGAATTTTTACCGGGTTTCTTGGACAGTTTGTAACTCGAATGTCCAGAAACCCATCATTTTTTGATAATAATTTGAAAGTTTTAAAACTATCGAATTAAGAACTGCCAATCATCATGTTCCGTTAGATTTCTGATCGGGCGGGTAATAAGTAGATGTGAAACTTAAAAAATTCCGTAGTAATGGAGAAGTGATCATATGAATCAGACAGCAAAGAATAAACAAGTACTACTGATAAAGCGTCCGGAAGGATTGCCTGCTCCGAGTGATTTTGAATTTAAAGAGGTAGAAGTACAGCAGCCTCAAGAGGGACAAGTTGTTGTAAAAACTTTATATCTTTCGGTAGATCCTTATATGCGCGGCAGAATGAATGATTCGAAATCGTATGTTCCTCCTTATCAATTAAATGATGTAATTAAAGGTGGAGCTGTAGGAGAGATCGTAGAATCGAAATCAGATAAGTACAAAGAAGGGGACAAAGTAATCGGTATGCTGGGCTGGCAGCTCTTCAATACAGTAGATGATAACAAAGTTACTAAGATTGATGAGTCGATCGCCCCTGTATCTGCTTATTTGAGTGTTCTTGGTCTAACAGGACTTACTGCCTACTTTGGATTACTTGATATTGGTCAACCTAAAGAAGGAGAAACTGTGGTTGTCTCAGGTGCAGCGGGTTCCGTTGGTATGTTCGTGGGTCAGATCGCTAAAATCAAAGGTGCACGTGTGGTTGGTATTGCCGGTACGGATGAAAAATGCAACTACTTAATGCAAGAGCTGAACTTTGATGCAGCTATTAATTATAAAACAACAGAAAATATCAAACAGGATTTGGAAAAAGCATGTCCGAGTGGTGTTGATGTTTATTTTGATAACGTAGGTGGTCCGATCTCAGATGCAGTGATGAGCTTGCTGAATGATCATGCACGTATCCCGCTGTGCGGCGCGATATCTTCTTACAACAGTACGGATGGAGATGTAGGACCTCGTATCCAAAGTCAAATGATAAAGACTCGTTCTTTACTCAAAGGATTTGTACTTAGTGATTATGCAGATCGTCAGTCAGAAGGACTTCAAGAGCTTGGAAAATGGCTGTCTGAAGGGAAATTAAAATATGAAGAAACCGTTGTTGATGGTTTTGATAACGTTGTTGAGGCCTTCCTTCAATTATTTAAAGGTGCGAACCTAGGTAAGATGCTCGTTAAAGTTAGCGAGTAAAAATTCAAATCATACTAACATACAGACTAACATACAGAGGAGAATGTGAATCATGGAAAATTACGAGAATTTGGCAAAAAGACAGCGGACATTCTTCAAAACAGGGGTAACAAAACCTATTCAATATCGAATGGATTCATTAAATACATTGAAAGAAGCAATTCTTACAAATGAAAAAGAAATTCTAGCAGCTCTCAGAAAAGACTTGAATAAGTCGGAGGCTGAAGGATATTCTTCGGAAATTAAACTGGTTCTTGAGGAAATTAACTATTCCTTAGAGAACTTGAAAGCATGGATGGAACCTAAAAATGTAGAAACGCCTGCTTATATTACAGATGCTTCGAGCGTAATCTACCCAGAGCCATATGGTGATGCTTTGATTATTGCCCCATGGAACTATCCGTTCCAGTTGGCTGTCTCTCCTCTTGTAGGAGCAATTGCCGGCGGTAACTGTGCAGTACTGAAACCATCAGAATTTACTCCAGCGACATCAAGTATCATTACTAAAATGATAAGTGATAACTTCCCTGAAGAGTATATTGCGGTTGTAGAGGGTGAAGTCGAAACGAGCACTGCTCTTCTAAAAGAAAAATTTGATTATATCTTCTTTACAGGAAGCACAAATGTCGGAAAAGTAGTAATGGAAGCTGCTTCTAAACATCTAACTCCGGTTACTTTGGAACTCGGCGGTAAGAGTCCTTGTATCGTGCATAATGATGCTGATCTTGATACTGCTGCGAAGCGGATCGCTAGAGGGAAGTTTCTCAATGCAGGACAAACTTGCGTTGCTCCAGACTATCTGCTGATACATCGTGATGTAAAAGATCAGTTCCTTAGCAAACTTAAAGAAGCAATTCATGGGTTATATGGGGAAGATATTTCCAAAAATCCTGATTTCCCTAAAATTATAAATGAAAAACAATTTAATCGACTACGTGCTTTCTTAGACAATGGGAATCCGTATTTTGGCGGTAGAACAGATGCTTCTAGACAATTCATAGAGCCGACAATCCTCGATCAAATTTCTTGGAATGATCCGGTTATGCAAGAAGAAATCTTTGGTCCGATTCTTCCTGTAATCGTATATGATGATTTGAACGAGATTATTGAAGAAATTACGAATCGTCCAAAACCGTTAGCTTTCTACGTTTTCTCTGAGAGTAAAGAAGTACAAGATGAGTTGCTGAGCCGAGTTTCCTTCGGCGGCGGCTGTATCAATGAAACACTTGCGCACTTAACTTCGCCTTATCTGCCTTTTGGCGGTGTGGGGGAAAGTGGTATGGGATCGTATCATGGTAAAGCAAGTTTTGATACATTCACGCATCATAAAAGTGTTTTGAAACGCAAAGCGGAGAAAAACTGCGGGTATAGAGAATCTCCATCCTTAGGATGGGGATTCTTTTTTTATGGAGTCAGATCATATGATTAATTGCAGCCTATTTATCGAGAATAAAGAATTCTTTTACGATAAGACAGCCGCGTCATTCGTAACCTATCAACATAGAATAGATTAGTACAATTCGTTAATAAGAGGTGAGCGGAAAGGAGGGAGACTTATGCCATATTCTACGGGTTTAATCTATAATTCTTCAGGTGTAAGCGGATCAACGCAGATCTTAGTTACTTGTTTAAATGATTCCCCTTATATTCCCTCTAATATTGAAATACAAGTGTTCAAATGGAATGTATCTCTAACCAGCCGAACACCCATTGGCATTAATTTAATTCAAGTTCAACCGCTCATGACAAAAACATTACTCTACGCACTTTCAGACGCAGGATATTATGAAGTTCAAAGTGACTTTTTTAGTGCAACGAGCACCATAACGCACGTATATGGGATCGATTCAGCTGGAGAAATTATTCAGCGTGTTCTTCAATCGGAGATGACTTATATTGATCAGTTTACCATTACTTCTTAATAAAAGAGGGTGAGCGAAATGCCAGTGGTTAATATTACTGCGGGACTTGGCGGTACGCAGTTCGAGCCTTCCATTGCAGTAAACACTTTAAATCCGAATGTCTTATGCGTGGTAGCGGTAGACACAAGTTCGGGACCTACAGGAACCGGTTTTTATCGATCAATAGATGGTGGATTAACATGGACCACGGAGATTCTTCCCCAGCCTGCAGGATACGCAGGAGCAGAAGCACCTACGATAGATTATACATTTCCTCAAACATTCATTGTTACGGTCCATGTATTTAATGATTTGAATGACGGTACAATCATCAGCTACACCTCTTTTGATGACGGAGAAACATGGTCACCGCCTGTCTTTGTTAAGCGTGGCTATGGCACGATAGTGCACAATGATGAACCCTTTATATCAGTAGATCGATCACCCGGTAGTCCATTCCGTGGAAATGCTTATGTCGGGTACACGCCGCTTTCTGCCTCTGCGACTGCTATTTTTGTACAGCGCTCCTTAGACCAAGGGCTGAACTGGGAAGAACCAGATCGCATTTCAGATCCTCGAGGCTTTCACGATCGTGCTGCACTTGCGGTCGGTTTTTCAGGGCAGGTCTATGCTGGGTTTATATTAACAGGACCGATTAATCCCATTGCTTTCTTACGAATTTCATATGATGGGGGAGTCACCTATCAACCACCTGTGCAAAGACAGTCTACCTTTATATCTTCTGTAGTTAAAGCTCCTTCTCCACTGCCTGTACCTAATTATAACTTTCGTGTTCAGACCAACTTAAGTTTAGGTGCAGATATCTCCAATGGCCCTTATAGCGGTAGTGTATATAGCGTATGGAATGATGCAAGAAATGGTTATACCGATATTTTGTTCTGTAAATCCCCAGATGGTCTTCTATGGACGGCGCCGGTTAGTATTACAGGAGCACCTGCAGGTTCACAAAACTTCAGCCCTTCTATTACCGTATCGCCTTATACGGGAACCATACGTGTGATTTACTATACGAACCGGATTGACGGATTTCTTCTGGATGTGTTTGTTGCTGAATCATTTGACGGGGGAGCTTCTTTTGCAAATCGGCGTGTCACAACGACTTCATTTAATCCAAATGGAATATCTCCAATTCCTACAGAACTTATTGGTGATTATATTACGGCTGCAACGATTGCTCCGGATAACCTGGCTGCTGTATGGAATGCGACCACTCTTCCAACAGGGAAAATGGATATTTATTATGGGACCTAACAAAAAAAATCCTCACGTTCCCATCCTAAAAGTGCACCCACTTTTTGCCGCCGCAGAGCGGCCGCCTACATAGATAAGCTTCATGTAAATCATAAAATCAAAAAAGGATGCAGAGTTATGATACTTTGCATCCTTTTTGTATTTTTTTGTTATTCAGGCGCAGCTGCCGAATTCAAAGATTTTACGGAATCTCTGTAGATGATTTCACCTTTTACAACCAGTCTGCCAAATCGAACATCGGGATGATTGATCTGACGAAGAAGAGACTGAACAGCAGTTTGAGCCATTTGATTGATGTTGACATCAATAGTCGTAAGATGTGGCTCTGTAAGGGTGGCATAAATATCATTATCAAAACCCACGACGGAGCAATCTTCTGGTACCCGGTGGCCCATCAGTTTGAGCTTCTGTACTACAGAGTATGCGACTTGGTCACAGTTACATACAAATGCAGTAGGAAGCGGGGAAGGGAGCTCAATGTCAATATAGGTTCCCTGTTCGTCCCGATCATTGATAATCCACTTCGGTTCTAAATGAATGTGATGTTCAAGCAGTGACTTGTAATAGCCTAAGAAACGATCCTGAATACTGCTTGTGGAGTAAAGGTTACCCACATAGGCGATATCCCGATGTCCTTGCTGGATTAAATAATTTGTAAGTTCATAGGCACCATAAAAATTATCCGTGACTACAGAATCGATACTCGAGTGTTCATCATAAAAATCCAGAAACAGTTTTGGCTGTTCTATGTTCTCAATCACTTCAATATAAGGCTTATTAATCTGACCTAGTACGATAAAACCATCTACTTTACGGTCATAGTAAATCCTAGGAAGAAGGAGACCTTCTTCATCAGAACTGCTAAGGATGTGCAAAATCCCATAATATCCAGTAGCTTCTAGAGACTTCGATATTTCTTGGTAGACACGTAGATAGAAAGACTGATCCGGACCTGTAAATCTTTCAGGAATAATGACCCCAATGTTATAGGTTAATCCTTCGCGCATCGTTTTAGCTGCCATATTCACTCGGTATCCAAGTTCACTTGCCAGTTGTTTAATGCGTTCCTTTAGCTCTTCACTTACGCCTTCTTTATCATTAAGTGCTTTTGACACGGTTACACTACTCACGCCAAGCTGGTTCGCTATGTCACGCATAGTGATGTTTTTATTCATCACATCATCTCCTTTATTCCCGCGGGTGTTGATTAAATATGAAGTAAACTAATGATGTAAAATTAATTCGTTATATGCATGTTAAGTATACCTTCTTCTGGGAAACGAATAAAGAAGATGAATGAATTTATGCAGCGACAAACATCGTAAAAAAAGATTTACTTCGTTACTTTTAATAAGGACTCATTTTTCTTAATTAATTGTGCACGCTGTGCTGCGGAACCCAGGGAACGGAAGGTATCAGCAGGTGTATTAAATGTATAATCGATCAATTTATCAATGGTTGTTGTTGCTACATGGATCCGCGTATCGCTGGATGCGTAGTAAATAAACACTTCTTTCTGATCATTAACAACCGCCCCGTTACAAAACACCACATTTGATACATCTCCGACTCTCTCATCATCATAAGGAGCAAGGAAATGACCACCTGGTTTCGCAATGATTTCGGTAGGATCCGAAAGGCTAGTCGCAAATGTATAGAGCACATAGCGCAGTCCGGCTGCTGTGTTTCTTACGCCATGAGCTATATGAATCCAGCCGCGATCTGTTTTAATCGGTGCAGGACCTTGTCCATTTTTCACTTCATACACGGTATGGTACTGACGCTCGTCAATTATAAATTCTTCATCAATTACAGGGTTTAAAATGTCTTCACAGTAACCAAAGGCAATTCCGCCTCCTGATCCTGTAGAAATGAATCCATCCTGAGGACGAGTATAAAACGCGTATTTTCCATCAACAAATTCAGGGTGGAGAACAACATTACGCTGCTGCGGTGAATTTGTCTTAATATTCGGAAGTCTTGTCCATGTCTTCAGATCTTGAGTACGTACGAATCCCGCTTGTGCCACTGCGCTAGATGTATCAAAAGGAGCTGCATCTGGATCTTTCTGTTCGGAACAGTAGATACCGTAAATCCATCCGTCTTCATGTTTCACGAGTCTCATGTCATACATATTGGTCTCATTCTCATCCATGTCTTCCCACACTAAAGGTTCTCCTACAAAACGGAAATGATCAATACCGTTATCGCTTTCAGCTAAAGCAAAAATAGATTTACGGTCCAGACCTTCGGTACGTGATACCAGTACGTATTTTCCATTATGGTAAATGGCCCCAGGATTCAATGTAGCATTAATCCCGAGTCTTTCCATAAAGTAAGGATTTTGTTCTTCGTCCAGATCAAATCTCCAGTGCAGAGGAACATGATGCCGTGTAAGAACAGGATTTTCATAGCGGTCGTAGATTCCATTATAAAATTGTTCATTCACTTTATTTGGTTTGTTCAGCAATTCCTCTTGTTTAGCAAGCAGTTCACCATATTTTTTGTGTATCATTACTCACTCATCCTCTCAATCATCTCTATACAAAAGCGGCTGTTATGATAGGGACACTTCCAAGCTCCAGCGATTTCACGCTGATCATGGCTGCCATCTTCCTTAACTGCCCACACCCATTCGCTTCCTAGTCTTGAGTCGATAATATGATTTTTAGTATATTCCCATAGGTTAGTAACAAGATCTATAAATAATGGATCATTTGTACGCTGATAGGCATTGTAGAATCCTACAATAGCCTCAGCCTGCACCCACCATATCCTTGTCTTATCTAAATGATCTTTTTCGCGTTCATTAGCAAGAGAGCCATCGCTTTGAATAGCATTTTTTGCAACGGAATAAGCCAAATCAACTATCATTTTTTTGTGATCGGGATGATCGGAACCAATAACTTGCATAGCGTCATCGATAAGCCAGCTTGCTTCAATATCATGACCGTAAGAAGTGAGGTCAAGTAGAGAATTCCAGTTCTGATCAAAGAAAACATGGAGTCTGCCTGTCTTTGCGTCAAACATCCGATCATAAAGAATATGGAGCAAATTTTCAAGTGCAGCTCGAACTCTGCTGTCTGGCCATACACGGTAAAGCGTAGTATACGCTTCCAAGATATGAATGTGTGTATTCATCGTTATGCTGGCGATGACATTATTTTCACTTAACATCTCATTAGGTTGTTCCTGCCATGTGCGATTAAATTCTTCCTTATAAGCATTCGTCTTCGGGTCATAACCTTTCTCTTCAATAAGGAAAAATAAAGTCTTTGCTAGTTCCAAGGCTTCTGCACTATTTAATGCACGATAATACTCGCTTAAACTGTACACAGCAAAAGCCTGATTATAGATATGTTTACGCGTATCGAGGGGATGGCCCTCATAATCTACAGACCAATATACACCGCCGAATACAGGATCAAGAAGATTCTCTTTCAGGAAACGGAAGGAGTGATGGGCATGCTCAGCATAGGAATTAGAGATTAGGTAACGATAAGCAGCTGAGAAAGACCAAAGAATTCTTGAGTTTGCGATTCCGCCTTTTGCTGCGGTTTTATCTAACTTAAGGCTGTAATCCAGCTCTCCATAATACCCCCCTTGCTCATCATCCTTCATGTTTGCCCAGAAAGGAAGTATATGAGATACCCATTCCTTTTGAATCTCGGCAGTTAAGGTATTCAAAGATTCGACCAAAAAGTCACAACCTCTCTAAAATGAAATCTATTTAAGTAAACGATAACTTAATCAAATATTAAATAGCTTTTTAATGCTTGTCAATGATTTAACGGAATGAGATCTCTATAAAAGAAAAGGAGAACAGTAGTAAAAATAAAGGTTGACTGGAAAGCGTTATCAATATAAACTTTGTTTGTAACTTAATCGTTAACTTAAAAACACTTGAAAGGGGTTATGAAAGTGAGTAATAAAAAAGGGTTATTTAAGTTTTTATCTGTATTTCTCATTATCTCTATCTTGGCAGCATGTTCTTCTAATGGAGGAGATTCAAGTGCTTCAGATGATGATGGGGCAATCAAAGGAGAAATCACCGTGATCACGCAGAGAACAGATATTGTTGATACGGTATTCCAAGATTACGCTAAGAAGTTTAATGAAAAGTATCCAGATGTAAAAGTCAATTTTGAAGCTCTTTCTGATTATGAAGGTCAAATCAAAATTCGTATGAATACAGATGAATACGGTGATGTTCTACTGATCCCAACTAGTGTTCCTGTTGCTGATCTTCCAGATTTCTTTGAACCGCTAGGAAGCTATGATGAACTGAAAACGAAGTACACAGGTATTGAAGAACGAATGGTAGATAACACAATCTACGGAATTCCAGTAGCAATTACATACTCCGGTGTCATCTATAACAAGCAGGTGTTTAAAGATGCTGGTGTAACGGACATTCCACAAACAATTGATCAGTTTATGGATGCGCTTAGAAGTGTGAAAGAAAAAACAGAGGCAGTTCCTTTGTACACAAACTATGCAGCTGGTTGGCCGCTGACTCAGTGGGAATCTGATCTAACGACGGTAGCTGGCAATGTTGATTATGTAAACGTTACACAGCCAAACAGTGATGACAACTTTGTGGCAGGTCAGCCACACTATGATCTTTATAAAATTTTGTTTGATGCAACAAAAGAAGGTTTGATTGAACGCGATCCTACGACAACCGACTGGGAGAGTTCAAAAGCAGATTTAGGACAAGGGAAAATAGCAACTATGGTTCTTGGATCTTGGGCTATTGACCAAATTAAAGCTTCGGCAACCAATCCAGATGATATCGGATTTATGCCATTCCCTACGAACGCTGATAACGTCATTGTTCCACTCGGAGCAGACTATAACCTTGCAATTAACATAAACAGTAAGAATAAACCTGCTGCAAAAGCATGGGTAGACTTTTTCATTAATGAATCTAATTATGCAGTAGAACAAGCAGGCAGTATCAGTCCAGTTGTTGGTGCAGAACTTCCTGATATTTTGAAAGAATTCGGCGATAAAGGTGTAGAGTTTAAATTCATTACTCCTTCCAAAGAAGGACAAGAAGGTTTAGTAGATAAGATTGATAAAGAAGCGGAAGTTGGTCTCTGGCAGCCTGACTTTAAGAAAAGAATTATTGAAGCTGCGCTTGGTAACCGGAAAGAATCGTATGATGACATTATGAAAGACCTGAATGATGCATGGGTTGAAGCTCGAAAAACAGTAGCCGAATAGAGAAGAGTGAAAGGTTCAGAAGATCATCCAGGACCATGCCGATGATCTTCTGAAATTTCATAAAACGGCTGGATAAGTGGAGGTATGGCATGTTTAAATTATCTAATTTGAGTTACGCCAATCAGAGAAAATTAATTATACTGGCGTTCTCTTTCATCCCGGTTATTCTATTAGTTACATTTGCTTACCTGCCTGTAGTAAATATGTTCAAATACAGTTTTACGAGCTGGAATGGTTACAGCAAAAACATGGAATATGTAGGTTTAAAAAACTATATTAACATTTTTACAAAGCCTGAATATTTTTCCGTGTTTAAAGTAAGTTTGTATTACTTTGTAGCTACCTTTTTCCAAATGGGTCTGGCTCTATACTTTGCAACGATATTAAGTTTTAAAGTTCGGTTTAAAAACTTCTTTAAAGGGGTTTTATTTTTCCCTTATATGCTAAATGGTGTTGCCATTGGTTTTATATTTTTATTCTTCTTTAGACCAGATGGAACCTTTGATACATTGCTGAATGCGCTGGGACTTGGTAAGAATATTACGCTCTGGCTTGGTAACCCAGACGTGATTAACATTTCACTTGCAAGTGCTTCTGTATGGAGATACATGGGATTTAACTTCATTATCTTTCTCGGGGCTATTTCCTCGATTGACAAAGATATTTATGAAGCGGCGGATATTGATGGTGCGAACAAATGGCATCAGTTCAAACATATTATTATCCCAAGTATCAAACGAATCGTTCAGCTAAATCTGATTCTTGCAATTAGCGGTGCGATCAGTGCTTTTGATATTCCGTACATTATGGTTGATGGAGCAAATGGCAGTAAAACGTTTGTTATACAGACCATTGATATGGCGTTCAAATACGGGAAGTTTGGTCTTGCTTCAGCGATGGCAGTGGTGCTCTTATTTATCGTCATCATTGTTACCTTGTTGCAGCGCCTTGTCATTAAGGAGGATAACTGATGTTTACCCTTAAGAAATCAGTAGCGTCGGCTATTAAATATATATCGCTAATCGTGGGTTCTCTTGTCGCTATTGTACCGATTCTTGTTGTGTTTTTTGCTTCATTCAAAACCAAAGAAGAGTATGCAACAACGAGTCCGATTACACCACCGGCAGACTTTACAAACATAAGTAACTATGTAACTGCTTTTATTGATGGGAATATGCTTATCGGATTTATGAATACTTTTATCATTTTAATTATCTCGATTGTGGGTGCAACCTTAACAGGTTCTATGATTGCTTTTATCCTTAGCCGGTTTAAATTTAGAGGCAAAAAACTGCTTATGGGTGCTTTTCTGCTGGCCACACTGATTCCGAGTGTAACTACACAGGTCGCCACTTTCCAGATTATTAATGCCCTTGATCTGATGAATACAAGATGGGCAGCGATTGTTCTGTATCTTGGGACGGATATCATTGCGGTATATATTTTCTTACAATTCCTAGATACGATTTCGCAGGCACTAGATGAGTCGGCGATGCTGGATGGTGCGTCGTACTTTACAATTTATTGGAGAATTATCCTGCCATTACTTATGCCGGCGATCGTCACTGTCATTATTGTAAAAGGTGTAAATATTTATAATGACTTCTATACACCTTTCCTGTATATGCCGAAGACAGATTTACAAGTGATATCAACCGCATTGTTTAAATTTAAGGGTCCTTATGGTTCCCAATGGGAAGTCATCAGTGCGGGCATTATGATAGCAATTATTCCTACACTTATTATATTCATGAGCCTTCAAAAGTATATTTACAATGGTCTAACAAACGGTTCTGTTAAATAACTTTCAGATAATGGAGAGGGGAATTTACAATGTCAAAAGTAAATATTATTGGACAAGCTTTGCCGAATATGCCATGGGAGAACAGACCAGAAGGGGTTACAACACCCGTGTGGAGACATTCAGCTAACCCAATTATCGACCGTAATCCGGTGAAAGGGATTGCTAGAATTTTTAACAGTGCAGTTGTGCCTTATGAAGATGGTTATATGGGTGTATTTCGTGCCGAGACAATCAACGGACGTCCTCATTTGCATTTAGGAAAAAGTAAAGATGGCTTGAAGTGGGAGATTGAAGAAGAAGCGATCGTGTTCACAGATGATAATGGTCAGCCTTATCGACCGAACTATGCTTATGATCCTCGCGTAGTAAAAGTAGAAGAAACTTATTATATCATTTGGTGTATTGATTTTTACGGTGCTGCTTTGGGATTTGCAAAAACAGAGGACTTCAAAACGTTCACTAGACTTGAAAATCCATTCTTGCCTTTCAATCGTAACGGAGTTCTGTTTCCGAAGAAGAAAGATGGTAAATTCTTAATGCTGTCCAGACCAAGTGACAGCGGACATACTCCTTTTGGTGATATTTTCCTCAGCGAAAGCCCTGATCTCGTATACTGGGGGAAACATCGTCACGTCATGAGCAAAGGCGGACAAGGATGGTGGCAATCTGTAAAGATTGGCGGCGGACCAGCACCTATTGAAACTTCTGAAGGCTGGCTGATGTTCTATCATGGTGTGACGGGTACTTGTAACGGTTTCGTATATAGCATGGGTGCCGTTATCCTTGATAAAGAGGAGCCTTCAAAAGTGAAATATCGTTCCTCTACTTTTGTACTTACTCCAGAGACATGGTATGAAGAGAGAGGATTCGTTAATAATGTCATCTTCCCTTGTGCCACTCTTCAAGATGCGGATACTGGCAGAATTGCAATCTATTACGGAGCTGCGGATTCCTATGTGGGTGTTGCATATACTGATGTAAATGAAATTGTAGAATATATTAAAAATACGCATGAAGATATAGCAGACGATCATGAGATCGGACTCATCTAAGAAAGGGATATGATCAATGCCGTTGGAACTGGAATATATGAAAGGTTTTACTTTTGGTTGGTTAAATAAGAAAGGTGATTTTATCAAATCGGAAGCAAAAGAATCACTTCGACTTATGAAAGAACGAACGAACAGCAATTATGCTATCTTTGCGCTTGTAGCGTTACAAGATACTCCTCATTCTACTCATGTTGATTATAAAGGTGATCATATGGTAGCGGATGAGGAACTGATCGGAATGATCCAGTATGCTCGTTCCCTTCATATGAAAGTGATATTAAAGCCTACCGTAAACTGCAGTGATGGAACTTGGCGAGCACATATTAATTTCTTTGATCTCGATGTCCCTTGTGAGCCGAAATGGCATGATTGGTTTAAGAGTTACACGGAATATCAACTTCATTATGCAAAATTAGCAGAGGCTATGAACTGTGAAATGCTGATTGTAGGTTGCGAGATGGTACAAACCGAACGCCGCTCTAATGAATGGCGGGAGCTGATCTCTAGCGTCCGTGATGAATATACAGGATTGATCAGTTATAACACAGACAAGTATCAAGAGTCTAATGTCAGCTGGTGGGATGCCGTCGATGTGATTTCTTCCAGCGGATACTATCCTATTGATGATTGGGAAAGACAGCTTGATCGTATTGAACAAGAAATTGCTTCTTATGATAAACCTTTCTTTTTTGCAGAAGCAGGCTGTCCGAGCCGGAAAGGTTCTTCTTACCTTCCGAATGATTGGGAACTTTCTGGCGGGGTGTCTATCGAAGAACAAGCACGTTACTATGAGGCGATGATTGAACATACACGTAAACGTCCCTGGGTAAGAGGCTTAGGACTATGGGATTGGCCAGGTTTATTATACAAGGAAGAAAATGCGGCAACAGATGATGGTTACAGTGTATATGGCAAGTCTGCTGAACGTGTAATCAAAGCGTTTTATCAGCAAGAACTTTAGAACCAGCACAGCAGCACCCATGGTTAAGTAAGTAAAAACTTTATCCTTATTCCCTTTGTAAATGAAATAGCAGATGACTCCGAGATGATCTGGGGTCATCTTTTTTTATTTTCTTTGGCAGGTATAAGAACATGGATGTTCACGGACTTTGGAATCATTTTTGTAGGATAATCGAATGAAATAACTTACGTAAATAAAGAGCGAAAATAAGCATTATTGACCATTTACTGTAAGCGTTTTCTTTAATAAAATTCAAGTAACCTAATCGATGAGGTTAAGATAAAGTAATGTTTATTCCCTGCTTAAAATAAGTTGATTCTATTTCTGTGTTCACTCATCACCCGATTTTACTTCCATCTATCCGATGAGAATTAAAATAATATAAAATGGGAGGTAGTTATATGCTTCGGATGAAAAAAAGTTTAATCTCGATGTTGGCTGTTCTCACTGTATTTGCCTTTGGAGGGACCCTGCCAAAAGCGGAAGCAGCTGCAGGATTTTATGTAAGCGGAACGAAAATCTACGACTCTACAGGAAAACCTTTTGTCATGAGAGGGATTAATTATGCGCATTCATGGTTTAAATCGGATCTAAATACGGCGATTCCAGCGATTGCAAATACGGGGGCTAACACGGTACGCATTGTATTATCCAATGGAAGTCAGTACACGAAAGATGATATAAGCAGCGTCAAAAATATAATATCTCTCGTATCGCAGCATAAAATGGTCGCTATTCTTGAAGTACATGATGCTACCGGAAAAGATGATTATGCATCACTGGATGAGGCAGTAAACTACTGGATTAGCATAAAGGACGCTTTCATCGGAAAAGAAGACAGAGTTATGATTAACATTGCAAATGAATGGTATGGAAGCTGGAACGGCAGCGGATGGGCTGATGGATACAAACAGGCTATTCCAAAACTTCGTAATGCGGGCATTAAAAACACATTAATCGTGGATGCGGCAGGCTGGGGTCAGTACCCGCAATCGATAGTCGATTATGGACAAAGCGTATTTGCAGCAGACTCTCAGAAAAATACAGTGTTCTCCATTCATATGTATGAGTATGCTGGGAAAGATGCAGCAACCGTAAAGTCCAATATGGAGAATGTGATAAACAAGGGGCTTCCACTCATCATTGGTGAATTTGGTGGATATCATCAAGGTGCAGATGTGGATGAAACCGCAATTATGAAGTATGGACAAGAGAAAGGGATCGGCTGGCTGGCATGGTCTTGGCATGGAAACAGTGCAGAATTGAATTACTTAGATCTGGCAACAGGTCCAAATGGAAGTCTTACGAGCTGGGGGAACACCGTGGTTCATGGTACAAATGGGATTAAACAAACTTCGGTTAAAGCCGGTATCTTTTAATCGATTTATTAATGTTGATCGTTAGGTTCCATAAGAATAGTATTGTTGGTTCTATAAAATTAAGATCAGATTTCCCTTTCACAAACAAACCCGCCTTCTTTTTGAAGTGCGGGTTTGTTATCATTGATACAGGTTGTAAGTGTTGTAAGGAAAGGGATGTAATACATGAAGAAGAAAGTCATCGTTGTAGGTTCAGGAATTCTAGGAGCTTCTACAGCCTACCAATTGGCGAAAAAAGGAGCAGAGGTTATTATTATAGACCGCGGTGATCAAGGGCAAGCCACCGATGCTGCTGCCGGGATAATATGTCCTTGGTTATCACAAAGGCGTAATCAAGATTGGTACCAGCTTGCTAAAGCTGGCGCGAGCTTTTATCCTAAGCTGATTCAGGAACTTGAAGCTGAAGGGGAAACTGAAACTGGATATGCAAGAGTGGGTGCTCTTAGTATCCATACCGATGTAGAGAAAGTTGCGAAAATAGAGGAAAGAGCACATAAACGCAGACCAGATGCGCCGGAGATAGGCGATATTACAAGACTTGATGAGCAAGAAACCCGCGAACGGTTTCCTCTATTAAAAGAAGATTATCATGCTGTACATATCAGCGGTGCGGCGCGTGTTGACGGACGGGCGCTGCGTGATGCACTGATCCGCTCGGCAGAGCGAAATGGGGCAATTGTAATTCATGGGCATGCAGTACTTCAGTATCATTCAAACCGAGTAAGAGGGGTCACCGTTAATAAAGAGAACATTTCAGCTGATAAAGTGATCGTGTGTGCAGGTGCTTGGGCTGCGTCTCTAATGGCACCTTTAGGTATTTCTTTTCAAGTTAGTTACCAAAAAGCACAAATTATGCATCTGCAAATTCCAGATGGTGAGAATACAGATGAGTGGCCTGTAGTTATGCCGCCTTCAGATCAATATTTGCTTTCCTTCGGGAATCAAAAAATAGTGATTGGAGCAACTCACGAAAATGATATTGAAGGTTATGATACAAGGGTTACCGCAGGCGGGATGCATGAAATACTTACAAAAGGGCTGGAAGTGGCACCAGGTTTAGCATTTAGCTCACTTCAAGAGGTCAGAGTTGGATTTCGTCCCTTTACACCGGGATTTTTACCAGTGTTTGGTGCAGTTCCGGAGTGGGAGGGCGTGTTAGCCGCCAATGGACTTGGTTCATCGGGTTTAACGATGGGACCTTACATTGGAAGTCAGTTAGCTGCATTAGCACTCGGCATGCCACTGGATATAGATATTGACCCTTATGATTTGCGAAAAGCAATGGAAGGAAACGAAATATAAAAAAAGGAGATCTAGATAATTGTCTTACTTTTATCCAGATCTCTTTTTGTTTTCAATGTTCGTCTTTTAAGATCTCTTCCATTTTTTTAAGTTTTCGATAGATCACAGAACGATGAATATCTAATTTCTGAGCAGCTTCGCTTATGTTTCCCTGGCAGGAGTCAAGCACTTTCTCAATATATCGTCCTTCTGTGATCGTTGTGAAATCTTTAAGTGAATGAAATTGAGTCTGATTGTTGTTAATGAAATGATCGAGTGCAAACCAGTCTGAAACGATTTCATTCATGTTTTTTATAGGCAGATTATTGATAACGATTAATCGTTCAACATAATTACGTAACTCCCGCACATTTCCCGGCCAACTAAGCGATAATATATGTTGAAATTCTTCTGCACTTAATAAAAATTGTTTGTTGTATTTTTGATTGAATTCATCGATAAACCTAGAAACGAGACCCACGATATCTAATTTCCGATCACGAAGGGGAGGAATATGAATAGGGATGACGTTAATTCGGTAAAAGAGATCTTGTCTGAACTTACCTTGCTTCACGAGTTTCCAAAGGTCACAGTTTGTAGCGGCAATAAAGCGACAATCCACCTTAATATTTTCTATACCACCGACTCTTCGAAGTTCGTTCGTTTCAATGACCCGAAGTAACTTTGTCTGCATATCCAGAGGCATTTCTGACAGCTCATCGAGAAATAGGATCCCTTGGTGAGCTGTTTCAATAAGTCCTATTTTACCTTTTGAATTACGGTCATAGACACCATCTTCATAGCCGAACATTTCATATTCAAATAAAGAATTCGGAATCGCAGCACAGTTTAAAGTGACAAAAGGACCATTGGAACGATTGCTTTTTTGGTATATATAATTAGCGATCACCTCTTTACCTGTCCCGGATTCACCCGTGATCAGAATCTTGCTGTCGAAAGGAGCGATTTGGTCACATACTTTAATAATCTGTTTCATCGCAATACTCTCAGCCACAATATCAGGTGGAGATACCGTCTTATCGAACTCTTTAATAAGGACCTCACTTTCCTGAGTTTCTCGTTTACTTTCTTCAAACGAACTTTTATTCGAGGTTGTGACTACAAGCTGAATTTCTCCATCTGGCTCAAGGATCGGAATGGAAGTAGATAGAATACTAAACCCTCGGTTTGTATTGATTTTTTTCGTCACTCTTTTTTTGGTTTTAATTGCTTCCATCGTAATCGAATAATCGTAGTATCCCGCACTCACAAGATCCATGACGTTAGATCTTAAAATCTCTTCCAGCGGTATTCCAAGTGTAATTGCTGTAAATTCATTAGAAATTAGAATATTCCCATAACGATCTGTTACGAAAAGGGTAGAGGGAGATTCATTCTGATCATTCTGCCCATGCGATTTTCCCAAAAACTCTGTGTTTGTCATAAGTGTCATTCCTTTATCAGCAAACCAACTTTATTTCTTGATTAAGAAGTACTTCATTATTATGGGGAGTTTAGACTATTTTAAACAAATGATATTTAAGGGTCGTAACATAGAAAAAACCTGGACATTCAGGATGAATATCCAGGCGTAAGTGTGATATTAAGCGAATGTTAACTCGCGTGCCTCTTGGAATTTAACTTTTCCAAGCTTTTCAAATACTTGCTCTGCTTCTGCAAACATGGAAGTAATCATTTCCTCTACTGTTGTGATTTCGTTGCACAATCCGCAAATCTGACCAGCCATGACAGAACCATTATCTGTATCTCCTTCAAAAACAGCTCTACGCAAGGAGCCAAGAGACAATTTTTCTAATTCATCTCGGCTTGCTTTTGCATCTTCAAGTTCCAGGTATTTCGCAATCATACTATTCTTAATACTGCGAACCGGACCACCAATACTGCGGCCTGTTACGGTTGTACTTGTATCTGTAGCTTCGAGTACTGCTTTTTTAAAGTTCTCGTGAGTTGGGCATTCTACAGTTGTTAAGAAACGAGTACCTACTTGAACACCTTGAGCACCTAAAGCAAAGGCAGCTGCAACACCGCGGCCGTCAGCAATACCGCCAGCACCGATTACAGGAATAGACACAGCGCTCACAATCTGAGGAAGAAGAGCCATTGTAGTCGTTTCGCCTACATGTCCGCCAGCTTCTGTTCCCTCAGCAACGACAGCGTCAACTCCCAAAGCTTCCATTTTTTTAGCAATTTTTACGGAAGGGACTACAGGAATAACAATAATATTGTTTTCTTTAAAGGTTTGCATGTATGGAGCCGGAGTTCCCGCACCAGTCGTTACAATTTTAACACCTTCTTCAATCACGACTTGAATAAGTTCAGGGATGTTGTGCATCATGAGCATTAGGTTTACGGCAAATGGTTTATCTGTAATTTCACGAGTTTTACGAATTTCTTCACGAAGACGATCAGCGGATAATCCGCCAGAACCGATAATACCTAGCCCGCCTGCATTAGATACAGCGCCTGCAAGAGGAGCAAGAGCGATTTGCGCCATAGCACCTTGGAAGATCGGGTATTTAATTCCTAGAAGTTTAGTAATAGACATGTGTAATTCCTCCTAAAGATAATGAAGTATTTTTTAATTCTTTTTTGATTCATTATTTATTTATTTGTTATTCTGCTGCTTCCATTGACATCTGTTTGGATGTTGAATTTTGTTTATTCTTTTTATCCATTGCGTTATAGACGAATGTTAACAGTAGACCAACTAGAGAAATAACGAGTGCGATGTAAAATGCGTTTGTGAAATTTCCATCATTCGCTGCAGCTACGCTAGAAGCAATTCTTGGTCCAAAGAATGCAGCTCCAGAGTATCCGATGAAGACAACACCGTAGTTCACACCATAATATTTCATACCGAACTTTTCTCCTACAATGGAAGGGAAGATACCCATGGTTCCACCGAAGCAAAGTCCGATACCCACAATAGCAATGACAAAGCCAGTAACGGTAGAAGACTGTGCAATAATAAACATCATGACTGAAATTACAAGATAGATCATCATAAGGCATTTAAATCTACCGATTTTATCGGAAACAGCACCCCAGAATACACGGCCGAGGCAATTGCTTAGACTGTACAAACTAACATAAAGTGCAGCTACTGCCGGAGTTAAACCAAACATCGTTTGACCAATTACAGAAGCATTGGAGGTTACCATCATCCCGGACAGTGCACCGATCAAGAACATAGATGCAATGACATAGAATAATGGAGTTTTGATCATTTCCTTCCAGTTGAGGTTCACGCTGCTTTTTGCACTTGAAGTGACTGGGGGAATCCAACCTTCCGGAATGTACCCTGCTGGTGCTGGCTTAACCAAGAAGCCGCAGCCTAGAATAATAATGAGGAAGGCAATACCCAGAGTAACCATCGCCATATTAACACCGCTGCTGCTGATTAGAGCATTCGCAATAGGGGAGATAATTACCGTACCGCCGCCGTAACCAGCCGTTACGATACCAGCTGCAAGTCCGCGTTTATCCGGGAAGAGCTTCGCATTGTTACCAATCGTTGAAGCATAAACAATCCCTTGTCCTATACCAGCGATTAAACCATATGTGATATAAAGCATCCATGGAGCGGTTGCTAGTCCGGATAGTAGGAACCCAAGACCAAACATCGTACCACCGATAAAGATCGCTTTCTTCGCTCCGCCTTTATCCACTAATTTACCGCCGAGAATCATTGGGACAGGAGAGATGGCAGCATTAATGGTAAATGCCATCATAATATCTCCCATCGAAGCATTGAATTTTTCAGATAATGGCAAGGCAAATATACTGAAGGCGTACACCGCACCTACACATAAATTAATGAGGGTAGAAGCCCACAAAATCGTCCATCGATTCAGTTTTGTTTGCATGATTTTATCCCTTTCCTATGAAGATGTTAGTTCTTTGATTGTTTAAAAAGGATGTTTTTCAATTCTCCCCATTGCTCTTGGAAAATACCAGGATCCATTTCTTTTAGATCAGGGGAAATCACAGGTTCAAATTCCATTTGATCAAGAATATGTTTTTGAAGATCAACACCTGGTGCAATTTCGGTCAGTGTCAATTTTCCGTTTAATAGTTCAAATACAGCGCGTTCTGTTACATAGATAACAGGTTGGTTCGTTTTTGTCGCATAAGCACCGCTGAACGTAATTTGCTGAACTTGTTTCACAAATTTCTTGGATTTACCTTCTTTAATAATGTTTAGTTTTCCATCTTCAACACGGACTTCCAAACCTCCAGCCGTAAACGTTCCTGCAAAGACTAATTTTTTAGCGGACTGGGATATATTAATGAAACCGCCGCATCCAGCAACACGAGTTCCGAATTTACTTACGTTCACATTGCCATCTCCATCAGTTTGAGCCAGACCAAGTACGGAGAGGTCAATTCCGCCGCCATCATAGAAATCAAATTGTGCATGATGATCAACGATAGCTTCACTGTTATATGCATGTCCAAAATCTTTCAGTCCTGCGGGTACACCGCCGATGGATCCTGCTTCGGTTGTAAGAATAAGTTGATCACTTACCCCTTCTTCCGCAGAAACGATAGATACATTGACAGGAATGCCGACACCAAGATTAAGAATCGTGTTAGGTTTTAACTCAGCAGCAGAGCGGCGAGCAATCACTTTACGCTCATCAAGCGGAAGTGCTTCAATGCTTTCTGTTGGTACTTTGATATGACCTGAGAATGCTGGGTTATACTGCGTGTTTTCCGTTTGGAAGTGATTTTCAGGACTAGCAACAACGATGTGGTCAACTAGAATACCAGGAACCACAACATCTTTTGGACTTAGTGAGCCAGCCTTCGCAACCGATTCAACCTGAGCAATCACAATACCGCCTGAGTTACGTACAGCTTGAGCAATCGGAAGTACTTCCATATGAAGTCCTTCTTTTTCAAGGGTTAGATTTCCGTTTTCATCTGCTACGGTGCCTCGAATGAGAGCTACTTGAATAGGGAAGGATTTATAGAATAACCACTCTTCGCCTTCAAGTTCGATTACTTTTACGATATCTTCTTTTGTTGAGGGAGACATTTTGGCACCTTCGATTCGTGGGTCAACAAATGTGCCAAGTCCTACTTTGGTAATTACGCCAGGACGTTTTGCTGCAATTTCGCGATAGAGCTGAGTAATAACGCCTTGTGGCAGGTTGTAAGCTTCACATTTATCTTCTTCAATCAGTTTTGCCATAGCAGGTGAAGCAATAGCAATACCGCCAATCCATCGTTTGATCAAGCCTTCATGACCTAAATGACTCATTCCTTTGCTACGGCGATCACCGACTGCGCTCGCATGAATGACAGTCAAATTTTTTGGATGACCTGTTTCAAGGAACCGTTCTTCGATAGCAATACCCATTTCTTCAGCCCAGCAGGACAATCCAAATCCACTTGCTGCAACTGTATCGCCGTCGTTAATCAGCTTAGCAGCTTCCATTGCAGTAATAACTTTTGACATTAGGACACACCCCTTATTTTTTAATCCATTATTTGTATAGTGAAAGAATTCACATAATATCGAACATCTCTGTATTCATTTTTTTAGTTAGACACAAATGTTTGTGAATACTTTCACTTGTATCTTATTGCAAGTCATTTTTTTCGTCAATTGAAGGGGAAATGATAGAATAATCCAAAAAATGTGTAGATAAATTGCTACAAAAAATACGCTGATCTCTGCTAATGAGCAGTAAGTATGTCTCTTATAGACGAAAAAGATAAGAAAAATGAGAAGAAATAAAGAAAATGGATGTAGCTTTTGTGCTTTTAATTTTTGTTAAATACAATAAAAAAGTCGGTTACTTTTCCTTGTTAAATAGAGATGAATCGGGAGATTTATAAACATTTTTTGTTGTTAAAGTGATCTGAATTACAGAAATGAGAATCTAATTTCTCAGTAATTCCTAGAACAAAGCTGATGTGGTAATGGATTAAAATAGAGTATAAATCATAGTGTGAACAGTTTATGAATTACATAAAAAATAATGATTTGCGAGAAATAAGTCTAAAATTCGCTTTTTTCGCTTTCTTGCGACAGCATATTGGAGCCTCATGCTGCAACGAAACGGAAGGATGGCTAATACTTTTACATTAAAAGTGCATTTTAGCGCGATGCAAATAAAAAGAGTCTGCTTATTCCTAAGCATGACTCTTTTCATATACACAATTTTATTTTACATTTTCTGAATCATTATTAATCCAACTTTTAATTCCATCATCTTCAATAATAGAAATAACTGCATCAGCGATATCTGGATTTTGCATAAGTTTGTCTTGAATTCGGAATTTGATATCATCAGCATCTGCCAGCGTCAGACCTTTATGAAGTTCAATTAATCCTTCCACATGGTAATAACGTCCTTCCTGAAGGATGCGCATCATTTGGATATCTGCCACATGTGTATCTGCAAAAATCGTCTGAGACACCTTATCTTCGATATCTTGAGGAGCAGCAACCCCGATCAGCCCAATCATATTGTCATATCCGACCCGGAAAGCAACGGCAATCATCAAACAACCAATGAGTGTAGTCACGATGCCATCTAAGAGTGCAAAGTTAGTGAGCGCAATGACGACGACAGAGATTAAAGCAAGGAGCGCACCTAACACTGCAACCACGTCTTCATAAAATACAAGTCTTGTTGGCGGGGCAGCTCGCCCCACATTTTTGATAGCAGCCGGAACAAGAGCAAATCCTTTCGCCTCAGGAGCCCGTGATTCTTTGAGAATCTCCTTCATTGCTTTAATTAAAATGGTACCATCAATGAGAATATTCAGTACCAGCACAGATATATTAATCCAAAGACCACCTGAATGACCGGCAGGATGCTGCAATAAATGAATTCCTTCATGAATCGTCTCATAGGCCATAATCGTAACGACAATAACAGCAATCATACAGAAAATGTTGATTACACGTCCAAATCCAGTAGGGAATCGATCTGTGGGCTTTTTCTCAGATAATACGCTGCCGACAAAGACAAATCCCTGATTGATCGCGTCTGCGAGCGAATGCATGGCTGAGGCGAACATGGCCCCGCTGCCGCTAAATATAAATGCTCCTCCTTTGCATAAAGCAAGCACTGCATTCCCCGCCATAGCGATGGCAGACGAAGTATTTCCTTTCTTTACGAGCGAAATAAAACTTTCCGATTTCGGTTGTTCAATCACTTTTTCTTTTCCTCCTAGAGACAGTTGTAATAAATGTTTTGCAAATAAGATTCGCTTGCTTGTTATCCATGTTTTTCCATGTAACTTAATTATAACTTTTTTTACCCATTTTAGGTTGAAGTAAAAAGCACTGTGAAACTTTTATTTTTTATTTAGGTTTTTCAGTAACATCTATGATTTTTACAGTAAGATCTATAGTTTGTCAGGTTTTCGTCAACCAGGATACCCGTCATAATAGACAGGAAGCGTCACAAAGTGATTTGAAAGCGTTTGCTTTGTGGTGTAATCATAAGGGAGGGAACGTAATGAGGAGTAAAATATCAAGTGTATTAGCTTTCATCATGTGCATAACCATCATGGCACCACAAGGTATATGGCTTCCCAAAGCAGATGCTGCTGCAGTCGGTGAGACGGTTGTAAGCAGTGATTTTGAGTCAGGAGTTGATGGGTGGTTCAAGCGCGGTTCTGAAACCGTTACACAAAGTACGTATGATGCGCAGAGCGGCAACGGAAGTTTGCTGACAACGGGGCGTACAGCGACATGGAATGGACCAGGGATGAATGTAACAGAAAAACTGGTAAAGGGTGCTACCTATGAGTTCTCAATCTATGCCAAACTAAAAGAAAAAGGTTCAGCTACTATTGAATTGACACTGAACCAATCTGATTTGCCAAAAGTAGATGGTAAAGACAATCCGGCTACTTACGTTAAAATTAACTCAAATACCGTAACAGAAGCCGACTGGGTACAACTGGTAGGAGAGGTTCAAGTTGATAAGCGTGCGAGCGGATATCAAGTGTATGTACAATCCACCGACAATGCAACGGTTGATTATTACATCGATACGTTCTCTGCTAAACTTGTCAAACTGCCAGAAGACTCTGAGCCAACATTACCGGGTGATGGGGAAATTGACCAACCAGGTCATTTATTTGATTTTGAAGACGGCCAAGGAAAATGGATTCGTCGCAATGGAGATGGTCAGATCAGTGTTACTGATCTAGATAATCATACAACAGGCGGTTCAAAAAGCTTGCTGACTACGATTTCTGAGCAGTATGATGGACCTATTCTCGATGTACTAAAAAAGATGAATCCAAATGAAAAATACGACTTATCCGCATGGGTGAAAATGGCACCTGATTCGAAGCCTACGACACTTCGAATATCAGTTCAATCAGGCAAAAACAGCTTTTCAAATGTATCCTCAGACGTACTTGTCACATCAGGAGAGTGGATACAGTTGAAAGGTACATATACTGTACCTGCGGCACCTGAAGTACTTAACGTTTATGTTGAATCAGCAGAAAAGCCTGCTGAGGCAAGATCGTTTTACCTAGATGATTTTCAGATATCATTAAGTGCTCCTGCATCAGGTCAAACGCCGTTGCCAATTCAAACTGACATTGACGCACTCAAAACGGTTTATGAAAAATACTTCGATATTGGGGCAGCAGTGGAACCTCCTCGATTGAGTGGAAATATTCAGCAGCTTCTTGATTTTCACTATAATTCCGTTGTTGCTGAGAACTCAATGAAACCGCAGTCCCTGAGTCCGTCCGAAGGGAAATGGAACTTCTCGTCAGCGGATATAATTGCACAGTATGCAAAGGACAATAATCTAAATTTGCGGCTACATACTCTTGCGTGGCACTCACAGGCTGCAGAGTGGATGTTTAAGGATGCAAATGGCGTAGCTCTTGAAGCAACGGAAGCGAATAAGCAACTCGTTCTGGATAGACTAACGAATTATATACAAGTTGTGCTTCGCCACTTTAAGGATATGGGAGTTACAATCCATGACATTGATGTAGTTAATGAAGTCATTGACGAAAGTCAGCCGGACGGTATGCGCAGAAGTGAATGGTACCGGTTAACTGGGATTGACTTTATTAGAACTGCATTCAAGGTAGCGAGAGAAGAACTTCCATATGCGAAGCTGTACATCAATGACTATAATACACATAGTCCGAAAAAACGCGATTTCATGTATGATCTTGCTGTGAAACTTAGAGACGAAGGTATACCTATCGATGGAGTCGGTCACCAAACACATATTAATATCAGCGGTCCTTCCATTGAACAAATCTCAGATTCGATTCGAAAATTCGGTGAAGCAGGTTTTGATAATCAATTAACAGAGGTTGACGTATCTGTATACACCAATAATACGACGAGCTATGATACAATTCCTGAGAACTTGCTCGTATCGCAAGGGTACCGATACAAAGAATTATTCAAAGAGTTGATACGCCTAGATGATCTTGGAAGAACAGATAAGAACCCTGAAGGTTGGATTAGCAATGTGACACTCTGGGGCATAGCAGATGATTTTACCTGGCTTCATAACCGTCCGATCGATCGCCAGGATGCACCTTTCCCATTTGACAAACAACATCAAATTAAATATGCGTACTGGGGAATGATTGAAGCGGTAAAAACAATATTCCCTTCCAAACTTCCTGTCTCCGGAAAAGCGGCTACCGCAGCGCAAGGTACACCAAAAGCAGGGGATCCTCAAGATATTGCCTGGGGTACAATTCCGGCTATGAAAACGGAAAGTCTTGGTACACTTGAAGCAGATGTAAAATTGTTGTGGGACGCGCTTCATTTATATGTTCGAGTGGCAGTGAAAGATAACACGAAAGACTCTACAGATAAGATTGAACTGTTTACGGATGAGGGTGGTAACAATAAACGGACATTTACACGCGATGACTCATCAGTAACTGAAGTAGAAGGTGGATACGTATTAACAACAGCAATTCCACTGGAAGGAAAACTCGGAGATAAAGTCAAATTCGATGTAAGAGTAACTGACCTTGGTGTTAACGATGGCTCTGAACAGGGCGGGAATGGCATGATCGTATCATGGAGTGACCCGCGAAATGCGCAGGAGTATGATACACAAGGATACGGGGTACTCACTTATATTGAAGCAACGAAAATCGGAACTGCTATCAAAGGCACACCTATCATTGATGGTGAACTGGATGCAGTTTGGGCGAGTGCACCTGTGTATAAAACGGATGTGAAAGTTGAGCAGACAGGCAGTGGAGCAGCCAAAGCAGATTTCCGCACGATGTGGGATGATGAAAACTTATACGTATATGCAATGGTCACAGACAGCGTATTAAGCGATGCTATTAAAGAAAGTGCTCATGAACAAGATTCCATTGAAATTTTTGTGGATCAGAATAATGGAAAGACAACAGCATATCAAGATGATGATGGTCAGTATCGTATTAATTTCAAAAATGTGAGAACGACCGCTGGGCATGCATCGGAAGATAATTTCACTTCGCAGACTAAAATTGTTCCAGGAGGATATGTTGTCGAAGCAGCAATATCACTGGATAAGATTAAAGTGACTCCGAATACAGTAATTGGTTTTGATCTACAGGTAAATGATGACCAGGACGGGGGTTCCAGGGATAGTGTATTCATATGGAATGATCCTACGGGTCTATCTTATACGAATACATCGAGATTCGGTGTTCTTCAGTTCAAGGATAAGGAGACAGCTCCAAATCCGAATCCAAATCCAACACCAAATCCAACACCAAGTCCATCACCGAGTCCAGCGCCAAGTCCGTCACCAAACACCAATCAAAATACAAATGAGTCAGCTTCAATACAGGTGAGCAAGGATGCGAATGGTCATGCTACCGCAAAAGTGAGCAATGCAGCTTTCACTGAAGCGTTGAAGAAAGTAAAAGCAGGCCGCATCTTGTTCGAAATTCCATTACCAAGCGGTACAACAAAGGTGAATGTGAAACTGCCAGTTGACCAGATTAAGACAGCTAAGGCATCTGGTGTCAAGGAATTAGAAATCAATGCGGGTCTAGCTAAATTAGTTGTGCCTAGCACTTTCATTCCTGACTCGGCGGATACGACCGATGCAGAATTCAGCATCGAAAAAGTGGATAACAATTCATTAACGGATGCAGTTCGCAGTAAAGTCGGAAACAATCCTGTGCTCGACTTCCAATTAACCATTGGCGGAAAGCAAATCAGTAATGCAGGCAAAAACCAAAAGATTCAAATCTTGATTCCTTATACTTCAAAAGATAATGAGAAAAAGGAACAAGTGGTTGTGTACTCCATAAACGGCAACGACAGCTTGCAGATCATTAACAACGGACACTATAATCCAGCTACCTCTATGGTAGAGTTTCGTGTTAATGACTTCAGTAAATTCACAATGGGACATGTAAATGTGAACTTCACTGATTTAAATCAAACGGAGTGGGCGAAAGAGAGCATTTCTGCGTTAGCAGCTCGTAATATCGTGAAAGGTGCAACGGATCAATCGTTTTTACCTCGAAAAGAAGTTACACGTGCTGAATTCGTACAAATGCTGATCAGTACACTTAACCTGGAAGCTGCGAATACAGAAGTAAACTTCAGTGACGTAGAGAAGGGGCAATGGTATTCTGAAGCGATTATAGCGGCATATCAAGCAGGAATCGTTCAGGGTAAGAAGAATGGAACCTTTGGCGTCCATGATAAAATTACTCGTGAAGATATGGCAGTAATGACGCTTAGAGCATTAAAGGCGACTGAATTCACGGGGAACACGAACAACCAAGGATCAACTTTTGCAGATCATTCAGCAATTTCGGATTATGCCAAGGAAGCGGTAGCAACGATGAAGCAAGCAGGCATCATCAGCGGTATGCCAAATGGCAAATTCCTGCCTAAGGCTACAGCGATCCGGGCAGAAGCAGCGGTGATTTTGCATCAATTACTAAGTTTGAACTAATATCATGTAAAAGGGACGTTGTTAACTATTTAGCTGTAAGCTGAATAGGAAGCAGCGTCCTTCTTTTATGAAGCTCACTTCACGAAGAGCGTAAATTTAACTTTTGCAATCTATGCTAGTTCTATATTCTTATATACCAAACTTAAAATATTATATTTATAAAGTGATTTTCTCGATATAGTATAATGATATGTTCATATATAGGGATAAGGAGACGTACATAACAGTGAAAAAAAGTACAGGGAAAATCAACAAAATTTATGCTATGCAGCTTGCTACCATATTTATCGGTTTTATCATTTTTGGTTTCTCAGAAAATAGTAAAGGACCTGCGATTCCACGAATTCAATTCGATTTTATGTTAAATGAGTCTCAGCTGGGTACCTTATTATCGCTTAATGCGTTAGGTTATTTGCTTGCTTGTTCATTTACAGCTTACCTGACAAGAATATGGGGAATCAAACGGGTGACGGTTATATCTTTTGCTTCTATGGCTCTCTCGGGAATATTCATTTTTTTCTCGCAGCATTATGCCATGTTTTCAGCTTCATATTTCTTAATGTATATCGGTAACGGGATGCTGGAGATCGGGCTAGCCATACTGGGGGCTCGTATTTTTGTTAAGAACACGGGCACGATGATGAATTTAACTCACGGTTTCTATGGTCTGAGTTCAACGGTAGCCCCGCTTATTGCAACAGGTCTAATGAAGGTTACCATTAACGGTTATACACTGGACTGGCGTGGAATGTATCTTGTTATGCTGCTATTATCTATTATTCCTATTGTTTTCGCGCTGTTTAGTTCTTTTCCTGGCGATGATATTTCAAGGGAAGACCGTGTTCCTCTTAAAACGCTAATTAAAGATCCTGTTTTATGGCTCATGGTGCTTATCCTATCCTTTGGTGTTGTATCCGAGTTGGCTGTAGGAGGCTGGCTCGTTAACTTTTTAGAAAAAGCTTACGATTGGGATACCGTTGCCGCATCGGGAATGCTCTCTGCCTTCTTCTTATGTTTTTCACTTGCAAGACTATTGCTTGGACCGTTAACAGATAAAATTGGTTTTACATTATCCTTAACTATTTTTTCGGGGATCTCTGCGGTTTGTACGTTTATTGCTATTTTTGGCGGGGAAGAACTAGCTTTTTTCTTTGCCGCTGCTGGAATAGGGATTGCTATGATTTATCCAACGGTAATGGCATTTATTGCTAGGAGATATCCTAATGGGAGTGACACGGCCATTACTTTTACGGTAACGCTTATGGGAGTCGGCAGTGTCATAGGTAATTATCTAATCGGGTTAGTTATCGAAATAACAAAAGGTATTTTCGGAGCAGATACTCAGCTAGGGCTATATCGCGGACTCCAAGCCGGGTATGGATTTATCGGTTTATGTGCAGCTTTGTGCATGATAACCGGAATAGTTCTATATATTTATTTAGGTAAAAGGAAAGAGATCATTTGAGTTTATTCCTATTTGCAGACTCATCCAAGCAACAACCACATTTCCTGCTTAAAGAGAACATCTAGCAAGTCGTTATCCTGTCTATAAGTCCGGTCCATTTTGGTAAAGTTAAACCGAAAACAGGCTCCTTTCTACCCTGTTAGACAGTAGTTCATGATTTTACTAAAAAAATAAGAGACCGTCTTACATAAGGCGGTTCTCCAATGATTTAATTGCAAGGATTAGTGCAGTTAAGCGGCGTTCATTTAAGGTTTTTTGAGAACTGCCTTTTTTTGCTTTTGCTATTTGTTTTTCAATAGAGGGAAGAATACCTTGCAGGACTTCTTTAGAAGTCATTATGATCTCTTCGTTATAGTTAAAACTCTCCTTATTCCAAACCCCTTTTAAGCTTTCTAAACCAATCTTCACTGCGTTTAGTCTCTTTTTGACAAGAGCGGTGCTTGAACCTTTTTCTGTCATGGTGTTATAAGCGTTAGTAAGTTTATTCATCGTTGACTCCAAGGATGTAATGGACAGATCCTGGATTTCTTTGCTAATCGTATTTATATCCATATTTATATTTATATTCATATCCAATCCACACTTTCCGTTTTTTAATAATCCAACTTCCTTTACCCCGTTGCTAAACGCTTTGCTCTCAACTTGGCAATCTCCGAATACTTATCCTTTATCTTTTCTAAACTTTGCTGGGCTTACCCCTACCATTCTACGAAAGAGATGGGCAAAATGATTATAGTTATTAAATCCTACATCATGTGCTGCTTCGGTTGCCGTTCTCCCCATATGTTCCATATAGATGGCAGCCTGCTTGATTCTCATTCGATTCACATGTTCAATAATACTTTCACCTATTTCTTCTTTAAAAAGATGGGACAGTCTTGAAGAAGATAAGCCGGCTGCATCTGCTAACTCTTGAATTCGTATCTCGTTATTCATAGAGTGAGACAGGTTTTGCAAAGTAAGGATAATTCGCGGGTCGTGCTTTCTATGTAATTGCTGTGCGAGCAGCAAGATAATCTCCCGAATTGTATTTTCACATAAAGCATACCAATAATCTGATCGTTCTCTTGCATGGTAGAGGATATGTTCCAATCCATCGATAACTCGCTTTTGTGTATATCCCTCCGCGATAGGTACAATAAGAAACTCTTCTTGAGGCAAATAACTTATTTCCATCAGTTTATGAAAATGAACCCAGATAAAGTTCCAGCGACTGCCTTTCACTGTACCATATTCATGAGGAGTATCGGCACGTAGTAGTCCAAGTTCTCCTGCATGGATATGTTTACACCCCTCGGGTGTATGGAAATATCCTTCCCCTTCGAGTGTGCATACCATGAGCCAGTCTCCCATTCCCTTGGGACGACTGTGACTATATGTGTCGTCTTCATTAAAATGTCCGCTCAGAATATCGCCGTAACTTGTAGCTGTATAATTCACAGTTTGATATTGAGGAGCCATGTACTGTCCTCCTAATTCCAGACGTTAGCAGAATCCATGCAGTTTATAGCAAGAATCCTACTTCTTATCTATTATGGATTCATGTAAGCTGTTGTCAACCGATGAGGTATGTTTAAAAAGGAGATGAGTAATCATGAACAAACGGTTGAAAACGCTATCCCCCGATCAGTGGAATCTGTTTCAAAAGGAAGGGTATATCATCGTAAAAGGGTTGTTTAGTGAGGAAGATCTGTGCCGGATTGATGATACTTTTGATGAGATCAGTAATGTAACTATTCCAGGTTATTTCGAACCTGATTTGGTGACTGCTTCAGGCGATCCTCTAAAACGTTACCCAAGGGTCATGCATCCGCACCGTTTCAATGAAACGGCCAAATCCTATATGCTACATAAACCGGTACTTAATGTACTTGAAGATCTCTATGGTGAAGAAGCGTTAGCTGCACAAAGTATGTTCTATTATAAGCCACCCGGCTCCCGAGGTCAGGCACTGCATCAAGACAATTTTTATTTGCAGGTAGAGCCTGGCAACTGTATAGCAGCTTGGACTGCCATTGATCCTGCTACGCTTGAGAATGGTGGACTGCTTGTAGTCCCTCAAACTAGCGAGCATGACATCGTATGTCCGGAAGAGGCGGACTCCAAAGAGTCTTTTACGACGCACTATGTGAAACCGCCAAAGGATGCAGCAGCCATACCCGCAATTATGGATCGCGGAGATGTATTGTTCTTTAATGGAAATCTCATTCACGGTTCGTACCGAAATAAAACCAAAGATCAATTCCGCCGCGCTTTTATATGTCACTATGCGAATGCATCCGCCACTCATATCAGTAATCATTATCGTCCTCTATTTCGTGCAGACGGTTCTGTTATTGATCTAGAGATAAATCCGGATGGGGGACCTTGCGGTGTAGAGTTCGATAATGTTTATCCTCATTAATTATGAGTACTATAAATAGGATTAAGACGGAAAGTTGTATATCAATTGCCAATTGTAAACGCTATAATATGATCTGAGTTTATTACCTTTTATGGATAATTATGGTGGAGAGGCGGGGATAGAATGGTCCTGATTCAATCAGAGTATAAGTGGGCAACAAAGGTGGCTGGTTCCATTATGGAACGAACACCTAAGCTGTATGCGGGTGAAGGTTATAATGGAAAATGGTCGTATGATTACGGTGTAATATTAAAAGGGTTCGCGAAGCTTTGGAAGATTACCGGTGAGGCTCCTTATTTTCAGTATATTCGGGACAATATGGACCACTTTATTCAAGATGATGGTACGATCCGAGGATACCGCCAGGAAGAATATAATATAGATCATATTAATAATGGTAAGCTTCTGTTTGTACTATACAGTGAGACAGGTGAGGAAAAATATAAACAGGCTGCTAGTCTTCTTCGCGATCAGCTTCGCAGTCATCCGCGCACTTCGGAAGGCGCTTTTTGGCATAAACAAGTATACCCACATCAGATCTGGCTGGATGGGCTTTATATGGGGGCGCCTTTTTACTTAGAGTATTTGCTGAATTTTGAACCAGATGGGGATATGGAAGATGTAACCCGGCAATTTATTATTTGTGAACGACATACCAAAGACGAGCAGACGGGACTCTTATTCCATGCTTGGGACGAGAAACGGGAACAGCCGTGGGCAGATCCAGTAACGGGTTTGTCACCGAACTTTTGGGGAAGGTCACTTGGATGGTATGTGATGGCTTTAGTAGATGTCCTGGAACTTTTGCCAGCAAATCACCAAGATCGGGGGGAGCTTATTCGGATCTTAAACGATACACTAACTGCTCTTCGTAAGGTGCAAGATCCACATACGGGAGTATGGTATCAAGTCGTGAATGAAGTCTCACGCAAAGGAAACTACTTGGAAGCTTCCGCTTCGAGTATGATTGTGTACGCCATAGCGAAAGGACTTCGTCTGAATTTGCTCTCTTCGGAATGGTTAGACGTACTAGATCAAGCATATGCTGGCCTTATTGCTGAATTTATTCTGGAGACAAAAGAAGGCTGGGTAAACCTGAATAAAAATTGTCAGGTTGCAGGTCTTGGCGGCAGTTCCCGCCGAGATGGAACTTATGCTTACTATATCAGTGAACCGATCATTACGAATGATCAAAAGGGACTGGGAGCATTTTTGCAGGCAAGTACTGAATATGAGAATCTGAACCGGTCCGCACTTTAAGCATTATTTAATGAGAAGTTAAATAGTTCATAGAATTTATACCGCAAGAAGTCGTCGAATGTGACGGCTTTTTTGCATTCTAGAATTCTACTAATATCAGGCAGCAAGCACCTATACGATCCTTACCTATAAAAAATGATGAACATCATGTCTATTAACTATTCTAGTGAATATAGACGTATTTCCGTAACGGAAACTCGCCGTCCTCCATATTATATAAAATAGATTTTGAGACAGTGGAGGGAGAACGATGGAAGCATTACGTTTACTCATGATTATAGATAAGTTCGAGGTAGGTGGAACAGAGACCTATGTATCCGCTGTCGTAGAAGAAATGTCAAAACGAAAGATTGCTGTGTATGTAGCAGGTAAACCAGGGAGTCTACTGTCAAAGTTTAAAGCCATTGGTTGTCCTACTTTTACGAGTATTCGTAATCAGGCCAAGTTTGAGAGATGGATATTGAAACATAAGATTAACATGATTAATGCTCATCACGAAACGACAGGATTACTTGGAAGCCATCTCAGTAAGAAACTGAAAATCCCTTTTATATTCACCATTCACGGAACCTATTATCCGCGCTCCCTGATTAATCGAGTCCTCAAGAAATGTGACGAACGTAAGGCTGTAATTAGTGTCAGTTTTCCCGTGAAAAAATGGCTAGAAGAAAAAAATATCTCCTCCATTGTGATCCCAAATGGTATCAATACAGAACAATTTATATATAGCAAAAATAGAGAACTTCTTAAACAGCTTGGCATACCGCGAAAATCGAAGGTGCTTTTGTATGTCAGTCGATTAGAAGATGAAAAAGGAGATGTCTGTAAAAATTTTATTCGAGCGGCTCAGCGTTTTATGGATAAAGATGCGGACGTACATGTGGTGATTGTCGGCGGGGGTCCTGATCTGAATAGTGTTAGAAAACTAGCTGCAAAAAAACACGCTCAGCGTATTCACATATTAGGAGAGCGACTAGACACGGTCTCTTTATTCTCCATCAGTGATGTAGTAATAGGCACAGGAAGAGTGGCTCTTGAAGCGATGTCCTGTAAACGTCCCGTTATTGCGATCGGCAGCAAAGGGGTCTTTGGTATTGTGAAGCCAGAAAACTATAATGTGGCCTGGAAGTATTATTTTGGCGATCACAGAGCGAAACAAACGGTCGATACAAAAAGAATTGAGCGTTTAATCGGGATTGCACTTCGTTCGAAAAAAACATCTGCCGTATGGGGAAACGCAGGGCGAGAGTTTGTTAAAAATAAGTTTCATATATCGGGTATCACAGATAAATTACTCGCTGTATACCACAAGATGATCTAACGAAGCCGGGGGTGTGCTATATGATAAACAAACTTATGATTGTCGCTCATCCGGATGACGAGATTATCTTTGGAGGAGCTTTTCTTTTAGCTGAAAAAGGATGGAAGGTCATTTGTGTAACAAATGCGAGAAACAAAATTCGTTCCAAAGAGTTCAGAAAAGTAATGAAAGACATTGGAGCTGACTATGAGATGTGGGACTACAAGGATAAATGGGGAGGAGATTTCAACCGAAAGTCATTAAAGAGAGATATAGAGAGAGTGCTTAAAGCGAATCCCGAAATTAATATGATCGTCACCCATAGTAAAGGAGGAGAGTACGGTCACTCACAGCATAAAGCGCTGCATGAGATTGTGAAAGAGATCGCACCGGATAAGCTCTATATTTTTAAACGTTCGAAGCAAAAATTGGCTAAAGGAGTATTAAAAAGAAAATACACGCTCCTAAAACGATATAAAAGCCAAGATATTGATTGGCTGAGAAAATATATTGAACACGAGAATGTACGAAAATACAAATAAAAGGGAAGTTCCTTTTTTAAAAATATCATGGCGAAAAGGGCTGTGAGATCATCCCCTCTACGGAGTTCTCAGACAGCCCGCTGCTCGCCATTAGGCGGTTTGCTTTATTCTATGACGGAAGAGAAGTTAATAGGATTCATATGAAAAAGAATTCTTTGCATGCTCCTCATAATCATCAGGAATATTAGCAGTTGCAAAGTTTACAAAATCATCCGTATAGGCGACAAGTTCACAAGATTTCATATACTGCTTGGTATCTCTTTTTTGCGTATGAGATTGGATGTTTTTTCGGCGAACACAGACGTAGTTCTTACTTGAGACATAATAGATTTTGTATCCTGCGTTGTAGCACTTTTTCAACCATTTCGCGTCAGAGCCTCCGATCGTATCTTCCGGAAACTTGATTTTTTTCCATACGTTTTTTCGAAAGAACAACGTACCGCCTTTCAGTCTTCTTCCGAGCATGTGTTCTTTTCCTTTACGATATTCCATAAGTGCTTTCTTTTCTTCGAAGTACACATAAGTGGAGTGTTTACCAACGATGGGTGCTTTTTTTGCCTTCAAGGCGAGGAGAGACTCCTTTAAATAATGGGGACCATAGTAATCATCATCATCGAATTTGGCGATAAAAGTTCCCTTTGCTCTTTTAATTGCCCAATTCAGACATTTTCCTAATGTGTACCGCTCGGGGAGCTTATAAACTCTCACATTATCATAATCTTTTGCTTTTCTCTTCCATGTTTTCAGACTCATACTGTCGTTATTTAAAATAATGATTAGCTCCTTATTATGCCACTCCTGCCGTTCATAATTTGAGAAAATGTTATCCATGAATTCAGGTCTCATGGTGCAAGCGATGATAGAAGCCATATTATCTGTTCAACTCCTTATCTATAATCGCTTTTCTTTTATTCCACGTGGAATTTTTCGTAACTTTATATTTTTTCTTTTTAATGACTTTTTTATAGAGTTTTAAAAAGTTATCTGTCATTACTTTATCTGAATAATATTTTTTAACATACAAGCGGCATGCTTTTGGTGATGGATACGATTTACCGCTTTTCACTTTGCGTGACATCTCATTCACATTATTACAGAGCAGCTGTGGTAAGCCATGCAGCACTTCAGGAATGGCTCCCGCTTTGAACGCAAGCACGGGGGTGCCGCAAGCCAGTGCTTCAATAAGAACTAGACCAAAGGGTTCATTCCAAGTCGAAGTGAATAGGACACAGCTTGCTTCGGATAACAGTTTCATTTTTTGTTCACCGCCAACAGGACCGATAAACCGGATCTTGTCATTTAAGTGCGGTTTAATTTGTTCATTAAAGTAAGCTACATAATTTGGGTTGTTATTAAAGGTTCCTGCAATAATAAGCTCTTTGCCTGTTTTCTGGGCGACCTCAACGGCAAGATGGACTCCTTTTCCGCTCATCATTCTGCCAATAAAGAGTAAGTAACCTTTTTTCTTCTTTTTATAAGGATAGTCACTTAAACGAATACCGTTATGAACGTAATAGCCTTTTTTATTGATATCTCTTATTTTTTTACTGACAAACACAGGGATTTGGCTTCCTGCCGCACTTTTAGAGTGTGAATTACGGATCGTCGGAATTGGAGGATTAGACTTGGCTACAATGCCGTAGTGGTCATGAATGATATCTACATCAGAAGGCGTGTTTTTGATAATAAAAGCCAGTTGATCTTCTTTACTATCCGATGGATATTCAAATGTTTTCGTGGCGCGAGTGTTTGAGCCTTTTTTGGCAAAGAGGATCACTTCATGACCGCGATTAACAAGTTCCTCTGTAAGATAATACACATCTCGCTGCGTACCCCCGTAATCAATAGGCGGTACGGGGAGTGAATTTGTTGATACTTGAACAATCTTCAAAATGAATCTGCCTCCTTTGAACTAGCCGAAGCTAAGCCTTACTACTCCACAGTCTATGCCGACTGCGTAGAGAAGGAATGGGCCTTTATAGAACCTATTAACTAATGTCTCTTTCTTCTATGAGGTACGAGAATCCAATCCAAAGCTATTTCATTTTCATAGAATATTGAGAATGCAGTAATGGAAAGGAGTGTGCGATCCTTTGAAAGGACTAATCCTATGTGCAGGAAAAGGAACCCGGTTATATCCATTCACCGTTTCTTATCCCAAAACATTGATTCCTGTAGCGAACGTCCCATTGCTTCACGGATGCATTGATAAATTAATCGATCAAAACATAACCGAGATTGGGATCGTGATCCATCCTTCTCAGGAATCTAGTATTAGAGAGAGTGTGCAAAAGATAGACGAACAAAATATGAGAATTACGTATATCTATCAACGAAAGCCTGCCGGGATTGCAAATGCAATCTTGCAGGCGAAGGATTTTATTGGTGAGGAATCCTTCATATTGCTGCTAGGAGATAATCTAATCTCTACTTCACTAGAGATACTCAAAGATCAAGTGGATATTGAGAAGAATGATGCTGCTTTATTGTTAGCTGAGGTGGATCATCCTCAAGATTATGGAATTGCCGAGGTGACTGGCTCAAAAATTGTAAGACTGGAAGAAAAACCGCAAAAGCCTAAATCCAATCTTGCTGTGCTGGGTGCTTATGCTTTTTCATCGTCCATCTTTAAGGCAGCCGAAACGATCAAACCTTCCGCTAGAGGGGAATACGAAATCACGGATGCGATCCAGTGGCTGATTCAGGAAGGGTATCCCGTTGCTTATCAAAAGACAGAAATATCGAGTATTGATGTAGGAACCGTAGAAAGATGGATTACAGCCAACCGAAAAATGCTGAAAGAAATGCCGTATGAGAGTAATATTCATCCTTCGGTTATTGTAAAAAACAGTACGATATTTGGACCTGTCTCTATTGAACAGAACTGTGTTATAGAAGATGCGGTGATTGGTCCTTATGTATCAATTGGAGAGAGTTCGACAATAAATGGCTGCTCTATACAGGATAGTATCCTCCTCAGCCATGTTCATCTAAAGAAAATAGGGCACCCCCTTCGGAAGATGGTGGTTGGCTCAGGTTCTACTTGGGTCGGGATCGAACAAAAAGGAGAAGATCAGGGATGAATATACTTGTGATTGGCACAGGGTATGTGGGAACAACAACAGCTTTGGTATTTGCCGAAATGGGATGGAAGGTTACGGGGCTTGACACAGATCAGCAGAAATTAAATCAACTGCAAAATGGTATTTTATATTTTCATGAACCCGGCTTAAAGGAACTGCTGATAAAACATAATAGTTCAGGTCAACTTCAATTCACTTCTAATAAGAAAGAAGCCATCCAAAAAAGTGACGTCATATTTATTTGTGTGGGGACACCTTCACGTCCAGACGGGAGTGCAGATCTATCCTATGTGAAACAGGTAGCAGAAGATGTGGCTTATCATATGAATGGCTATAAACTTGTCGTAAATAAAAGTACCGTTCCCGTAGGGACACAGGAAAAAGTGACGGAATGGATCTCAGAATCGAATCGGCATGCACACCCTTATGATGTCGCGTCTAATCCTGAATTTTTACGTGAGGGAAAGGCATTAGAAGATTCATTACATCCGGACCGTATTATTATTGGAACAAAAAGTGACCGAGCGGCGAAATTACTCCAGCAGCTGTATTCCTCTATGACTTGTGAAATCATCGAAACGACCCCGCGCACGGCCGAACTCATTAAATATGCATCCAATGCATTCCTTGCCACCAAAATTTCTTATATGAATGAACTTTCCAGATTAAGTGATCGACTAGATGTAGATATCAGAGAGGTAGCTAAAGGCATGGGTCTCGATCTTAGAATTGGGTCAAGATTCTTGCAAGCCGGAATTGGCTATGGAGGATCCTGCTTTCCAAAGGATGTATCTGCGCTGCAGCAAACCGCAGAAGAGAACGGAATGAAACTTCAGATATTAGAACAAGTAGTAAACGTAAATAAAAGTCAGTATCTATACATGCTTGATAAAGCGAAGAAGAAACTAGGAGATTTTGCAGGCAAAAAAGCAGCGGTGCTAGGGTTGGCATTTAAACCAGACACAGACGACATCCGTGAAGCTCCGTCCCTTCGTTTGATTCAGGACTTACTCGGTCAGCAAGCCACCGTTCATCTATATGACCCGATCGCAAAATTACCTGCTAGTTTCACACATGACCATCTAACCGTTGCTTCTATGGCTGAAGATGTATTTAAAGAGGCAGATGCCGTATTCATATGTACCGAATGGACCATGTTTCAAGAGCTGGACTGGAAATCAATACATCCGCAAATGAAGCAACCAAACCTTTTTGATGGACGGAATATGCTTGATGCCAAGACCATGAAGTCATTCGGTTACTACTATGAGGGCATTGGATATAAGTAGAAGACAAAATAGCGATCACAGGAGTGGATAGATTCTATTAATGATGTTCTTATAGCAAAAGTGAGGTTCTTATAGGAAAAAGTGACGTTCTAATAGGGACAAGCGCTTACTATACTAGCTGCCATTATGGCGGCTTTTTTCTTGTAAGACATGTAAACGAAATGTCACCTTAATGTAACTTTCATAGAAATGACTATGTTACTATGTATATATTACAAATTATACCAGGAGAATGATGCGACATGAAAAAACGATTCAAGGTCTTGATGGTGACGTGTTCTGCTTTTGTATTGATATCCGGTTCTGCCGTCGCGATGACATCCTTGCCACAGATTTATATTAATAATGTAGAATATTCAAATTCCTATGGGAAATTAAAAATCGAAAAAGGTACGGCAATGATTTCTTTACGCACCATGGTGCAGCTGTTTAAAGGAGAAGTGGAATATAAAGACCACGGTATTTATATTACCCTTCCAGAAGCAACTCATTTAGCCAGACAAGTAAATGGTCTGATGAACGGGCTTGCTGCAACAACACCGGAAGAAGCTGCAAATACATGGATTCGCGGAGTGCAGCGTCGAAGCGGTCCAACTCAGTATGCAGTGATGACTTCGGAATTACAGAAAAAAACCAAACAAGAATTTGAAGATAATTCCTGGGTTACAGGCGGATCGAGTCCGCATATGGGAACGGTAACGAAGATGGATACAAAAACCTTGTCAGCTGATAAAGTACAAATTTCATTTTCCTATCCGCTACTCGTACCTGCGGATGGAATTATAGATTATGGGAAAGCAGTCCTCACTATTGTGAAAGCAGGTGACCCTGAATATTGGGCGATCTCGGAAATATCTTTGCAAGATCCCGGAGATACGGGTATTATGATTGGTGCTAATCTGACTGATTAGCAGGTCAGCTTCTTCAATTGAAGAAGCTTTTTTCTTGTGTGCGTGCCCAGCTAAGCACGCATCTTCTAGCCGGTGAAAGTCCGGTCACGGGAGGGGCCAAGCCCCTGTGTAGCTAGGATACCTACGTACGGTGAAAACTGTGCGTAGAAGCGTATCGACAAAAGTATCTGTTGGAGACAGAGCGAGCAACATACCAGGCCGTAACATCAAGTGAATCCTGCCGCGTCGTCAAAAAGGCCTCGCAAGAGGGACGAGGGGAAGCCGAACCCCGGCTTAATGGGTGAAGGCCACGGAAACTGCTAAGAACTTGGAGCGGCAGTGAAGAATTCTCCGGCGTAAGGGGATCGGCATGGTATGAAAGAAGATGCAGTGAACTGGGGAGACCCTCCCCTGCACGGATTTTTTTTTTTAACCCGTAACAAAGTGGTCTATAAGTCCAAAAGACGAAATGATCTACTTGCAGGAAGGGAGTCCGAGGGGCTCATAGTACTGAGGAACTGTAGGACAACACAACCTGCAGGAGGGAAGGAGCCCTGCTTTGTTCATGTTTTTTTTAGGAGGTACGAATTAGTGAATGCCAAACGGCTAACGACACCAAAAGAAAACGTTCAACAACTCCAAAAGAAACTAGGTCATGCGGCCAAGGAAAACAAGAAGCGCAGATTCCACGCATTGTACGACAAGGTCTACCGAATGGATGTATTAGAGGAAGCCTGGCGAAGAGTACGAGCTAACAAAGGATCGGCTGGCGTCGATGGAGAAACTCTTTCGGATATTGAGGAAAAGGGAGAAGCATTTTTCCTGTACGAATGCCAACGATGCTTGAAGGAAAACAAATACCATCCACAGCCCGTACGACGGCATTATATTCCGAAGAAAGACGGGAAGCAAAGACCGCTGGGTATCCCAACCGTCCGAGACCGCGTCATTCAGATGGCAGCGAAACTGGTCATGGAACCGATCTTTGAAGCGGACTTTCAGGAATCTTCATTTGGATTCCGTCCAAAACGAAGTGCGAAAGGGGCACTGGACCGTATCCGAAAAGCCTGCAACCGGAAAGGGAATTGGGTGGTCGACGTCGACATCCAAGGCTACTTCGACAACATCAACCAAGAGAAACTAATGAAACTGGTGGAGATGCGAATCAGCGACAGGCGCGTCCTGAAGCTGGTACGGAAGTGGCTGAACACGGGAGTGATGGAAGAAGGCAAGGTCAGACGATCCGATCTGGGTACACCACAAGGCGGCGTGATATCCCCTCTTCTCGCGAATATCTATTTGAATTATTTTGATATTCTGTGGGAACGACATGGCAGTGGAATCGGGGAACTTACGCGATACGCAGATGACCTTGTTGTTGTATGCAAAACGAAGAAAGATGCAGAACGGGCGTATGCACTCATACGTGCGATTATGGATCGTCTGGAACTGACCTTGCATCCGACGAAAACGCGGATTGTAGGATTATGGACGGGAGAAGAAGGGTTTGATTTTCTAGGCATGCATCATCGCAAGACAAAAGCTGAAACATCCTACGGAAAAGTGTACTATACCACGCAGCAGTGGCTGTGCCGGAAAGCGGAGGAACGCATCCGGGAAGTGGTAAAAGAGCGCTTAGCTCCGTCCAGCCAGAGACATAAGTCACTCGCGGAGCACGTAGGTTGGCTGAACCCGAAGATTCAGGGGTGGCGCAATTACTACCACACGTCTTACAGCCAACGAAAAATGGCGAAGTTAGATTGGTACATTGTGTTGCGTTTGGCAAAATGGTATGCAAAGAAAAGGCAACGTTCTCGGTGGCAAAGTGCGGTCCAAGAAGTGCGGTACATGGCGAGACAATGTGGACTCAAAACGCTCTTGTAATCTGTATGCACATGAATGACGAACATCGGAAAGCCGTATGAGGGAAAACCTCACGTACGGTTTGATGAGGAGGGGCTGGTTTACCCAGCCCTTTACTCTAGTATTCTTGATAATGCAAATCGTAATATAAACATGTAATTATATGTTCATCTCCTGTGCTGCTCGTAGAGAGGACGTAACGATCTTCGTAGCTCTCACTTCAGCGAGAAGAATTGATATCGTTTTGCTATGCCGATCCTTGTGATCGGTTTTTTATAATGGGAGGAAGGAGATACATAGGAATGAAAGGTACAAACGATTTAACGCAAGGCCCGATTATGCCGACTTTAATGAAATTAGCACTTCCCATTGTTGCGACGAATTTCATCTCAACAACATATGGACTTGTCGATATGATCTGGGTTGGAAGACTTGGCAGCGGCGCGGTTGCGGCCATTGGTACAGCCAGCTTTTTTATCAATTTAGCCATTGCTTTGTCTACTTTGATAACGATTGGTACGGGGATTAAAGTATCTCATTGTATGGGAGCCGGTCAGGAAGACAAAGCTAAAGCATATGTGAAAAATGGATTTGTGATGTCTGTTTTGTTAAGTGTACTGTATATGATTTTTGTCTTTCTAACTCAGGATCAGCTGATTGGTTTCTTTGATCTGGGAAGTAATGAAGTGGAACGAATGGCAAAACAGTTTCTACTCATTTCTATTTTAGGGACCGTATTTTCCATACTGAATACGTTATACGCTACGATCTTGAATGCGATGGGGAACAGCAGGCAACCATTTCGAATTTATACGATAGGACTTATTTTAAATATTGCCCTGGATCCATTCCTCATCTTTGGTTTTGGAAGTTTTGAAGGATGGGGTGTGGTAGGTGCTGCGATTGCGACACTAACAGCGAATATCGTTGTGACCCTGTTATTTATCCTCCAGGCTCGGCACTCTAAACTGGTTACCATTGCACTTGCATGGGATACCAAGCTGTTAAAAGAAGTGATCCGTATGGGGGTACCGATCACGATTCAGCGCGTTACTTTTACGATTATCTCCATTATTATTGCCAAATTAATCGTACGTTTTGGAGCGGAGGCCATTGCCGTTCAAAAAGTAGGAATTCAAATTGAATCGATCTCTTATATGACCATTGGAGGTCTGCAAGGTGCGATCGCGGCCTTTTTCGGACAAAATTATGGGGCCCGGCGGATGGATCGTATCCATGAGGGTTATGCCAAAGCACTCTCGCTGACTTCTGTATTCGGTATTGTTATTTCTCTTATTTTTGTCCTATTCCCAGAGCAACTGTTTTCTCTATTCTTATCCGATGCGAAGAGTCTCGCTCTTGGAACGGATTATATGCGAATCTTAGGCTATTCTCAGTTGTTCATGTGTCTTGAACTAATGACAGTGGGTGCATTTAATGGAATAGGGAAGACACATATCCCGCCGCTATTTAGCATCACATTTACAGCACTAAGAATACCGCTTGCTATTATTTTATCGGAACCTTTAGGTTTGAATGGGATTTGGATGGCAATTGCTCTAAGCAGTGTGTTTAAAGGTCTGGTTCTCGTCTATTGGTTTAGAAGATCTTTACGCAAAATGACGGTTCCACAAACGGTGATCTAAAACAAGAAGGAAGGTTCATTCATGAGATTACTAGATCATAAATTCATTGAACGGTTAAAGGAACATGCAATAGAAGAAGAACTGCTCCAAGGTAAGTTTGGACTGGAAAAAGAAAATGTAAGGGTAAATCAAGAAGGTAAGCTTGCCTTAACTCCTCATCCAGAAGCGTTTGGGAATAAACTCGAGCATCCTTATATTCAAACGGACTTTTCGGAGAGCCAAATGGAAATGATTACACCCACATTTGAATCAATAGAGGAAGCTTATCATTTTCTAGAGGCGCTGCAGGATATCGTATCTAATGAATTAATGGAGAAGGGGGAGTACTTATGGCCAAGCAGTAACCCTCCCATGCTGCCAAAAGAAAATGAAATTCCAATCGCACAAATGAACGATCCCGTTGCGGATGAATATCGTCATGAGCTAGCGGATAAATATGGGCGAAAACGCCAGCTGCTTAGCGGAATTCATTATAACTTCTCGTTTGATGAACGTGTTCTTCGTAAACTGCACCGCATTGAAGGCGGCAGTGAAGAATACAAATTGTTCAAAGATGCGGTTTATTTTAAAGTAGCACGGAACATGCTTCGATACCGCTGGATGCTGATCTATTTAACAGGAGCAAGCCCTGTGTTCGATCGAACTTATATGGATATTTGTGTAGCAAAAGGACATTCCGATGATAACGAAAGCTATTATTTTCCGAATATGAATTCACTGCGAAACAGTTCATGCGGCTATCGTAATCCAAAACCGGTGAGGGTTTCCTATGATTCTGCTAAAGATTATGTTCATGATCTAAAAGAATTAATTCAGAAAGATGAGTTACTGAGTGTAAAAGAGTTTTATAGCCCGGTTCGTATAAAAACCGCAAAAGGCATAGATCCACTGCAAGAGCTGTTAGAAGATGGAGTCGCTTATTTGGAACTGCGTTTCATTGATTTAAACCCGCTGCATAAGAATGGAATCAGTATGGATACCTTGAGGCTTATTCATATGTTCTTACTCTTTATGCTGCTGAAGAAGGACGAGCCGTTTAGCGAGCAGGATCAAAGGATCGCTGATTTGAATCATGATCAGTTAATTACTAACGGGATAACCGGTCATTTATACGACAAAGAAAACAGCAAAAAGTTGATGAAAGAGACTGCACTCACTTGCATCGAAGAAATGGAAGAGATGGTGGCTCTTCTGTTCCCTAAGAAAGAAATGTACGTGCAAATTCTCGAGAGCGCGAAACGGAAAATTAGGCACCCAGAACTCAGTGCTGCATCAATTGTGAAATCCGAAATTCAAAAATCTTCGTACCTTACGTACCATCTCGAAAAAGCGAAAGAATATGCCAAGCAAAGCTTGTTAACAGGATATCGCTTTTCGGGATATGAGGATCTGGAGCTATCTACTCAGCTTCTTCTAAAAGCAGCGGTCAAACGCGGAATAACATTTGAAATACTAGACCGAGAAGAAAACTTTGTTGTATTAACCAAAGGAAATCATAAGGAATACGTGAAGCAAGCGACAAAGACGTCGTTAGATTCGTATAGCACCGTCTTGATTATGGAAAATAAGGTCGTTACTAAGGCTGTATTATCTCAGCATGGCATACGCGTTCCGTCTGGAGATGTATTCCATAGTTTAGAAGAAGCTAAGCAATCGTATGATCTGTACCGAGGGAAGCCCATTGTCATTAAACCGAAATCGACCAACTTTGGACTAGGTATTACGATTTTTAACGAAGAATATGCTAGAGAAGACATGGATAAAGCTTTCGAGATCGCTTTTACGCATGACCGAACTGTTCTGCTGGAAGAATTCATGACAGGAAAAGAATATCGGTTTCTCGTGATGGGAGATGAGGTTATAGGGGTACTGCACCGGGTTCCTGCCAATGTCATGGGGGATGGTGTTCATACCATTCAGGAATTGGTTCATGAGAAGAATAAAGACCCGCTTCGAGGAAGAGGATACAAGACACCTTTGGAGAAGATCCAGCTGGGAGATTCAGAAGAGATGTTTCTGAAGAATCATAATAAAGGGTGGAACGATATCCCTGCTGAAGGGGAAGTCATCTATTTAAGAGAAAACTCAAATATCAGTACAGGCGGAGACAGCATTGATTATACGGAAGAGGTAGATGGCAGCTATATGCAGGTTGCGATTCAAGCGGCGAAGGCTGCTGGTGCAACCATCTGCGGAGTGGATATGATGATTGATGACGTTCATGTGCAAGCGACAGAATCGAATTACAGCGTTATCGAAATTAACTTTAATCCTGCGATTCATATTCACTGTTACCCTTATAAAGGAAAGAACCGAAAGGCGAATGAAAAAGTGCTGGATCTGCTGTTTAATAAGGATGAGCGGCCATTCGAATGAAATGGATTAGTTTAATTTGAATACAGATATGACAGGGTAGTATATTGTCCCCTTCAAGCAGTAACTTAAATAGACTCATGTTATCATGGAGAAAGGAGTGAACCTTGGAGGGGAATAAATGAAACCAATCTTGTACCCTGAGTTCGAATATGACACAATAACGATATCGAATGATGAGAGAAAGAATATCATCTTCATCAACTAATGCTTATAAAAGAGGGATAAACCATGAAACAAGACCCGCTTCAAACTATTGAGCACGAGATCGCATTGCTAGTACGTCTTACAACCGCTTATAAGCCTCGACTGGGAGCGCTTGATCGTTCTGAATATCTTCTGCTTAGCGAACTAGATAATGATAGTCCGCTCGCGATGAATATCCTTGCTGAGAAATTACAACTTAGTCTTTCCACGGCAAGCAGACAAGTCGCTACGTTAGAAGCAAAACATTTCATTCAGCGGTTCCCTGACCCTCATAATGGACGAATCAGCCTTTTGGAAATTACGGAGGAAGGCAAAGAAGTTTTACAGAGAGTTCAGCGCGCCAGATATGAAGTATATGAAAAGGTGCTTCAAGATTGGACTCCTGATGAACTAAAAACCTTAGAGGCCAATTTGACTCGCTTAAATCGAGATTTCAAAAGATGGAATAAATAATCTACATAACAATAGCAACATCACCACTCGATAAAATTTAGTGATTGATTTAATAATACGAAGTTGTATAATATAGTTTGTTCGCTATAACTTGTAACATACAACTTGTATAGTACAAGTTATTTGATCAAGTGAGTATTTTAGATGTAGGAGGGTTCTAATTATCTACAAATTCATCTTTCATTTCTGTTAGGATCGGGCTCGTTAGACAACTAGAGGAGGACATATATGAGTCAAAGTAACCATGAAGCGATAACCAATCCAAAGAAATTAAGTATTCCTAAATACATAATTATGTCGATTCTTACGATCTTTTCGATTGGACCCCAATATTTTCTTAATCTTTCTTATACGGTTGGACAAAGTGTGATTCAGAATGGGCTTCACCTGAGTACGCAGGAGATGCTTATTCCTTCAAGTTTATCCAGTCTTGCTTTTGCAATTGGTATACCATTAGGTCGTATTTTTTCTAAAAAATTCGGTCTGCGAAACTTTTATCTTAGCCTTGTGTTTGTTTTTCTGTGCGGGACCATTATTGATGCATTATCCTATAATATAACCACGTTAATCATCGGGAGGGTGATCCAAGGGCTTAGTGCGGGGATGCTGTTCTTAACGATCCTGTCTGCTAAATTCCTTTCCTTTCCGAACCATTTACGTCAGTTCTTCATGTTCTCGGTCGTAGTGGGACTCTTTGGTGCGTCAGCCATTGGAGCGATATTTGGTACGATATCTTTAAGCACGGATGCTTGGCGCTGGCTGTACATGATTAATATATGTTGTTCACTGCTTTGTCTCTGCATTGGTTTTGTTACCTTACCTAAACAAAAAGCAGAACAAAAAGAAAAAATAGTGATCAACAGAAAGGGACTTTTCTTATTAGGTCTTCTGACGATCGCTTTCGCATTTCCCATTCTTAATCTACAGGAAAAAGGCTTTGATTCCGTTTATGTTTGGCCTTTTCTCGTTATGGCTATCATCCTTGTGGCGTTCCTTATTAAAAATGATAGTCGAAAAGAATTTCCTATCGTGCCGATTCGTGCGTTAGCCAAGCCCAAGGCTGTGTTTGGTACGGTGATGGCAGGAGCGGGACATATTTCACTTATTGTGATCTTCGTTGGGGTAAATGGATATATGCGAACGATTAAAAATGTCTCGTTCATCGACTTCACTTATTTTTATTGCTGCTTCTTTATAGGCATTGTGCTGTCTGCCATTTTATGCGCCCTATTGTACGATAAGTGGGGAGCAGGTATTCTAGGAATTGCAGGTTCCTTACTCACCGTTATCGTAAGTATCAAATGGTCTTCGATACAGCCTGAGGCATCGCTCACTGGGCTAAATCTTCAAATGGCTTGTTTAGGGTTTGGCATCAGTATGACCTTTATATCAGGGGCAATCGGAACTTTATTTGCCGGAAATGCACATCAAGCATCCAGTCGATCAGCTTCACTGCACACGATTAGAAACTATGCAGGTGCTGTCTTTGCACCATTTCTTGGGTGGTTTCTCTACCGACTGAATGCAAATCAATATGAAAAACAGATAGGCCAGCTGAGTCAGATCGATACGATATCAGATATAAATGCCAAGAAGGCAGCGCTTCTTAGCACTTACCATGGTCTATTTACGATTTTGCTTATACTCGGTGTTATGTATGTTAATTGCATCGATAGGGAAAATGGCAACCGGTAAAGGTCATGCACTAGTGAAAAAAGAAAAAACGGCCGTTTAATTTGGCGATCCAGGCGAAGAACTTCTAAGTTCTTCGTCTTTTTTATCTTACATCCTATAACATGTGTAAAAGATGCTAAAATGAAGAGATGGTGAATAAATCTATACCAAAAGCAAGTAATGTTGGGAGCAAAATGTGATGACACAAAATAGGGATACAACCGTATGTATCGTTGGCGGAGGACCTTCAGGGTTGCTACTAGGTCTCTTGTTAGCGAAGCAAGGAACCCATGTGACGGTGCTGGAGAGTCAACCGAATTTTGAACGTAAATTCAGAGGCGAAGTGTTACAACCTCGTTTCATTCAAGTAATGGAACAATTAGGACTGGATCAACTTCTGTACGAACATGAACATATAAAGCTGTACAAGGGAGAAATTTGGAGCGAGGATAAACTCATATCGTCTATTGATTATGTTGAGGACACGCCGGAAGTGCCTTTTTCCTTACGAATGAAGCAGTCTGTATTACTCCAAGCTCTATATGATGAAGCGGTAAAGTATGATCATTTTCACATGATTTTTAATGCCAGAGTGAAGTCATTGATTACAGAAGAAGACAGAATAAGTGGGGTGGTTGCCCTTACTCAGAATGAAGAAGTTCGAATAAAAGCCCATTTGACTGTAGGAGCAGACGGACGCTTTTCAACCATTCGAAAACGGGGTGGTTTTACGTATAAATATAAGAATCATGATTTTGATATGTTATGGTTCACCTTACCCATTCAGGAAGACCAGCAAAAAGATATTTTTTTCAGAGTAACTAATGATCGCAGTTTCATTGTTGTACCCAGTTCAAGTGACGAGCTGCAAATCGGGTTTACCGTGAGAAAAGGGGAATGGGAGCTAATAAAGCAGAGGGGAATCGATGCTCTGTCAGAGGAGCTAATCAGGATATTCCCAGATTTACAAGAACCGCTGCGTGAGATTACTGATTTTCAGTCTTTTGTTACCTTAAAGGCCGATGTATTCTTTGTGGATCAGTGGTATAAAAGAGGTTGTGTACTCATAGGAGATGCCGCTCATTGCTCGTCCCCAGTAGGGGCGATCGGAATTTCTTTGGCAGCAGAGACAGCGGCCCTCTTAGCGGAATTAATTCAAGAGTCTATCCAAGCTAAGGATCTCGATTTTAGAAAAGTAGAGTCTTTAACCGATTTACGAGCTAAAGAAGTGATGATGGTCCACCGGATGCAGGGAATGATCGCGAAGGCCGTTATTAAAGCTCCAAGATGGACGAAAAAATGGGTGATACGATCTGCACCGCAACTTTCTAAAACGAAGTTATTTCATCTCGCAAAGCGGAAGTTTTTATTAGGAAAGACAATCGATCGTCTAGGTAACTAGAGCTTTCTTGATTAAAGAGTGCTAGTGGCGAATAAGCAATCGCTGCAAAATAACTGTGGTATGAATATGATTTGTATTTATACCACTTTAAACTAGAAGGGATTACGATGGATTTCCAAAAGAAATTAATAGTCATAATACCTATAATCGTTATTGCTTTGGCAGCTTTTTTTAGTTTTTCTTTGTATGGCTCTCCCTCTAAAGTAGTGAAAAATTATATAAATCAAGATGATGTCTCAAACCATGAAATAATAAATTCATCCGATGTTAATCAATTCTTAGAATTTAATAAAAATAACAATTTACCAGAACCGATAATAAATATAAAAGCGGTTAATCGATCTGCAAATCAATCGCAAGTGATCGTTAATTTTGAAACTTTCACTTATGATACGAATAATGATCTTAAACAGATATATGCTGGAAGTTTGTTATTTTCACTTATTCATACGAAGGGCAGATGGGAGATTAAATCCATAGATCTGATTGAAGATATAAGAGAATAGAACTCACTTGCCTCCAAGGGGAGACGATGAGTTTTTTAGCATTTTAATAAATCTATCCTAGTCAAGAGCGTCTGGAATTTTGTACAATATAAAGATAATTATTCAAATTATGCCTGCTGAATGGAGTGAACACGACTTATGCAGCGAAAAAGAAAGACCATCTTATTTCAAGGCGACTCCATTACCGATGGAAATTGGGGACGAGATATGGACCTCAATCATATACTTGGTCATGGTTATGTATATCTTCTTGCAAGTAAGTTAGGAGCAGAGTTTGCAGCAAGCCAGCCTCATTTTATAAATAGAGGAATTAGTGGAAACCGCGTCTCTGATCTGTATGCACGCTGGAATGAAGATACAATTAGCATACAACCAGACCTGATTAGTATTCTTATTGGTGTTAATGATGCAACGAGCCTTATTTCTGGTGATCCGCGCGGAGCTACAGATCGTTTTGAACGAATTTATTACCAGCTGCTGAGCGAAACAAAAGAGGTTCTTCCTGAGACAGGGTTGGTATTATGCGAGCCTTTTATCCTTAAGACAGAATTAACAGCAAATAACTGGACAGAGCTGCGTAAAAAGACCGATGAGTATCGTTTGATCGTCAGGGAACTCTCACATACATACCATACCTTATTTGTCCCTCTGCAAGAGGTATTTGATCAGGCAGCAGACAAAGTTACTCCTGAATACTGGATGTGGGATGGAATTCATCCGACCGCTGCGGGACACGAGCTTATTACTAACGAGTGGCTCAAGGTTGTGCAACAAAGTGAGTACGCTATTCATTAGAATCGGTGGCGTACGATATAGTCTCTTACGGATAGATGCTTCGAAAATATCATGATGAAGAATAGGAGAGAAGACATGAAGAACAATCCGATTATATGGGCTGATTACCCGGATCTTGACGTGATTAGAGTAGAAGATACGTATTATATGGTGAGTACAACGATGCATATGATGCCAGGGTGTGTTATTCTGCGTTCTTATGATTTGATCAACTGGGAAGTAGCTACTCATGTATACGATATACTGGAAGATACGCCTGCTCAAAGGCTCGAGGGAGATCAGCAGATCTACAGCAAGGGGATGTGGGCAGCCTCTATCCGTCATCACAAAGGGAAATTCTATGTCGTTTTTGTAGCAAACGATACGCAGAAAACCTACTTGTATACAGCAAGTGATATAAACGGGCCGTGGACAAAACAGTATATTGAAGGGTTTTATCATGACTGTTCTCTTCTATTTGATGACGACGACCGTGTTTATCTCATTTATGGTAACGCTAACATTCATCTTACTGAACTAAAAGAAGACTTATCTGGACCAAAGCCGGACGGGCTAAGCCGAATGATTGTGAGAGAACGAGGAGAATACTTCTTAGGTTATGAAGGCGCCCATCTATATAAAATAAACGGAAAGTATTATGCATTCTTTATACATATCACACCTGCTACCAAAGGCCGCAGAACGCAGGCATGTTATGTTGCGGATTCTTTAGAGGGTGAATTTACAGGCGGAGAAGTTTTTAATGATGACATGGGGTATTTCAATGCCGGAATAGCTCAGGGAGGTATTGTCGATACACCAGATGGTGATTGGTACGCTATGTTATTTCAGGATCATGGAGCGGTAGGCCGGATCCCGGTTATCGTTCCACTGCATTTCGAAGATGATTTCCCAGTATTTGCGAAAGAGGCCCCAACCTATATTGAGATCCCAAGTACGAGACCGGGTTATGAGTATAAGCCCTTAATCGGAAGCGATGATTTTAGTTATGATACGGATGAGAAGGGAAAAGTGAAGCTGAAAGATTTCTGGCAGTGGAATCATATCCCGAATGATAAGCTATGGTCTGTGACAGATAAGCCGGGGACCTACCGTATTCAATCTGGAAAAATCAGTCCCAATCTGACGTTTGCTCAGAACACGTTGACGCAGCGAGCGATGGGGCCTGCATGTGAGGCAGTCGTTACACTAGATGGCAGTGAACTGCAAGACGGCGATTATGCTGGTTTAGGTTTCTTAATTGGCACTTATGGTTTGATTGCTCTAACGAAAGAGGCTGGGCAATATTACTTGGTAATGATCGCTCGGGATACCGACGATAAGTCGATCTTTGAAAATCTAGTGGATACGAAGCCTGGTGAAATCTATGCAAAAATTCCCGTAAAAGAAAACAAAGTGACGTTGAAAGCATCGGCGAATTTCATAAATAATACAGATGAGTGTATGTTCCACTATTTAGACGGCGAGAGCTGGACAAAACTTGGAATTACACATCATATGGTGTATAAACTCGATCATTTTATGGGATGCCGCATCGGTTTATTTTTATTCTCTACTGAAAAAATTGGCGGAACTGCCGAGTTTTCTAATTTCGAATATAATGTATTACATTAAACACAATCTATTGACTACACGATCTAATAACGAAAAAGAGCCCTGGTTAGAGGAGGCCACTGAAGAACTTGCGCTTTTCTTTGGAGGCTGTGCAAATAGTGTAAAAAGAAGACATTCACTCCGTGTTTTGGAGATGAATGTCCTCTTTTTGTCTTCATAATTCTGTATTCACTAGTAGTTCTTAGTCTGCTAATTTCAGTATTCGTTTGAGATTTACAGCGAATATGGCCATCGCACCTTGCAGTTGCATGCCAAGCAGACCCGAGGATGTGGCTACATCATACCCGTGCCCATGTTTGAGTTCACTGTTCTTTGCTTCAATTTTGTAGCGTTCCTTCGATTTTGTTTTGAAATATTCTGTATCCTGGAACGCCTTCTGTTCCAAGTGTTCGTCGGATTTTACTGTCACGGAATACGTTTTGCTCTTGGCTCCTTCTCTGTAACAGTCTTCCTTATACGGACAGCGTTTGCAGAGTTCCACATCGAAAAAATAGGTGTCTTGTTGGTTTTTACTGATGCCTGTTTTCCCTTGTCGTGCTTTTCGAATCGCCATGTGTCCGGCTGGACAAACGTACATGCCAGCATCTTTGTTGAACAGAAACTCGTCCTCTTTCTTACGAGCACCTTGTGTAATGAGTGGATTAAGTTTCGCTACAAGTTCAATCTCGTTTTGTTTCGTGTAGATCAGGTTATCCTTCTCAGAATACGCCGTATCTCCAATTACCGTTTTGACCTGCATCCCGGCGGCTTGGCTTTTTTCGATCAGTGTCAGTAATTGTTTTCCATCATTTTTCTCGCCCGTCGTAATGACAGCTGCCGTTATTAGACGTTCCTCGGTCATCGCTAGATGTGTTTTGTAACCGAAAAAGGCGCTATCTGCGCTCTTGTGTCCTACGCGCGCGTCTGGATCTGCTGCAAGGCGCAGTTGCTCTACATCATCCTCAATCGTCTCTTTCAGAAGATTAAGCGGCTCTACAATTTTTGGCACCTGTGCGATTCCGGATTCTTCTTCGATGAAAGCGACAAGTTTTTGACAGTACGCAATTTCGTCTTCGAGCACATGGTTCACGTTCTTTACTGGCATTTTGGCTTTGACCGATTCATCCATCGTGTAAACCATTTTGCGCAGCTTCCGCGCACGGTCTTGCAGGATTTCTTGCGGTGATTTCTGGTTGTAGCGAGCTTTCGTATGCGTGGCATCTACGATGATAGAGGTGCTTTTTAAGATACCCTGCTCAATCGCAAGGGTTACGGTCTGCCCGATAAGCATGTCGAGTAGGTTCATATCTTTTAAACGTAGTTTGCGGAATTTCGTTAGAGAACTTGGATCGATTACCGAGTCTTCTGGTGCCATGCCAAGAAAAAATTTAAACGACAGGTCATACTTAGAGCGTTCAACAATGTCTGCGTCAGAGAGTTCAAATATAGCTTTCAGTAATAAATATTTAAACATGCGAATCGGGTCAATGGCGTTACGTCCATTGTCTAAGCAATATTTTGCTTCCAACTCTTCGTATATAAAAGTGAAGTCCACCAATTCATTGATTTGACGAAGCATATTGTCCTTCGGTACAACAATGTCATACAGTGCCGCATAAGGACTCAGAACCAAGGTTTGTTGTTGTCGAATCATCCGCTCACCTACTTTTCATGATGCATTAATTATAAGCGAAAAAAAGGTACGGATCCTCAACTTTTTTGAGGATCCGTACCTTTTTTTATGAGTAGACTTTTTCAGTGGCCTCGGTTAGAGGAGGGGCTCTTTTTGTGTTCTACGTTTTTATATAATCAACAGAATCAGCAACAATAAATGACAAAAAAACCTGTCCATGCATAACACGCGAGTACCTTCACATAACATGAAACAAAGAGCATTTTGAGGAGGAAATAGGAATGTTTAAACGAGTAGATCGTCTGGCAATTGAACTGCCGCTTCCCCTGTCTTCAGGACCGGATCCCAATGGTGCCAGTGCCGTTCAGGAACTGATGGGTGGACGTTTTGGAGAGATGTCGACTTTGAATAATTATATGTTTCAATCCTTCAACTTTAGAGGAAAATCTAAGCTTCGTCCGTTCTATGATATCGTGGCGAGCATCACAGCAGAAGAATTTGGTCATGTTGAGCTTGTAGCGAATACGATTAACATTATGCTTAGCGGTACGACATCTCCCGGAGATCCAGATACAACACCGCTGCGTATAGGTAAAGATGCACGGATGACATCTCATTTTATTGAGTCTGCACAGACGGCTCTTCCTTATGACTCGATGGGAAGACCTTGGAACGGATCATATGTGGTAAGCAGCGGGAATCTCATATTTGATTTATTGCATAATTTCTTCTTAGAATGCGGAGCGCGCACACATAAAATGAGAGTATATGAAATGACAGATCATCCGGCGGCAAGGGAAATGACCGGATATTTACTTGTGCGCGGCGGTGTACATATTCTGGCTTATGCAAAAGCCCTTGAAATGGCTACAGGTGTCGATGTAACCAAGTTATTCCCTATACCTAGACTGGATAATAAAGTATTTGATACGACAAGAAAGTGGGAAGCAGCCGGAGAACACCGAAGACTTTATACATTCAGTGACAAAGACTATCAGCAAATTGCCCAGATCTGGAAAGGGGTTCATCCAACAGACGGCGGGAAACTTGAGGCATTTGCGGGACTGCCAGGATATAGTGGACCGGTACCGGAACTGCCTGATTTGCCTGAAGAATTTGCGCCGGGAATCTCGGCAGAAGACCTCATTCAGATCGCAGAAAGGTTAAAGCGATCAGCAGGTTTATAGTTAATAAAGAGGAGGATGGTAGTTTAACAAAAGATGAGAATTACATCTTATAGATGTAATAAAGGATGAATGCCGCAGCCGATCAGCGCTGCTATTTTTAAGTTTTTAATAACAATAGTAATTGTCTTTATTAGGAATGAAAAGGATTGGGTGTTAGAGAGATTGAAACCTATGATGCTTCCTATTCGTATTCATAACTATATAAATAGGAGGCGATTTTAAATGAGTGAAAGAGGCTGTTTTAAATGCGGAGGTTTGGAAGCGGACACCAAAGAAGTTGCGATGACAGGTACTGGATTATCAAAAATGTTTGACATACAAAATAATCAGTTTGTTGTAGTATACTGCAAAAACTGCGGGTATTCCGAATTTTATAATAAGAGATCCTCGAAGGCTTCAAATATCATTGACTTCTTTTTCGGTGGATAAGTCTTTGAAAGAGGGCTTGGGATTAATCTTTGAATATCATTGAATAACGTGAATATCATAAATATAAGAAATAAGGACGAAATTTCAGGGACTGCTCTGGTATTTCGTCCTTTTTCATTTTTTTAACATTACATATACATAATATTCTTATACCCTTTACCCATCGTTTATTATATATCAACTCTCACTGAAAACGCTTTATAATATGTATACTGACACATAGAAGGGAAGAACTTTATGACTCATTTGTTTGTTAAAGGTGCAGACATCTCCATGCTGAAAGAAGTTGAAGAATTCGGAGGAAGATATTATCTAGGTGAGGAACAAAAAGACCTATTTGAAATATTACAAATAAAAGGACTCAACACGGTTCGATTGCGCTTGTGGGTGAACCCATACGATGAAGAAGGTAAGCCATATATGGGCGGTACAAATGATCTGGAGACGACGATTGAACTGGCAAAAAGAGCAAAAGCACACGGAATGCAGTTTATGCTGGATTTTCATTACAGTGATTTTTGGGCAGATCCGAAGAAACAAGACAAGCCAAAGGCTTGGCAGTCGTATACAGGTGACAGGTTGGAAGAGGAAGTATATCGCTACACCAGGGAAGTGCTTGAAGTATGCAGACTGTGTGATGTCATGCCGGATCTGGTTCAAATCGGGAATGAGACAACGAACGGCATGCTTTGGCCAGAAGGTAAAACACCTAATTATGTTCCTGAGAAGCAAAGTTTTGAAGAAACAGAAGCAGCAGAGTGGGATAAATCGTTCGATTCACTTGCGGCACTGCTAAAAGCAGGGGTGCGGGCAACAAGAGAAGCAGGACCAATGAAAATTATTTTGCATCTGGATGCCGGCGGGCAAAATGTATTGTACCGCACATGGTTTGATGAGATGAGTAAACGAAATGTAGATTATGATATTATCGGGTTATCTTACTATCCGATCTGGCATGGCGGTCTCGATGATTTACAGTTTAATTTGGAAGATATCAGTGCTCGCTTTAATAAAGAGGTGCTTGTTGTAGAAACGGCTTATGGACATACGACAGAGAGTTTGTCTGGAGCAGATATTTTCACAGAAGAAATGTCGAGAATTGCTGGATATCCGCCAACGGTCGAAGGCCAGGGACAGTTTCTTCAAGATTTAATGGAGACAGTCCGTAAGGTACCTGACGGTAAGGGTCTCGGTATCGTATACTGGGAGCCGGCCTGGCTGCCGGTTGAAGGGACAAGCTGGGCAAGTCTAGCTGGTATGAAATATGGCAACGATGTCTCGGAAATGGGAAATCACTGGGCCAATCAAGGATTGTTCGATTTTGAGGGTAAGGCGCTTGCTTCTTTAGATGTATTTCTAAAATAGAAAATCGAAAAAATCCAAGGATAGAGTTTTGAACTCTTGTCTTGGATTTTTTTGTTATCATATGAATATGGAAGAGTCTAGTTAAGGGGGAGGATCAGGTGAACTGGGGCGATGAGAACAGAAGATGTGTATTTAATACAATAGAAAGCTCGCTTCCGCTATTTGTTGAAACGATGGGATACAGCGCTTGGGAGCGGATATTTACACGAACGGACGGATACCCGTATTATCACTGGTTATATACTTTGGAAGGGGAAGGAAGTATGGAAATGAGGGGCGAACGCTTCCTGCTGACACCAGGTCAAGGCGTACTGCTCACCCCATTCACACCTCATTCCTATTCCCCTGCATCGGATCGATGGGTAACCGTATACATTACATTCGGCGGCACTGCTGCCGAGGCTATACTAAACTCGCTTGATATGAATACTTCTGCTATTTATGCTATCGATTCAGAAGGTGCATCTTTCGTATCTCTCATGGAAGAGATGATTCATAAAGCGGACTGGGATACAGAGCTCTCGGGAATGGAATTATCTACAGCACTCTATCGTTTTCTTATGCTGCTAAGAAACTATGGTATGCGTGACGAGCAGCCCTCATTATCTCAATATTATGATAAACTTCGTCCCGTTGTACGATGGATGGAAGAGCATTTTTCTTCGAACGTGGGGCTGGCTGAGATGGTGGAACAAGCGAATATGAGTGTTTCGTACTTGAATGAACTTTTTCGGGATGCATTTGGGATGAGTCCATACTCTTACCTCATTCACCTGCGTCTTCGCCAAGCTAAAAAGATGATGATTATGAATCCTGATAAAACACTCAAAGAAGTGTCCGCACAGACTGGATTTAACGATGTGAGTCATTTTGTGGCGACGTTTCGAAAAAAGGAAGGGATCACACCTGCCAAATACAGAGAACTGCATATTTCTACAGAGATAAGAGATTAGACTGATAGATTATTTATACTAAGATCATATCGATAAAGGAGTATCCTATATAATCTGTTCCCCAGGTACAATGATGGATGTACTATTTTTGGATGAGTGCTTGCATAGAAGGGGCTAATACAGAAGACGTAGCACTGGTCATAACTCTATCAAGTAGACAGAATAAGAAACAATACTTAACAAACGTTTTCCGGTATTCAGCGGTTAACGTTTTTTTGTTTGTTTTGGAATAGAAAAATCCCCCTATAAAAGTAAGGGGAATGAGTTGTCCACTCCTAATATATGTAAATCATATTGATCTGTTTCATGAAAGCAAGACATATTTCTTAATAGAATGGCCCTATTTTTAAATAATAGTTAGAAGTCTACTTAAAAGTAGGTGATAGTCTTTCCCAAAAAGAGAATTCGAACGTAAGCTATCTTGAATATACAGGGAGGTGTCCTTTAATGAGTTGTCCATCCAATAAGAATAAAAGAAAATGTGTGAAAAAAACGGTAACTGTATGTAAGCCAAAGAAAAAGAAGAATATAATCATTAAGAAAAAGATTGTTAAGATCTCTTGTCCTCCTTCGAAAGTTATTGTAAAGCCGGTTCGGGGGCCTCGTGGACCGCAAGGAATACCAGGGCCTGCCGGACCAACAGGAGCACAAGGACCGCAAGGAGTTCCAGGACCAGCAGGACCGCAAGGACCGCAAGGACCAGCGGGAGGTATCTCGTCATTTGCATTTTTATGCAGTACGGAAGAACAAAACGTAGCAGCCGCTCCGGTTCCAGGTGGTCAAGGTGGGGCCGTCACATTTAACGATTCGACAATCAGTGCGACAGCCTTAACTTTTGCACCTCCGACGAGTGTGGTAATTAACGAAAATGGATTTTATCATATTAGTTGGGAAGTATTCCCCGTAGCTGGCAACTCTGCATTTGGATTGTTTTTTGACCCTGATGGCCCTGGGCCTGTTGAGGCATCCCTTGTTCCATGCAGTAATTACGGCTCAGGAGCAGGAAATAATCCTTATCAAGGGCAGGTCATAGCGGCACTAACAGCAGGTGGAGTATTAACATTAAATCGGATAGATAATACGGGTAATCAAGTGCTTCAGAACACGATTGGTGGGGGGACGCCTACGGTTAGTGCATCGCTATTAATTGAAAAATTAACTTAATTTTCCCGAAAGTGGACCTGAACTAGGTCCATTTTTATTTGTCTATTTGTCTTTTGGCCAACCTACCATTAACCTTATTATTTCAACATATGAAAAATTCACAATAAAAAGATTAATCTCTCTTCCTATTTACTTCATTGATAACCAACCTTATCTCATATCTACCTCTGTAATTTAGTATGAAAAAAATAAAACCATATTATTCTAAATGAAGATAGATTATAATATCAAAAAATTTAATAATTTTTCTAGAACATATAAATAGGAGGAATCCAATGATTCAGTATCCACTCTTAGAAAAGGGAACGACCGTTGGGGTTACTGCACCTTCATCAGGAGTTGTAAATACACTACATCCACTGCTTGAGCAGGCAGTCCTTCGTCTAGAGGCGAAAGGATACCACGTGGTTTGCGGTCAAACGGTGTGGTCACAGCACAAAGCAAAATCAGCACCTGCCAGCCTACGCGCAGAGGAACTGAATCATTTTTTGCAGAATGACAAAATGGGGATGATCTTTCCGCCTTGGGGCGGGGAGTTATTAATTGAGATCGTGGACCTTATTGAATATGAACGAATTCAGCCAAAGTGGATTTTGGGTTATTCCGATATAAGTGTGTTGCTGCTGGCGGTTACGCTTAGGACGGGTATCGCTACAGCGCATGGTACAAATCTTATGGATATAAGAGGAATATACTCGGACGAGACCACTGCCATGTGGGAAACGGTGCTAGCAACACGGCCCGGTCAAACAATTCAGCAAATCTCTTCAGAACGATATCAGAAGAAATGGAATCACGAGAAGCCTTCACCCTGTGTTTTTGAATTAACAGAACCTACAGAGTGGAAGACGACTAAAGGGTCTGATGTGATTCTGCGTGGTCGTTTACTAGGTGGCTGTATTGATGTAATCCGACATTTAATAGGGACTCCTTATGGTGATGTCGAGACATTTCAGCGTCATTATATAGATGGTGAACCCATTCTCTGGTATCTGGAAAATTGTGAACTTAGTGCAACGGACCTTCGTCGTTCCCTTATTCAAATGAAACTGGCAGGTTGGTTTTCACATTGCAGCGGTGTTTTATTTGGACGAAGCCATGCGAATAAGCCAGTAGAAGGTTATGATGTAATGGATGTATATGAAGAAATGGAGATAGAGCTGGGGATCCCTGTCGTCTACGATATAGACTGTGGGCATATGCCGCTTCAGATCACTTTGGTGAATGGAGCAATAGCTGAAGTTGAGCTAAGAAATGGAAAAGCTACCATCATCCAGATTTTCGAGTAATAAGTCGTAGTCGTATTCGCTAGAAGACAAATCATATCTGATATTCTTAATGTTATTCGTTAGAAAAGTTCGACAGTAGGACATTTTGCTCACTCTAATTATGTTAAATTAGAAATAGTAAAATATCATAAGAAAGGTGTGATGAATCTTGATTTTTGAAGAGGTTATCTTGAATACTCACGAGTTAAAGGATTTGAAAACATTTTATGTCCATACCCTAGGGTTCGGTTTCGTAAAAGAAGATACGAATTCCTTTACAGTTGCTGTTGGGGAAACGAATCTCACATTTGTTCTAACCGAACAAGAGAAAGAGAACCCGTTTTATCACTTTGCAGTAAATATTAATGAAGATAAGTTCAAACTTGCTAAGGCTTATTTGTCAGAACGGGTTACTCTGCTGAAAGACGGGTCTCAAGACGAATTCGAGTTTGAAAGTTGGAACGCGCATGCTGTCTATTTTTGTGATCCGGTAGGAAACATTGTTGAATTTATCGCTCGCCATAATATGAAGAGTAACCGTATTTCTTCCAATGAATTTACAATGGCGGATATTCTATGTGTTAGTGAAGTGGGATTACCCGTTCCTGATGTGGAAAGCGCAGTCTCTGCGTTAGAAACAGACATGAACCTGCCTTTATGGAAAGGTGATCGCACCATATTTCAGCCTGTCGGAGATGAACATGGACTATTTATTGTAGTAGTTATAGACCGGATCTGGCTGCCAACGAGTCAGAAAGCTACCATCTTTCCGATAACCGTTAAAATAAAAGATAAAGATAAAAAATACGAATTCGCGAATTTACCTTATCAAATAATATAAAAAGAAATACATACACGAATAGACTATCCGTTCACCAAGAACGAGTAGTCATGATGAAGTCGCCGTTTAGGCGGCTTTTTTACTATTTATATAGCTGCTGTAAGGTTAACGAATACAATTATCAGTTTCAACTAATTTAGAAGTAAAGCTTAATAACTACGGGAGAAATGTCGATATATAAATAATACTGTCATATTAGAGTTCACATAGGAGGAAGAAAATGCAGCTTACAGACCTAGGAAAACAATTTATTAATGGGGTATGGAGAGACGGTAAGAGTGAGAAAACGTTACCAGATATCAATCCATATAATGATGAAGTTATCACTACGTTCCATATAGCGAATGTCGCTGATATTGATGATGCTTACCAAGCAGCACACCAAGCAAAACTCGAATGGGATCAGGTTAATGCATACAAGAAAAGAGATATTATAGAAAAAGCAGTTACTTACATAGAGGCAAATGAAGAAGAGATTACATCCCTGATCATTCAAGAACTGGGTGGAACTCGGATGAAAGCAGCGTTTGAGATTGGTCTAGTGAAAAATATGATTAAAGAAGCAGCTACATTCCCGCTTCGTATGGAAGGTAAGATTTTACCTTCTACAGAAGATGGTAAGGAAAACAGATTGTACAGAAGCCCCGCAGGTGTGGTGGGAGTCATTAGTCCATTTAACTTCCCATTCTTCTTGTCCATGAAATCCGTTGCACCCGCACTTGGTGCCGGTAATGGCGTAGTATTGAAGCCGCATGAAGATACCCCGATCACGGGTGGAACACTCATTGGTAAAATCTTCGAAGAAGCAGGTTTACCAAAAGGTCTGCTGAATGTAGTCGTTACCGATATTAAAGAGATTGGCGATGCATTTGTAGAACATCCAATCCCAAGAATTATTTCATTTACGGGATCGACAAAAGTCGGAAGTTATATTGGTCAACTGGCCGTTAAAAACTATAAAAAACCGCTGCTTGAACTGGGCGGAAACAGTGCTTTTATTATTTTGGAAGATGCAGATCTTGATTATGCGGTACAAGCTGCAACGTTCAGCAGATTCACGCATCAAGGTCAAATCTGTATGTGTGCAAACCGAATTGTTGTGCAAAACTCCGTATATGATGAGTTTGTAGCTAAATTCAAAGAGAAAGTCACTTCGTTAACGACAGGTGATCCGAGTGATCCGCAGACGGTAATTGGTCCGGTTATCAATCATCGTCAAGCAGAAACACTTCAAAAACTAATCGCAAAAGGTATTGAACAAGGCGCAGAACTTCTTGTAGAAGGCAAAATCACGGGCAGAATGGTAGAGCCGACCGTTCTCGTTAACGTGAAGACGGATATGGCGGTAGCTCAAGAAGAGTTGTTTGGTCCGGTAGTATGTATTATTCCTTTTGAGACCGAAGAAGAAGGCATTGCAATAGCAAACGATACACCGTTTGGACTTAGCGGAGCTATTCATACATCCAATGTTGAGCGCGGAGTAGAAATGGCGAAGAAAGTTCACACAGGCATGATTCATGTCAATGATATTACGATTAATGATGAACCAATTGTAGCATTTGGCGGAGAGAAACAATCAGGAATGGGCCGTCTAAATGGACAATGGAGCTTGGATGAATTCACTACAATGAAATGGATTTCAGTCAATTACGGACAAAGAAACTTTCCGTATTAATGGGTGGAGGAGATAGCATGAATACATCAGAAGATCACACTCAGCATGAACTGATTAGAGCTTTCGTAAAAATCGCGCCTCTGCTGAAAAGTCTAAGCAATGATGACATTACGATTGGTATTTATGATACCGAAAAGCTGATCATTAACATTCCAGGCGATACGTTCTCACTGAATGTCACTCCTGGCGACCCTTTGGTAGAAGGGGATATTGTAACAAAAGCCATTCGAAATAATACCGAGCTCTCCGATGTTGTTCCAAAAGAGTTATTTGGGTTTCCGCTTGCTGCCCGTGCGATACCACTGCATGATGAACAGGGTAATGTTATTGGCGGTGTAGGAATGGGGACTAGTCTTGAAAGAGCGAATAAGCTGTTTGAAATGGCAGAAAGTTTCTCCGCTATTGTCGAACAGACTACGGCATCTATCGAAGAAATCAGTCAATCGGTGACCCACCTTAACGATCGGGTGAATGGGATAACAAGCCAAATGGATGACGTTAGTTCCAGTGCACAGCAGATTGGTAAGATCTCTAGTGTGGTTAAGGAGATATCCGATCAGAGTAACATGTTAGGTCTTAATGCAGCTATCGAAGCGGCAAGAGCTGGAGAAGTAGGAAGAGGTTTCTCTGTCGTAGCCGACGAAATTCGTAAACTGGCAACAAGTTCCAAAGAGAATGTGAATCAGATTAATGGCATTACGAAGAGTATCCAAGAACTTCTGATGTTATTAAATCATGCTTTTTCCGATATCCATGCATTAACAGATACACAGGCTCTTACGATTCAAGAATTCTCAGCAACCATTATGGAGATTAGCAACAAAGCTGAGGAATTAGCACAAGTTGCACAAGAAACACTTTATACAAAAGAAAATAAATAGTTGTTTATGTATGAGAAGAGGAGATACAGTTTTCTGTATTTCTTCTTTTTTTTGATTTATATAACCCTTTGTAGTGTAACTTTGTGAATTTATTTGTGTTAGAGTAAAGGAACGATATGTCAGTTTTAACAAGAGTAAGCATGAGCTTGACCTGATACCTTGACCTTTAGTTAGTAAGAAATAATGCTGTTGGGGGCGGTAATATGGAAATTTTTAAAAGATACAAACGATTAATTTGGATCATCACTTTGGTTCTTTTTAGCATACTCCTCTACTTCTTAATCTTGTTTCTCAATGATCGACCAGGCGGGTTTTCAGATTATCGCACATCCAAGGCTCTAGGCATGACGAGTTCGATTAAGATTCCACTTGGCAAAACTCCTGAAGAAGCTGTCCAGAAATTTAGAGGGGATGATTCACCTAACCGAGTCATTTATCAAGAGCCTGTTGACGAGGGAGTTCTCGTATTCTTGAATCATCCCGAAGAAGAGGATACAACGAATCTTCAGGTGGAGTTTGTAAGGAAGGCAAAGCTCGGATGGAAATGGGTATGGGGTGCAGGGTTTGGTTCATCAAAATCAAATGCAGCCCTTATTTATATGAGTATGTCTGGACTAGATAAAATACCTACCCCTTTCCCGATGATCATCGGTAATGTTTTGGATCCGTCTATAAAAAGTATAACGGCTGAGACGAAAGAAAGTGGAGAGCATAAGGCTAAACTAGTAGATGTTGATTCGGAAAAGACGATCTGGTTTGTGAGTATACCTTCATCTAGTGTTCCTCCTATAGATGTGAAAGGATTTAATCAAGAAGGGAGACTTGTTGCAGAGTCAATCATAAATGATTTTAATGATAGTAATAAAATAGAACTTATACGCTGACGTGATGAAATCACTCCATAAAATCCTCACTTACATTAATAAGAGTCTAATATATATGAACTCCTTTTATAAGTTTGACAATCAGGAAGAAATGCAGATATCTGTATTTCTTCTTTTTTATTCCCTGGATACCTGCATATTAAATTCAAGTGATTAATAAACTGAGTTTAAGATAATTGGAAATATCTGTTTTATTGAATTAATAATACTTCCAGCCTATATCTGTAAGCGTTCTTATAACCGATAAAATGAATTGAATATGAGAGGAGTTAAATTATGCGTGTACGGAAAAGATTAAACAAAATGGTGATTCTGTCGCTGAGCATCATTCTTATGCTCTCTCTCGGTGTGGTCCAGCCAGTTCTAGCCAGTGAACCGTTTCAGGATACCTTTGAGGAAGGTGATTCTAACTGGATAGCCACAAGTGGGAATTGGTCCGTCGTTAGTGATCAGGGAAGTGCGGTGTATTACCAATCAAGTAATAGTGAAGGCCGAACTTCTACGGGTGATCTGGAGTGGAAAGATTATTCCGTCACAGCAGATGTGAAAATCACTGATTTCAATGGTTCTACCCGTACATATGTAGCCGGACGATACACCGATGCTAATAATTATTATGCAGCTTCACTGTTCAACAGTGCTGGCGGGAAATTGGAGATTCGTAAAAAAGTCAAAGGTTCATCAACGACATTAGCCACCAAAGTTGATTTTGAACTTAAGACAAATGAGTGGTATCACATTAAACTTGAAATGACCGGTTCAACGATAAATATGTATGTAAATGATGTTTTGGAGCTTTCCGCTACAGATACGGATTTAACGCAGGGAAGAGTGGGGCTCTTAACCTTGAAATCTGCTGCAATGTACGACAATGTGAAGATTTCAAATGTAACCTCTTCTTTACCAGAGCCTGCTCCTGGCACACCAATCGACCCACCAACGGAAACGCCTGTTGATCCACCAGTAGTTCCTCCAGTAAACACGCCAGCGGAGACGCCAGATGGTACATATGAGCTTAGTGAATACAATCTGAGCGGCTTTGCAACGGGAACTACAGGAGGAGGTCAAATTATAGACACGGATCCTCGTTATATTAAGGTATATAATGCTTCGGATCTCGCTCTAGCCTTGAAAAAAGGTTCGAAATATAAGGTCGTAGAGATCATGAATGATCTAAATCTTGGCTGGAATGAGATTCCTGATGCGGCTAAAGTATCACCATTTAGCGCACATAACTCAGCACTGACCCATCCGGTACTGAAGGAGACTGGGGTTAGTAAAGTAAACATCGATAGTTTTGATGGATTGACGATTTTTTCAGAAAGTGGAGCAACGATTAAACATGCAGCTTTTACATTTAAACGAAGTAATAACATCATCATACGTAATTTGGAATTCGATGAGTTGTGGGAGTGGGATGAAGCTTCGAAAGGGGATTATGATAAAAACGACTGGGATTACATTACCGTCGAGAACAGCAGTAATATTTGGATTGATCATACCACCTTCCATAAAGCATATGACGGACTTGTTGATATTAAAAAAGGGAGCCATGGTGTAACGATCTCTTGGTCCTCTTTTGTGGGGGATGATCAGAGTTCGAACAGCTGGGTTACTCAGCAGATCAATGCGCTTGAAGCGAATAAAACGGCTTATCCGATGTACGCTTTTTTGAGAAGCAGTTCTGTTGGAATGAGCAAAGAACAGATTATCGCGGTCGCAGCAAGTCAGAAGAAAGGGCATCTCATTGGGGCTAACGAGTTTGCTACAGATAATCCAGATCTAGAAGTCACCTTGCATCACAATTATTATAAAGATATTCAGGACCGTATGCCTCGTCTACGAGGAGGTAACGTGCATGCATATAACATTGTCATGGATAATGCGGAAGCTTGGACGATTAAGAACAGCATTACATCGGATATGGCTAAGGCCATTTCAGCGAAAGGATACCATTTTGGAATCACTAGTAATGGTGCCATCTCAACTGAAAATGGTTCCGTGTTACTAGAAAAATCCGTTATTCGCGGCGTTCAGTATCCAATTCGTAACAATCAGGTGAGTGCGACTCAAAGTAAATATACAGGTAAAATTGCGGCTTTAGACACAATCTATGAGCTGAGTGAAGTTCATTTCAGAGGTGGAAGCGAGGATGCTGATAGCCCACTCTCACCAGTTCCAGCAGCGATCATTCCTTTTTCTTGGAATGGTTTTAGTGTTTTGCCGTACAGTTACACAGCAGAAGATCCTGCGGGACTTCAGGCGAGATTAACGGCTGTAGATGGTGCAGGAGCAGGTAAGTTATCCTTGACAACGGCACAATGGCTATCAACAAACTATAATTGAAAGTGAATTATTGAATATTAGATCCTGATTAGAGGGCTGTTCTTCATGTAGATTTTCTACAGAGGAACAGTTCTTTTTTTACAGATGTGGAACATGGTTAACAGCTGAGCTAAATAAACAAATAATTTGAGCTTAATAGTTAAGTATCTATTCCTTATTCTTGGTATTCTATAGGTAAAAGATAAGAGATAAGAGATAAGAGATAAGAGATAAAAAAGGCGGGACTCTGCAAATGTCTATAAAAGTTAGAAAGGCAATTAAAGCACCACAAGAAATGGAAAAAGCACCTGATAAAAAAGGAAGCTTACATCAGAACGGGTTAACCGTTATTACTTTCTGCTTGCATACGCAAGGTAAAAAGGGTGCCTTCTTTCTAAAGGATCATCTATTGCTGTTCGTAAAGTCAGGTATTTATACGGTACATTTTAATAAAAGGGAATACACTGTTCGGAGCAATGAGATGATATTTATTCCTAAGTCGACTCTAATTGAGTACGATAAATCGGGGGAATTCGGTTTAGATTACACGCTCGATTACATGATGTTTTTCCTGAATGAACAGCTGCTGGAGGATTTTGTCCAATTTGCTGATGTGAAACTTATTTCCCCGGTAGACGATTATACTCCCGTATCCATCATGCCTGTTAATGAACTTACTCAATCCTATTTTGCCTCGTTACAGCCTTATCTTAAAAAGCCTGAGAATGTCAGTGATGGACTGGTTAAGGTGAAAATGATGGAATTGTTATTTCATCTCGCCGATTCAAATGAACGTTTTCTAAATCAGTTATTACAATCGAACCATCATAAAAATGATAATATTGGCAGAATGATGGAGGAGAATTTCAAGAATCCCGTTTCACTTCATGATTTGGCTTATATGTCAGGCAGAAGTCTGTCGACGTTTAAAAGAGAGTTTCAGGCAACGTTTCATACTTCCCCTTTGAAGTGGATTCGGAACCGCAGGCTCGATGAAGCAAAGAAGATGTTGTTAGTAACGACGCTTTCCGTCACAGATATATGCTACACGATTGGGTTTGAAAATATCGCCCACTTCTCCAAAGTGTTTAAGCTGCGGTTTGGACTCTCGCCTTCGGAATATCGAAAACAATTCACACAAGATGAGCTGAATGGACAAGCATAATGAGCTTATCAGCAAAGAATTCCATTTCCATTATTGGTATGCTTTTCTCATGCAATACATTAAAGTAGCTTGTTCATACAGGAAATGAAAGTATGGACTCGTGTGTCTACAAGGAGAGGGGTTAATTAATATGGAATATAGTAAACTTGGGTATACCGGATTGGATGTTTCTCGGCTTTGTCTCGGTTGTATGGGATTTGGAGAAGTAGGGTCAGGTTCTCACAAATGGATACTTAATGAAGAAAACAGTCGTCCCATAATCAAGAAAGCGCTGGAGGTTGGGATCAACTTTTTTGATACAGCCAACGTATATGCAGAGGGAACAAGCGAGGAAATCGTTGGCAGAGCCCTCAAAGATTACGCAAATCGGGATGAAATTGTTCTTGCAACAAAAGTTTTTTCACGAATGCATGAAGGTCCTAACGGCGCGGGTCTTTCTCGAAAGGCGATTATGAGTGAAATTGACAAGAGTCTCAAACGACTCGGAACTGACTATGTAGATCTATACCAAATCCACCGATGGGATTACAATACGCCGATTGAAGAAACGATGGAAGCGCTACATGATGTGGTGAAGGCTGGTAAGGCAAGATATATTGGAGCTTCTGTAATGCACGCTTGACAGTTTCAAAAGGCCTTACATGTTGCGGAGAAAAATGGATGGACCCGATTTGTATCGATGCAAAACCACTACAATCTGATCTACCGAGAAGAGGAAAGGGAGATGATGCCGCTGTGTAAGGAAGAAAAAATCGGTGTCATTCCCTTTAGCCCGCTTGCCTCAGGCCGACTGACTCGTGATTGGCAGGAAACGACACAGCGTTCTGAAACTGATCAAGTGCAAAAAGTGAAGTACGATGCGACTGCGGAAGTCGACCGGGTAATTATCGATCAAGTCGCAGCCATTGCACAAAAACATGATGTTCCCCGTGCTCAAATTGCACTTGCCTGGTTGCTGCAGAAAGAACCGGTTACAGCTCCCATTATCGGTGCTACGAAAATATCACATCTGGAAGATGCAGTTTCTGCTCTTTCGATTACGTTATCCTGTGAAGAAATAGCATTACTTGAAGACTTCTATGTACCTCACCCAGTATACAATGCTAATGCAGGATTTAAATAATGGAATCACGGTAACTGGTACGGACCAATAAAAGCGATAAGCCGGCCACTTCGCTGGTTATCTTATCGCTGGTTCGTGCAATTATATATTCTTCGTACCCCTAACTGAAAGAATACTTAACAAAACAACCTTTAACAAAACATCCTTATAAAAGTACATTTATCTCTATTCCTTTACATCCGCATATTTCATTAATATTTTGAATTAATTCGTTAGAGTAGAAGAAATAAAAAATAATAGCAAATAAAGTTTAGCCGATCTCATACAGAACAGTTTTTTTAAAGGAGTAATTATAAAAATGAACTATTTCATTGGAATTACCCCTCCAGATGATTACAAAGAAAAAATAGTTGCATTTCGTAATCGTTGGTCCAGTAATCGTCTTAATGATGTAGCGGAGCCTCACATTACTGTAAAAGCACAAGGCGGCCTTACCGTAGATCTACATTGGTTAGAAAATGTAAGACAAACATGCGCTGTAATTCCAAATTTTCAATTAACATTTTCAGATCCGGGTACATTCGGAAGCGTTGTCACCTTTCTAAATGTGGAAACAAACAATATAATCGATCTACACAAAAAATTGGTAAAGGCAATTTCTCCATCACAAGAACTTCTAGATCGTTACTTTGAAATGGATAAATATCATCCCCATTTGACCTTGGGGCAAACCTATTGGGGTCTGAGCGAAACGGAACTAGATGAAATGAAGAGCTTAACAGTTAACGAATTAGCCCCATTTCCAACCTTTGATGTCATTTTTGTACGCGTATATAAAGAAGTTGAATCCGATAGATATGTACCATTTGAAGATATTCCACTAAGAACTAACAAAATTAAAAACAGTTAAAAACAACATTCGCTCAAATTGTGATTATGGGATTTGTAATTTGAATATAGAAAGGAGGAGGTGTTTTTTTGGTCCCCTTCCTAATGTCGTTTTTTATTGTGGTAGGAATCATTCAATTGGTTAATCTAATGTTTTTTCCGGTAGATCAAAGGGTCGTGGATGAAGCAAGAGAGGAAAACGTGCCGCAAAGAAAAATTTTGGATATAACATTGCTTATCATTTTGTTGTTACTTTCAATAGTAGTGATGATGTTAATAGATGATTCAAGATATTCTTTCTTGTTCTTTATTTTCATGGGTTTAACCTATGGATATATAGGATTTAGAGATTGGAAGTGGAGTAAAAGATCGGGTGAGTATAAACGTTATTTTTTGTTGTTTTTAATCTGTGTTATATATACATGTTTAGCGTTTGTAATCTTTCGTTAAAAAAGACAGGTAGTAACGAAAAATGTCTCAAGAGATATTTCAAACAAATATATGTAAGAAGAATCTTGGGGTAAGCTTGTATGGTTGAATGCTTAGTCTCGATTAAGAGGAGGTCATAATGATTAATTTTGGGTTACTGCTATTAACCGTGTTAATTCTAATTGTTACTGTCATCTTTCACGCAGGGTTATTATTGGATTTTATCAGACCAAGTGTTCTTCAAATTCAACTTCTCGGTGTTCATTTAACGTTGTTTGGGATCATTGTCGTAGTCGCTTTTGAAAGTTCTTCAATCTACGGATTTATCATTGGATTCATGGGACTGATCACAGGCATGTTTGGCTCTTTTAGAGAACCCCCAACCGCTAAGATGGGTGATAAACAGTAAATAAACAGCGAATAAACAGCAACTGTTTTTTGCTATCGAATTGAGGCTCATTGAGTCTCTTTTTCTGTTTTATTAAGAAATTATTTCAGTTGTAGATTAAGAAGTCATTGTTTAATGTGGTAATATATGTTTATTGTGTAAGTTATGTCGCTTTCAAATAAAGATACGGGGGTTGATGGGAATATGAAAACTTCAGATTCGACATATGACTTCAGTAAAACAAGTCTAGGTATGGAAGCAGAGCTGAACCGCCTGAAAGCTCAAGCTTTAATGGGATGGGAGAAAGAATGTAGATATTTGCAGTGGTATGGTTTGTCAGACGGAATGAACGTGCTGGAAGCAGGATGCGGACCTGGATATGTGACAGAACAGCTTATCAAGAATTTCCCTAATAGTGAAATAACGGCTCTGGATTTTGATTCTGCTTTACTGCAAAAAGCGGAGGAGAATCATAACTCTTCGAAAGTGAAGTACATTCAAGCCTCCATCTACGATACGAAGCTTCCTGATGATCATTATGACTTTGTGATTGCTCGTCTTCTTTTCCTTCATTTGTATGACCCCTTAAAAGCTGCACTAGAAATCTTTCGAGTGTTAAAACCTGGTGGTAAAGTAGCGATTATTGATATAGATGATGGAATTTTTGGAGTTGTAGAACCTACTATAGAATCCTTCCGTTCCGTTCTTGATAAATTAATAGCGATGCAGCGAAATGCTGGCGGTAATCGAGAAATTGGGCGGAGTCTTCCCAGATTACTGAAACAAGCAGGGTTTTCTACTATTGATATGGAAGCTGTTTCTGTACATAGCGATTTAGTTGGTTTAGAGGGTTTCCAGGAGCAATTAAATCCGAATAGATTTGAGCAATTTTATAGACTAGGCATCTTATCTGATCAAGATTTTCAGAATATAGTAAAAGCGCATGATAATTTACTGCATAACCCAGATTCTTATGCCATGATGATCTTTCATATCGTATGTGGAACGAAATCTTTTCAGTAAAATGAAGAAGAGACGGCTGAGAGGTTAGCTGGAGTCCATCTCTGAAGAGGTGAAATTTGTGTTTTCTAAACAAGAAAATTTGCGTATTTTGGCCTCATGTTTGAGCGTATTATTTCTCGCTTTCTTTGCTACCTTCACTGTATTCTTTATGGATAGTAAGCAAGAGGATGCTCTTTCATTTACGTTATCAATGGACGAATATGCTCCGTTTATTCTATTTGTTACGTTATTTGCGGTGTATCCAATTCTCGTTGTTGCATTTACAACCCCTTTTGTAATTCTAAAGCATTATAACGTAAGTATTTGGATGCGCGTTTTGGTATACATCATTGCTGGGGCAATCATTATGTTGATTCCTACCTTTTTAGATAGTTATGAATTTATTTCTATACTGGTCGCATTACTCTTTGGTTTGTTCGACTTTATATGGTCAAGAAAAGACACATCAATAGACTGAGCGAGGGACGATGACTATGGCTATTCAACTTGATAATAATTTGTGTAACATTCTTAACATTCGTTATCCTATCGTACTTGCTGGAATGGCGGGGATAGCGAATATGGCGAACCTAGTATCCGCAGTTTCTAATGCAGGCGGGCTTGGGACCCTTGGTGCAGGATACATGACTCCTGAAGAAATGAGAAATGCGATTAAGAAAATAAAGCAGCAAACACAGGCCCCTTTTTCTGTGAATCTTTTCTTACATGAGGTTCCAGACCCTTCTAAAGATGTGGAAAGAGTGCAGTTTGAGCTTAACAAAATACGAGGTCGTATTGGAGCCCCCATACCATCTACTAAAAATATGAACACACCCGATTATTTCGATGAGCAACTTACTGTTTTATTAGAGGAAAGCGTTCCTATCATCAGCACTACGTTTTCCGTTCTTCCTAAAGCCCGAATGCAGCACGTGAAATCAGCAGGTATGAAGGTAATGACCACAGTAACAACGGTAGAAGAAGCGATCCAAGCGGAACAAAGCGGCAGTGACGTAATTGTGGCGCAGGGCAGTGAAGCAGGAGGACACCGCGGGACGTTTCATCTCAATAATCATCCTTCTGGGGCAAATGTTGGAACAATGGCACTTATACCACAGATGGTGGACGTAGTTCAAATTCCAGTCGTTGCTGCAGGAGGAATTATGGATGGAAGAGGGCTTGTCGCCGCATTAGCTTTAGGAGCCCAAGGAGTCCAAATGGGAACCCGATTCTTAACCTCTTCTGAGTCAGGTGCTAATCCTGTTTATAAAAATGCGCTGCTTGAAAGTACAGAGGAAAGCACGGTTATTACCAAAGCATTCTCCGGAAGACCAGCCAGGGGGATAAAGAATGAATTCATAAAGCAATTTGAGGCTAGCGATGTTGAACCACTTCCTTATCCTATACAAAATACACTCACTAGAGATATTAGAAATACTTCTGCTCGTCTTCATAACCCTGAGTATATGTCGTTATGGGCAGGACAAGGAACTAGAATGTTAACAGCTGATCAGTCTGCAGGTGAAATCGTCAATCAGATGGTACGAGAAGCTTGTGCAATTATTGAATAGGTTACGCGCTAATCAAGCTGGGACTTTCTTTCTACTAAATTCAGTTCAGTATTGAAACTCATATGTTTCAATTAGAGAGGAGAGCCTGCCTAAGTGAGTACTCCTGTCTTTCTACTCATTTAGTGAGTTCACGAATATATTTAGTGCGAGTTCACATCAAAGCCTTTTTAATTTTTCATTAGCCATGCTACTTTTTTTTATATATGAAAGGCGTAAAACCCCTATACCTTTAGGTTGAGGGATGTAAGCCTTTTAACTACCTTGTGTTTGAATGTACCTTTGTATAATTTCCTTGCTAACATTTCCAATGCTACAAGCAAAATATCCATCGCTCCAAAATGTACGTTCTTTCCAAAAATGCTGAGAAAGATAATTGTTATGCTTTTTCCATATTCGATATGTTGTGAGCTGTTTTAGCAACTTAACGATTTGGAGGACGCTCCATTTGGGAGAGGAGGTGAGAAACAATGTTGGTCAATAAAGCATACAAATTTCGTATCTATCCAAACAAAAACCAAGAAATCTTAATTGCAAAAACAATCGGATGTTCACGTTTTGTATTCAATCGCTTTTTAGCAAAATGGAACGAAGCTTACAGGGAAACAGGCAAAGGATTAAATTACAATACATGTTCTTCTCAATTAACAGAACTAAAGAAAGAATTGGTTTGGATAAGGGAAGTTGACAGTATCGCCATGCAATCATCACTTAAAAGCCTTGCTGACTCATATACTCGATTCTTTAAGAAACAAAATCAAGCACCTCGATTTAAGTCTAAAAAGAATAAAGTTCAGTCCTATACAACTAAGCATACGAACGGCAATATTGGCATTGTCGAAAACAAAATCAAATTACCTAAACTTGGTTTTGTTCGCTTTGCCAAAAGTCGTGAGGTTGAAGGACGTATTCTTAACGCTACAATTAGACGTAATCCAAGTGGTAAGTATTTTGTATCTATCCTTGTTGAGATAGAAGTGCATCCATTAGAAAAAACAGGCTCTTCTGTTGGGATTGATGTTGGATTAAAAGATTTTGCAATCCTTTCAACTGGAAGAGTATTTGGTAATCCTAAATGGTTTCGTAAACTAGAAAAAAAATTAGCTGATGCACAACGAGTTCTTTCTAGACGACAAGAATTAGCACTTAAACGAAAATGTAAAGTGGATGAAGCAAAAAATTATCAAAAGCAAAAACGCAAAGTAGCACTTATGCATGAAAAAATAAAGAAAGCGAGAATAGACTACTTACAAAAAGTCTCTACTGAAATCATCAAAAATCACGATGTCATTGGTATTGAAGATTTGCAAGTGGTAAACATGCTAAAAAATCATAATTTAGCTAAAGCGATTAGTGAAGCATCGTGGTCACAGTTCAGAACAATGTTGGAGTACAAGGCAAAATGGTATGGCAAACAATTAGTTGTTGTGTCTAAAACATTCGCTAGTTCTCAATTGTGTTCGTGTTGCGGCTATAAAAACAAAGACGTTAAGAATCTCAATCTTCGTATATGGGAATGCCCTTCTTGTGGCACTTACCACGATAGAGATATTAACGCAGGACAAAATCTGAAAAATGAAGCGACAAGGCTTCTAACCATAGGAACTATGGGGATAGCTTAGTAAATTAAGGTTCGTTAGAGTCTTTTACCTAAGAATCCACTATGGCTTCAGCCTAGTGGTAGTTCAAAGTATGATCGACTGGATTCTAATGCTCATCATTCATCTGTACAATAAGTTAAAAGCTAAATTGTAGGGGGAGTAACCTTGAAGTTACAAGAACTCATCAATCAGCTTCACGTGAAACACATAAATGGGGATACAAATGTGGAAGTATCAGGGGTCAGCATCCATTCGCAAACTCTGAAGCCAGGGGACATTTTTGTTTGTATACCTGGTGTAAATGGACTTCAGGAGGATCGACATCTGTTTATTGATAAAGCGGTGGAAGCGGGGGCTGCTGCTGTCATTGTCGAACGGGATGTGAAAGTAAGTGTTCCAACGGTACAAGTATCCGATGCAAGGTATGCTCTGGCGGTTACAGCGAATCATTTTTACGGTTATCCAAGTACGGAGCTGAAATTGATTGGAATTACAGGAACCAACGGAAAAACGACAACGAGTTATATGCTGGAATCGATTCTCACGGAAGCAGGGTACCGAACAGGACTGATGGGGAATATCGGAACAAAAATAGGGTCTGAATGGTTTGAAACAGATATAAACACGCAGGAACCGAATCGTTTACAATATAATCTTCGCAAAATGAGAGATCAGTCCGTCGATTTTTGTGTCATGGAAGTTTCATCACAAGGTTTACATATGGGACGTGTTTTGGGGTGTGATTTTAGAACCGCTGTACTTACCAATGTCTCGCAGGATCACTTGGATTATCACGGAACGATGGAAGAATACATGGCTGCTAAAGGATTGTTATTCTCACGAATGGGGAACTCTTTTTCAGCAGACCCTCTAAAGAAGAAATATGCAATACTGAATGAAGATGAGGAATCGAGTCATTATTTTAGAGGAGTGACACCGGCACAAGTTGTTACGTACGGAATAGAGAGCCACGCCGATGTGATGGCAGAAGACATTCAGCTTACTTCAAAAGGTACAAAGTTCACCGTCAGAACATCTATAGGCACGGAGATTATGGAACTTAATCTAGTTGGAAAATTTAATGTATATAACGCACTTGCAGCCATCAGCTCGGCAATAGTTGAGGGGATATCACTAGAAAACATAAAACGCGGGTTATTATCACTGCAAAGTGTTGCTGGGCGAATGGAAATTATTCATGCCGGTCAAGATTTTCTTGTACTGGTTGATTATGCTCATACACCGGATGGTCTTGAAAATGCCCTTACCACATTACGCGAATTTGCTGATCGCAAGATCATAACTGTATTTGGTTGCGGTGGAGACCGGGATAAAAAGAAACGCCCCATCATGGGTAAGCTGGCAGCGAAATATAGCGACGTGGTTATCCTGACATCCGATAATCCACGTTCTGAAGATCCTGATCAGATTCTGCTTGATATTGAACAAGGGGTGCTGGACTGTGGTGACTTCACAGGTCAATACGAACTCATCACGGATCGAAAATTAGCAATTGAGCGAGCAATCAGCTTAGTGAGGCCAGGCGATATTATATTGATTGCAGGAAAAGGCCATGAAACTTACCAAATTGTAAAAGATCACACGATACACTTTGATGATCGGAAAGAGGCAAAAGAAGCGATCTTTCGAATGAAATTCAAGCACTAAGTTACTAACGTTGAGATTGGCGAAGTACCGTTTTAAAAGTCCTTTATATAGAAGAGGTCGCCAGTTGGCGGCTTTTTTCGATTAAGGAACAATCGTTCATTCTTAGTAAAAATCAGCTTAAAAAATTAATTATCTCTCTAAGCTTTGTACGGGCCAATTATAATAACCTAAAGATATCTTCAGATAAAGGAGCACGATGATGGCTAAGGGATTTCAGATGGATACCGAGATCAATCGGAAAGATACGCTAAAACAAACCAAGCAAGCTGCTCTCTATGCACTACAAAAATACGAGATTAACTGGAATTCAATTCACTTCATCCAAATATCGGAGCATGTCACTTTTCGAATTGCTGCTGACCAGGGGGAATCGTTTTTACTCCGTATTCATTCGGCAGGCAAAAATCCGAAAGAGATCAGCTCTGAACTAGAATGGACTACAGCGATGAAAAGTAAGGGCATAACTCTGCCTGTTGCCATGCGGAATAGGGAGGGCTCTTTAGTTACCACTGCATACACAGATGACGGAAAGCAGTACTATGCCACTTTATTAACTTGGGTCGAAGGTGAGCGTGTAGAGAAGGGGGAGCATACAGAAGAGACGATACAAAAGATGGGGGAATTGATGGCACATCTTCACGAAGCAAGCACTGATTTTAGCCCATCCACTGACTTTTCACGTCCTTCTTGGGGTATCCATACTTTTGAGAGAGATTGGGCTCATCTAGAACTCAATCACAGGCATTTTATATCAGATGAAGCAATAGAGTTGTATTCACTGGCTGCTCAGAAAGTGAAAGAACGACTTAAAACACTTACAAGTAACGAACATGACTATGGGATGATTCATGCTGACTTACATAATGGTAACATCGTGTTCTTAGAAGGTGAACCTTATCCAATTGATTTTGGCAGGTGCGGGTTCGGTTATCACTTATACGATATAGCTCAGTCCATTCTTGGACTATTCCCTCCGCAACGAGTTCTTTTTATGAAAGGGTATGAGAGAATTAGACAATTGGAAAATGAATACATACCGAAGCTGGAAGCTTTCTTCATTATGGCACTCATTGAAGCATATAGTTTTCACGCGAAGAATTCTGCCGAGTGGGATGGGTTAATTGAAGAACAACCTTATGCGGAAGCCATATTAAAAGCTTATATAAGCGGTTCATCATTTTTATTCGTACCACTGGAGATTTCTAGCTAGCAGCTTTTAACTAAACAGAGGCAATATCGCGGCTAACCTTAACTATAAAATAATATCTTTCATTTTAGCGCACCCATTGTAAACAAAGATACACCTTATGGATCTCATATGGTGTATCTTTGTTTATGTGGACTTCAAAGAAAATAACAGATATGATAAATGGTAAAAAGATGGATTTCAGTAATCTAAGAGTCAAACCCAACGAATTGTTTTTAATGTCTCACAAGATCTATTGTAATGTTTACTTATATTAGAAAGGATTGTGGTGACGAAGATGAGTACGACTCATGGATGGATGAAGGGGAATGTTCCAGCACTTGATATACCCTTTGTTAGAGTGATGGCGGAAGCAACACAGCATATGTGGAGATTTGGCTGGGACGAACGAAATGGAGGCAATGTCAGCTATCTTCTTGATGAATCAGAAGTGGCTGCCTATATGGATATTGAACGAGTAATCCGTACATTTAAGCCTGCTTTTCCAGTTAACGAACTAGCAGGAAAGTACTTTATCGTAACGGGTTCCGGGAAATATTTTAAAAACATTATTGATGATCCAGAAGCTAATCTCGGTGTGATTCGTATATCTGAGGATGGGGAGACCCTGGAGCTTCTTTGGGGATTACCAGATGATGCGAAGCCAACAAGCGAGCTGGCTGCCCACTTCATGAGTCATATCGAAAGGATAAAAATTGATCCTAATCATCGTGTAGTCATACATAATCATGCGACAAATGTGATAGCGATGACTTTTATTCATGAATTAGATGAGGATAAGTTTACGAGAACTCTATGGGAAATGTGCACCGAATGTATTGTTGTTTTTCCTGACGGGATCGGAATTATCCCTTGGATGGTACCGGGTTCTAGTGAGATTGGACGAGAGACCGCACTCAAAATGGCAGAACACCGTGCTGTGTTATGGCCGCATCATGGTATCTTTGGTACTGGCAATTCTATTGACGATGCGTTAGGGCTGATCGAAACGATTGAAAAAGCAGCTCAGATCTATATGTTAATTGCACACCACGAAATTAAGCAAAGAATAACAAACAAAGAGTTAATCGAGCTTGCAGAGGAATTTGGAGTTGTACCACGTCCTGGAATCTTAAATTAATTAATTCAAAGCTTCTATCCAGTAGGATAGGGCTTTTCTTATGTAATGAGACAAGATAAGCTGGACTTTCTTTGACAGAAAGTTTGGGGAATGAGAAAATAGGTTTCGATGTAAAAAATATAGAGATTTTTTAGTGAGTCGATATAGGGGGCATATCAATGAACCAGCGTTTTCGTATAACACGATCGATGCAAGAAAACATCACAGAACAAGCTATTACGTTGGAAGAGTGCAAAGAATACTTTGCAACCAAACCCGATTTTACCTACACGGAAGTTTTTACCGTAAAAGGCACAGAGAGCACCATGTCAATTAAAGGTGATTTCTTCATGTGGAAATATGAGAATCTTGAAATTCCGTTCCGACTTTACATGGGAGACATCTACGTAGCCGTTGCAAACGAAGCAGTCATTCCTAAAATGCTAGAAATTTCATCAGATCTTCGTGCTGATGTGGTTGAAGGGTAAACCTTACTTTTAAAAGAAGCATAGCCTGCTGGATGAATAAATATGTTCAGGTAATCAAGCATATTTTGATCCCCCATACACAAAAATATGGGGGATTTTGACCATCCCCCATATAGTAATCTTACTATTCAAACTCTACTCACCACATGTGACTGCAGTTTACTCACCTAATGGATCAAAGCTATCCTTAACGCTCACATGGGAGAACTTCGCATAGTTCAACTGTTCAATATCATTCGCTACATCATTGCTGTCTACAGCCATGCCAACAAATACAGAATCTCGCATCGCGATCGTTTTCTCGCCGATTTTTGTCCAGTTGCTGCCGTCTGGAGAACCATAAGCATAGAAGGTATCGCCGCTACGTCCAAGTTTCAGCCAGTATCCTTGTTCCACACCATTCAGTTTAAATGCAATGTCAGGAAGGAGCTGAATTCCTGCTTCTTGTGCTGCAGATGGGCTGTCGAGCGTTTCGGTTAATCGGTCGAAGTCCGCACCCTTACTGTTTCTTCCTGCTAGATAGGCAGACCAGCTATAATCTTTCGATAATTTTACAGCAGACAGTCCTAGAGCAGCAGTAGCGCTATCCTTTTTCAAATCATCTCGAATCATCAATCCGGTAAAAGCATGATTGTCTACAGAACCAATCTCCGCAAGCTTTGCGGTAATCTCCATATCACCTGATAATTCCTTATATACGAAATGGAAGTCGTCTTTATCTGCATCATTCTCACGTGATTGCTTCGTGCTGCCTTCACTCATCCCGAGCTTCCCGTTACCTTTCACGGTGAATACTCCATCTGTCATACTTGCAGTACCCTTAAGATCAGGAGATCCAACATCATCAGATTTAAAACCTTCACTAGCAAGAGAGTGAGAAGGCGCATTTACATGAATATTAGCAGCGGTAGTTTGCGCTGTATTTCCTTTCGAATCCGTAACTCTTGCCGAGATATAATACGAAGCATCCGCAAGATCTTTAATTGTATACTCGTAGTTATTCCCTTTCTTCACCGCATCGCCAAGATACTCTGAACCATTGTATACAGCAACCTTACTAATGGTATGTCCGAATTTGGAGTCCGCTTTGATTTTTACGGAGAGGTCTTCTCCTACTTTCAATTGTGTATTATTATCTGGTTTTGTCAGTTTGGCTTCAGGATTCTCTGCTACATGGTTCATATCGACTAGACTATTGATGTAGAGTTCAAGCCAGGTATAACCTTGGTCTGTCACCGTCTTGTATGCATCTACGGTATCCCAAATCTTGTTTTTCTTTTCCCAATCATCCTCAATCCCGTTTTGATTTGTGTCATAAGTTGCAGGATGCTGTTCTTCAATCACGCCAAAAGGAGAGACATAGCCTCCAACCTCATGTTCTGTGTTGATATATCTACCTAACCCTTTTTCTACTTCAGCTACAATTCTTGCATCAATTGCGTCACGCCGAGGATAGGTGGCTCCTGCTTGCTGTAAGATTGCATCAAGTAATTTACCATTCGCTATTTTCACACCATTTTGTACATAATCATCAAAAGCTTGATTCGTAATTCCGTGATTTACGCCCGTACTATCTGCGGATAGATAAGGTGTAACGGCATATGTCGTCTTTGTATCACCTTCGACATCACCTGAGTTTCGGATATGTTTTGAAGAAGGGTCAAGTATTCCCGTTGGTTTATTATTAATCTGATTGCCTGCGATGTAGAAACCGCCTATTTTTTTAGATTCGCCAGCATCGAGGACGCGGTCTTTTACATTATCTCTGGTGCCTGGGCCTGCAATCTCAACGTTGTTCATAAAATTAGTATAGGTAAAGCCGCCGCCATATGTCGTATTAAATCCCCAGTTATAGATGACGTTGTTAGAGAATTGAACGACAGCAACATGATCTGCGTTGGCCGCACCAGCATAACCTCCGCCGAGTCTTGGATTCCGCGAAGTGTGATTTGCGTACAGATTATGATGGAAGGTTGTTTTATCTCCGCCGGCAATACCGCCGTAGCCATGCCGACCTTTCGAGTGCCCAGACAGCGTCAGACTCTCTGAAATAATTGACCACTGAATGGTTCCGTTCTCACCTCTGTAAGTAGACAGGGTCTCATCTGTGTTCCAACTGAAGGAGGAGTGATCAATGATAAAATAGTTGTTGTCTCTTCCCCATAGGGCATCCATTGAATCACTGCCATTATAGACATTGGTTGCACCTGGTCGGAAGGAGAGATACCTGATGATAATGTTTTCGGAATCGCTGATATTCGTATCCCAGCCCGCAATGGTAATTCCATTGCCAGGTGCTGTTTGACCCGCAATGGTCAGGTTTTTAATGTTTTTAAAACGAAGGGTGCCTTTTAGTTCAATGGTACCGGAGACGTTGAAAACAATCGTACGTCCTTCTTTCGGAGTAGATTGAATCCCATATCGAAGCGATCCTTCAATGGGCTTTTCTTTTTCACCATAATCCTCAAGGTTCGTAACAATGTATACATCGCCGCCACGACCGCCGCTGGTGTAAGCTCCGCCGCCTTCTGCACCAGGAAAAGCGGGGATCAGCGCTCCTTTGAACTGACTTCCTTCCGCTGCCTGTACAGAATCAAGACCAAAAGGCTGCAATCCTGTGAATGAAAGCGCTACCGAAAAACTCAAAAAGACGGTCATCATCTTTCTTGAACCTCTTCCTCTTAACTTCCATTTCATCTGATTGTTTGTATAACATGAATGCATTTAGGACGATCTGCAATCCTGTTATACTCCCTCCCCTCATTAATAGGTTGCTTACGTTATTACTTTAAATCTTTCTCTTTGTATTTACATGCCATAAGTTTATTATTTTGTGCCAAATATTGTAGTTTGTTCTTGTACTAATGAGGATACATATATTATGTTCTTAGTAGTGAAGTAGAGTTCGTTAGGAAATTCTAACGCGAATAGGGGAGGAGTAAGGTGTGAAAATCAAATACCAGCATCGCGATCACGATTTTCATCTATTTATTTCTACGAATAATACGTATCCTCTTCATTTGCATAAGAATGTCGAAATCACCTTGGTGTTATCAGGGGAAATTAATATAACTATTAATCAGCAAGATTATAGTTTGTCTGAAGGAGAGATCGCGATCGTTTTTCCTAACCAGCCACATAGCTATACGACGAAGAAAAACAATCAGATTTTGCTGATCTTTTTCGATGCTGCCTTTCCAGGGGACTATACAGGAGATTTACTTAACTATATACCAGACAGTCCGATCCTCTCAAAGAACGAGGTCATAAAGAACGCCCTCACTATGCTGTGCAAATTATATGATGAACAAGTAGACAGACGCTTGATTAAGGCATACCTATCCGTAATTCTAGGACATGCGATGCCGCTGCTGTCTCTGCAAAAAGCAGATTATACGAAAGATATGAATATCATTCATAAAATACTTACCTATATTGACCTCCATTACTTAGAGCCGATCACGCTTGATACCCTTTCAAAAGAGCTCGGGATCAGTAAATTTCATGCTTCCCGTACCTTCTCCGAACAGTTCCAAATCTCGTTCCGAGATTATATTAATGCCCAGCGGGCCGCTTATGCTTACATGCTGCTGACGTCCACTACGAAACCAGTCACTGCTATTGCATTTGATTCTGGATTTAATAGTTTGCGATCTTTCTATCGTGCTTTTAAAAAGGAATATGCCGCTACGCCTAATGAATTTCGAAGAAATATTTCGGAAGCCATGCGTTTATAGTAATATAGAGAAAATATATATAGAAACGATGTTGATGATGAAAATTGAACTAGACAACCAGCAAATTGAATTTCATGTGGAATATGGTCCACGTAAAAAACTCTCCATTCAGATCTATCCTTCGGGCCTGATCATTGTGAAAGCGCCAAAGCATACAGAAGATGAGGTAATCATGAACGCTGTACGTCAGCAAGGAGATAAGATTGTAAAACAACTCCGCGCGATTGAAGCCGCTCGTACACCGTCAAAGATAAGGGAGTACGAAGAAGAAGGGAAATTCCTTCATCTGGGAAAGTATTATTTCTTGCATGAACTCATTGAGACGCAGGGACGAACAGAAGAAGAGTTAAGAGCAGATTTAAAGAAATTTTACTTTACAAGCTGTAAGAAAGTGATTAACGAACGTATCAAAATCTATCAAAAGCAGCTCAAAGTTACGCCCAAATCCTTTGTCATTGAGGAATCTAGGACGAAGTGGGGGAGCTGCAACTCAGCGAAACAGCTTACTTTTAATTACCGTCTTGCGATGGCGCCGATCGAGGTCATTGATTATGTCGTGATTCATGAACTCTGCCATTTGCTGCATATGAATCATGATCGTTCTTTTTGGAGACGAGTGGGAAGTATAATGAAGGATTACAAAGAAAAAGAGGCCTACCTTGCGAGATATGGGCAAGATATGTCATTGTAAACATCACTGACAAACCATATATTGTAAGGTTTGTTCTTTTCTTGTGCGTAAGATGTCGAAACTGCTCACAAAAACTTGAATTTTCGCTTTGTGACTACTAATATTAATCCATAGAAATGTTTAGGATAAGGGGAAGTTTGAGAGAAAATGAAAATACAGCAGCCGTATAGTATAAGAAAAGTGCAAGCTTGCGAACGTGACCAAATCGTAGAGTTTATGATGAGGGTACGTAAAGAAATCTTCCCGATGTTAACTCAGGATGAGCTTCCGCCAGACTTACTTCATTTTAATGAATATTATATGGAGCAGGACGATGCAGCGATTTTTGCTGCTTTTTTTGAGGATGGAACGGTGATTGGAACCATCGCGATTACTCCATATGATGGGAGATTTGTTCAACTGGATCGATTCTATCATCATAGTAAAACTGCAGAAGTTGTGAAATGCTATGTTGATCGGAACTATCGAAGATTCGGTTTGGGATCGATTTTATTTGGTGAAGCCTTGCAATTTTGTAAGCAGGCTGACTATGAAACGCTATATTTGCATACCCATCCGTTTCTTCCTGGCGCGATTCCATTTTGGAAATCAAAAGGTTTCGAAGAAAGATTAGCTGAAGATGATCCGATCTGGAATACACTTCATATGGATATGCAAGTAGATCAGCATGATGCATAGAATTATAGTTTATACAAAAAAGGGAGCATACGAAGTGAAAAAACTGCAAATCAATATGACCTTATTACTCTGTTTACTTATTGTATTCGTTACAGGATGTCAGGGAGGGGGTACATCTAGCACGGAAGATCGTTCACGCGATGAAATCGTCTATGCCAGCACAAAAGATATAAGAGATATCAACCCTCATTTATATAGCGGGGAAATGTCAGCCCAAAATATGGTGTTTGAATCACTTGTGATTAATACGAATGAAGGTGTAAAGCCTGCTCTAGCTGAGAGTTGGGACATTTCAGAAGACGGGTTAGGGTATACCTTTCATTTGAGACAAGATGTTACTTTTACCGATGGAGAGCCTTTTAATGCAGATGCGGTAAAGTTAAACATGGATGCAATATTAAAAAATAGTGAACGCCATGCTTGGCTTGATATGGTCAATGAGATCAAAGAAAACGTGGTAGTCGATGAATATACATATAAACTTGTATTAAAGCATCCCTACTATCCTGCTCTAACTGAACTCGGCCTTACTCGTCCATTCCGTTTTATCTCGCCTAAATCTTTTATTGATGGACAGACAAAAGATGGAGTTAGCAGTTATGCAGGGACAGGTCCTTGGGTGTTAACGGAACACAAAGAGGGGCAGTATGCCATATTTACCGCCAATGAAAATTATTGGGGTGAAAAACCAAAAGTCTCTACGGTGAAGTGGAAGGTAATGCCGGATCCGCAAACGATCTTGCTTGCTCTTCAAAAAGGAGAAGTGGATCTTATCTTTGGTGCTGACGGCGATATGATAGATATTGATTCGTTCAAAGCATTAGAAGAACAAGGTCAATATACAACAGATATAAGTAAACCGGTTGCTTCTAGAGCTATTTTACTCAACTCCAACAAGCCGATTACAGGTGATGTTAAAGTCCGTGAAGCGTTTCAATATGCAATTGATAAAAAGTCCATCGCTGATGAGATTCTGAATGGTTCGGAATCTGTGGCAGATACGTTGCTCTCGTCAACGGTGCCTTATAGTGATCTGGATTTAGAGGTAAGAACGTTTGACCCCGATAAGGCAAACAAACTTTTAGATGAAGCAGGCTGGGCACTTGGAAATGACGGCTATCGATATAAGGATGGAAAAAAATTAGAGCTTTCTATTTACTATAACTCTAACAATGCGCAAGAAAAAACAATCAGCGAATTCATCCAAAGCGATTTTAAAAACGTTGGAGCTGAACTAAAAATCATTGGTGAAGAGAAACAAGCCTTTTTAGATCGACAAAAATCAGGGGAGTTTGATCTCATGTACTCCTTATCATGGGGTACTCCGTATGACCCTCAATCTTATCTATCCTCATGGAGAATTCCAGCACATGGTGATTATCAAGCACAGATTGGACTGGAGAAAAAAGAATGGTTAGATGATACCATTACAGCCGTGATGATTGAGGCAAGTGAAGAGAAGCGTCAGGAGATGTATAAAGATATTCTCTCTTATATTCATGATGAGGGAGTATATATTCCTCTTACGTATTCGCGCACAAAAGCAGTTTATGTTCCGGAGTTAAAAGGTGTAACATTTAATGTTTCCCAATACGAGATACCATTTGAAAAGATGTATTTCGAACAATCATAATTTAAGGTGAAAAAGGCAGATCCCAAGCATCTGTCTTTTTCATTCATTTTAGGGAGAATCACAAAATGGGAAATTACATGATAAAAAGATTACTAAGCATGATACCCATCTTATTAGGTATATCCTTTTTGTCTTTTATTCTGATTAATTTAAGTCCAAGTGACCCGGCTGAAGTCGCACTTCGTGTGAATGAAATCACACCGACAGAAGCAGCGGTTGCGGAAATGCGCTCAGAACTTGGCCTCGACAAGTCTTTTATTGAGAGGTATGCAGCATGGGTAGTGGACAGTCTGCAAGGAGATTTTGGTAACAGTTATATTACGAACAAACCGGTCATTAGCGAAATGAGCCGAGCCATTCCTGTGACTTTGCATTTAGCCATGGTGTCACTAGCGATTATTTTGACGGTTAGCATCGTGGCCGCAGTCATATGTACCGTTTATGAGGGTACGATGATTGACCGGTTTATAAGAGGATTGGTTTTTGTATCGGAGGCCATACCAAGCTTCTGGATTGGTTTACTCCTCATGTGGTTATTTGCTGTAAAGCTAAATTTACTGCCCACAAGTGGAATGGAGTCCCCGGGCTCCGTTATTCTTCCAGCCGTGACTCTTTCTTTTGCCTATATATCAACCTACGTCAGACTGCTTAGAAATAACATGGTGAAGAACAAGCTGGAGAATTACGTACTGTATGCAAAAGCTCGCGGCTTAAAGGAACGGAAGATTTTTGAACATATATTTAAAAACTCTCTGCAATCCTCGATTGCTGCACTTGGCATGTCCATCCCTAAACTTATCGCAGGTACGGTGATCGTGGAAAATATCTTTGCATGGCCCGGAGTAGGGCGATTATGTATTACAGCGATATTTAATCATGATTATCCAGTCATTCAAGCTTATGTACTTCTGATGGCGGTATTATTTGTAGGCTGTAATTTACTTGTTGATATCATTACGATGTTATTATATCCAAGACTTAGAAAAGAGGCTTAACTGTGGGGGTAATAAATAGATTAAAAAATGATCGTTTAGCGATGATATGTATAGGTTTTCTATTTGTTGTCATTTTGGCTGGAATATTTGCACCTATGCTTGCACCGCATAATCCGATTGAAACCAACGTAAAAGAGAAATTTGCAGGGATAAGTATGAGCTATCCGCTGGGTACAGATCAACTTGGGCGCTGCATTTTGTCAAGGTTACTCTATGGGATACGTACCACGGTATTTACCTCCTTTTTAGCAATGGCAGCAACGATTATCATAGGTACGTTTCTCGGAGTGATCGCTGGGATTTCACGAGGGAAAGTAGATGAACTCATTATGAGAATATGTGATGTATTTTTATCTTTTCCAAGTGAAGTGATGATTCTGGCGATTGTGGGAATGATGGGTCCCGGCTTATTTAATGTGATTCTCGCAAGTATTATCGCAAAATGGGCTTGGTACACTCGGATGATCCGTACGATTGTTTTAAAATATACGGACAAAAATTATATCCGGTTTGCTAAAGTGTCAGGTTGCAGTACGAGGCATATTGTAAAAACACATATTTTACCGGGAGCAGCTGGAGAAATTGCAGTGTTAGCTACACTGGATACGGGATCTGTCATCTTGGTCATTTCAGCCCTGTCATTCTTAGGATTAGGAGTACAAGCTCCGACACCTGAGTGGGGGATGATGCTTAATGAAGCAAAAAATGTGATGATTGTACATCCTTATCAAATGCTTGCTCCTGGAATAGCGATTCTGCTTGTGGTAGCGGCTTTTCATTTCGTAGGGGACAGCTTGCAAGATGCCTTTGATACGAAACGGGGAACGAAGAAGGGGTGAGATGAACTTGAGTGTGTTAAAAGTAAAGGGCTTATCCATTACAGATGAACGGAAAAAGACAGTCCTCGTAGAAAATGTGAATTTTACGCTAGATCGCAATCATTGTCTAGGTATTGTCGGAGAAAGCGGAAGCGGTAAGTCTATTACCACAAAGGCTATACTGGGACTAACTCAGCCCTCACTGAAGGTTACAGGGCATGTTTATTTTGATGGCGATGATCTGTTGCAGCTAGGTAAGAAAGAGATGAGAAAGATAAGAGGCAAGCGGATCTGCATGATCTTGCAAGACGCGATGTCTGCCTTTGATCCGTTATATACCATGGGAAGTCAAATGATTGAGACCTTGTGTGAGAACCTCGAAATATCGAAAAAAGAAGCGAGAGTTCTCTCTATTATAGAGCTTGAAAAGATGCAAATTAAAGAACCAGAACAAGTGCTGAAGAAATACCCGCATCAGTTATCAGGCGGTATGCTGCAGCGGTGTATGATTGCGATTGCGATGGCAGTGAAACCAGATATTATTATTGCGGATGAACCTACAACTGCGCTGGATTCGATCACGCAAAATGAGGTAGTAAAAGAGTTTGAACGACTGAGAAGTGAACTCGATACGGCTGTTATTTTTATATCACATGACCTCGGTGTTGTACAAAGACTAGCACAAACGGTACTTGTCATGAAAGATGGAAAACAAGTAGAGTACGGGAAAATAGAAGATGTATTCTCAAACCCAGAGCAGGACTATACGAAGTTTTTAATTCATACCCGAGAACAATTAACGAAGTCCTTTTCAGATGCGATGAGAAAGGATGATCCTGTGTAATGCTTGAAGTAAAAAATGTATATAAGTACTATAAACGATCTGGGAAGGGACTTCGAAAAGAGAAGCTGAACGTATTACAGGATGTTTCTTTTCATATACATGCAGGCGAATGTGTGGGCTTGGTTGGAGAGAGCGGAAGCGGAAAAAGTACATTAGGCAGGCTCATCTTAGGTCTTGAAAAAGCTGACGCTGGCTCCATACGTATGGAAGACAAAGAGATAACGACATGGATCAAAGAAAATAAGGGACAAATGAGCGTTGTTTTTCAGGACTATACCTCATCCGCTAATCCTTATTATAAAGTGAGTGACGTCATTAGTGAGCTGCTTCGAGCCTTTGGAACAACTGGAGATATTCAGGAACAAGTGGAATCATTGTTACAAAAAGTGGGACTCCCTTTATCGGTGGCAAATAAGTATCCCCATGAACTAAGCGGCGGCCAATTACAAAGAGTGTGCATCGCGAGAGCGATTAGTAGAAATCCAAGATTTCTAGTGCTGGATGAAGCGATTAGCTCACTTGATGTGTCAACACAATCACAAATTATGGAACTGCTGTTCAGGCTGAAAGAAAACGATAATATGACGATTCTCTTCATCGCCCACGACCTGCAGGCCGTATCCCATTTATGTGATCGAGTCCTGTTTATGGAGAATGGACAAATTGTAGAGCAGATTGCAACTAAGAGCCTCTCTGCGGTTCAGAACGACTATGCAAAACGACTGCTGGATTCTGTTATTTCATTTCATGTCTAATCGGGTGAGTTGGGTAAGGTGAAGAACAGACAAGGAATAGTATAATGGTTGGGTATTAGGCTGCTGGTTAATCTAGCAGCTTTTTTTTGCTATAGTTTACAGGGATCGAGATTATTTATGGGTTTTACCAAACCTAATTCCTTCATTGAGCGTTTTAATAGACATATAGCAGTGGTATAACAGTGATATCTATTTGATGGGATAGAAACAAAAGTTTACATAGCAACAACACAGCCCTAAATTGTAGTTACAATAGATCTTTTAATGTAGATATGCAATGAATACATATAAGAAAATACAAGGGAGATTCATTTATGAAGAGAAAAGGTGCTTTTATTGCGACATTATCTTTAGCTATGGTAACAACAGCGATGATTGCTTTTGCTTCCACAAGTACAACTCAGGAGAAGGTGACTCCTGAATCTAGTGAAATAGAGAGTGCTGTTACGCATCCTCCTATCGAGGATCACTTAGAAAGCACTACTTCTGATGATAAGCCGAACTCCATTGGCGATACCACAAAGGGAGGCGCCGTTGTATCAAAGTATTTTACTGTAAATGAGGGATACGGTCATCTTAGGCTCCTTATAAAAAATAATAGCCGCCATCCAGTGAGAGTTAACTTAATACATAGAAGTACGGATAAGTTATATTTTTCAAGAGAGATTGATGGAAACAAATCTATAACTTGGGAGAATTATGACAATGGTTACGAACAAGGAATGCGTGATGGAGAATATATACTTCAATGGAGTGGTGCTGGTTATAAAGTTAATGGAGAATTTACTGGGAAAATGGGTTCATCCGTTTCTGATGTTATAAAATAATTTATTAATCAACCATGTAAAGCTTCCATTCTTCATCCTTTTTTGTAATTACAAATGAGTAGGAATGCTGCGTTATCTCTTCCGTTGCTTCCATGCAAATAACAACCGCATTATAGTAATATTCTGACTTCGTTTTATAAACTTTCTCAATCGTATCAATACCATAAAACATAAATTCCTTGTCTTTATCCTCTGTAAAAAAGATGTCTTGTCCTGTTATAGGCACGCTGTCCTTTACATCGGATCTCAGCTGCGCAGCATACGTTGTTAGATCTTGATTAATAATGGTTTCTAGCACCGTTTGTAGCGTATCTATGGCCCCTTTATCCATTTTATCCTCTACATCAGCCCATTCGATAAACACACCTTCTTTAAACTTACTCTCCTCGACAGGCGGGATATCGTTAGGTCCGATAACGAGTTCAACTCTACTTTCTGATTCTTCGTTATGTTTAGTCTCTATTTGAGGTTGAGGTTCTTCTACAAGGGGCACTATTTTCACTTCTTCCTGAGTAGCTTCTTTTGAGATGCATCCGCTTAATAGTATGGTGATAAGTAAGAATAGGATTCCGATTTTCTTGCTTTTATTCATAAAAAATGCCTCCTAACTTACTAAGAAACAAAAAAAATCAATATAAAACAAAAAAAATCAATATAAAACAAAATCAATATAAAACCCTACTAATTAAGAAATGTACATGGTTGAAAAATAGTTTGGCTTCCATATAATAACCATATTTTAACATCCGTTAAGAATAACCACAATTATATAATGACTAGTTACAATCGGTTATAGTCATATTCTCCCCATAGTACGATGTCGGTTCATGTTATGCTAACCATAAGAGAAATCGATGTTAGCTGAATATATCCGATCTGAGGAGCGATGCGAATCTATGCTGAAACTGAAGTATCTATTCAATAATGAAGACTTAGCAGAAATGATTTTAAAAAATTGGAGTTTTGATGAAGAATCAAAGGAGATGTTTACCTATTATCGCATATCCTCAAATGCCATTTATCCGTATATCGATAAGGGTATGGCTCATTTCTTACGGTTTTCCCCTGTATCAGAGAAAATGAAATCTAATATACTAGCAGAACTTGATTTTATTTCGTACTTGCTTGGCAAAGAGTATGGAGTGCTAGAGTCGATTCCATCAAAGGATGGAGAGAAGCTTGTTGAGGTAAACACTCCGTGGGGCGAATACTATGCATCGGCTTTTAAGCGTGTACCCGGCAAGCAGATTAGTAACACGGATTTTAGTGATGAAATCGTTTTTAGTTATGGAAAATCACTGGGAAGGCTGCATTACTTATCTAGTCAATACACACCTCGAAATTTCGAAAGATGGTCCTATGGCGATGTATTAGATTGGATGGAAGAAGTGGTGAAGAATCACCCAGATGAACTGACTGCAAAGAAAGAAATGAAATTACTGAGATCTTATTTTGCTGCCCTTCCTAAATCTGCTGAGAATTATGGATTGATTCATTATGATTTTGAAAACGATAACGTATTTTACGATGAGAATACTAAATCCTGTTATGTTATTGACTTTGATAATGCGATGTACCACTGGTATGGCATGGATATTGAGCAAGCACTGGATAGTTTGCAGGATTATACTCCCATGGAGTTATTTCAGCAGAAGAAACAATGCTTTTTAGACGGTTATCTCACGGAATATGAATATTCAAATGATCTTGACACTTACTTACCCGTATTCCGGCGTTTTGCGAATCTATATGGGTATGTACGAATTTTAAAATCTACGGAGGAAAAATGGGATCATGAGCCTGAATGGCTAACAAATCTACGAGAGAAACTGACAGCTGCACTCAAAGCAAAAGCAACTTCATTTGGTCAGCCGATCTAAGGGAGGATATTTGCAAATCAATGTATAAAATTGTGTTTTTTGACGTCGATGGTACGCTATTAAGTGAAATTGACAGAACCCTGCCCGTAAGCACGAAAGAAGCAATCAGAGAGTTGATCGAGAGGGGAATAAAAGTTGTAGTTGCAACAGGAAGACCCTACAGTCTGTGTGAAGAGTTTAAGATGATGGGGATTGACACGATTATTTCTGCGAATGGGGCACTGATCAAATGTGATGAAGAAGTCATCTATAAATCAGTGCTTTCGATAGAAATGGTCCGAGATATTTCTTCTTTTGCTGAACAAAACGGTCACGGTATGTCCTATTTCACCGAACAATTTACTATGAACGGGATTGGCATTGATGATGAGCGGATCATGGGGGCACTGCAAGAGACGTTGAGTATTACGCAGTATCCAGAGAAAGTAGTTTCCCTATCTGATGAAGTATACTGTATATGTTTATATGCGGATGTTAACGAAATTCAAAAATTTGAGATCCAATTCCCCCAGCTCAGATTTGAGCGTTTCCATGATTATGTTACAAATGTTCTCGAAGAAGCCGATGTATCCAAATCAGCTGCGATCAAAAGAGTGCTAGACTATCTGGACATTTCCAAAGAGGAAGCCATCGCTTTTGGTGACGGAGGAAATGATATCGACATGCTGGAGTATGCAGGTCTCGGCATAGCGATGGGAAATGGTAATGAACGACTCAAGCAAAGAGCGGACTTTGTTACGAAAAAGGCAAGCGAAGACGGCATTTCCTATGCATTAAGGAAATTTGGCGTTATTTCGTAGCTGGCGTACGATGGTCTCAATTTTATTAATTAATTGCTAAAATTAGGCTAATGATTTATTATAGACATCTTAGGTCCATAATTAAGGTGATGATAGGAAAGGAACAAGGAAAATGCAATTCTCAAAAAGTACAGATTACGCTTTGCACGCATTAGTACATTTAGGTAACTCGAGCAGTCTAAGCAATATTGGAATCAAGGAATTATCCTCATCCATTGGTGTTTCCGAAAGTTACTTATCTAAAATTATGTCTAAGTTACGGCAAAATGGAATGGTACGTGCTGTTCCTGGGGTCAATGGTGGATATGAACTAGCACGTCCGGCGGAGCAAATCTCTTTCCTTGATGTGGTTCAAGTGATTGAAGGGAATCAGCAGCTGTTTGAATGTTCGCATGCCAATTCCCGATTGCATGAGTTGCTAACACACGAGGGAGATGCACCCTTATGTCAGGAACATCCAGAGCATCATAGTATTTGTTTGATTGAAAAGGTGATGGACGGGGCAGAGCAACATCTATATCAGTACTTAAAGGAACACACAATTGGGTCCATATTGGATGAGGCAGCAAAACGCTGTAATCATAAAGGAAATAAGGAAGGAAATAAGGAGTAAGTATTTTTTTATTCTAATTATGGATATGTGATGTCTATAATTGGTCGGCAACTTCGTAATGTGAAGATACAATATAATACAGAGGATAAAGAGGAGTAACTATGAACGATTTTTTTAATGAAGCTATATGGGAAAAAGCGTGGAAAGAGCATGGTGAGAACGCTCAGAAAAAAATGAAAAGCGCTGGAGTTCAGCCCTCCAATGCTTTTGATCATAAAGCAAAGATGTTTAATGAGCAGTCATTTAATGAAGCAGGGAAAAAGAGAACTTCACGAATCATGAGCTGGCTTGAAGGGCAAGGGGTACAATTTAATAATGCGTCTGTACTGGATATCGGCGCCGCCTCGGGAGTGTTTTCGATACCATTCGCAGAAAGGGGAGCCCATGTAACTGCAGTAGAGTCTTCTCTGCCCCTGGTAGAACTTTTAAAAGAAAATGTCGCTGCACTCGCCGGAAATGAAGTAACTATCATCCCTGAACCATTCGAAAATATCGACGTGATTGCAAGCGGATGGGTAGATGCTTTCCATCTTGTATTTGCCTCGATGTGTCCGGTTATTCTAGATTGGCAAAGTGTTGAAAAGCTGCTTCTCTGTGCTCGTGAGTATTGTTATATCAGTATGCCGGCGGGCTCCATCGAGATTAGTCTAATCAATGAAATATGGCCGCTGATTACGGACCAACCTTTCAAAAAGAAACACATGGAAATGGGTTATCTGCTTCATCTTCTGTACCTTAAAGGCTACTCCTACGAGTCGCTTATATCGAAGGAAACTAAAACAACAGAAGTCTCAAAAGAAGATGCGTTAAAGGAAGTACTGCACTGGTTAAAGAATCATGACTTGCCTACGGATGAACAAGTCCAGAAGATAGTTACAGACTATTTGGATGAAGCCTATCCATCTGGTAAAGTCGTGATAAAGCAAAGTGGGCGTTATGGCAAGGTACTTGTCCGTTTACAGGCTGAAGAGATGTATACGAAATGATGCCTGAGCGAAAACGTGAATAAGCGGAACGGATTACTTTTGGGGAGGTTATATAGAGTGGCAAACCAAGAGCATGAAGAAGAGTTAACTGGGGGAAATGTCTCTAAAGTGTACCGAGTAGCTGATACGGTACGGCGAGAACTTCATTCGGACAGCTCTAGAATCCATAAACTGTTACAGCATCTAGAGGATAAAGGTTTTCATTATGCCCCAAAGTTTTTAGGGATCGATGAAAAAGGAAGAGAGATATTATCGTTCATCGAGGGGGAAGCTGGTAATTACCCCGTTAAAGAGTATATGTGGTCTAATGAAACATTAACTAAAATAGCGAAAATGCTCCGTCTTTACCATGATTCTGTTACAGATTTTCGATTTGATTCTAGCTGGAAACCCATTGATCTTACTCCAGAGCCTCTTGAGGTCATCTGTCATAATGATTTTGCGATATATAATATTATTTTTGATAAAGAAACGCCGGTAGGTATTATAGATTATGATGTTGCTGCGCCAGGACCGAGACTCTGGGATATCTCTTATACGCTGTACACCTGTGTTCCCTTAAGCAGATTCTATCTGTCTAAAACAGGGGAACCTATTCCTTATGATCCAGTGAAGCATGCAGGTCGAATAAAACAAAGGATCGCTTTGTTTCTTGAGTCTTACGGTACAGAAATAACAAGTGATGTTCTCAATATAGTATTGCTGCGTTTAGAAGGACTGTGTAAAACGATAACGAGAAGAGCGAAGCAAGGGGAAGTCGCATTTCAAAAAATGATAGATGAAGGGCATCTGGAACACTATCAGAGTGATATTAGATTCATTCAGGAACATAGGAAAGCGTGGGTGTATTAGTTCTACTTATTGGTTTAGTTAGTTTGTCTTTAGAAACAGTTCGGTACCGTTCCTGTTTTTGAAATGGCGAATTATGAAAAGAGTACAAGGTAGGGAGAATCACATTATCCTATTTTGCTTTCCAACCGTGTTAAATATGGAATTAAGACCCATATACAAAAAACAACCGTCTGATGGATATTCCTAGAGTCGGTTGTTTTTCGATCTACAATCATAAATTTTAGATATTCGAAAATATAAATTTATTTTTCTATTGGGAACTTTTGAATGTGGTTAAGGATAATTTCAGATACCTCTGGTTCATTAAACTGTGTTAGCCAGTGACCCGCATTCAGTTCATGGAAATCATAATAACCTTTCATATAGGTGTGACTTTTCTCTACTCCTGCACGAGCAAGCGCTAAATCTTCGTTTCCCCAGATGAAAGCGGTCGGAGTTTCAACATCTTTATATGGAATCTGTTCTTCAACCTGCATGATGCCGCGATACCAATTGATAACTGCAGTTCTGGCCTCAGGCTGCGAGAAAATCCTCATATAGTCTTCCTGTGTTTCTTGATCGAAGCCTTCCCATAAATGACGCAAAACAGCATAATCATTAGCAGCTATTAAGGATTCAGGAACCTCCGGTTCCATAAATTTAGTTACATAAGTACCTTTTTGTTTTTGCACCGGATCATTTTCGAGCGCCCACTTGTAAGCTTCCCAATGAGGCACAGACATAGCAGTCCAAGTCTGTATCCGCTGAGGATATAAAGTGACAACGCTCCAACCAACGGCTGCCCCCAGATCATGTCCAACCAGGTGGAATTTACCCGAGCAGCCCATTACATCTGCAAATCCAATGACATCAGCAGAAAGTTTTCTCAAAGAATAATTTTCATAGCCGTCAGGACGGGCACCGTCTGAATATCCTCTTTGGTCTGGAGCTAGACAGCGATAGCCGAGCGCGGCCAATTTAGACATTGTTTCTTCCCATATAATCGAACTTTCTGGAAATCCGTGAAGGAAAATGACCAGTTCACCGTCTTGCTCTAACCCCGCCGTACGGCAGCGGTACTCCATACCATTCATTTTGAGTGTAGTTGTAGTAACTGTAGTGTTCATAAGAATCTCCTTATAGCGTAATAAATTATTAGATATTATTAGAGTGGTAAATCTTGGTGTATACGACTCCTAGTAAAATAAACTACCCTTCCCGCTTGCATATGTCAAGTTATCCATATGTATTAGAAGTCCTCTTCGTAATATGTAAACCACTCTCATAATGTTTACCGCCTTTCTACGGAGAAACGTTTCCGTAGAATCGAATCTTTCAAATCTTTTAAAACTACGTACGGCGAAAGCCGACGGATCACTTTGCGATAGCAAAGAAACATTCACTCACAATTCATAGCAATTCACAGCGATTCACTCGTAATTTGAACTCGTTATTTAGTACTCATTATGGTACTCGTTATTCCAGTTTTGGAGTTTAAGCGGAACTTGTGTTAAACAAGTGAAGATCAATAGATGCCCGGTGAGGTTTTTGGATCGTGAGCGACTTTTGGCTTTGCGCAGCAAAACAAGTGGAGCGAATGAGCCAAAATACCGAATAAACTCTGATATGTGAATGGCGAAAGGAAGAAGACAAGTCTATAATCTGATGTAATATGAAAATCGATAAAAAGGGGGAATGAATAATTTGTTACATTGTTAGAGTCTGAATTGTAAGCGTGACCATATTTGAAAAAGGAGTGATTTCATGCCAAAAGGTACGAACAAGCTTCCCATATGGAAAAAAGCCGCTGCAGTTGGAATAAGCGCTGTCCTTTTAAGTACGGGATGTTATGCTTCTGCAGCACAGGACCTAAGCGGAAAGGGGCATCAGAATATGGAAAACCGCATTCAGATGGAGTATTTAGACCGAGGGCTTATTGCGGTAAAGACAGGAGAAGGTAACTTTTTGAGTTGGAGGTTGCTCGCTCAAGAGGTATCGGGAAGCAGTGGAACCGGGCTGACAGGCACTGATTTTCATGTATATCGAGACGGAGAATTTGTAGGTGAAGTGACAAACAGTACGAATTTTCTTGACCCCGCAGGTGCAGCAGGTTCCTCTTATTACGTCTGTGCAGTGTCTAATGGGACAGAGGTGGATAGAAGCAACTCCGTTACGCCTTGGAATCATGGATATTATGATCTTCCAATTCAAAAGCCTGCTGATGGGATCACGCCAGCCGGTGAAAGCTATAGCTACTCTGCAAATGATATGAGCGTAGGGGATGTGAATGGGGACGGACAACTAGAGTATTTTGTAAAATGGGACCCGAGCAATGCTAAAGACGTCTCCCAAGTGGGATATACGGGAAATACCTATGTTGATGCCTATACGATTACGGGCGAATTGCTGTACCGAATTGACCTGGGTGTTAATATTCGATCTGGTGCGCATTATACGCAGTTCCTCGTTTATGATTTTGACGGGGACGGCAAGGCAGAACTTATGTTTAAGACGGCTCCGGGAACTAAGATTCTTCATTATAATCAGCAAGGAGAGATTACATCCGAAGAATATATCACAATGCTGGACGAAGATCTGGCTGCAGGATATACAAATGAAGATGATTATCGAGTAAGCAGAGAAGGATATTACGAGCACATGGTGGACATGTTTATGGACTGGCATGACTACGAGGAAGTACGTAATGGAAGCTGGCCGCAAACCCTCGAAGAAGCTTTCGGGATTGAAACGAAGTATGAATATCCTTTATCTCGAGCTGATGCGGAGCAGTTGACGGATTATTTTATGGACGTATTTGCTCCATCTAAAGATGCGAATCGGAATAAGTTTCGTGAATTCGAAGGGTTTATTTTATCTGGTCCTGAGTACTTAACTGTGTTCGAGGGAGCAACGGGGCAAGAGCTGAAGACCATCCGTTATAAACCGGGTCGTACCGACGATGGACTGCGCTGGGGTGATTATGCGATGAACCGTATAGAGCCTGGGAACAGGGTAGATCGGTTCTTGTCCGGTGTTGCGTATCTGGATGGACAGCAGCCTTATGCTGTATTTGCAAGGGGTTACTATACTCGAACAACCTTAGTTTCTTATAACTGGGACGGAACTAACTTGAATGAATATTGGTATGTAGACAGCGGCTGGGCTCCAATGAAAAATCCGTTCAGAGACAGCCCGCATGGAAGACCGGGTACGGACCCTCAGTACGGTCAAATTACGACTCAAGGAGCACATTCGCTCAGTGTAGCTGATGTGGATGGAGACGGTAAGCAGGAAATAGTATATGGATCAACGACGATTGATCATGATGGGTCTGTGTTGTCCAATTCTTCTGCAGTTATGCCTCCTGAAAGTGCTAACCCTGGCGCAGTGGCCAATTTGGGTCATGGTGATGCACTGCATGTAGCGAATATTGATCCAATGCGGGAAGGGCTGGAAGTTTACATGGTACACGAAGGTGGACCTTATGCCCCTTATGGTTATGCTCTAAGAGACGCCAAGACAGGAGAAGTCATCTATGGCGGTTACACGGGAAAAGATACAGGACGCGGTATGATTGGTGACATTGATCCAGAACGTCCAGGGCTCGAAACCTGGGCCGTCGGCGTCTACACCGCTCAAGGTGAAAAGATCAGTGACAAGATGCCGAGTACGAACATGAGCATCAAATGGTCGAAGGATATGACAACTCAAATCATCAATGGAGCACTGGAGAATACACCGACAATTGATGATTGGAAAAAAGGGACTTTACTTACTGCGGAAGGTACACGCACGAATAACCACACGAAGGGAACGCCATCCCTTGTGGCGGATGTGTTTGGAGATTGGCGGGAAGAAATGCTTGTCCGCACGGTGGACAGCAGCGCCATTCGTATATATACGAATACGGAAGTAACAGAGCGCAAGCTGCATACGCTCTTACACGATCCTCAGTACCGGGCGGGGGTAGCTACACAGAATACAGGTTACAATCAGCCTGTGTACACTAGTTACTACTTTGCTTCGGATACCGATTTTAGTAAAGTGAACATTCCAAATGTGTTCATTCCCGGATTACTGAATGTTCTTGAACAGCAACATGGCACGTATGTCGAACAAGGAGAACTTGGCGGTGCTGTGGTGAATCAGGCAACGAATTCACTTAAGCAGGCACGTCATCATTATGACAAGCAAGATCTGAAACAGGCTTCATTCTTCCTTGAGAAATACATCTCGCAACTGAATAAACGAGAGGGGAAAGACGCGGTTAGCGAGAAGGCGAAACTAAATTTAATTCATCATGCGGAGCTGTTAGTTGAACAGTGGAAATAGTGTTCTGGTCTACATTATACTGAGCATATTATTACGCTATTACGCAGTTAGTTGCTAACATTACGTCAAAGAAGGCAGCCACTCACCATGAGGGCTGCCCTCTTTATTTTATTGTAGCGTACATTTTGAAGAGTGCTATGAAGAAGCTTCCCTTCATTTTGGCTGGGGAACTGCTTGGTTAGTGTAACGCTTGAGTATACCTATTCAATACCTATATCCCGACGTTTGCGAGTGTTATCATAGGTTATAACAGAAGGCTTTAAGTGAATGGGGCTGGAGTGTTTCGGCATCATAGCTGTTTCAATACTGGGTATTACCTGATTGCGTAGTTTTACCAGCGGCATATCCTTTGAACAAGGTTGGCACATTATGATAACGTGTATTTGTTATTTTAGCAGCACTGCTGCTGCTGTCCGTACGGAAGATGGAGTCCTTCACATTGGAAATGTTAGAACTATCCAGTGTGAAATTCACCGCATAAGTAGTTCCTCCGTTCTGACGTGCCAGCTTACCGATGTCATCAGCTCTAAAGTTCTTAATGTTGATTGTACCGGAAGCATTGGCCTGGAACACTTTGTCGTAAGCTTTATATGCACCGCCCCCTGTAATATTGACCGTGCCTGATGCTTTGAGCGTCAGTGCATCCTCGCCTACATCTAGCCATGTCACATTGGATATTGTAGCGTTTCCATAACAGTGCACCCCATCAGCTCCAGGAGCGCCTATGATTACATTTTTCAAGGTAGCATTCTTCTCAAGTCTGAAAATCGGTTTTTGGTTCTCTCCCTGACCGCCGTCTCCCAGGGTACTTGGATTAGCCACATAGGTTTTATCGCTGCCGTCAAAAGTTTGGCCTTCGGGTACGATAATCGTTGTGTTGACTACAATTGGCGATGCGGCTGACACCGAAACTGGCTGAGTGACATAAAACACGGAAATCATGACAAAAGACAGAAACAAACCTAAAACTTTTTTCAATAAATTCCACCCTTTCTAGTGTAGGTTGTTTGGTCCGACCTTACGTCGGTCCACTGAGGTTATATGCAGGTATGCACCTTTACGCATAATCCTGGTTATAAGAGTATTCTATAAGCGCTAACATAGAACAAGGGAATTACCATGAAGAACGTACATTTTTTTAAGAAGAAATAAGAAGTAATACATAGACGGCTGGAGTTAAATAGATTAATATGGATAATAATGTAAAATAGAGCGAGAGGTGCTAAAAATTGTGGATGAGTTTGATTCCCGAGACTTTCTTATTGTTAATGAATATGGGCTTATCGGAGTAGCCTTATCTTTATTGTGTTTTATCATCATACTTGAATTTATGAAGAAAGATGAAAAAATAAATTGGAAGAATGTATTGATCAATACAGCGGGAATGACAATTACAATCTATCTATTCAATGCTGTTATCGTTTTATTCAAAGCGATCTTTTAATAAACCAGTCCCTATGATCCAGCGGAGGGCTGGTTTTTCGTTTGCCTTTATAAGACTCTATAGCAAATTTTAGAAAGCCATTATTTCTTCTGAAAAAGAAAATGAAAAGTATTTTTGTGTAAAATGAACTTTTTCAGCTTCTGCAATCTCTTATCTATGAAAGGGGGGAGAACATGAAAATAAGTCGTCTTGTCAAACAAGCCAAAAAAGGCAATAAAGAAGCGCTATTACAATTAATCCTAGCTGATCAGGACGCTTATTATCGTCTTGCCTATACATACATGGGGAATGAACATGATGCGATGGATGCAATGGAAGATATGATTGTTACACTCTATGAAAAGATCGATCAACTGCATAAAGGAGAAGCGTTCTACACCTGGAGCAAAACCATTCTTGTAAATCGATGCAAAACGTTACTACGCAAAAAAGAACGTTACCTGTTACTTGAGGACGATGAGGAATCAGCGTATTCCGTTTTTACCCATGACTCACCATATCGCGATACAGAGTCGGAGATGGATATGCAGGTGTTGTTATCTCATTTAGAAGGCCCTCAGCGAGAAGCCATAGAACTTCGTTATGTTCATGATCTTTCCTATCAGACCATCGCGGACATGACCGGTGTTCCGCTGGGTACAACCAAATCAAGAATTTCAGTAGGAATGAAGAAATTAAAACTTATGATCGGAGGTGAGCGTGATGACAATAATCGAGGAACAATTAGAAAAACACAAACAGACCTCGCATATGATAAAAGCTCCATCAGAACTTGAGAGTAGACTTCGAAGGGCACTTGAACATGTGCCTGTTAAGAAAAAGAAAAGAAATAAAACGATGACATGGTTTGCCTCATCCGCTGCTGCTCTCCTTCTGATTTTCGGATCATATCATTATTCTGCATTTGCTTACTACGGGGGGATGTTGCTTAATAAAATGGAACTGAATTCTCTTAGCTTTAGTGAAGTAGCGGAGAGAGGATATGGGCAAACGGTCAATAAAAGCACAACATTAGATGATGGAACGGTCATTACTATTGAAGGGGTTATTGCAGACGATAATGCATTTTTAATGTATTACAGTATCGATCGTCTTGAAGGTTCCGTGTATGATGACAATGGTTCGTATCGTTATAATGTCGAAGATATTAAAGGTTTTATGACGGATTCCAAAACACGGGGGGGTGGCGGTAATCCTAGCGAAGACGAAATCCATTACGAGGGAAGGCTAGAATTCGAGCCTGTTAGTCCCTTCTCAAGAACTTTAACCGTTACTTTTTACGAATGGATGAATGATGGAAAGAGGGTAACTTATCCAATATCTTTTAAATACGAAGCGAACAAAGCGATGAAGAGTATAGTTAAAGAGGATATCTCAAAATCAGTATCAGTCGATCAGGGAGCTGTCTATTATGACTCCATAACTGCTACACCAACTTCAACAATCGTGAAGGGGCATTATGAATTGGATATTGAAGGTTCACCTAGATTTTCAGGCACAACAAAGCTCTATGTGAATGAAATAGAATTACATCAATGGGGATTGCGTGGGGACTCAGAGAGTGGATCGGGAGAAGGAATTGGATTTGTTCTCGAATATGATGTGATTCCTACCGAGAAAGTAGAAACCATTGAACTGGTCCTTGAAAGTTTTCCAGGAAAACAAAAAGTAGAAGAACCGATATCTCTTGCCTCTCCATCGGATCAATCTATTAAACTAGGCAGTGAAAAAATATGGATTCGAAGCGTAACTAAAACAGATACGGGTTATGATATCGTCATCGCTAGAAAACAATTCACGTTCCTTAAAACAGACAATCTATCCGTGCAAGCAGGGGATAAAGTAATACCCGTATCATCCATTTCTAATTCCCGTCCATGGGACCTGAAAAATGGGAATATCTTATGGGAGCAGACGTATTCTTTTAAAACTTCAGATAAACCAGATTTCCTCTTACTAGACGAATTTGATTATATCGAAAAACATAATAAGGCTATATCCATCCCAATAAATAAGAAGTAAGAAGTAAGAAGTAAGAGTTCAAAACAGATAAATGTAAACCGGAGAGACCGTAACTTCTGTAAAGGAAGAGACAATCTCCGGTTTTTTGTATTCATAAATGAAGAAATACCATTGTAGACAAAGAAAACCTATGCGATAATCATAGAATATGTAAGGAGTTGGTAATATTATAGAAAAATATACAATATGCCAACATCAAGGCTGTTCATGATCGTTATCATAATGCAACTCGTCATTTCTATATAACTAGTAAAGTGGGGTCTGTCCGTGCGGTTATGCGTAATGAATAAGATGAGTATTGCGCTTACAGTGTTCCTTAGTTTTCAGTTGCTATATGCCTGTAGTCCTAACAACGAAGTAAACAAAGTTTCTGATCCAATTGCTAATGACAATACTGCAAGAATTGAATATGAAGAGTTGGGACTACAAAAGTACGACCCGCCCATCCAGGTCTCTTTTGTAAGAGAAATGAGTGCACAGCTTGATGATCTAATTAAAAGTTTGCCAGGACAAACACTAAACGATAACACTTGGAGTAGGCTTTACGAAGAAGTTTTAGGAATCCAAATTACGTACGATTGGACTGCTAGAGGAGACTTATACGCACAAAAATTTAGTGTTGATCTTTCTTCAGGTAATATCCCTGATGTGGTACGAGTGGATGCTGAGCAGTTGAGACTGTTAAGTAATGCGGGATATATTCAAGATTTGACGAACGTATTTGATACGTATGCGACTCCGCTGACCAAAGAGATTTTGAGTCAAGAGGGTTCAGGGCCTTTTGAAGCAGCCACCATAGATAGAAAATTGATGGGTATACCCGAAACGAATTCTTCTATTGAGACTGCACAGGTACTTTGGATTCGTATCGATTGGCTTGAGAGACTGAATCTGAAACCGCCACAGACGATGGATGAACTGATTGCAATTGCGAAAGCGTTTACAGAGCAAGACCCTGATCAGAATGGTCAAAATGACACATTTGGGCTGGCAGCAACCCAGTATTTATGGGATCCCGTTATGGGGCTCACCTCTTTTATGGCAGGTTATGATGCTTTCCCAATGATGTGGATTCACGATGATTCAGGAAAACTTACGTATGGAGGGATTCAGCCTGAGGTCAAATCGGCTTTGTTGTCCCTGCAAAATATGTATCGCAATGGATATTTGGATAGTGAATTTGCCATGAAAAATGGGATCAAAGCCAAAGAACAAGTGGCCAAGGGAAAAATAGGAATGTTATACGGAGAACAGTGGGGGTCGTTTCTTGCTCAAGTGAGCCGGGAGAGTGATTCAAATGCGGATTGGCGAGCGTTTCCTATCGTTTCTGTGTCCGGAAAAGCACCAAAAGTTCCGTTAAAGTTCAATACGACTCATTTTATTGCTGTAAAAAGAGGCGTCCAGCATCCTGAAGCGATCATCAAGATGTTTAACTTGCATTTAGAAAAGAACTGGGGAGAAACAGCAGAATACGAAAAATACTATAGCTCTCCCTATCCTGTGTGGCAGCTTTCTCCTATAACACCCTACCCAGCAAGGAAAAACATGGAGGCTTTTCAACAATTGAAGGAAGCCCGCATTACAGGGGATCAGTCTAAACTGAATGAAGAGGCCAAAGCAATCCAGAAAAATATTACGACGTATCTATCGGGAAGCGGCAATATCGAAATCGGATGGGGCTGGGAACGAACCTATGGTGAACAAGGGGCTATGGCCATTATTGATCAATACGAAAAAAATAATCAATTATTGTACGAAAGTTTTGTAGGCACTCCAACGGAAACCATGATCGAAAAGCAGTCCATTTTGAATGAAATTCAGCTTCAAGTGTACATGGACATTATACTTGGCAGACCTATTGAGGAATTTGACCGTTTTGTCAAGCAGTGGAAGAAGCTGGGCGGCGATCAGATAACGGAAGAAGTCAATCAGTGGTTTTTAGCGCAAAAACCATAACGTCCTCCTACGTAAAAAGGGAGAGGATGTAACTGAGAAAATAAGATGTCTTCTTATGAGAATAGGTTTATTATCATCTTGCTGTATCGGAGGCATTTGTTTGTTTAAATTTCCCGCTGTTTCCCTACGAAATTCAATATTTGTACGTCTGGTGTTTACGTACCTCTTCGTTGTCATTCCAATTATTGTATTGGGATTGTATCTCTATCAGTGGAGTTATAAAAATGCAAGCGAGGACATATCAAGAGCGACTTCCAAGCAATTGAATTATTACTTAGGAACCCTTGATCGGGAAGTAGAATGGATTGAGCTTCAGTTGTTCGATTTGGTGGAAGACAGCGGGCTTAATACACTTTCGGTAACATGGGACTTCATTGATAATGCAGATCGAAGATCTGAATTAAGCAGATTAATTCAACGAATGACTTCTGTTCAGAACAGCAGTCCCTATATTAAAGACATTTATATTCACATTCCATCGATCACGAAGACGCTATCTACGGCTGGAGCTATTCAGGATTTTGATATCGTTCAGTATCATTTCTTTCGTTCCGGGGCTAAAGAAAGTGATCATCGATTAATAAAATGGAATAATTCCCTTTATCTGAATGGTTCTAAAGAAAGCGGAAGAAAAGGAGCAGAACCGCTTTTTACAGTTCAGATTGAGCTTGATATAGAAAAACTGTTAAAGTCCCTGGAACAAGTAAATTTATATCCGGAAAGTGGTTCATTGTTATTGTCAGAGTCAGCTGGTTTCGTGCTCAGCACGGATAAGGATGCAGATCTAGCCATTCAAGATTTTATTAAGAATTCTCCTTCAAGTAATGATGCTGTTGTAATGAAACTGAAAAATAAAAAGTTTCAAATGAATAAAGTGTATTCGGAAGCAACAGGACTGTCTGTAGCTATGTATTTGCCTGAGGAAACAGTAAAGCGGCCGCTGAGTACATTTTCTAAATGGGCATGGATCTTCATCATGACATCTCTGCTTGCTATCGTCGTTTTTTCTTACTCTTCGTACCGAATTATTCATCAACCGTTGTTAAAACTTATTCAAGGGTTTAAGCGTATGGAAGGAGGCTCTTTAGACAGCCCCATCGAACATGAACGTAAAGATGAGTTTGGTTATTTATATACTCGTTTTAATCATATGTTAAGTAAATTGCAAACCCTCATCGATCAGGATTTCAAACAAAAAATGATGATGCAAAAAGCAGAGCTGAAACAGCTGCAATCTCAAATCAATCCGCATTTCCTTTATAACAGCTTCTTTATTTTGAATACACTCTCAAGAATGGGTGATGCAGATCGGATTGAGAAATTCACAAATATGCTGGGGGAATACTTCCGCTTTATTACTCGTAACGGAGAAGATTTTGTTGCGCTGTCAGAGGAAATAAAACATTCGCGTACGTACACTGAAATCCAAAATTTGCGATTCTCAAGACGTATTACCGTTTTTTTTGATGAGCTGCCAAAAGAAATGGAAAGTATACGGGTACCGCGTTTGATTGTCCAACCGATTATTGAAAACGCCTATGAACACAGTCTTGAGAAAATGGAAGAGGACGGAATTCTTCATGTTGCTTTCGAGAAGAGCCCCGGTGAAATATTAATCCGTATTGAAGATAACGGAAATGCAATAACGGATTCGGAACTTGAATCACTTCGTGAACATCTTCATCATACAGCCGACTCTTATGAAATTACAGGAATGATGAATATTCATCGGCGTCTTGTACTTACGTTTGGCGAAGGAAGTGGATTATTTCTAGCAAAAAGCAAGCTGAATGGCCTTGAAGTGCTTATACGAATCAAGACAGAGGAGGAGATCACTTGTATAGGCTCTTGATTGTGGACGATGAAGAGATTATTACAGACGGATTATATGAAGTACTGAAGCGATGTAAACCAGACATACTTGATATTTACAAAGCATATTCCGCTAAAGAAGCTCTTAAGTGGATGTCCAGAAGCCGGATTGATATTGTACTTACGGATATTCGTATGCCCGGAATGAGCGGTTTGGATTTGAGTCAAGAAATTCAAACACACTGGCCAAGATGTAAAATTGTCTTCTTGACCGGTTTTAGTGAATTCGATTACGCGTATCAAGCGATTCAGCTGCCGAGTGCACGATATTTATTAAAAACAGAAGGGTATGAAAAGGTAACCCAGACGATACTTGAAGTCGTCCAGGAACTGGACCAAGATATTCAAACCCGTCAATTAATTGAAAAATCTCAGGAACAAAGGGGTACGCTTCAGCTCATGGCGCAGGGGGGCTATATTAGACAGCTGCTAACAGAAAGTCACGTCGTCATGGATCGCACAGAAATTCTAGCCCAAGACTTTGAAGAACTTAGGATTGCTTTAGATCCCAAAGCTCCTGTTATATTAGCGCTTGGTCGATTGTTTTTTGAGGAAGGAACGGGTTACTTAGAAAAAAACAGACTTCTCACGTCGGTTAGAATGATCTGGGATTCCTTTATGTCCGAGAAAAGCATTAGTATAGGAACGCTAGATAAGCAAGGGGACCTATTATGGTTGCTTCAACCCAGTGATGAGAAACAAGATTCTTTTCATCTTATTCGCTTTATGGAGGGAACACTTGAGCTCATTCAAGAAGCGTGTCAGTCTTCACTGAGCTTAACACTCAATTTTACACTAAGCGGCCAGGCGTGCGATTGGACACAAATAACATCCCAATATGAGAGACTTCGTCAATTGCAACAGCTCAAGATTGGAAACGGGATTTCTATGATCTTAGTAGACCGAGCCGAAACATCCGATACACTTGTGCTAAAGGATGTTACTTATATAAGTCACCGAATTGAACGATTAGAGGCACATTTGGAAAGTGGAAAAGCGGCGGAGTTCATGGAAGAACTAGACGAATTGTCAGTTACTTTGCTGCAGACAAGCAGCTCAGTTCATAAAGCGATTGAGGGATATTACGCAGCCGCTCTTGTTTTATTTTCGCATATTAACCGGATGGGAATGCACCGTCATGTGGGTAACATCAATAAATTGATGCAGCTCGATGGACATGCCACGATGAAAGAAGGATTCTTATATCTTAAGAAGATAGCAGAAATGATTTTTCAATATAAAAATAAAGACGAACGAGATCGTGCGACTCAGGTTATCGAACATATCTGTCAATATATTGAGGATAATTTGAACGAGGATCTCTCATTAGTACGGTTAGCAGAGCTTCATTTTTTCAATCCATCTTATTTGTCTAGATTCTTCAAACAAGAGTATGGTATCAATCTATCAGAGTATATTGATAAATGTAGAACTCGAAAAGCAAAGGAATTACTTCGTAATCACGAATTAAAAGTACGGGATGTTTCAATATCCGTGGGTTACGAAGCAGCCCATTCATTCACGCGATTTTTCAAAAAGATGACCGGCATAACGCCGCAAGAGTATCGTGACAGTTTGTATAAAGAGTCGGCGGTTGGCCGTAATAGTTAAAAAGGTGCGATCCCCTTAAGAAAGTCTGCAGTTAGTTATCAGATGCTGCAGGCTTTTTTGCCTGTGTGTGAGGACTAGAAATAGACAGGTACTGGATATACGATTCGGCAGGTTGTTGCCCGTAAATGTAAGCGATACACTTTTTAGAGAGAATAAAAAGGAAGTTGCAATCCGATTGCACATGATCTGGAGATCGCAATCTGAGAGTGTGATTACTTAACGAGGAGATGAAGAAAACAATGAACACAAGTGATGAAGTAAAGTTCAGTCATAACGCACAGGCGAAGGCGGTTGGCAAGCTGCCTCGGAATGGTAACCCCGTCGTATCCCATAAATTCGGTGCAGATCCCTACGCACTGGTGTATAAGGAACGGGTGTATTTATACAATACTCACGATGTACTGGAGCATGATACGGAAGGAAATGTAAAAGAGAATACATATGGGACAATCAATACCCTTTCTGTAATTTCTTCTGAAGATCTGATCAATTGGACAGATCACGGCGCAATTAAGGCGGCAGGTGCAGAAGGTGCTGCAAAATGGGCGACACAATCCTGGGCACCCGCTGCAGCTCATAAAAAGCGCAACGGAAAAGACGAATTTTTCTTATACTTTGCTAATAATGCAAGCGGAATTGGAGTCTTGACAAGTGACAGCCCGACTGGGCCATGGGTGGACCCTATCGGTAAACCGCTTATTTCTCGGGAAATGCCGGCAGCTGCAGGTGTGACTTGGTTATTTGATCCGGCTGTTCTGGTCGATGAAGATGGAACAGGGTACTTGTATTATGGAGGAGGGATCCCCGAAGGAAAATCGGAGATGCCAAATACCGCCCGTGTAATTCAGCTCGGTGAAGATATGATTAGTGTTGTTGGCGAGGCAAAAGTAATAGAAGCTCCCTTTATGTTCGAGTCTGCGGGCATCCATAAATATAATGGGGTGTACTACTACACGTATTGTTCTAATTTCTATCCGGGAGCACGTCCTGAGGGGAGTCCGCCGGCGGGAGAGATTGCATATATGACAAGTGATCATCCGATGGGGCCTTGGACTTATCAAAATACGATTCTGAAAAATCCAGGTCACTTTTTTGGCGTAGGCGGTAATAATCATCATGCCATCTTCTCACTTCAAGACACATGGTATATCGCTTATCACGCTCAGACTTTATCAGCTGCAATGGGTGTTCCTAAAGGATACCGTTCCACACATCTTAATCAAGTCGAGTTTACTGAAAATGGGGATATAAAAGAGATTACGGCAGATTTAAAGGGTGTGGACCCAATTAAAACGCTAAATCCATTTCATCTTGTTGATGCGGTAACTATGGCATGGAATGCAGGAATAAACGTCCGCTCTTTTACTGTGGCAGATGAAGACGGACATTCCGATAAACTTGTCATTTCTAATATACATGATGGTGATTGGATTGCAGCAGCAAATGCAGACTTTGCGGAAGGTGCTTCTTCGATCAAAGCTTGGGTGGCTGGAACAAGTGCAGGCGAAATTGAAATTCGGATGGATCAACCAAATGGTGAATTGTTAGGAACCCTTGTCGTACCACCTTCAGAAAGCGTGGAGCGCTGGGAGGAGATCAGTACAGAAATTACAAATGTGACAGGGATCCATGATATTTATTTTGTATTTAAAGGTGAATCAGAGAAAGAACTGTTTCAATTAGGTGCATGGCAATTCATTCGCTAGTTTAAAGAGGGGGTGCCTCATGCCACATACAGAGCAGGATAGGAAAACTTACGGAGATCCGATCCTTGAAGCCGTCGGTGTGTATCGAAGGTTTGGGCGGGGGAATATGGTGGTTACCGCACTAGATAACATTCATCTATCTGTACCCGCTCACAGCATGGTGGCATTGCAAGGGAGATCGGGGTCAGGAAAGACTACGCTTCTTAATATTCTTGCTGCTCTAGATGAACCGACAGAAGGAAAAGTTATTCTACAGGGACAACAAATTTCCGGACTGTCGGAAGCAGAAAGAAGTAAGCTTCGCCGTAAAGAAATTGGACTCGTCTTTCAATCATTTGGGCTGATCCCACTTATGTCAGCATATGAAAATGTTGAATTTGGTCTTCGCATTGCAGGCGAGTCTGTTAAAGGAAATCAAGAAGCTGCAGAACGAGCACTGGAGCGAGTGGGTATGAAGGATAGAATGAAACATCGACCTATGGAGTTATCGGGCGGTGAGCAGCAGCGCGTGGCGATCGCAAGAGCGATCGCACATGAGCCTGCCATTCTAATTGCTGATGAACCCACGGCTGAGCTGGACAGCAAGATGGGTTTGCAGGTGATGCGTGTATTTCGGGATCTAGTGCAAGATTCAGGAATGACGATTGTCTTAACAACACACGATCCGGGGATCATGGAGCTTGCTGACTATGTTATTGCATTGGAGGATGGCAAAATTGTACCCTAATCGATATAAGCATCATCGTACGTATAAAAGAAAACTAAATGTAAAGGTAAGCATTCTTCTCGCTGCCATGCTTACTCTTACAGGCTGTTCTCTTCTTCCGGTTGAAGACGAAAGTCTTCAGCCGCCGCTCGTTCAGCCTGCCGAGGAAGAGCTTGATATTGTGGAGGCGACCCGTGGCAATATCGAGACTTCTTTAAGAGGAACGGCCAATTTTGTTTCGGCAAGCTCAGCGACACTGTTCTTTAAAGAGAACGGAGGACGTCTAAAGTCTATGAAGGCGAAAGTTGGAGAAGAGGTAAAGGCCGGGGAATTACTGGCGGAGCTGGAAACAGACGATCTCGATCTTCAAATCCGTTTACAGAAATTGAACGTTGAGCGTGCGAGATTATTGTACAAAGAGGCGCAGCAATCCGGTCTTGTTAAAACAGAACTCCGACTGCGTGAAATTGATATGGAGCGAGAGGAATTGCAGCTGGACAATATGGAGAAGAAACTGTCTGCAGCAAGAATTTATGCTCCGATCTCAGGTATTGTTACCTTTACGGAAACACTAAACACAGGTGATATTGTAAGCGCTTATCAAACCATAATTACGATTGCTGATCCTTCCGATATGAAGCTTATTTATACCGCTTCTGATTCCAAAGATTTACTATCAGTCCAAACTGGAATGCCGGTAGGTTTGAAATACAAAGGTAAGGATTATGAGGGTACGGTGTTACAATCTCCTGCAGAAGCGCCTCAGACGACGGATGAAGCAAAGTCGGAACGTAATTCAGTGACCATCATTATCGGCATGAAAGATGCACCAAGTGATGTGAAAATCGGTCACAGCGCGGAACTCACCATAAAACTACAAAGCCGTGAGAACGTAATCCTTCTTCCAAGGTCTGCGATTCGCTCTTACATGGGGCGCAGTTATGTTCAAGTAGCTGAAGGTGACCAGCGGAAAGAAGTCGATGTGGAACTTGGACTTACCACACCTACACAGGTGGAGGTTGTGAAAGGTCTCGAAGAAACTCAGCAAGTTATCTTAAATAATTAAAATTTGTATCTACTTTCAGGGCAGGAAGGAGGGGGTGATCATATGGCTTTGTGGACGATGATCCTTCGCAAAATGGCAAGTAACAAATGGCTGCAGCTTAATTTGTGGTTTGGCCTAACCATATGTGTGGCGTTGTTTAGTTCTATGCCGCTCTATTCAGATGCCATTTTGCAGCGGACATTGACCAAGGAATTACAGGAGATCCAGCATCAGAGCGGTGTATATCCTGGGTTTATGCGCATTAGTACAAGTGTATCTTCTTCTGTAATGGATGAGAAGACGACTAGTGCGATCTCTCGTGCTGATCAATTTGCTGCAAGTATCCCGGAGCGAACGGGAATTGAGGCGATGTCTTCCTACCAGCAGCGCAAGACTCATAAGATGAAAGTATATGGAGCCGACGCTTCTGATCAGGAAAAGAAGATACAGAAAACAACAGGTATTTTCAAGTCTTTATCTGATATGGAAAAACGGGTCAAACTGACTGAGGGTCGCATGCCGCAGGACCGGCAAGACGGTATATTTGAAGCGCTTGTGACACAGAAGTTTCTCTTGTCAGTAAAACGCGGACTTGGCGATGAACTGTTGATGGTATCGCCGGAAGCAGATCGTAGTACATTCCGTGTAATTCCTGTTGGTTTGATTGAAACGGATCCGGCTGCGGACCCCTATCTCCCCTATTTGACAACAGACGAAGAAAATGGTTTTCTGATACCTTTCGAGCAATTTGAGCGTGAATTTATCGAAGGTGGAAAAGCCCGCCTTACCGAACTAGAATGGCGTTTTGCCTTGAACTACGAACAGCTAACGGTAGAGAAAACAGGACAGTTCACCAAAGCAGCTACGGACGTGAAACGTTATTTTCGCGGGAAACTTGGAGTGGAAGAAGTAAATATTCCAGCGACCGAGACGGTAGCATCGTATGAGGGGAAACAAAAGAAGCTTGACTTAATGATGTTGTCTCTCTATGTTCCCGTTATGATGATGTTGGCATTCTACATATATATGTCTGCGAATCTTATAATTGATCGGCAGAAGACGGAAATCGCTGTACTGCGAAGCAGAGGTGCCAGTCGTTTTCAGATTATGTGTATTTACGTACTCGAAAGTACACTTCTAGGCATCAGTGCACTGGCTGTCGGTCCTATACTTGGGGTATGGTTCACTAAAATACTTGGAGCTTCTAACGGGTTCCTCGAGTTTGTTCAGCGTTCCGCTCTCGAAATCAGCTTATCAAGTGATGCTTATCGAATTGCCGTCATTGCTGTGTCAGGCGCCATTATGCTTATCTTAATTCCTGCGTTTCTTGCTTCCAAAGTAAGTATCGTCAGCCATAAGCAGCAGAGTGCCCGGCTTGCTCATACCCCATTCTGGTATAAGGCGGGAATCGATTTCCTTTTAGTCGGAATCTCTTTGTATCTGCTTTATAATTTCAATAAAAGACAGGCTGATTTAAAGCGGTTGGCACTGGATTCAGAATTACTGCAAATGGATCCACTCGTGTTTTTAATTCCTGCCTTATTCATTCTCGGCGGCGGACTCCTTGTGCTGCGGATATATCCTTGGCTGATTCGGATCATCTACGTATCAGGGAAGAAATGGTGGTCCCCGCCGCTTTATAGCTCACTCGTACAGATTAGCCGCTCTTCCGGACAGTATCTAACAATCAATGTGTTTCTAATCATGACCGTCGCAACAGGTATATTCAGTGCAAATGCGGCTCGAACGATTAACGATAATCTAGATAGCAAAATCCAGTATTCTGTAGGAACAGATATCGTAATTACGTCCAAATGGGAAAGTAATGCACTACCGCCTGTCAATATGGCTTCAGCAGCTCAGACGGGTTCAGCGAATAGTGAATTTACCGAACAAAGACGTGTGCAGTATACGGAACCTCCTTTTACTCCATTCGAAGAACTGGAAGGTGCAGAGTCAGTAGCTAAAGTGTTTCGGAAAGAGGAAGCACGTTTTAGTGCAAAAGAGAGCGGCACATCAGGAAAGGTAGAACTCGTAGGCATCAATACGCTGGAATTTGGAAATACAGCGTGGATGAAGAACGGACTAATGGATTATCCATTAAACAGCTATCTAAATCTGATTGCTCCAAATCCGAAAGCAGTTCTCATCTCCCGTTCGCTCGCGGATAAAGCGAAGCTTGAACCGGGGGATACCATCAGTGTTGCTTGGGATGGACTCAATCAAATTCCGCTTACCGTCTATGGCATTATCGATTACTGGCCAAGTTGGAATCCGCTCGCTGTTAGTCGTGATGCAGAAGGTAAGGGGACAGATCCCTTTCTGATTGTCGGACATCTAAGCACCATTCAGAACAGGCTGGCCATTGAGCCATATGAAGTATGGCTCAAGCTGAAGGACGGGGTGTCCAGCCAAGAGATCTATACGCAGTTGGAACAGAGTAAGGTACCCGTTACAAGCCTTCGGGACGCGACGCAAGAGCTGGTTCGTTCCGTGAATGACCCTTTCCGTATGGCTATTAATGGAGTAATGACGCTTGGATTTGTCATTTCTATGCTCATTTGTTTCTTTGGTTTTCTGCTGTTCTGGACATTGACATTAGCGGGAAGATCGCTCCAATATGGAGTGCTCAGGGCGATGGGTATGCCTTTTCGGCACATCATCGGTATGCTTGTCAGCGAGCAGATGTTAACTTCGGTAGCTGCTGTCCTCATAGGAGTGATGATCGGTAATGTAACAAGCGAACGGTTTGTTCCTTTGTTTGAAATGTCATTTGCGACTACAGATCAGGTACCGCCTTTTCAAATCACCTATCAGCTCAGCGACTATTTACAAGTATACGGTATTATCGGAAGTATGCTGATCATTGGACTTACCGTAATCAGTTTCCGTTTATCACGTACCCGAATTGCCGAGGCGTTGAGACTGGGAGAGGAGTAAGCCTTGATATACTGCGAAGGACTTGTAAAAATATATAAAACGGCCGAACTTGAAGTCGTTGCGCTTCAAGGACTCGATATGACGATAGAAGATGGCGAACTTATGGCTATCATCGGCAATTCAGGCAGCGGTAAATCTACGCTGCTCAATATGCTTGGCGGGCTTGATAAGCCTTCAGCAGGCAAACTATTTGTAGATGGTAAAGACATGCTTTCTTTTACAGAGAAAGATTTAAAAGTGTATAAACGAGAGACTGTAGGGTTCGTATGGCAAAATAACTCCCGTAACCTGATTCCGTATTTATCAGCCATAGAGAATGTGGAACTGCCGATGCTGCTGCACGGCAAGCGGAGCCGGGCGCGTGCAATAGAACTGCTCACGGCGGTTGGACTGGAAAAACGGATGAAAAACCGCTTAAGCGAGCTGTCTGGTGGGGAACAGCAGCGGGTAGCCATCGCCATTGCACTTGCAAATAACCCGCGTTTACTGCTGGCAGATGAGCCCACCGGGTCGCTTGATACGAGCACATCAGACCAAGTCTTGGATCTATTTCGATCGCTTAACCGGTCTACGGGTCTTACGGTCGTCATTGTTACACATGATCCGCATTTAGCCCAGAAGGTGGACCGGGTTGTGCAAATTCGTGATGGTAAGACCTCAGCAGAAATGATTCGGCGGACCTCTTATTCGGAGGAACTTGCTCTATTGGATGCAGAGGAAAAGCAAAAGATGTCAGACAGTCATATCGAATATGCGGTTATTGACAAGGCGGGGAGACTTCAGATCCCAGCGGGGTACCTCGATGCAGAAGAATTTAAGGACAGTAATAAAGTTCGTGTTGAAATGGAGGAGGGGCGGATTGTTCTTTACCCTCCTAATGAGACAAAGTTGTCTGGTTAGATCAAGAAAGAGATTGAGTAAGATGAAGTAAGATTGAGTAACTAATAATACCCAAATATCTGCGAAAATAGCCGCTTACTTAAAGATAAGTAAGCGGCTATTTTGTATGGGAAAAAGAAGGGTTTCGTTCAACCATGTTACGCAGTGACCATTTTCATTTTTCGATATTCGTTGGCACTCACACCCGTGTATAGCTTGAACTTTTTATAAAACCAATCCATTTCATAATATCCCACTTCATTGGCAATTTCGTATACTTTCATTTCGGTCTTCTCAAGAAGCTGCTTTGCTTTTTCCATACGTTGCTGCAACAAATAGGCATTAAAGGTCATATTCTCGTGATATTTAAATTTTTGCCCTAAATACGAATAGTTAAAATGTAAAGTGCTCGATATTTCCTTTAAGGTGATATTCTGTCCAAGAGATTCGGTCACATATTCTTTCACTTTATCAATAACGGATTCTTCTAGATCATCCGCTATATCAAAACTGGCTTTCTTATTCTCTGCTTTTTCTTCATTTAATTTTCGATTCATAAGCTGTAGACATATTCTCATATCTTCGCTGGAAACTGGGGCAGGTAAGTAGTCGCTGACCTGATACTGCATTGCTTTTCGAGCAAGCTGAAAGTCAGTACTATCGCTAATAAGAATAATGGGAACAGGACTTATTGCACGTACATGCTTGCATAGGGTAATCCCTTGTTCAGGGCATTTTACAATATCGATGATCAGCAGAGAATAACATTTTGATTTGAGGAGAGATAAAGCAGAATCGGATTCATTCGTGTAATCTTCTAATATGAAACCGAGATTATTCCAATTAAAGAAATCTTGACTTTTTGCATCCCAATGATGATGTAAATCAACGAACAGGATCTTATACATAATCATAGCCCCCCATGTGTTTATTTATGAATCATGTGATCCTCTCTATGTAAAAATGATTACGCTTTCATTATGGAAAAATATTGGGAAGTTCTCAATGTGCATATCTTTATTTATCTAACTTTTGTTTACTTCTTCTCACATTACGACTGAATGCTGCTCGGGAACCTATATTTTGAGGGGTATTAAAACACGTATATCGCAGGTTGTTTGCCTTATTATGTAAGCGCTACACTTTGATTGTGCTCATAAATCAAGAGGGGGATTGAATCATGCGGATCAGCAAAACGATCATTGTGTTATTCATGATAATGGTGTTGCTTGTAGCTTGTAGCAGCGGCTCAGGCAACGAGAAAGAGGTCAACACGAATGATACACCAACGGAAGATGTAGGTAAGGTAGACAGCGGTGAGAATGCAGATGGAGATGGCAATACAGATGAAGAGGCTGTATACAGCACCCCGGAAATGGATTTTGATATGGGTGGCAGAACAATCAAAATCGTTTCTTGGTGGGATATGACGATCGGCGAAGATAACCCAGATAATATTCAGCGTAAGAAAAACCTCGAAGCATTAATGGAAAAACATAATTTCAAAGTGGAATACTTGGCTGTTGATTATGGTGAGTATCAAGAAAAGGTGACAGCTTCGCTCCTTGCAGGCGAGCCTCTTGGAGATATTGTCCGTCTTGGTAAAACATATGCGGTTCCAGCTCTGGTTAAACAAGATTTGCTTTGGCCTATCGATGAATATACGAAGAATCCTGTTGCCTTTAATCAAAAGGTAACGAACGAATACTTCACTTATGAAGGCAGAGGGTATGGATTTACTGAGAATCAGGCGAATCTTGTCGTGGGGATTTTCTACAACCGTACTCTAATGAACCAACTTGGTATTAAACCGCTTCAAGATTACGTAGATGAAGACAATTGGAACTGGGATACTTTTATTCAAGTTGCTAAAGAGGCAAACAGAGATACGAATAACGATGGCAAGCTCGATACATGGGGGTTAGCAAATAATTCTCTTTTAGAGCAAGCTTTGTATTCTAATAATACTTCACTTACCAAAGGCGAAAAACAGAATCTAGACGATCCAGCAACAGTGGAATCTCTTAACTTTGTTAACCGTATCGCTAATGAGCAAATCACAAGACCAACAGAAGGCGGAGACTGGACTGAACCAGGTCAGTTTATTCGTCAAGGAAATACGTTAATGTACGCCGGTGCACTGCATGAACTTAACGGTTTGAAGACGGATATGCCTGATTATGATATAGGTTTCGTCCCTTTCCCTAAAGGTCCAAGTGCAACCGAATACCATTCGGCAGAGGCACTTTTCCAAGCCCTTACCATTCCAAAATCTGTAGAGAATCCGGAGCAGTTAATGTATATATGGGAAAAGATTAACGATATCGATTCCGTATATGATTACCCAGATCAAAGTTCATATGAAACCGTATTCTCAACTGAAGAAGATCTGAACAATGCAAAAATGGTTGCACCGAATATGCTCGTGCTCGATCATCATACGTTTCCAAATCTGAAATTCTATGATTTCCAAGGAGAGCTGAACAGCGGGGTTTCTGTTTCAACCGTAATTGAGAAGTACAAAGGAACTTTTCAAGCAGCGATTGACGAAGTATACGGCAATTAAACGTTAGATATTGATCCTTGCCAGCCCCTTTAAGCATTTGTTTAGAGGGGCTGTGGATCAATTTATTACGTCATGCAGCTGGAGGGGAGAAAGCGTTGAACATCTATAAGAAACGATGTGCCATTTCATTGCTCGTTTGTAGTTTATGCGCCGTATTTATAGGCTCTTTTTATCCTTTAAAATCCATCATGGCCAGCGAAAAGATCGAACCGATTTCTGATTTCGAAGCGATCGTGAGCTCAGATGATCAGAACGGTTATTCCGCATATCTAGAACGTCATACGAGTGCGGCAAGACCTGACCGTGTAGTCCGAATTGAAGGGGAAAGTTATGTAAACGCTACAGGCGGTAAATTCGAAATAGCGGACCATCCATATGAACTTGATGGGACTGCTGTCTTAACACCAGAAGAAGGAACGATATCCTGGTCTGTGCCCATTGAGGAAGCAGGTTTATATAACGTGAGAGTACATTACTATCCGATCGAAGGGAAAAGCTCGGCTATTGAAAGGCAATTAGAAATTAACGGAGAGGTTCCTTTCAAAGGTGCGGAAATTCTTTTATTTGACCGAATCTGGGGAAATAAAATGGATGAAATCCAGCAAGATGATCGGAATAATGATCTTCGTCCAAGACAAGTGGAGAAACCTTCATGGCAATATGGCACTTTAACAGATCGAGAAGGTTATTATGATGAACCGTTTTCGTTTTATTTTGAATCCGGTGAACAAGAAATTTCTTTGACCGCATTAAGAGAACCGATGGCAATTGATTATATTGAACTGTATCAGCAGTCAGGACAGAAAACATATGAGCAGGTAACCGGTGAATATGCATCTGCTGGACTAGCGCCAGTAAAGGATCAATATATGCTGATTCAAGCTGAGGATGCGGCATTTAAGTCTTCCCCAACGTTGGCTCCGATATCAGACCGCTCGAGTCCAACCGTAATTCCATATGATGTATCAAAAATTCGAATCAACTCAATCGGCGGTACGAACTGGAAACTCCCAGGTCAATGGATAGAATGGGAAATTGAAGTTCCTGAGGACGGATTATATCAGATTGCGCTAAAAGAAAAACAGGATCAACTTCGCGGAATATACGCAACAAGAAGCTTAATGATTGACGGGGAATACCCATTCCAAGAAATGAAACGAATTCGATTCAAATTTCATCGTGATTGGCAGATGAACGTCCTTGGTGGAGAAGAGCCTTATTTATTCCACTTAACAAAAGGGAAACACCACATTCGTATGACCGTCTCCCTTGGGGAAATTGCCCCGCTGCTAAGAACAATTGAATCAAGTGTCCTGGAACTGAATGAGATGTACCGAAAAATACTGATGATTACATCGAATACACCGGATCCTTATCGTGATTATCAACTCGAGAAGCGGATCCCAGATATGATAGAAGTATTTGAACAGCAAGCAGAGACGATTCAAAATGTAGCTGATTATCTAGAGAAAGTGACAGGAGAAAAGAGTGATAAGGTCGCTATTCTTTATGCGATGGTATATCAGCTAAAAGAAATGATGCAGCGTCCTGAGACAATCGCGCAGCGACTGGATTCATTCAAAATTAATGTCGGCGGACTTGGAACCTGGATTCTGACTGTACGTGAACAACCGCTTTCTCTTGATTATATGGTTGTTTCGTCACCTGACGTGAAACTACCAAGAGCGGAAGCTACCTTTTTTGAAGAAGTAAAGCACGAAATTGGTGCTTATATTGCTTCCTATACGGAGGATTACGACAGTATTGGTAATATTGCTGAAGGCAATCGTTCCCTTGATGTATGGGTAACTACAGGGCGAGATCAGGCTCAGGTACTGAAAGCATTAATCGACGATACATTCACCCCCGAGACGGACATCTCTGTAAATCTTAGACTTGTTCCTTCCAACATCTTGCTGCCGGCTACTCTTGCAGATGAAGGACCGGACATTGCAATGCAGATTGGTGAAGACCTTCCAGTGAACTATGCAATGCGGGGTGCTGCTGCGGATCTAACCCAATTTGGTGATTATGATGATGTTGCTGCCCGGTTCCGCGAAAGTGGACTCACGCCGTATATGTACGATGAAGGGGTATATGCACTTCCTGAGCAGCAGACGTTCCCTATGTTATTTTATCGCAAAGATATATTAAAAGAACTGGAACTTGAACCTCCAAAAACCTGGCAGGACATCTACAATATGATTTCTGTACTGCAAAAACATAATATGGAATTCTATTTACCTCTGGAATCATCGAACGCAAGTCTTGTACCTAATGCGACTTTTTCGATGCTCTTGTACCAAAATGGCGGAGAATTCTATCAAGATAACGGGATGCGAAGCACGCTTGATTCTGACATCTCCATGGATGCATTTAAAAAGTGGACACAATTCTATACCAGTTATAAGTTCCCGCTGCAAGCGGATTTCCCTAACCGATTCCGGACAGGAGAAATGCCAATCGGTATCGCTGATTACACCACCTACAACATGCTGACCGTAATGGCTCCTGAAATAAAAGGACTTTGGGATTTCACGATTGTACCCGGATCTAAACTTGCTGATGGATCGGTGAACCACGAGGTAGCGAGTCATACAACAGGAGTTATGATGTTGAATAATGCGGACGATAAGGAATCCGCTTGGGAATTTATGAAATGGTGGACAGACAAAGATGTTCAGATTAGTTACGGCAGAGAGATGGAAGGTCTGATGGGTGAGGCGGCAAGGTACCCAACAGCCAATACAGAAGCATTGGAAGAACTTCCTTGGCCTGTGAAGGATTATAAGAATCTGGAAAGTCAGTGGAAATGGGTACAAGGGATTCCGCAAGTACCTGGCGGTTATTTTACAGGCAGGCATCTGGATAATGCCTTCCGTAAAGTTGTGAACGCAAATCAGAATCCACGGGAAGCATTCTCAGATTATATCCTTTACATTAACGATGAAATCGAGATCAAGCGAAAGGAATTCAATTTGCCTTATGAATAAGGGGGTGGGGAAAAGGTGCAGACAAGAACGAATGTTCAGCCAATAAAAGAAGCCGTCCATCCAACACGGCCAAGCCGAATGTTACGAATTAAGAAAGAATTTCATCGAAGCAAACATTATTACCTGTTAATGAGTCCATACATGATCATCTTTTTCTTGTTTACGGTAATACCTGTTGTATTGTCATTCGGTCTCAGTTTTTTCTATTTCAACATGTTGGAGTTTCCGCGTTTTGTCGGTTGGCAGAACTACGCCAGACTGTTTTTGAATGATGATATCTTCATGATTGCTTTAAAGAACACATTGCTGTTCGCTGTCATCACAGGACCAGTCAGTTATATAGCCTGTTTTATATTTGCATGGATCATTAATGAATTATCACCGAAGGTCAGAGCGTTCATGACTCTCATTTTCTATGCACCTTCGATTTCTGGAAACGTGTTCTTTATATGGCTCATCATTTTTTCAGGTGATAGTTACGGCTATTTGAATGGGTTCTTAATGAAAGCGGGATTTATCCTAGAACCTATTCAATGGCTGCTTGATGAGAAGTATATCCTTGCCATTGTAATGATCGTTCAGTTATGGCTCAGTCTAGGCACGAGTTTCTTGGCATTTATTGCGGGTCTGCAGACGATTGACAAAACACTCGTAGAGGCAGGAGCAGTAGACGGCATTAAAAATCGGTGGCAGGAACTATGGTACATTACTCTGCCTTCGATGAGACCTCAGCTGATGTTTGGGGCAGTTATGCAAATCACAGCCTCCTTTGCTGTTGCAGATATCTCCATTGCTCTAGCAGGCTTCCCAAGTGTTAACTATGCAGCTCATACCGTCGTGACGCATTTGATGGACTATGGCACCATTCGGTTTGAGATGGGATATGCTTCAGCGATCGCAACCGTCTTGTTCTTCTTAATGATTGGCTCGAACAAGCTGACGCAGAGACTCCTTAGAAGGGTGGGAGAATAGACGTGGTATTAAAAATGAGAAATATTTTCCGAACACAGAAGAAACTTAACCGTTCCTTACCTGTCAACATTATGTTGTTCATCATCCTGGCACTATTTGGCGCATTTATGGCATTACCGCTTATTTATGCCATCAATAACGCATTTAAACCGCTGGATGAGATATTCATTTTTCCACCTCGTTTCTTTGTTATCAATCCAACGATGGATAACTTCTATGACTTGGTGTCCTTAATGGGAAATTCGT